>DATLLJ010000134.1:0-5135 GCA_035537875.1 Vicinamibacterales bacterium | reverse complement strand
CTGAACGCCGATTTCGACAGCGCCGTGATGCAGGCGATTGTGGAGCCCGTCGAAGTTCAGTAAAGGGATTGCAAACCGACTTGAGGGCAAGAAGGAGACACGTCATGAAACGTACGTTGTGTCACCCCTTCGCGGTCGTAGGCCCGGTGTTCTGTCTGATTGTCTGGGCCCAGATACCCCCGGCATCCCTCACGGCGCAGTCGGGTGCGCCCAATGGCGAGTGGCGCACGTACGGCGCCGACCTCGGGAACACGCGCTACTCGCCGCTCGAGCAAATCAACGCCAGCAACTTCAAGAGCCTCGAAGTGGCGTGGCGGTTCAAGACCGACAACATGGGTCCGCAGCCCGAGTTCAATCTGGAGTCCACCCCGCTCGTCGCGAATGGGGTTTTGTACTCGACGGCAGGCACCCGTCGCGCCGTGGTGGCGCTCAACGCCGAGACCGGCGAGATGAAGTGGATGTTCAGCCTCGACGAAGGCAAGCGCGGGGAAGCGGCGCCGAGGAGACTCTCGGGCCGCGGGCTCTCGTACTGGACCGATGGCCCTGGCGGCAAAGACGAGCGAATCATCTACGTCACGCCGGGGTACCAGATGGTCGCCCTCAACGCCGCAACCGGTCGTCCCGTACCCACCTTCGGGCGAGACGGCATCGTCGATCTGAAACAGGAAGACGATCAGGTGATGGATCCGGTCACCGGCGAGATCGGGCTCCACGCCGCGCCGATCGTGGTGCGCGACGTCGTCGTCATCGGCGCCGCGCATTTGCCCGGCGGCGCGCCCAAGAGCCGGCGAAACGAGAAGGGGTACGTCAGAGGGTACGACGCACGGACCGGCAGACGACTGTGGATCTTTCACACCATCCCGCAGCCCGGCGAGTTCGGCAACGAGACCTGGTTGAAGGATTCGTGGGCTTACACGGGCAACACGGGGAACTGGGGTCAGATGTCCGGCGACGAGGAGCTGGGACACGTCTACCTGGCGACGGAGATGCCGACCGGTGACTACTACGGCGGCCACCGTCCAGGCGACAACCTGTTTGCGGACAGCATCGTGGCGCTCGATGTGAAGACCGGCAAGCGAGTCTGGCACTTCCAGGCGATCCACCACGACATGTGGGACTGGGATTTTCCGTGCGCGCCAATTCTGGGCAACATCACGGTCAACGGACGGCAGATCAGGGCGCTCGCTCAGCCGAGCAAGCAAGGATTCTTGTACGTGTTCGATCGCACGAACGGCCAGCCAGTATGGCCCATCGAGGAAAGGCCAGTGCCCAAAGGCGATGTGCCAGGCGAGTGGTACTCGCCGACCCAGCCGTTCCCGACGAAGCCGCCTGCGTTCGAGCGACAGGGCGTCACCGTCGACGACCTCATCGACTTCACGCCCGAGCTTCGCGCGGAAGCCGTCAAGGTTGCAGCCAACTACAAAATGGGACCCATCTTCACGCCGGGGGTCGTGAGCCAGTGGCCGGGTCCGCTCGGCACGCTGATGTCGCCGACCGCAGGCGGCGGCGCGAACTGGCCCGGCGGGTCCTTCGATCCCGAAACCGGGATGTTCTACATCTCGTCGAACGCGGGGTTCACCGCACTTGGGCTCGTCAAAGATGCGTCGAGGTCGGATATGGACTTCATTTCGGGCCGGGCGCGCGACCCGAATGCTGCTCCGGCGGCAGCCGGCGCGGGCGGCGGTGGCGGCGAAGGAGGAGGCGGTGGGCCGAACGTGCAGGGGCTCCCGCTGCTGAAGCCGCCGTACTCGCGGATCGTGGCGATCAACCTCAACACCGGCGAGCGCGCGTGGGAAATCGCCCACGGCGAAACGCCCGACAACGTGCGGAATCATCCCGCGCTCAAGGGCGTGACGGTTCCGCGCACCGGCCGCGCGGGCCGGGTCGGCACGCTCGTGACGAAAACGCTGCTGATAGCAGGCGAGAGCGGGTTCTTCACGACGCCATCCGGTCAGCGCGGCGCCATGCTGCGCGCCTACGACAAGGCGTCGGGCAAGGACGTCGGGGAGGTGTTCATGCCGGCGCCCCAGAGCGGATCGCTCATCACCTACAGCCTCGCCGGACGACAGTACATCGTCGTACCGGTCAGCGGCGGCGCGTACTCGGGCGAGTTCATCGCTTTCAGGCTGCCCATGGCGAAGTAGGACAGAGGTTGGAGGCTGGAGGCGGGGCAGGGGCGCGGGCCTGCGGGCGAGGGGTTCAAGGACTGACTGACACTTTGACCAGCCCGGTCGTCCAGCAGCATTGAAACCCGCCGCCGCCTGCGCCAGAAAGATCGTTCACCATCGCGTGCAGCATGTACTCGCCCGGCTCGCTGAAGGTGACAGTCGTGGCAGCCTTGCCGTTGTAGCCGGCCGTTCCGCCCTCCATTGGCTCGACGCGCGGCCTCTCAGGATCGAACTTCACCGATCCCGGTCCGCGGTACTTCGTCCACGTGATGGTCACGCGAGTCTCGGCGTCTTTTGGACGCAAACCCGACGAGCTCGTGAACTTGGCATCGTCGGAAATCCAGGCGTTCAGCGTAAGCGGTCTGCCCAGCGTTGCCGTGCGGTCGACGATCATCGCGAGCGGACCCTGGACCGCAGGACCGCGTTCGTCGAAGGCCAGCGTCGGCGGCGTGTTGCCGACGGCGGCTTCGCGAAACGGCGCGATCTCGTAGTCGGGATGCAGATAGAAAGGGATGCTCGTGCTCTGGCCGTTGGCCACGATCGTCCAGGCCAGCCGCTGCTGCCCGAAGTCGCTCGGCGCCGTGATGGCAAACATGCCCCATTGGCGGCCGGTCTGGAAGTGCGTGGGCTGACCACGATCGGGCCCGCCAGGCTCGATGCGATTGTTCGGGCCAATCGGAACCTCGAGCGTCTGTGCCTGATTCCGGTTGTAGTAGCCAATGAGGAACGTGAAGCTGCCGTCAGGGTTTCGAAACCATCCCTCGAACGCAGCCGTCACGCTGGCGCCGGAGTTGCGCTGAGGCTCGTTTGGCAGCGATTGCGCGGACGCAAGCACGCCGGCTGTCAGCACGGCGGCGGCGAGACCGCCAATCGAGCGACTCGGCCATGCGCTCACGGCTCGCTCACCGCGGCTGCGGGGCCATGTCGGACGCCGCGGCCTTCCGCTGTTCGATCAGCGCCTTGTATTCCTCGTCGGTCAGGTAGGTCACGTTGACCCACGCGTGGGCCATCTCGTCCACGGTTCGATCGCCCCAGCCGACCCACTGATCGGCATCTGGATTGTTCTTGTTCGTCTTCGTGTTGTCGTGCCAGGCGGTCACGTGAATGACGGTTCCTCTCGGCAGCACCGGCGCCGCATCGTCGGCGTAGATGTAGTTGGTCATCCAGTTGAAGTTGAAGTTCCCGACGTAGCTGATCACCTGCTGCGTGCCGTCCGGCAGGATCGCTTCCAGTTCCATCGCCCTGCCGCGAAGGTGCATGTGCGGCTGGAAGTTCCCGAATACCGCCGGCTCCTTCAGAATCGTGAAGCCCTCGGTCTGAGCCAGGGAATTCGGTGGGATGTCGAGCGCTGCTCGACTCTTCAGCCCGGTGAACGGAATGAGGTAGGTGCGATGCTTCGGCTCTTCTCCTTTCGGATAGAGCCAGACGCCCATCTCGACGCCGTCGGTGATCTCCTCGCCGACCGCGTGAATGTGGATGTCCCAGGAAATCTTCGAGCCGGGCAGCAGCAGCTTCCCGGTGTCGGGACGATAGAGATCGTAGCCTTTGCCGATGGCCCATTCCATGAACTGAGCGCGCCGGCCGGCCAGCTCTTCGCGGTTGCTGTTGTTCGTGACGGCCGCGACGGTGCCCTGGTTGATGCTACCGGGATCGTCGTCCTGGACCAGATAGGCAACGGCGTGGTGGACGATCCTTCGTCCCCGCAGCGTCGACGGACGGATTTCGACCGCCTTCACCCAGCGCGGCTCGGTCAGGCCGATGTCGGCCAGGGGACGCCACCAGACGTCCTGATGCTGCGCGGGCATCGTGAAGGGGTCGGCCTTGATCACGAGATCCGGTTTGCCAAGACCGTCCTTGACGGCTACCCACTCGTTATCGGTGACGAGCGGCTTCGGCGGCGGCATGTCCTTCGGATCGCCGAGCGGCGCGCCCGCATCGACCCAACGGACGATGGTGTCGATCTGATCGTCGCTCAGCGACATGTCGTTCTTGAAGCTCTGGACGCCGACCGTCCGATCGATGTGCCACGGCGGCATCTGCCGACGCATGACGCGATCCTTGATGGCGCGCGCCCACGGCCGCGTCTCCTCGAACGTACGCAGCGACATCGGGGCGATGGATCCGGGCTGGTGGCAGTGCTGGCACTTCTGCTGGAGAATCGGGGCGACGTCTTTCGCGAACGTGGCCGGCCGGGGCGGCTCTGTGGCCGTCGCGACGCCCGAGGCGGCCAGGGCGGCCGCGAGTGTCAAGGCCGATCGTCGAATGGTTCGGCCCTCGAGGAAGTGAGCAACGAACATGACTGGCTCCTTTCCTGACGATTCCGACGCCGAAACCGACCGCGACTCGCAATTATAGTGAGTTTCCCCGACAGTGGCGCCCGTTTCTTACTCGTAATACGCCGGCGCCTTTTTCAGCTTCGCGTTGGCCGTGAAGTCGTGCTGAATCCAGAGCTGGGCGCCGGTCTGTTTCAGGAACGCCTCCACGGCTGCTCTCGACGCCACGGTCTGCGCAATGTTGAATTCCGTCGTCGGGACGCGGTTCAGCGTCCTTTCCTCAGGATAGTGATAGAGATCGCCACTCAACAGAATCGGCCCGGTGTTCCTCAGCCTCAGGAACAGCACGGAGTGTCCGGGCGAGTGGCCCGGCGTCGATTTGATGACGACGGTGCCGTCGCCGAAGACGTCGTGGTCTCCATCCGGGATGAACACCGTCTTGCTGTTCTGGAGCGCGCGGAAATTCGCAGGCTCGGTCCGCGGAGACGGCGGGTCGGCGAACATGATGTCGCGCTCGGATTTCTGCACCAGCCACGTGGATCCCGCGAAGAGGTTGCCGTTCCCGACGTGGTCCCAGTGGAAGTGTGAAAACGCCAGATACGTGATGTCGGCTGGCGCGTAGCCCACCTCGGCCAATTGTTGCGACAACGGCCTGGGCGACGTCGCGTATCGCAACGTGCCGGGCCCGCCTCCC
>DATLLJ010000133.1:0-16441 GCA_035537875.1 Vicinamibacterales bacterium | reverse complement strand
TTTCCGTGTAGCATCTGCGCCTGTCCCGGCCGCAAACCGGCCGCGTCCGCGAACCGGGTCGACGGCGCGGGAAACCGCGTCTTCGGCGACTGGTCGGCGGCAAAGCCGCAGGTCCGTGACCTGCGGCGGATTTCGGCGCCTCCGACGCGGTTTCCCGTCTGACGCGTGCGACGCGCCGCTCCAACGGTTCGCGGCCACAGCCAGTTTCCGACCGGTCCGGATGAACGTAGCGACAACCTCAACTTGTCCCGAGTCCCCTTTCCGTCTGGAGCTGATTCGGTTCTGTGTAGCATTCGCGGCTGACACCGCCTGCGAGCGGCGCGATCGGCGGCAGTCTGAAAAATGCCGCGAAAGGGGGTGACCGACGCGTGGGTTGCGGGACCCACGCGAAGTGGGCCAAAACGAACTCCCTGGAGCGGCGTTTTTCCGCGCCCGTCGAGCGGCGGCGTCAGCCGCGGATGCTACACAGAAGTGAATATTGCCCTGGTCCTTTGCTTCCGTGCAGCGGATCGTTTGTGTCTTTCGGCCTAGCTTCCAGGTCCCTTCCTCGCGACTTCTACAGCAGCGACAGGTAGTCCGGCTCGAGCCGGCCGGTGCTGTCGCCGATCGTATCCAGCCGCACGCCAGCCTTGTCGAGGATCGTAAGGAGCAAGTTCGACATCGGTGTGTCCAACGGGTAACTCAGGTGCTGGCCCGTCTTGAAGGCGCCACCGAGCTTTCCCGCCAGCACGCAGGGCAGATTCGAATGCCGGTGCAGGTTCCCATCGCCCATGCCGCCCCCGTACATGACCAGGCTGTTGTCGAGGAGCGACCCGTCGCCGTCGTGCGTGGCCTTGAGCCTCTCGAGGAAGTAAGTGAACAGCTGCACGTGATATGTGTCGATCCGCGCCTTCTTCGAGATCAAGTCGGGGTCGTTCCGGTGATGTGACACGGGGTGGTGCCCCTCGGTGATGCCGATGTTCGGGAACGTCCGCGAGCTGAGCTCACGGGCGAAAATCATCGAGAAGACCCGGGTGATGTCCGCATGCCAGGCCAGGGCCACGAGGTCGAGCATCAGCTTGGTGTGCTCGTCGAACGAGTCGGGGATACCCATCGGACGGGCCGGGAGCTCGACGGACTGTGCTCCCTTCGACTCCGCGTTCTGAATGCGCTGCTCGATCTCGCGGACCGAGTCCAGGTACTCGGTGAGTTTCGTGCGGTCCCCTCGACCGAGCGTCGCGGCGAGGAAGCGCACTTCTTCCGTGACCGAATCGAGAATGCTTCCGGCGTCCTTCACGCGTGACAGGCGCTCGCCCGGGCTGCCGCCGTCGCCGAAGAGGCGCTCGAAGACGATTCGCGGATGCGTTTCGGCGAGGTTTGGGGTCGTTTCGTTGCGCCAGGAGACGGTGTTGACGTAGAAGCAGTCGCCGGAATCGCAGCCGGCCTGCGTCGGAAAGTCGACGGACAGTTCAAGCGAGGCCACCTGGCTGTCCCTGCCGATTTCGCGCACGGCGATCTGATCGGCGGTTGTCGCGAGACGGACTTCGACGCCTGGTCTGGTCCGATCGTAGGCGTGCACGCCGGTCAGCCATACGGCCGAAGAGCGAGGGTGATCGCCGGTTCCGTCGCCGAACGTGTCGGCCTGCAGATGCGACAGGCCGCTCAGGATGTTCACGTGGCCCCGCACCGGAGCCATGGGCTGGAGGATCGGCGGCAGGTCGAAGTCAGCGCCCGTCTGTGCGGGAATGAATTGATCCTGAATCACGCCGTTGGACACGTAGATGAAGCCGAGACGAGGCGTCGGCTTGCCTTCAGCGGAGAGCGCCGGGATCATCGCATCGAACAACGGCAGCGCCAGCGTCGCGCCCGCCCCTCGCAGGAAGGTTCGTCTGGGCAGCGCCTTCTTCGTGATGAACATGCTCGCACCCCTGCTATTGAGCCGTTCTCATCTGAAACGGTGTGCTCTTCACGATACCCGAGACCAGCGCTGAAAACGTGTATTCGCCTCGGGCCGAGTCTCGAACGATCCGGCGCACCGCCGGAACATCATAGTATTGCAGGTTCCTGCCGAGCGCATACATCAACAGCTTCTCGGTGACGGCCGACACGAACTGCTCCGGGCTTGCCAGCAGGGCCTGCTTCAGGCTGGTCAACCCGTCGATTTGGGTGCCGTCCGGCAGCACACCGGACGTGTCGATGGGCGCCCCGACATCGTTGTCCCGCCATTTTCCGACGGCATCGAAATTCTCCATCGCGAAGCCGATCGGATCCATGCGAGCGTGACAGCTCGCGCACACCGGCGAGGCCCGGTGCCTGACCGTCGCTTCTCGCATCGTCAGCATTCTGCCCGGCTCTTCGCTCTCGATCTTCAGTGCCGGCACATTCGGAGGCGGTGGAGGCGGGGGCGCAGCCAGCAGATTCTCCAACACCCATTTGCCCCGCACCACCGGCGACGTCCTCGCCGCGTAAGACGTCACCGTGAGGACGCTTCCCTGCCCGAGCAGTCCGCCCCTCAGGCTGCCCTCCGGCAGGGTGACCCGCCTGAAGTAACTTCCCTGGACATTCGGGATTCTGTAATGCCGCGCCAACCGCTCGTTCAGGAACGTGTAGTTCGCCGTCAGCAGCTCGAGCACGCTGCGGTTCTCACGCAGGATACTGCTCAGGAAGAGCTCGGTTTCGCGAGAGAGCGCGGCGCGCAAGGTTTCGTCCCATTCGGGGAAAAGTATTTCATCCGGCCGTTTCGATTCGAGATCGCGCAGGAAGAGCCACTGCGCGGCGAAGTTGGTGACCATCGATTCGGAACGCGCATCGGCCAGCATCCGCCGGACCTGTTGTTCCAGCACGGCCGGCTGCTTCAACGTCCCGCGGATGGCCACGTCGAGCAGCTCATCGTCGGGAATGCTGCTCCAAAGAAAGAACGACAAGCGCGACGCCAGTTCGAGATCGCTCACGCGGTACGCCGTGCCGGACGCGGCATTCGACGGATCGCGTTCGATGCGGAACAGGAACTGCGGGCTCACCAGCAACCGTTCGAGCGCTTTCTGAATCCCCCGATCGAAACCGCCTTCCGCCCGACCGGCGACATAAAACGGCAGCAGACGGTCGACCTCGGCGTCGCTCCCCGGCCGTCGATACGCGCGCCGCACCAGCGTCGACAGGATCTCCCTGGCGCAGCCCAGCTCCTGGTTCGCGTTGGCTGGCTGACACACGAGAATACGGCGACGGCTGGGCGAGTCGCCGGGGCCGGCAACCCTGTGTGGACCGCTGATGAGGGCGCTGACCAGCGCGGGCTTGGTGCCCCGGGCGCGCATCCGCGGCTTCAGCGTCTCTTCGTCGCGGGCCTGGTTCCGCTCGACGAACGTGATGCCCACGAGCCTCACGCCCGCCTTCACGGGTATCCGGAACTCCAGCGCCGATCCGGCATTCCCCGCGCCCGGCGCAGCCGCTGCACTTGGGGTCTGACCCGCCGTCGCTGCTGCCTGGGGTGCCTGGGCTGCGGGCGCCCCGCTCGCCGGCGCGCCGCCAATTTTCACGACGTGGAGCCGTTCGCCGTCGACGGTGATTTCGAGCTCGTGAACCTCGCGGCCTGCGCCGGCGATCTCGAGCTTGACATCGTACTCGCCGTCGACCGGGAAGGTGCTGCGGATTCCGATGCCGCCCCGTGTGCCAAAGGGCAGCTCGTCCACGCGCGCGTCCTGCCAGTGCTCGGGAGAGAGCCGATGGATGTTGACCATCGGCGGCATCCCGGGATCGCCGAGCGCGAGGCGGCTGATCTTTCGCGCGGCGTCCAGGTAGCGCTCCATCGTCGCCGGCGAGACGAACAGCAGATCCGCGATGTTGTCAAAGCCGCTGGAGATGTTGTCCGGTGGAAGCAGCGTCGAGAAGTCCATCTCCTGCGGAAGCGCGTCGAGCGCGAGCAGATCGCGAACGGCGTTCTGGTACTCGGTGCGGCTGAGCCGATGAAGCAGCGGCAGCGTCCCGGCGTTCGGCTTTGCCGCGGCCGCACGATCGAGCTCGGTTTCGAGGAACGTCGCGACCGATTCGTACGTCGCCCGATCCGGACGCGGCACACCTGGCGGCGGCATCGCCGACGACCGCAGCTTCCGGACGACTTTCTCCCAGAGCTCGGCGTTTGCTCCGAGGTCGCCCAGACTGCCTGGATCGATGACCAGGCCCGCGACCTTCGCGGTTCCGTTGTGACAGGTGACGCAGTATTGGGTGAAGACACCCGCCGGCGTCTGCTGCTGGGCAAACGCAGTCGGCGGCAGAGCGGCGAGCAGGACCGGCAGAATCAATTTCCCGCGCATGTCGTGCCTTTTTGTGACCGGACACCCGGCGTGAATGAGCACGCTCATCATACTCACGTTCGAGTGGCTGGCATATACTAACGGCGATGAAGGCCCTCCTTCTCGCAGGCTTGCTGCTGGCTGGGGATCTTCGCCTGATCGACGCGGTCAAGGACAACGACGCCGCCGCGGTCCGTTCGCTGATCGCCCAGCGTGTGGACATCGACGCCACGGAAGCCGACGGTTCCACGGCGCTGCACTGGGCCGCACAGCGCGACAATCTCGAAATCGCGAGCCTCCTGCTCGCCGCTGGCGCGAACGCAAAGGCCGCCAACCGCTACAACGTCACGCCGCTCTTCCTCGCAGCCACGAACGGCAACGCGGCCATCATCGAGCGCCTGCTCAGGGCGGGCGCCGATGCGAAAAGCACCTCCCAGGAAGGCGAGACGGCCCTGATGACGGCGTCGCTCACCGGCAAGACCGACGCCATCAGGGCGCTCGTCACTGCCGGCGCCGACGTGAACGTTGCGGAACCCGTCAAAGGGCAGACGGCGCTGATGTGGGCTGCTTCCGAGGGCAACTCTTCGGCCGTCGACCTGCTCATCGAGCTCGGCGCGGATCTGAAAGCGAAGTCTCAGGCCGGCTTCACGCCTTTGTTGTTCGCCGTCCGCAACGGCCACGTCGACACCGTCGAGGTGCTCCTCGCCCGGGGAGCCAACGTCAACGACGTCGCGCCCGACACGACCAGTGCCTTGAACATGGCCGTCGTGAACGCGTACTTCGAGCTCGCCGCCGTTCTGCTGGATCATGGCGCCGACCCCAACGTCCCGGATCCCCGTGGATCGGCGCTCCACACGCTGGCATTTCTTCGCAAACCAGGCGCCGATGGCGCCGCCGGCGTTGGCAACACACCGAAAGGACCGCCGCCGCAAACGGGCAACCTCAGCGCCATTCAACTCGCGAAGAAGCTTCTCGAGAGCGGCGCCGATCCGAACGTCCGCATCAACTGGGAGGAACGTCCGTTCAACAAAGAAGGCGGCACGATGAGAAATCCGCCGCTCATCCAGCTCGGACGCCATTACCTCACCTACAACGGAGCGACGCCCTTCTACATCGCCGCCCACAACGGTGACGTCGAGTACATGCGTCTGCTTGCCGGGCACGGCGCCAACGCGAACATCAAGAACGCGCTGAACATCACGCCGCTCATCGTCGCGGCCGGCCTCGACAATTGGGAAGGTGAGACGCCCGGTCCGTTCACCGGCGTGTCGGAGGCGGAACGGATCGAGGCCGTCAAGCTGGCCATCGAGCTGGGGAACGACGTGAACTATCACGCCGATTTCGGCGACTACCAGATGGAAGGCGATCCCCAGTATATGCTCCTCTATTACCCGCTCAACCAGGACGAGCTCTCCAAGAACGTGCAAGGCGATCCGCGGTGGAGCGGCAGCACCGCGCTCCACGCCTCGGTCGTCTCCGGCCAGCCGGGAATCACGAAGTTCCTCCTCGAGCAGGGCGCGCGAGTCGATGCCAGGACCAAACTGGGCTGGACCGCCCTGATGATGGCGGAAGGCATCTTCTACGCCAACGCCAGGAAGGACTATCCGGCAGCCGCGGCGCTCCTGCGCAAGGCCGCCGGGCAGTAGCTCCCGGAAAATCCTCGGTCGCTCCCACAGCCCCGTGTAAGATCCGCGCGTATGGCCACTGCCATCGGCGCAGTGCAGGAGGTGGGAATCATGAAAGCCGCGCTGATCGCCGTCATGACCGTGGCCGTGAGCGCATCGCTCGCGGCTCAATGGCTGAATCAGCCGACGCCTGGCATCCCGCGCACGCCCGACGGAAAACCGAATCTCGTGGCGCCGGCACCTCGCGCGCCGGACGGCAGGCCCGATCTCTCGGGCCTGTGGACCAAGATCTCGCCGAAATACTCGCGCAACATCGCGGCGGATCTGAAGCCGGATGACGTTCAGCCGTGGGCGCAAACCCTGGTCGATCAGCGGCGTGAAGATCTCGGCAGGGATTACATGAACGTGAAGTGCCTGCCGCTCGGGCCAGGCTACATGACGTCGGCCGACAGCACCGGGTCAGAGATGATGAAGATCGTCCAGACGCCGGGACTCATCCTCATCCTCAACCCCGACTTGACCTACCGTCAGATCTTCCTCGACGGCCGGTCGCTCGAATCGGCCCCGAATCCAAACTGGATGGGATACTCGGTCGGGCGTTGGGAGGGAGACACGCTGGTCGTCGAAAGCTTCGGATTCAACGACCGCACGTGGCTCGATCATGACGGGTATCCCCACACCGAAGGGCTGCGCACGACCGAACGCTACCGGCGGCGCGATTTCGGCAACCTCGATCTCGAGGTGACGTTCTCCGACCCCGGCGCGTACAACCGTCCCTGGACCGTCGCCGTCCGGGCCGAGCTGACCGCCGACACCGAGTTGATCGAATGGGTGTGCAACGAAAGCGACCATCATGTGGAGCGTTGGGTGGGCCGCGCCTCGGACGAGCGAAAGGGCGAAGTCCAGGTTGCTCCCGAGATTCTCGCGAAATATGCCGGCACTTACGTGGAGCAGCCGCCGTTCTGGCGAAACATCCCGCGCGTCGTCGCGATCACGATCTCGAACGGAAAAGTCGTCGCCAACATGGACGGGCGGGGAGACGTCACGCTCATCGCGACATCCGACATCGCCTTCACTGGGTTGTACGGACTCGGAGTCGACTTCGTGCCCGGAGGAACCGGGCTCTACGTGAAGCACGTGTCGGGCGATTACCGCTTCGACCGGAAGTAGCCGCCTGCCGTCCGGCTACTTGCCCGCTGTGCGCTCCAGGTAATTGAGGAACTGGTTGTTCTCGTTGCATATGAACTCGATCATCTCGCCGTCGACCATGATCTGCTGATTCACACGCACGGTGAACGGCTTCGTGTAGGCCTTCGGATCGTCGATGGTGACGTCGATTTCCAGTTTGCCGAAATTGACGCGCCGGAACCGCTCGGTGATCTTCGCCTGATCGGTGAACGGGCTGCCCCGCACATCGAGCCACCCGTCGTCTTTCAGGTTGTTCGTTTCCACCACCAGCGTATCGCCGTCCCATCGCCCGATCGAGTAGCCGTACCAGAAGGGCTGCGGCTCGCCGTTGGGCGGCAGCGGACGCCCGTCCATGAAGATATAGCGCAGGCCGAAGTTGGCCTCGTAAAGGATGGTGATCAGCGTCGGCGTCTGGATGATCCGTCTGGGCTGCCCGTGCATGTGGAACTGCATGAAGCCCATCGGCAGGCAGTGCGCGTCGGGGTTGTCTTTGCTGTTCGCGTCGTTTCGCGTTTTCTTGAGCTCCGCTGCCCACGGCTGGAACGGAAGGCCCTCGGGGAATCCCGCGCCAACGTCGAAGAACGTGGCAATCGGCGGGGTGCCAGGGGGAGCCGGAACGGGCGTGCCCGTCGCGCCGCCTCCCTGTCCGGCAAAACGCATCCAGATCCCCGAGAGGTCAGGCTTCCCGTCAGGAGTCCTGGGCGCTGGAGCGTCCAGCATCGGCTCTCCGCTGGCGTTTCGCGGAACGCCGGGAGTCGGATATTTCGGCCACTGAGCCGAAAGCGAGGACGAGAGCAGGATCAGGGCGGCGATCGATCCCGCCGCGCAGGTCGCTCGCGTATGCGCAACCATCTACAGGCTCCTCTCGAAGGCTTCCACCAGAAAACCGTTCGATCATTGACTTGACCTGCCGGTCACTTCCCCACCATGTGCGCAGGATCTCTGTTGTTTTCCTCGCAGATGCTCTCGATGAGATCGGTGTCGGGCTGCAGGGTCCATGACAACTTCACCGTCCACGGCCGCGTGTAGGCATTGACGTCGTCAATCGTGACGTCGATGTCGATGTGCCCGATGTCAGGGCGCGTGAAGCGTTCGATGACCCGAAGGGCTTCCGTGCCGGGGAGCCCCCGCATGTCGAGCCAGGTCTTGCCGTTCTGCGCGATGGTCTCGACGACAAAGGTGTCGCCCTCCCATTTGCCAACGGAGTAACCCATCCAGGTTGGCTGGGCGTCTTTGGGTAACGGCCGTCCGTCCGTGAAGATCTGGCGGTATATCGTGCGCGATTCGTGCAGGAACAGCATCAGATCGGGCGTTTGTACGACCTTGAGGCCGTCAGGGATGTTGTTCTTCTCCGGAATGCCCGACGGCAAACAGCGGACGCCGGGGTGGTCCTTGCCGTTCGTCTCGATGCGCTCCGTGTAGACCGCCTCGGCCCATGGACGCAGCGGCACCTCTCCCTGTTTCAAGTCGGCGGCGAGGTTCTGGAGATGCTTCACCGGATTGGTGGGCATCCAGAAGCCTGAGAGATCGATCTTGCCGTCCAGCGTCCGCCTGGGCGGCGCGTTCATGTCCACCTTGCCGTCGGGCGTCCGCGGCACGTTCTTCCAGGGATACGGCTCCCACTGAGCCGGAGCCGACACCGGCAAGGCCATCACGATGGCGGCAGCCGCAAAGAGACGGCTCACGAGGTTCCCCCTAGTCATCATCACGAGTCCATAGTCACGGGTTTCCGAAATCCGCCGGCTTCAGTGGTGATCGTCGGTCACCATGTTCGGCGCACTTCTCTCGACGCACGGCGGAGACTCCATCAGCGCTGCGCTTCGCTCGGTCTGAATCCTCAAGGTGCGCGGCGTCAGTTCCCACGGTCCGGTGAGAACCACAGGATCCTCGACGGTGGCCGAGTAGATCAGCTCGTCACCATTCCGCTGCAGCCGCTCGACGACGTGCATGGCGTCGCTGTGGAACCAGCCGTCGGCGTTGAGCCACGACTCGTCGGTGAACTGCGTGACATCGACCACGAGCGTATCGCCTTCCCACCGGGCGACCGAATCGCCCATCCAGGAGGGATCCACGTCATCGCGATGGGGCCGGCCGTCGGTCGGTATCACCCGAAACGTGTTGCGGTTCTCATACAGGAATACGACCTGCCCCGGTGTCTGGACGATCTGGTTCGGCGGGCCCATGCGCGGAACGCCTTCCGGCTTGCAGTAGAACGCGGGATCGCGCCGCGACTGGAGATCCGAGTTCTCCTTCAGCTTCGCCGCCAGTTCCGGTTTGTACGGCGGCTTGTTGGGCGCCGCGGCTTTTCGCTCGGTTCCGCGGCGATCGAGCGCCCGAAACAGATCCGTGCCCTCGAACGGATCGGCGCCCTCGAGAGGAAACAGCACGATCAGGGTATTCCCTTTTTGAACCGCGTTCGACGGCCCTTCACCGCCGCCGCTGCCCCAGATGCCGCTCAGATCGGGATGGCCGTCGGCCGTCCGCGGCGTCGGCCGGCTCGCGGCTGGCGCCTCCGCGGCTGCCGACGGCGCCTGCGCGCCGGCCTGCACGTGCATGACGACGGCGAGCGCGGCGACGAGGCCGAAACAAAAGAAGCGGCTGCTCATAGCATGTCTCCAGGCGCTAAGGCGTCATCGGACCGTCTTGATGTCACCCAGCGAGATGAGGAGCTCGCGTCCGTCTGCAAACGTGATTGTCCGGAGAAAGGCCAGTTGGGTCCCGTTTCGGGCCGCGTATCCAGTCAGCGTGATGGTCTGACCGTATCCGAGCTTGTCTCTGGTCAAACCGGCTCGCCGCAACGTGCCGGGCGGAAAGGTCTCGATCGACCAGGCACTGACCTTTCCGGCTTCGTCGGCGACATCGAGGTACAGGTAAACGTGCGGGTTCACCCACTCGACCTTCGAGACGACGCCCTTCAGCGTGACGGATTGACTCTCGTCGAACACTGCGTTAAGGGAGTGGTGGGCGGAGGTCGGACCGACCCCCATCACGAGGCCGGCGGCGACGAACAGGATACGGGCTGCGGTTCGCATCGCGTTCCCTCCAGCTGATGGGCGCTAACATCCTACCGCTAATCGCTGCTGTTCGCGCGTCTGTCAGACGCCGTGCGGGCTCCCAGCCAGGGTCCTCCTCGACAGGTCTATAATCGTTGCCGATGAACGACAAATACTTTCGCGAAAATGAATGGTGGGTCAGTCCCTACAATTTCGCGACCGAGGTGCGGACGACCTACGATCTGCCGCCACGGGTGAGCCTCCACGACGCGACGCTTCGCGACGGCGAACAGACGCCGGGCGTGGTCATGAGCGTCGCGGACAAGATCGCCATCGCCGAGAAGCTGGACGAGATTGGCGTCGACCGGATCGAAGCCGGGATGCCGGCCGTTTCCGAGCAGGACTTCCAGGCCATCAAGGAAATCTCCAGGCTGGGGCTGAAAGCCAAGATCTACACCTTCGCCAGGGCCATCAACGCCGACATCGACAAGGCCCTCGAATGCGGATGCCATGGCGTCATTGTCGAAGTGCCGATCGGGTACCCCAAGCTGAAGTACCAGTTCAAGTGGACCTGGGAAGACGTGCTCCAGAAGAGCGTCGGCGTGATCAACTACGCCAAATCGCGGGGTATGCACGTGGTCTACTTCCCGTACGACACGACGCGCGCCCGCGAGGAAGATCTGACCAACCTGCTCACCCGCATCGTGCAGGACGCGCCACCCGATTCGATCGGCGTCGTGGACACCATGGGCTGCATCCTGCCGGAAGCCATGAAGTTCATGGTCCGGATGGTCAAGAAGCTCACCAACCTCCCAGTGGAAGTGCATACTCACAACGACTTCGGACTGGCGGTTGCGACCGAGCTGGCAGGCGTGGAGGCGGGCGCCGAAGTCGTCCACAGTTGCGCGAACGGGCTGGGCGAGCGGACCGGCAACGCGCCCCTCGAAGAACTGATCGTCGCGTTGCACGTGCTCTACGGTTACGACACCCAGTACAAGCTGGCCAAGCTGCCAGAGCTCGGCGAGCTGGTCAGCCGCATCAGCGGCGTTCCGATCGCGGCCAACAAGCCCATCCTGGGGGATCGCAACTTCACGCGCGAGTCGGGCATCGGCGTCGACCTGGTGGTGAAAGAGCCGCTGGCGATGTTTGGGACGCATCCGGCGCTCACCGGCAGACGAGGCGACGTGGTGCTGGGTAAGAAGAGCGGCAAGCTGTCGATTACCTACAACCTGGAGCAGCTCGGAATCACCGACGCCGACGACGAGGCGGTCGGGCAGATGCTCAAGCGCGTGAAAGACAAAGGCATCGAAAAGCGGGGGTTGTTGACGCAGGAGGAATTCCGCGAAATCGTCGACAGCGTGCTCGCGGCCAAACGCTGACCGCCCGTCGTCATTCGCTGCAGTCGAAGCCTTCTCAGAACGTGGCGATGCCGTTGAACGGGATCGCCGTGCCGCCCTTGCTCTGGTTGATCTGCCACGACACCATCATCTGCCAGCGTTTGAGTCGCGCCGCTTCGCGGGCCACGTCCTCGAGGTACCCGTTGTCCACAAGCGGCAGGCCCATCGCGACCATGCTGATCGTGTGCACCGGCCGGGCCGAGCCTTCGACGCCGGACGGCTGCACGTCGCTGACGGCGTCGCCGACCAGCAGCGACACGCCGCGTGCGTGCAGCCATGGCAGCACCGAGGCGTGCAGTCCCGCGCCGCCCTGATCGTACTGCCACGGACCCTCCGCCGCGCGCTTCGCCCAGCGGCCGGTCCTCACCATCAGCACATCGCCAGGCTCCACCTTCACGCCGGCGAACTGCTCCCACCGCTCGAGCTCGTCGACGAAAATTGGCGTCGTCGGCTCGAGCCACCTGACTCCCCTCAAGAGTGGGATGTCCACGAGCACGCCTCGGGTGACGTAACCCGGCCCCATCCCGAGGATGCCGGACTCGCCCTGGCACGATAGCTCGTTCCGCCGGTTCCGGTGGTTGTTGTAGGTGACGCGATAATCGGGGTCGATGTCGGCCATGGGCGAGCGGCGATCGTAGTGGCAGATCGCATCGAGGTGCGACAGCGTCCCCTCATGGGTCGAAAACCGGACAGCATCCAGGGCCGGGCCGTAGCCTTGTTCACCAGTTTCGGGATTCGCCGATGTCAACCACTTCTCCGCCGGCCAGAACCTCCAGTTGTCCACCGACGGGGCGAACTCGACGAAGTGTTGAAGGTTGACCGTCACTCCTTCGGCCACGAGACGCACAGCCGCCGCCGACTTCGCCGGCGTGATCAGATTGAGCGCGCCGCGCGTGTCGTTCGAGCCCCAGCGCCCCCAGTTGGAGAGCTCTTTTTCATAGCGCCGGATGTCATCGGGTGTGATGAGCCGCTTCGGATCCTGCGTGAGCGGATGCGGCTTGTACGCCACCGGGTTGGGGCGCGTGGAGTTCGGGATCCACTGCTCTCCAGCCCGTGTGTGCGGCTGCGGGTACTCGATCTGCGCCGCGAGCCCGCCGCTTATCGTCACCGCGGCCGCCGCAGCAACGATGGCGGCCAAGGCGCTGTTCATAGCAGACGTGCGCTTCATTTATCGTCAGCTCCCAGCCCCTAACCTCCAGCCTCTGACCTCTAACCTCCAGCCTCTAGAAAGTCCCCAACGCATTCCACGGGCTTGCCGTGCCGCCCTGAGACGCCCACGTCTGCCACGACACCATGAACTCCCAGCGACGCCGCTCGGCCGCCGCCCTGGCCGCATCTTCGAGGTATCCGTTGTCCACGAAGACGAGCCCCAGGACGACCATTCCCACCTGATGGATGGGACGGCCGCTTCCTTCAACGCCCGACGGCTGCACGTCGCTCACCGCGTCGCCGACAAGGACCGACACACCTCGTTGATGCAGCCACGGAAGGACCGACGCGTGCAGGCCCGCTCCGCCAGCATCGTATCCCCATGGGCCTTTCGCGGCCCGCATCGCCCAGCGGCCTGTTCTCACCATCAGCACATCGCCGGCTTCGACCTTGACGCCAGCGAACCGCTCCCATTCCTCGAGATCCGACACGAAGATCGGCGTCGTCGGCTCGAGCCACTCGACGCCGCGGAGACGCGGCATATCCACGAGCACGCCGCGCGTCACGTAGGCGTTGCCCATCCTGTCGATGGACAGGTTCCGGCAACCGGTGTTCTTGTCCACCTCGAACGGGTACCCGTTGAAGATCACACGCTCGGCGTCGGGAGGACGGGTGGAGGGCGAGTCTTTCGCGCCCCAGTAATGACAGAGCGCATCCATGTGGGAGAGCGTGCCGTCGTGCGTGGCGAAGCTCCACGCATCGAGACCGGCGGCCGTGTGCCATCGCTCGGCGGGCGCCATGCGCCAGCTGTCCCGCGATGGCTCCCACTCAACGAAATGCTGCAGGTTGACGGTGACTCCGTCGCGCGCGAGGCGGGCGGCCTCGCGGCTCTTCGCGGGTGTGATCAGATTGAGCGTGCCACGCTGATCGGCCGATCCCCAGCGACCCCAGTTCGACAGCTCCTTCTCCCAGCGCCTGAGATCGGCCAGCGTCACGCGAACCTTGGGATCCTGGGTCGCCGGATGCGCCTGGAACTTTTCAGTGCCAGGCGGCGGATCGTAGACCTTGCCGAGCCTCGTCTCTCTCGGGTGAACCACGCGCTGAGCCGAGAGATCCCAGGACAACATGAGGAGGACCGCAAGGCAGGGCGCCAGCAACAAGCCGACGTGCAGTCGTTTCATGCGCAAACCGATCACCTCGCCGACTGGCTGCCGATGAGCTCCCGGAGCAGCGCCGCGGTGCTCTCGTGCGGATTGCTCGCTTTCCCGTCGAACCCGACGCCGCCTGCGAGACCCATCGCGACGTCGAGCGGAGTGAAACCGCGCTTGTCCACGACGTTCAGCGTCGCGCCACGGTCGGCCAGAAACCGGACGACCCGATCGTGTCCCTGCAGCGCGGCGCCGTGGAGCGCCGTCCGGCCGGTCGTGTCCGCGGCGTTGATATCCACGCCGGCGTCGAGCAGCATCGCGATCGTTTCGATCGTGGCCGCTTCCGTCTTGCTCCGCCCCGTGGTGTCTTCCTCCTTCGTGCCAAGTCCCGCGGCGATCATCAACGGGTTGATTCCTGCCCTTGTCGTGAGCTCCGGATCGGCGCCCTTCTCGAGGAGCAAGTCGACCGCCGCGACATCGGCGGCCTTGGCCGCGCGCAGCAGAGGCGTGGAGCCGGTGGTCAACACCGTGTCGGTTCCACGATCGAGCTTCGCGCGATAGGCCTGCTGCGATTTCAGCTGCGCGTTCACGTCGGCGCCGTGGGCGAGCAGCCTGCCGATCACATCGAAGCTCGTCAGCCGATTCTCGTGAACCTTCGGCATCGGCACGTTCGACACCGGCATCGTGTTCATGTCGACCGCGGCAAAGAGCGCGGCGCGGCCGTCCGAGTCGGCGAGGTTGGGGTCGGCGCCTTTCTCCAGCAGCAGGTCGGCGACATCGTAGTGGCCGTTGATGATCGCCGACAGCAGCGGGCTGATCCCGGCGGGATCGGTCGCGTTCACGTCGGCTCCGGCCTCCACGAGCACCCGGGCGCTCTCGATCGACCCCTGACGCGCCGCAAACAACAGCGGCGTGAGGCCGCCAGGGGGCAGCCATTTTTCCCGAGGCTCCTCGGTGGTCTGCCGCTCCCAGGTCTGGATGGCAGATCGCGCATTGACATCGGCGCCACTCGCGACGAGCTCCCTCACCATCGCGGGGTGGTCTTGCGCCGCCGCCCACATCAGGGCCGTCTGCCCGCGCCAGCTCTCGCGAGCCTCCACGATCGCCCCGTGGGCGAGGAGCACCCGCGCGGCCTCCACGTTGCCGGTGCGTGCTGCCGTCATGAGCGCCGTCTCGCCTTCCGGCGACACCTCGTTCGCATTCGCACCGGCCTTCAGCAGCCTCTCGATCATGGCCGCGCTCCCGTTGACTCCAGCCAGATACAGCGCCGTCACGCCGTATCGGTTTGCCGCCTTCACGTCGGCCCCGGCGCGAATGAGCTGGTCGGTCAACTGGAGATCGTCCTGCCGGACCGCCCAATGCAGTGCCGTCGTCCCGTCAGGCTCCGGCGCATTGACGTCGACGCGCTGCCCAAGGAGCGCAGTGACTGTGACCGCGTCGCCGGCTTTGGCTGCTTCGACGAGACGACGGTCGGGTTCGGCAGCTCCAACGGCACCGATCGCAAGCGTGGCGATCCACAGCGCCAGACCACACGAGGCCTTCGGCCGCATTACAGGGTCACCAGCGCACCCGTGGCGTCGCCGAGGTTGTTCAGCTCGACGCCCACCTTGTCCAGCAACGTGACGAGCAGGTTTGCCATCGGCGTGTGATCGGGATACTTGAGGTGGCGTCCCCCCTTGAGGCGGCCGGCCGCGCCTCCGACAACCAGACTGGGCAGCGGGAAGTGGTCGTGAGCATTGCTGTTGCTCATGTTGCTGCCGTAGAGAATCGTCGAGTGGTCGAGCAGGGAGCCGTCGCCGTCCGGCGTCGAACGCAGCTTGTCGAGGAAGTACGCGAACAACCCCGTGTGATAGGTCTGGATCCTGACGTTCTTCTCGAGTTTTTCAGGGCGGTTCTGATGATGTGAGATGGCGTGATGTCCGTCGGGCACGCCGACCTGGGGGTACGTGCGATTGCTCACTTCTCGAGCCACCATGAAGGTGAAGACCCGCGTGAGGTCGGCCTGATACCCGAGCACGAGCAGGTCGTACATCAGCTTCATGTGCTCCTCGTACGAAAAAGGAATACCCGCCGGCGTGGCGGGCAGCGCCACTTCGGACGCGATACCCTCGTTCCCGGCCATCTGGACTCGCCGCTCGATCTCGCGGACGTTGTCGAGGTATTGATCGACGGTCGCCCGATCGTGCGCCCCAAGTGTCCGCTGCAGGTCCGCCGCCTGAGCCGTTATAGCGTCCAGAATGCTGCGGTCCTGCCGCGTCCGGGCCAGTCGAGCCGCGGCGCTGCCGCCCTGACCGAACATCCGCTCGAAGACCTTACGCGGGTTGATCTCCATCGGCAGCGGCGAGGTCGGCGTCCGCCACGATAACGTGTTCATGTAGATGCAGCCGTAGTCGCGGTCGCAGGCGCCAATCAGCCCGGAGTGATCTTCGGTAGCGAGCTCGATCGACGGCAGCATCGTCTCCTGGCCGATCCGCTGCGCTGCGATCTGATCGACAGTCACCCCTGCGTAGGCGTCCACCCCCTGCGTCGGCTTCGGGCGGACGCCACTCAGCCACGTCGTCGGACTCAGCGAATGAACGGCCGTCGTGTCGGCGGCCCGGTGCCCCAGACCGCTGACCACGTTCATGTGGTCGCGAAACGGCTCCAACGGTTTGAGAATCCGCGTGAACTCGAAGC
>DATLLJ010000132.1:0-37792 GCA_035537875.1 Vicinamibacterales bacterium | reverse complement strand
GCGCCAGGAACTGCCTTACGGCACGAAGGTTCTGGTGGAGCCGTCGCAGAACATTCCGCCGATCGGCTCGTACTTCTATGCGACGGACTTCAATCGCGACTACGTCGTCTGGGGGCCCCACGAGGAACGCTTCGACTGGCTTCGCATGTACGGCCTCGACACGTACCGGTATTTGTACGATCGGCGGCCCACATCGGACGAGAAGCGCAACTACATCGCTTCACGGCTCGCCCTGGTGGACTGGATCGTTATGGACGACACCTACGTCCAGTGGTACAACCACCTGCCAGCGGCCGAGTACTCGGTGATGCAGCAGCACTACAAAGATCTGTTCGACGGACGACTTGGTTTCTCGCTGGATAAGACCTTCAAGGTGTATCCGTCGCTTTTCGGGTACGAGATCAACGACGACAGCTCGGAGTTCACCTTCCGCCTGTTCGATCACCCGCGCGTTTACATCTTCAAGCGCACGACAAGCTGACGCATTCGCAGGCCGGGTGCAGTCTCCGGCATCTGGGCCGTGGGCGGGGCTTCGAGGCGCCTTATTCGAACACGACGCGGCCCGGCACGCGCCATCGAAGGCTCAGAGGCGTCGTGCTGTACGGCGGATCGAAGCGGCTCACGCAGAGATACCACCGGAAGTTCTCGTATACCGTCTCCAGATGACAGATCCCTGTCACCCGCTCGCGCCGGCCGGCGGCTGGGCCGTTCCGCGGAATATCGATGAACACGCACTGCCCTTCGAGCAGACCGGTGCCCCCAGTCTTGTCGAACGTCACGACGGTCGGGGTGATTTCGGCCGACTGGATCAGGAAGTTCTCTCGATTGTTCTCGATGTCATCCCTCTCGGCCTCCTTTCCCGGACAGGTGTTGCTGAAGTTGCGCACGCACTGCTCAGGGGTCACCGAGTAGGTTCCGAAATCCTTGATGAACTGGACGCTGATCGCGGTTATCTCGGCCCGTGAATCGTTGTACGGAATGGTGGCGCTGCGGGTCACCACGTTTTGAAGAGACTGACCGGCGGAGGAGTACCGTTCCGTCACGGTCAACGTGACCGTGTGCACGGCCGGAGTGGCCTGGCCGAACGGCGGCGTCCAGGTCACGGTAGCGCCGCTGCCCGCGAAGACCCCGTTTGCGGGCGAGGCCGACCACGCATACGTCAGCTGGTCGACGGGGGTCTCAGGATCCTTCACTGACGCCGTCACTTGGATGCCCTGCCCTGCTTCAGCATGTGTGCCCGAAAGCGCGAGCGACTCGATGGTCGGCGGCGTATTGTTGACCACCACGGGTGGGCTCACCGGATCTGAGTCACCGCACCCGATCACGGCGAGGGCGGCGAGCGTGAGAAGGCCGCCGGCTATGACACGCTTGTGCATGGTCAGGGAAGCCTGCTGTGCGACGCGGTCAGCGCCGGGAATAGCCGGGCCACGGCGTCGAGCTCCGAGCCAGGGCCAGACGGAAGCTCGAACGTTGCGCGGATCACTCCAAAGAAGATCTCTGCCATTTTCTGGTATCCGAGTTCGTTGGGGTGCAGGCCGTCCACGTCTATGTACGGATCCGGGCTACCGCCAAAGCCCGCATATAAGTCCACGAGCGTGACGCCCTCACTGAGCGCCAACTGCCGGATCCTCTGGTTGGTCGGGGGAATGAGTGTGACCGCGCCCGACCGCGACTGGCCTGGCCGTCCCGGGATGAGCGTGGCAAGCAGAACCCGCACGCCGCGCGCTTTCGCCTTGCGCACGCTGTCTCTGAGCGCATCGATCACCACGTCCACCTTCAGCGGATCGCCGCCAAGAAGGTCGTTGACGCCCTCTTCGAGCAGCAGCACCTCGGGGCGCAGGCCATCGAGCTCGACTTCGATGCGGTCAGAGCCGTCGACGGCCGTCTCCCCTCCCTTTCCTCGATTCACGACGTCGACGTCGGTTTGGGTCGTATACCGCTGTCTCAGCATCGTGCCCAGCACGGCTGGGTAGTTGTTCGACAGGACTACGCTGTACGCGTTCTTGCCCTCCGTGATGCTGTTGCCGAACGCCAGGAATCTCGTCATCGATAGACGCGGTGTGACAGCGACCGTGACAGCAAACGTGCAGAGGTTGCTGCGAGCAACGGCGTCGGTCACGGTGCAGGTGACGGTCGTCGTCCCCGGTTGAAACAGCGTTCCGCTCTCGGGCGAACAGCGGATCCGGAGTGGGGTCTCCCCGGCAATAACCTGAGGAGGTTCGTAGGTCACCGTCACGGCGCTGCCGACTGACTGAGCCGTCACAGGCATCGGACAGACGATGATCGGTGCAAGTGTGGAAGGGGTGACGACGCCGTCCCCACAGGCAGTTGTGAGGACCACACAGACGAACGCGACCAGACCACGCGGGAGCTGAGCTCTGCAGTACAAGCTGAACCATCATGATAGCATCACCGCGCATGAGGGCCAGGCGTCCGTCCCTCGCCACAGCTGGCGCTCTGGCCTGTGCTGCGCTCTCGCTGTGGGCCTCCTTCGGGGCGCTCGCTTTCGTCGAGGCCGACAATCGCGCCGCCTATGTGGGCCTGCTGCCGTCCCTTCGCAGTTTGGCCCTACTGCTCGCGGTTGCAGCGGCCGTGGCCGTCGGCATGCGGCCGTCCCCACGTATCGTCGCTCCGCTCTGGCTGTCGGCCGTAATCCTCCTGCCGTGGCTGCCCCTGCCCCCGCCGTTGTCCGTGTTCATCTGGACGGGGCACGGCCTGCTCTGGCTGTGGACGGCGATTGCGGTGGCCTTGCTCGTTCCTCTTTCTGGGCGGGTCCTTGGTTCAGGCAGCCTGCCCCAGCCATCTCCCACGGTGGCTGCAACCACGGCGGGCGTTCTAGCCTTGACGATGTATGGGCTTGGCGCGTGGGCTGTCGCACCGGCGCACCCGAACGGCGACGAGCCCCACTACTTGATCATCACGCAGAGCATTCTCCGGGACCACGACCTGAAGATCGAGAACAACCACCGACAGGGCGACTACCAAATCTACCTTGACCGTGCCATCCCCCCCGACTTCCTCAAACGTGGAAAGGATGGGCAGATCTACTCCATCCATGCTCCGGGACTCCCTCTCCTGATCGCGCCGTTCTTCAGTCTGTCTGGCTACCCCGGTGTCATAGCCGGTCTGGCGATGATGAGTGCGTTCGGCAGCGCCCTTGTCTGGCTGTTTGCCTGGCGAGCGACCGGTCATTCGGGCGCCGCGTGGTTTGCCTGGGCAGCGGTCGCGCTCTCGGCGCCTTTTTTCTTTCATTCGGTGTCCGTGTTTCCGGAGGCGGTGGCGGCGGTGCTGCTGCTGCTCGCGCTGCTGCCGCTGGTCGATTCAGGAGTTGTCGGCTCTCGCAGCCTGCTCTGCTCCGGCGCCACGCTCGCGATGCTGCCGTGGCTGCACTCGCGCTTTACGATTCTCGCCGTCTCGGCCGCGCTGGTCCTTTCCGGGCGAATCGTTTCCTCTTCCGCGGAGCGCGGCAGACACTTCGCTGCCCTGATCGCATTCCCGTTCGTGAGCGCGGCGGCCTGGTTTCTGTTCTTCCAGATCATCTACGGCACGCCGAATCCGTCGGTCGTCTACGGCGGGAACACCAACACGGCGATCGGGAACATCGTGCGAGGTGCGCCGGGATTGCTCTTCGACCAGCAATTCGGCCTCATGTCCAACGCGCCCGTTTACCTGTGTGCATTAGCGGGCCTGATCTCGATGCTCCGTCAAGGCAGGCGGCGGTTGGCGATCGAACTCGGCGTAATCGTGCTGCCTTATTTCCTGGTTGTCGGTTTTTTCTTCATGTGGTGGGCCGGAACTACTCCCCCCGCCAGGTTCCTCGTGTCGATCGCGCTCCTGGCCTCGGCACCCATCGCCATCTGGTTCGCAGGAGCCACGATCGTGGCTCGGGCGGCTGGCTTCCTGGCTTTGATGGTCAGCGTGTTGATCACGGCGACGATGGCGCTGGTGGATCGCGGTGCGTTCGTCTTCAACTTCCGCGACGGCATGTCGCGCGTCGGCCTCTGGCTGACGCCCGTTGTCGATTTGACGAGAGCGATGCCGAGTCTCTTTCAGAACGACCCGGCCACGGTTCTCCTCCAGACCACCGTCTGGTTGGGCGCGATCGGCCTGGCAATCGTTGCGGCGGCAGTTCTCGAACGTCATTTTCGAGTGCCGACAGTCCTCGCGCTGGGTCTTCCGCTGCAGGTTCTGACGATGGCGGCGGTGTCGAGCGTTTGGCAAACGAACGACGCGACTGCCCCGAGACCCTATGCGGCTGGATCGGCCCTGCTGCGGCGGTACGACGTGGACGGTGGCCAGATCGCGATCGCGTATCGGCCCTATCGACCGCTGCGCCATTCCGATTTGCTCGGGGCGATCGTGCTCGCCAGGACTCTTCTGGGTGGCGCTGGCCAGGAATCAGCGTCGATGTCACATCTTCCGCCCGGCACCTATGAAGCCCGTGGAAGCACAATCGGATCGGCATCAGGCCGCGTGCTGATACGGACCGATCGCGTGTCGGGGCCGATTGCGGCCTGGGACGCCGCGTCGTTCGGATCGACCTGGACGCGGCAATTTACGCTTCCCGTTGGTATCGCGGAGTTGCAGATCGACATCGAGCCGGCTGCCCGGCCCGCCATCAGGGATGTGAGCATCCGGGCGGCATCGCTGGCCGTGCCTGCGGAGGGGCTCGAGGGCCGAGAAGCGCGACGGGGCGCTCGATACGGGCCAGCCGTGGTGTTCCTGCTGGCTGGAAGCGCTTGGGTCGAGCCCACGGGCACATGGGTCGCCGGAAGCTCGGAGGTGGAGTTCGTCATCGCGCCCGATCCCGAGACCTCTCCGCAGCTCTTCGTCCGGAACGGACCGGCCGGAAACGACGTGACGCTCGAAAGCGGCGAGTGGCGCGAACGGTTGACACTTGCCCCGGGTGAAGAGCGATTCCTTCGGGTGCCGATGGCTGCTAACGGCCGTCTGACCGCGCTGAAGGTTACGGCGGCGCGGGGGTTCCGGCCCGCGGACGTCGATCCGAAGAGTCAGGATCAACGGTATCTGGGTGTATGGATTGAAACGAGGTAGCCGCGCCGAATGGTGCCCGAAGTCCAGGCGTCAGACTCGGACGGAGCGGACCGTTCCCTCGCGGGTCGTATCCTGCAGCACTTCGCGGATGACGTAAATCGGCTTCTTCTGCGACTCGTGATACGTGCGTGCCTGCATCTCCGCAAGCAAGCCCAGGGTGACCAGTTGCACGCCCGTGAAGACGAGCAGGATGCCGAACAGCAGCAAGGGTCTGTCGCCGATGGCCTGCTGCCCCGTCAGCCGCACGTAGGCGAGCCAAGCCAGGATGGCAGCGCCGGGGACGCCCATGCCGAATCCGATCAGACCGAAGATCTGGACGGGCCTCGTGGAGTAGCTCAGGAGAAACTTGACGGTCAACAAATCGAGGATCACGCGAATCGTTCGGCCGATCCCGTACTTGGAGCGTCCGTGGCGGCGCTCGCGATGGTTGACGACGACCTCGGCAATCGAGACGCCCTGCTCGCTGGCGATCGCGGGAAGGAACCGGTGCATCTCGCCGTACAGGTTCAGCGGCTTCACGACCTCGGCGCGGAAGACCTTCAGCGAGCAACCGTAATCGTGCAGGTGGACACCGGTGGCAATGGAGATCAGACGGTTGGCAATGGTCGAAGGGAGACGGCGCGACAACAACGCGTCCTTCCGAACCCTGCGCCACCCGCAGACAATGTCGTGTCCTCGATCGAGCACCTCGAGGAGCCTGGGGATGTCGCGCGGATCGTTCTGCAGATCCCCGTCCGACGTCACGATGAAGCGTCCCCGTGCATGGTCGAACCCGGCCGCAAAGGCCGCTGTCTGACCGAAGCTGCGTCGAAACCGGATGACTCGGAGGTGCGTGTCGGCCGCCTGCAGTCGTGACAGGATCGCAAAGCTCTCGTCAGTGCTCCCGTCGTCGATGATCAGGATCTCGTAGGGTCGGCCGAGCGCGGCGAGGACATCGGTCAGCTCTCGGTGGAGCTCGACGAGCGACGGTGCCTCGTTGCGGATCGGGATGACGACGCTGAGCTCAGGAGGCATGTGGCGTTCGGGTCATGATACGAGATCTTTCCGAGGGCTTATCGGCCTTTTGAGCCCCGCGCTTTGCGCCAGAACAAATACGCGAGCAGGCCTGCCACGAGCACGCCGACGACCGCCAGCGCGACGGTGGCGCCGTTTTCTTCGATGTAAGTCATGGCCGTCTCGCCGTACTTGACGGCCAGGATTCCCAGCGCGAGATAGCGCGCCCCCCGGCCGATGGCGATCGCGGTCACGAACTTCGTCCGGCTGATGCCGGCAACGCCGGCGAGCAGGACGAAGATCTTGAAGGGGGCCGGTGGAGGGAGAATCGCGGGGATCAGTACCACGAGCACGCCGAAGCGGTTGAACGCCGCCATGGCCCGATCAACGTTTTCGGCCTTGAATCGCTTTCGAATGAGGGCCTCGCCCCCCTTTTGGCCGATGGCGTACATCAGCAGGCAGCCGGTAATCGAACCCAGCGTGGCCGCTGCGGCATAGAGGAGCATGCGTCCGGTGTCGCGCGTCACCATCCAGACGACGAGCAGGTCCGTAATCTCAGGGAGCGAGAGGAACGAGGAATCGAGGAAGGCGACGATGTAGAGTCCGGGCGCCCCCAGACCCAACGCCACGCCACGCACCCAGTCTGCGAATCCGTCCATGGAATAAACAGGTGACTACAAGGTCCGGGGATCGGCTAGTGGCGACAGATGGCGGCTGATGCAGTTTCGTGTGGAAAAGCGGCCCTCTTCATGTCGTGGCGTACTATCTCGCACCCCCTATTTTGTCTCGCTGGTCTGCAGCCGGTTTGCAGCCGGTGTGACTACCCATGTAACAGCGCTCCGAGTTGATCGGCGGCATGGCGTCCCATCGAGGGTAGCACGTGCGCATAGGTATCCAGTGTGATCGTGATTTTGGCGTGCCCCAGCCGTTCGCTGACCACTTTGACGGGGATTCCGGCGGGAAGTAGCAACGCCGCGCTCGTGTGCCGCGAGCCGTGGAACGTAATCCGCCGCAGCTGCGCCGCACGGTCGCCGGGATGGTCGTGTTTCGTCGCATCGAACGTTTGCAGATCGACCGGCTTGAGCGATTGCAGCCGAATGCGTCCGAACGCAGAGATCGACGTGCCGGTGATGACTGTCCCCCGTACCCGCGGTACGGCGCCGATTACTGGCTCGACCGGAGGCCGCCCCCGCCACCTCTCCAGATCTTCACTGATGGCGAAACCACATCTCACTCTCGATGCGTGCCCTGCGCTAGACTCGTGGCTATGTGAGCCGTGCTGAGCCGCGCGGACAGCACAGCCCGCTCGTGTCGGCAATCGTCCAACACTCGACGTAGAGGACATGACAATGAGCAAGAGCTTCGCCCCGATCGTCATTGCGCTCTGGATTTCCTCGGGCGCGGTAGCACTTGGGCAGACCAGCCAGTCAAGTGCGCTTCGTTTCACGGCTGATGGGCAATCTGTACGTGTCGGGGTGCACCCCGATCAGTTGGACATTTCCGGCCCGTTGACGGTTGAAGCGTGGGTCAAACCCGAAGAGGGCATCCTGTCCAGGGGCTACAGCTCGATCGTTTCCAAGCAGCTGAATGGAACAGGGTACATGCTGGCGACCAATAACACTGCGAATACGAATGTGGACGAACATCCATTTTTCGCAGAAATGGCGGGGATTCAGGTCAGATCACGAGTCGTGGCAAGTATCGGTACCTGGCAGCATGTCGCGGCAGTCTGGGATGGTCAGCTGAAGATCTACGTGAACGGTGAGCTTGAAGGCATCGCCAATACCGGCCCTCCAACTCCGTTGCTAATCGCCTTGTACATTGGATCCAGCCCTTTCGGAGATGACACCAACTGGCGGGGAACGATTGACGAAGTCCGCGTGTGGGCAGTCGCGAGAACCCAAGCCGAAATCCGGTCCACGATGGGCCGCTACCTCTGCGGTGACGAAAAAGGGCTACGAGCGGTCTGGTCGATGGACGAAGGCCAGGGACAACTCGTCTTTGACACGCTCACGGTCGGCTACAACAGCGGTTTCATGGAGCCACTGCGGAGCGCAGAGTGGGTGCCCGGAGTGCAGCTGACCAGACCAGAGGGGTGTGCACGGGTTATCAATGATTCGGTTCACCTCGATTCAGTGCAGACGGCGTTCACTCCGCCTCCTGCGAATCCACCACCAGAAGCACCCGCGGGAAAATACTCGATCCTGGCGTCCTTCAGCAATCCGGGCACCACTGCCATCTGCAACCCATTCTTCAGGATCAGATCTCTGGCGACGGGAGTGATACGCCTTCTCGGAGTCTCGGTGAAACAACCGGACCTCGGGCAGATTCAGGGGCTTGGGGCAGAAATTGTTGACCATCCTCCCATCGTCGTGGGCCCCGGAGAAAGTGCCAGCTTCGAATTCATCATTGGCTTGCCGTCGACGGTAAGATTCGAGTTCTCTGTCGATATGTGGGGGACCTTGCAGCCTCTGGGCAGCCCGTGCCCGTGACAGCACGTCGCGGCGCACCGGGATGAAATTGCTGCTCGCCGCCGGGAGTTGAGGTCTTGGGCGACGCCCCTCTGCGACAGTTGCCCAGATCGACCTCGCCCGGTCTTTGATCCCGGAGTACTGGGCCGAGCGCTTCACGGGCATGGACGGCCTGGAGCCTGTGGCGTCCCCTACATATTGACGAAGGAGTTGAAGAAGTTACGCGACACCATATCAATCGTGAGGCTCACGTCAGCCTCGCTGTTCGTTCCACAGACAACGGGATGGTGGCCGATGATCATCTGGTCGAACCCCTGGAGCGGCTGCTCCGTCGGCCCGATCCAGACACCTTCCAGCTTGTGGCCTTCGGACAGCTCGACAACCTGGAAGAAGACGTTGCAGATATCAAACCCGCTGACGTTATGAAAGCGTGCCTTGGTACGGAACGTTTCAGCGTTGCCCGACGGCGAAGGAGTGGGATCGAATTTTGCCGTTAGATTGCCTTCGCGCAGTTGCACCAGGCTGTTGACATTCTGGATCTTCCGGAAAGCATCCGACAAACGAAGATATACCGGTTGTTGCCCAGCAGGAAGATTCGCCGCCCCCAGACGTCGGCGGCGATAGCGCTAGCACGACCGTCTCTCAGCAGCGTGTCTCCCAACATCGCGGTCGTCACGGCCGCGATTTCATGACCGTTCCTGTCGACTTCGAGAAGTCTCTGGCCAAAGTGGTCCGCCACGAAGAATCCCTGCCCGTCGAAAGACGACGTTACCGGCCCTGGTCCTCCTAACCCCGCGGCGCCGAAACTCGCGGCGACGGACACCTCCTCAATCAATACCCCGGCCCTCGTGTAGTGTGCGAGCGTATCCGCCGGGAAACGACTCACCCATATGCCATCTCCTCCTACCGTAAGGAACGTCCCGCGCGGCGGTATCTGCACCTCCCTGAAAATGGTCGATCCGTTCGTGCTCATCTCCACCACGCAGTTGTCGATCTGATGGGCGAGCTCGTTTCAGCAGCCACGCGAGCGGCTGACTCAAGCGCGGCAAGTGGGGATTCGAAGCGCTACACAGCCTCAGAGTCTGAAGCTCGTAGCGAAGAGATAGTTGAGCCCTCCGAGATCGATGGTCGTCCCGGCGAAACCCTGATCGTCGGGAAGTTCACCTTCGGCCGCTTGATAGCGAATCTCGAAGCCGAGAGCGACGGACCCGACAGGCGCACGAACGCCCCCGAGAGTCGTCGGCCCGACGGCGGCCCCGCTGCCGACGAAGTTCCCCGTGAAGATGTCGTTCTGGAAATCGACAAACTGCCTGTCTCGCGGTAAAGCTCGCCATCGCTGACAGGTTCCGCGACACACCCTCGCCTGCGCGGTGTCGCAATGCGCGCCATTTTGACGCGCATTTGAGCTGGTCTGAATCTTGTAGAGGCTCGCGCGTCTCGAGAATTGCTCAGCCATGGCCCGTGCCGCGATCGTGACTCTGCTGTTGGCGATACTCGCTGGATGCGGCACATCGACATCCCTGCAGATCACCGATCCAGGAACGTCGTCGAAGTGCACGACGAGCGTCAGTGCCCCTGCCACAGAGTTCAGCCCGGAGGGCGGTGACGGGCAACTCAACGTCACGACCGACGTCAACTGCCTGTGGACGGCTCACAGCAACGCCGCATGGCTCACCTTCACCACCTCCGGCGAACAACAAGGCAGCGGCGCGGCCACGTTCAAGGTGGCCGCGACGACCGACCCGGTCCCACGCAGCGCGTCGCTGACCGTGGTCGATCAGCAGGTGACGATCACGCAGCGCGCCGCTCCGTGTGGATATCGACTGTCGACGCTGGAGCTGTCGGTTCCTGCCGCTGGAGGCGGTGGGACCGTCGAAGTCACGACCAACAGCGCTCTCTGCGAGTGGACGGCACAGGCCGACGTCGATTGGGTGTCCATTGCTTCGGGTCGCGCGTACAAGGGGAGTGCCCGTGTCGATGTCCAGGCGGCAGCCTGGGCGGGCCCGGCGCGACGTGCCGAGCTCACCATCGCCGACCAGCGCGTCGCGCTGACGCAGTCCACCGGATGCGCCTACGACATCGTTCCGACGTCGACCACCGTGTCGGCCGCCGGCGCCCGCGGCGCCGTGTCGGTGCAGTCGGCGGCCGGGTGCAGTTGGTCAGCGACCAGCAACACACCGTGGGCGCACATCGCCGCAGGTGCGGCTTCGACGGGCCCGGGAGTCGTCGAGTTCGCCGTCGAGGCGAACCTCGGGCCCTCAAGGGCCGGCACGTTGACGGTCGCGGGCCGCTCCTTCTCGATCAGCCAGGTGTCCGGCTGCACCTATCGCCTTGACCCTGCCGCATTGACATTCGGCTTCGCGGGAGGACCTGCGAACATCGCAATGACCACCGCACCGGGCTGCACATGGACGGCCGACAGCGAGGCGGGCTGGCTCGCGATTACCGGCGGGCAGACGGGCAACGGACCCGGCCCGGTGTCGCTCAGCGTGGCACCGAACAGCGGACCTCAACGCTCTGCAGGCGTCAGAGCTGGCGGCCAGCGGTTCGTCGCCACCCAGGATTCGGGCTGCACGTACAGCATCAACCCGCCGAGCTGGACGTTTCCGCCGATCGTCCATCCCGGCGCGATCACGGTCACCACTCAGCCGGACTGTCCCTGGAGCGCCACGAGCCAGGCGGATTGGATGGTGTTGGCTGCGCCGACCTCCAGTGTCGGCCCCGGCGTCATCTATTTCACCGTCGCAGCCAATCCGGCGGGTCCTCGAGCGGGAACGCTGACGGTTGCCGGACTGGTCTTTTCAGCCTTACAGCTGGGCGTGCCGTAAGGCGGGCGGCCTGGGCGCCGGCTGCAGAAAGCTACGGCACTCACACCTTCACAATCAACCTGTCCTGCGACTTCGTCCGCTCCACCACCGTCTGAAGCGGCGCACCCGCCGGAATGTATAGCAGGTCCCCCGCCCGCAGCGGCTGCCCGAACGCACTCTGGAGACGTTCTGCCGCGTCGCGAGGCTGAGCACCGGTCCGAGCTTGAAAAGCAGCCGTCGGGCGTACGTTATCGAACTCTGTCGTACCTGCCCTGCCCCGCGCACGGTGAGGCGTCGCGTGGGTTCGTAGCGACGTAGAATGCTTGGCTGTCGAAGGTGTACCGAGTGGATGCGAAGAGCCGCGATCGGCTGCTCGCACGCCTGGAAGCCGCGTTGAACGGCCGTTCCGACCTGGTATTCGGCGTCGTGTCCGGGTCGTTCCTCGAGGACGGTGGCTTTCGCGACATCGACGTCGGCATCTGGACGACCGGGTCCGACTACGATCGTGTATTCGACCTGCTGGAGACGGACCTGGACGATCGCGTGTGGTCGCTCGATGAAATCGTGGGGCTACTCGATGCCGAGCCGGCGAGAACGGCTGCGTGAGTTTTTTGTTGGTTGGGTCCACATATGCCCACAGGCTCGGCAATTGAACCACTGGATCGTTCCCACCGCCTCGCCCCCTTCGAGGTGTTTACTGCCGCAGCTTCTACAGAACTGTTGTGGAGGCGGCAGGCATCCGGGTTGTGGAGCTGAGGTTTTTGGGGAGAGCATTCGACGCAGTGATTATGCTGGCAACTGTCGATTGACCGTGTGCTGTTGTGGACAGTCGGTTCACCGCCAACCTGACCACTACCAAGCGCACGTCGTCATCGGCTGGGCGGAGGAGCTGAGACGCCGAGACGCCGTCGACCAGCCAGGGTCCGGCGTCCAGACTCAATGAGGCCTTCATGCGCTTGCGTTTGGTGGGTCAGCTCGACGATCAAGAGACGGCGGCCAAGCGGAAGGAGCTGGCCGACCTGGTCGCCATGCTGGACCTGGCGCCGGTCGACGACCTGGTGATCGATCGGGCGAAGGGTTCGTTCGCCGTCAACGTGCGGGCGCTCGACGCGCTGCACGTGGCGACGGCAGAGATCCTCGCCAGCGAAGCGACCGGTGAGCCGCTCGAGTTCTGGACGCACGACGAGCGTCAGGCGATGGCCGCGCTCTCACGGGGGCTCACAGTACGCGGCACGGACGCTGACAACTCTTGACGTCATCGTGACAGAGTCCTCGCTCGTTCAAAGCGCCTGCCCGCACGGCCTCCGACGCTACGCAGCCTCAGAATCTGAAGCTCGTCACGAAGAGATAATTGAGCCCTCCGCGATCGATGATCGTCCCGGCGAACCCCTGGTCAGCAGGTAGCTTGCCCTCGGCCGACTGATAGCGAATCTCGAACCCGAGAGCCACGCGGCCAATCGGCGCGCGAACGCCCCCCAGAATCGTCGGCCCCACTTCCCACCCGCTCCCCACGAAGTTTCCCGCGAAGATGTTGTTCTGGAAATCGACGAATTGCCCTGTCTCGCTGTAACGCCAGTAGTCGACGCCCACGCCGCCTCCGATGTAAGGCTGAACGGGGCTGTTGCTGCCGAGCGGCAAGAAACGAATCGTCGCGTCGAATGGCACGATGCGTAACTTGAGCGTCTGCACGATCTCGGTGCCGTCGATGTTCACCAGATCGGTGTAAAGGGTCGGCACCGACTGCTGATAGAAGCCGAGTCCCAGACCGGCTTCCGCATAACGCCCGAGACCGACGAGCCACTCGCCCCCGATGGTCACCGCGTTGAATTCGTCGATGTCGATCCCTCTGATCTGATCGAAGGTCGACAGGAAGTAGCCGTTCTGCACGAGCACATCGTCGTTGGGACGAGCGTCGAGCGCGCGGGGCGTGAAGCCTCCGATGTAAAACGTGACCGCCTGTTGCGCCAACGCAGGCGTTGCCGCAGGGAATCCCCACGCGAAGATCACGGCGCATACCGACACGACCCATCGGCGCATACACGCTCCTTTGACGAATGGGGCTGTAGCAGGAGCGGTGCCATCGCGTCGGCGGGAAACTGGCCGAAAAATGCGCCAGTCGGCCTGAACTGTCGCTCGTCGGTATCACTTCGTCCGGTTCAGTCGACACACGGGCCGTGGGGAATCGTGGGACCCAAGGCTCAAGGTTTAGCCCTTGACTCCCTGAACGTCCGAATCACCTCGAGCATCGGCGGGTGGAGCTGAGTGTTGGTGGCCAGGACATGGCCGCGCCGGGAGCTGAATGCGGTGCCGTCCATATCGCTGACTTGTCCCCCGGCCTCGGCGACGATCAGCGCCCCGCCCGCGATGTCCCACGCCTTCAAGTCGCTTTCCCAGAAGCCGTCCATCCTCCCGGCGGCGACGTAACAGAGATCGATGGCGGCGGACCCCAGGCGACGGACGGCGCGGGCCCTGCCGACGAACGCGCCGAACAACCCGACGATGTCGTCCACGCGGGCGTGCACGTCGTAAGGAAAGCCGGTGACGACGACGGCATCGACGAGCGAGGCTGTTCGCGATACGTGGATCGGACGACCGTTGAGGTAGGCGCCGTTACCCCGCTCGGCGGTAAACAGCTCCTGGCGCGTCGGATCGAACACGGCGGCGACTTCGGCGACGCCATCGATCTCGAGCGCCACCGTCGCGCAGAAAATCGGGATGCCGTGCGCATAATTCGTGGTTCCGTCGATCGGGTCGAACACCCAGCACGGTCCCTGTGGGATCGTGGCGCTCCCTCCCATTTCCTCGGCGAGCACTTGATGGTCGGGAAACCGCTCGGACACGAGCTCGCGGAACACTTTTTCCACGGCGATGTCCACTTCCGTGACGAGATCGATGGTGCCTTTCTTGTCGACGAGAAACTCGCCCCCGAAATACTGCATCTGGAGCTTGCCGGCGCGGACGACCGCTTCGATGGCGGTCGTGAGATACAAGGGGTTCAGGGTCACCTGGCGGGAGTCACCGGGACGCGTTTGACCATCTGGACTTCCATCCCGCCTTCCGGAGCCGGACGGAGCTGCACGTCGTCCATGAAGCTTCGAATGAGAAAGATGCCGCGGCCGCTCGATTTCAAGAGGTTCTCGGGCGCCAGCGGATCGGCAATCGACTCGGGATCGAAGCCTTCTCCCTGATCGCGCACCCGGATGGCGAGCTCGACGCCGTTGGCATTGCTCGCGCTCTCGAATTCGACGAACACCCGCTTGCCCAGGTCGTTGCGGTTGCCGTGCCTGATCGCGTTGATCACGCACTCCCGCACGGCGACACCGACGTAGTGTTGAGCGTCCTCGTCCAGACCCAGAGTCTGACCGATGTGGTCGCTGACCAACTGCACAAAATCGAGCATTTCGAACGCGCTGGTGAACTCGAGGCGAACAACCATTAAGATCGTCTCACATGTCCCCGTCTGCCGTCGTGACCGTCGTTCCCGCTCGTCGGATTCTCGGACGTCTGCGCGTTCCGGGAGACAAATCCGTTTCGCACCGATACGCGCTGCTGGCGGCGCTCGCCGAGGGCCGATCGACCCTGACGAATTTCGCACCAGGCGCGGACTGCCGGTCGACGCTCGCCTGTCTGCGTCGACTGGGTGTCGATATCTCGGAGGAGGCGGACGGGCCCATCACAGTACTGGGACGAGGAATCGGCCGTCTCAGTTCACCCTCCGGCACGCTCGACGCCGGGAACTCCGGAACGACGATGCGCCTGCTGGCGGGTATTGTAGCGGGACATCCGTTTTCGAGCCGACTGGTGGGCGACCGGTCTCTCTCGGGCCGTCCGATGCGCCGCGTCATCGAGCCCCTCGAACGCATGGGGGCCAGGATCGAGGCCACGGACGGCCATGCCCCGCTCCTCGTCCACGGGGCGCGGCTTCAGGGGATTGTCCACCGCCCCAAGGTCCCAAGCGCCCAGGTCAAGAGCGCGGTGCTCTTCGCCGGCTTGCACGCCGCCGGCACAACCACGGTCGTCGAGCCAGCGGGCACACGAGACCACACGGAGCGTGCCTTGCTGGCGTTCGGGGGATCGGTGGCGGTGGACGGTCTGGCGGTGACGGTGGCCGGCGGCCAGCGGCTGGTGGGGCGTGATCTGTCGGTGCCAGGCGATTTTTCGTCGGCGGCGTTCTGGCTGGTGGCGGCGGCGGCTCTTCCGGGTTCCCGGGTCGAAATCGCAGGGGTCGGCCTCAACCCGACGCGGCATGCGCTGCTCGACGTGCTCAAGCGCTTCGGAGCGAAGGTCGTCGTGGAGGTCGACGCTCAAGTCAGCACGCCGGACGACGGTGAGCCGCAAGGAACCATCACGGTGGAACACCAGGATGTCCGGCCCGTCGTCATCGGTCCGGGGGAGGTCCCCGGTCTCATCGACGAGCTGCCGGCGATCGCGGCGCTCGGAGCCCATGGCGGGCACGTCACCGTAAGCGGCGCGGCGGAGTTGCGCGTCAAGGAGAGCGACCGCATTGCCGCGCTCGTGGCAGGCTTTCGCGCGCTCGGCGTGAACGCCGACGAGCGCCCGGACGGATTCGTCATCGGCGGCCGCGCTCCGCACGCTTCCTGGGGGCCGACCGGCCATGGCGCCGCCGTGGCTGATGCGCGCGGCGATCATCGGATGGCGATGGCATTCGCGATTGCCGCCCTTGCCGCCGACGCGCCCTCGACAATCGAGGGCGCCGATGCGGTCGTGATCTCTTATCCCGGATTCTTCGAGACGCTGGGACGGCTCACGTCTTGAAAGCGCGACGCTGCACGTGAAGGCCGAAAAAGTCTATCTTGTCGGGTTCATGGCCGCGGGCAAGACGACAATCGCCAAGGCGCTCGCCAAGCGCCTGGGGTGGCGCGCCATCGACATCGACGAGGCGGTCGAGGAGCGCGAACATCTGCCGGTGGCGGAGATCTTTGCCAAGCACGGGGAACCGTACTTCCGGATGGCCGAACGTGGGGCCCTCGCCGACCAGCTCGGGGTCCGGCATGCGGTGGTGGCGACGGGCGGCGGCACGTTCGTCGATCCCCAGAACCGGGCGATGATTAACGCCGATGGCCTGTCGATTTGGCTCGATATTCCGCTCGACCGTGCGCTGGCACGGGTGCCCTCCGACGGCCGACGGCCGCTGGCTGCCGACCGGGACAGCTTCGAGCGCTTGTATCACGCCCGCCGTGCCGCCTACCAGCATGCGCACATCCGCGTGGACGCCGGCCGCCAGGGGTCGGACGCGCTCGTGGAGCAGCTCATGGACCTGCTCGCCCATTGAGGATTGCACGAATTCTGGAACTCACGAATGCACCCACGAAAAGGCAAACGGGTTCAGAAGGCAGGAATGAAAGCCGCGGGAATGCACGAATACGTGTCAGCAATGCCATAATGCCGGCGAGCCGATTCCTCCATTCATGCGCTATCTCGTTCTGACCGACATCCACGCGAACCTGGAAGCGCTGGACGCGTGCCTGGCCGACAGCCGGGAGCGTGGCTTCGATCGCACGCTCGTGCTCGGGGACGTGGTGGGCTACGGCCCCGATCCCGGCGCCGTCATCGAGCGGGTCCAGGAGCTCGACCCGGCTGGCCTGGTTCGTGGCAACCACGACAAAGTCGCCTGCGGCCTTGAACAGCCCGAGGGCTTCAACGTCGTCGCCCGGAATGCCGCTCTCTGGACGTTTTACGCGCTCTCGCCGGAGCACAGGGCGTGGCTGGCCGGGATGGCCAAAGGTCCGCAAAACATCGATAAGCTGATCGAGATCTGTCACGGATCGCCGGTGGACGAGGACGCGTACATCTTCGATGAGCTCGACGCGCTCCGGGCGCTGAAGATCGCCGAGCGTCCGCTGTGCTTGTTCGGGCACACGCACTACCCTGTCGCTTTCGAGCAAGGGCGGGCGACTGACATTGTCGACGTCATCGCCCTGGCGCGCTCACCGCAGCTGGAGATCGCGTTACACGCGGAGGCCAGGTACCTTTTCAATCCGGGGGCCGTCGGCCAGCCTCGCGACGGCGACCCGCGGGCCGCCTATGCGATTGTCGATAGCGACCGCCTCGTCGTAGAGCTCTTTCGGCTGCCCTACCCCGTCGAAGTCACGCAGGCCAAGATCATCAAGGCAGGTCTGCCAGAGATGCTCGCACAGCGCCTGGCAGTAGGACGGTGACGGAAGCGTCAGCTCAACTTGGCGCCGGTCGGCTTGCGTCGTTCGTCTCGTCGCTTCAATTCGACCGCGAAGGCATCCCGCGCCGCACGCGTACCCAGAATCCATCCGATGACGATGCCGACCAGCAGAACGGACGGAATGAAGATGAAGTGGCCGGCAGTCACCCTTCCCTCTGCCTCGACTGGCGCTTCTGAAGCACGAGCATTTCAGCTTCGACCTTGTTCAATCGACGCCATACCGTCCACAGGTAGAAGAAGACCGCCAGCCATGCGAAGGCGTACGCGGCGACGAGCAGCGGCGCCGCCGGCAGCTGCTCGGCCGGGGGAAGCTGATCGATGGGAAGAAATTCCCCCTGCGGCTCCGACGGGGGCTGCTGCGCAAGGACCAGCGCCGGGGCGGCCATCACGAGCGACACGGCAAGGACTCCGATCAGCCTGGTCAGTTGTCTCATCATGATCGTCACTTCATCACGTCATTACGTCATTGCTTCAAGGGGGGGCGGCGATCACGCCGCGCTATCCTCCTCCGCCAGGTACAACTCGTCGAGCCGGGTCTGCTCGGTCGCGAGGTAGACGCGGAGGTTCAGCAGCAACGCGAAGAGCATCAGAAACGCCAACGCACAGAACCAGAAAGGTCCTCGCATCCCGGGTTGCAGCGTCGGCACCACGGTGTTCAGGGGATGGATCGTGCGCCAGATGTTAACCGAGACGTACACGAACGGCGAGACCGCCAGGCCGAATAGCCCGACGGCGGCGGCCAGTTTGTCGGACCCCGGACCACCATACGCGCGGACGAGCAGGTAGGCGACGAACACCAGTTCGAGCAGCAGCGCCATCGTCAGACGTGCGTCCCACTGCCACCACACGCCCCAGGCCTTCCGCCCCCAGAGCGGTCCGGTGACGAGGCCAATCGCGCCGAACAGCACGATGAGCTCGGCGGCCGAGACGGCGAGCCTGTCGGCGGCGGGCCGGCCTTTGAAGAGATAGATGACGCTCGAGATGCCGCACACGGCGATGCCGGCGTACATCGCCATCCACGCCGGCACGTGAAAGTAAAAGATCTTCTGGATGAGCAGCATCGTCGATTCGTACGGGGCCCCGGCGATCGCAACTGGTGCGTACGCGAACATGGCAGCCGTGACGACGGTCAGGGGGAGAAAGAGGTTGCGCATCGCTTCTATTCCATCATCAACGGTTCGAATGTCCAGAGCGACAAGGTCACGAATACGACGTCGAAAGACACCAGAATGGCCAGCCACATCATGGCCGTCGGCTCGTCCGGCGGCGATGCCAGCAACGCGGACGTGCCGCGAACGCCCGCAATGATCACCGGAATGGTGATCGGATACAACAGGATCGGCAGCATGACATCCCGCGTCCGCGCCCGCATGAGCATGGCCGCGAACAGCGTTCCAACCGCGGCAAAGCCAATCGTACCGCAGACGAGCAGCGGCAGCAGCAGGTTCAAATGCCCGAGCAGCGGGGCCGAAAACAGCAGGGCCACCAGCGGGACCAGGAGCATCTCGGTCAGCCCGAGCAGGCAGAGAATACCGAGGAGTTTGCCCACGTACAATGCGGGACGGGACGCTGGCGCGAGCAGCAGCGCGCGAATCGTTTCCCCGTAGCGCTCCCGCTCGAACGTCCGGCCGAGGGCGAGCGTTCCCGCGAACAACAGGGCAATCCAGAGGATCGCGGCGGCCGCATCTGGAGGGGCCTGCCCTTCCTTCACCAGCGCGAAGGCGAAGACCAGCACGCAGCCGACCGCGAAAAAGAGCGTGGTCGCGAGGATTTCGTAGCTCCTGATCTCAATCGCGACGTCCTTGCGGAGCACGAGCAGCGCGGTCTTCAGGAACATCGTGGTGTGGTCCCGACGGAAATCCGACGACACGAGGTAGCGGGCCGCATCAGGCGCTCCCCACCACACTCCGATAGCGTGAGCGCAGGCCGGCGCTCGCCGCTTCATCGGAAAGGAGGCGCCCGTCGCGCATCAGTGCGACGCGCGTGACCAGACCGTCCGCCAGGTCGAGGTCGTGCGTGGCGACCATCACGATGGCCCCGTCTCCGGCCAGCTGGCGCAGCCGCTCACACACCATGCCGACCGATCGATCGTCGAGACCCGTGAACGGCTCATCGAGCAGCACCAGGCGGGGGCGATGCAGCAACGCGCGTTCGAGGCCAAGCCGCTGCCGCATTCCCCGCGAAAAGCTGGAAACGGGATCGTCGGCGCGATCGGCCAGCATGGCACGCTCGAGAGCGGCATCGACGATGGGCCGCGGATCGAGACCGTACAGGGACGCAAAAAATGTCAGGTTCTGGCGCGCGGTCAGTTCGCCGTACAGGTGCAGCTCGTGCGCCAGGAGCCCGATCCGGCGCCGGAGCTCGGGCCCGGCGTCACGCGCCTGCTGCTGACCGTATCGGACCTCCCCTGCCGTCGCCGTCACCAGGGTCGCGAGCACTCCGATCAGCGTCGACTTGCCGGCCCCGTTCGGTCCGAGCAGTCCGACGATGTCGCCGCTGCGAAGCGTGAGAGAGATTTTGGAAAGGGCTCGGCGCCGGCCGAAGTGTCGCGACACGTCGGTCAGCCGAACCGAATCGAAGTCCATCACCGGGCGGCGACCGTCGTGCTTTCTGATCCGGCGCCGAGGTCGTCGGAATCGAGCGCACCGTAGACCTGCTCGAGGGCGGAGACGATGCCGTCGCGGCGCGCCACGTAGTGCTCGTCGGGTGGTTCGGAGGCCGCGCGGTGGCGGCGTTGATCGCGTTCGAGCCGAACCAGCTCGCGCAGCAGCTTCTCCCGGCGCGCCAGCAGGCGGCGGCGCTCCGTCCCGCGGGCCGCGGCAAAGTCTGGCGGACGTGCCGCGGCGACAAAGCCGGCGATCAGGATGACGAGCGAAAGCGTGATCGCCAGGCGTCGCGGCACCGCGCTGTGGTGCGGCATGTTGGTCACCGTCAACACGAGCGGCTGACCCTCAGGCACCGGAGATCCGGCCCCCGCGATGTAGACCTCTCCCTGCTGCGCGACCTCACGCTGCTGCGAGATGTAGGGCGAGGATACCGTGGTGTTGCCGACTTTCTGCACGATCAGCGCGAACTGGTTGATCGCGGCCGGGAAGGGTTGGGAGATCTCGAGCGTTCCGGCCGCATGCGGCATTTCGCTGCCGACGTTCAGCTGGTTGATCCCTGGCTGAAACGGCCCGCTCACCTGGACCCGTCGGCCGCTGACCGTTGCCGCCACCGACGAGCCCTGCATGATTTCGGTTCGTGTCGTGCCAGCCGGCATCTCGAAAGCAAAGGGCTGGGCAGGAGTGACGGGCGTCGATGCAGCGTTCACGATCTCGAGCAGATAGTACACGGTGACCGAATCGTCGCCAGGCTGGACGATTACGCGCGACTGGCCGCCGATGCTCACGTTCCCAGGGAGAGCGGGCGCGCTGGTCGCTCCCGCCGGCCCACCGGGTCCGCTCGCGCCACCCGAAGCCAGGAGGACGAGCCTGATGCCGCCTCGTGCCGGTACCGGAAACGGCTCGGACTCGATCCGTTCGCCGTCAACCACCGCGGAAGCCCGCGCCGTGGCTCCGGCCGTCAGTTTGTCGAACTGCGCCCGTCCCTCGGCGTCGGTGTTGACGGTCAGAATTTCAGAGCCGACCTGCAGCTGCACCGGCTGGTTGGCGATGTTGTTGGCAAAGCTGCCGCGAATGACTCGTACGGAAACCGACCCGTCAGGCAAATCGTCGACCGGGCGCGGAATGCCAGCCATCTGTCGAGGATCGGGTTGTGCCGACACGGAAAGCGCGTGACCCCCGATGATCCCGAAAAGACAGAGGATCGACGCCACGAATCGCTTCCGATGGCTTCCCCGGCCTGTCTCTCGGCAACCCATTCGCTTGTCCTTTGTCGCGAAATCCGCCTGCTACAGTCTGTGTCCGCAATTCTTGCAGAACTTGGCGTCGCCTTCGTTTTTCGTCCCGCACTGCGTACAGAAGTGACCGATCACCGTAGCTTCGTCTGGTTCCTGCGGGCCGGGCGCCCGTTTCTGCACGACGGCGTCGGCTGGAGGCGCCTCGGATAATCTGGCCGAGAGATCGCGCTCAATCTGTTGGCGATACCCAGTGCCTGAATCGAGCTGCCGAATAAGACCAGTCGCTCGGGCCCGCAAACGGGCGGACATTTCCTGCCAGTCGGCGTCGGAGAGCTTACCCATCGCCCGATCGAACTCGAGCTCCTTGAGGGCGCGGAGTGTCATGAGCTTCTCGCGCTCGAGCGCGGCGCGCGTACGGTGCCCGACCATCGCCGTGCGATCCTCTTCTGGTGCGACGAGCGGTCGCAGCGCGCGGAGTGTGGCGATGCCGACGAGACAGACAGTCGCCATCAGTACGCTGAGGAGGATGACCGCGGTCGCACTCTGACCGCGCGCGATGACAGTGGCCGCCGTGGCGCAGACGAGCGACGCGAGCACGAAGAACTGCCACGGCTCGAGGTTGTCGTCGGCGCGATTCGCGCGGACCCGGTCCGGCTGAAGCCGGACACTCCGTACCTCTTCAGACATCGTCCACCCGCGCTCGCCGAGCGTTGATCGTCACGACGTGATTCGCAGCAGCCGGCCCTGGAGGGGGCGTCTGACTCCGCTGGTCACCTCAGTCGAGGTTCCGAAGCTCATCGTCGAGCCGCTCCTCGATGGCCGGGTCGACCGGTGCGATCGGCTCCGGTTCGGCGTCCCGCCGGCGGGACCAGCGCGTCGCGACCACGGCGAGCAGCACGATGCCGGTGCCGGCGAGCCCGTACGGTACGAGCCACGCCAGACGGTTGAAGCCCTGATCGAGCGGGGCCGTCAGGAAACGCTGGCCGCCGTACACCTCGATGAAATGCGCGACGATCTGGTCGCGGTTCTTTCCGAGCTCGACCTGCTCGCGCAACTGTGTCCGCATGGTCGACGCGTAGCCGCACGTGCACTTGCTGAGCGGCTCGTGGGCACATGTACCGCACAGACACCCCATCTCGTGCCGCAGCTGCTCTTCGAGCTCGCTTTGCGATGGGACGATCGCGACGTTCGGATCCGCGTTGTGCGTCTGCGCACGAAGAGGCGGGCCGCCGAACAGGCCCACGAGAACGAGGACCATCATGACCGTCGTGGCGGCCTCGACCGGAAGCTTGCCGACCGCGAACGAAAACGCACGATCTGGCAGTAGCGCGATGCCGGTGCCGAAAGCGAGCACCCCGAACCCGAGCCAGATGAAGTCGACGAGCGGGTTCACGACAACCTGCAGGCTGATCGTTTGCGTGCCCAAATCGAAGTCCGGGGGGAGGACCAGATACAGATCCTGCGCGAGCGTCCGGCGGATGGCGACGTCGGTTCGGGCTTCCTCGTTCTCGCGCTTGCGGAAGATGGACCGGCCCGGATACATCGTGCCGATCTGCTCTCCGTCGCGGAATATGGCAATGTCGGCGACGACCGACTGCTTCTGGCCGTCGTCGGTGACGCGAATGCGATCGTGCCGTACGGTGAACTCGCCCACCGTGGCCTGATCGCCCGGCTTCAAGCGCACGAGCTCGTCCTTCTTCGAGGCGTTTCCACCAAAGCCCAGGAAGATCAGGACGATGCCCAGATGAACGATGTATCCGCCGTACCGCCGCTTGTTCCGTCCGACGAGGCCGATGATGGCCGTGAAGAGATCGGTCCCGGTGTTGCGGCGCCGGACGTTGCCGCCACGGACGAATTCCTGAACGATCGTGCCGGTCACGAACGCGCACAACGAGAAGCAGAGGCCCGCCGCCCACAAGTTGAAGCCGAGCGCCTTGACGACGAGCGCCGTCACGACGCCGGAAACCACGGGCCAGATAAACGAGTCGCGCAGGTTGGTGAGGGTCGATTTCCGCCAGGCCAGCAGCGGCCCGATGCCGGTCAACAACAGCAGAATGAGCCCGATCGGCACCATCCACTTGTTGAAGAACGGCTGGGCGATCGTGATTCGTTCGCCGGTGACCGCTTCGCTCAGCGTCGGAAACATCGTGGCGAACAGGATGAAGAATGCCGAGAAGAGCAGGATCCAGTTGTTGACCAGGAACGCCGCTTCACGCGACACCCAGGAATCGAGCTCGTTGCGAGCCTTGAGCAGCGGCAGACGGTAGATGACCAGGCCGAAGCTGAAGGTGACGATCCCGATCATGAAGATGACGAAGAGGCGCGAGAGCTCGGGGTCTTCACCGAAGGCGTGGACCGATTGCACCACGCCCGAGCGCGTCATGAAGGTCCCGAAGATGGTCAGGAAGAACGTCAGGATGACGAGCGTGACGTTCCAGACTCGCAGCATGCTTCGCCGTTCCTGCACCATCACCGAGTGCAGAAATGCCGTGGCGGTGAACCAGGGCAGCAACCCGGCGTTCTCGACCGGATCCCAACCCCAGTAGCCCCCCCACCCAAGCACCTCGTAGGCCCAGATCCCGCCGAGCGTCAGGCCGAAGGAGAGGAACAGCCAGCTCACCATCGTCCAGCGGCGGACCGCCCGCAGCCACGAATCGTCGAGGTGCCCCGTGATCAGCGCGGCGATGCAGAACGCAAAAGGAATCGTCATGCCGACGAAGCCGGTGTAGAGCGACGGCGGGTGAATGGCCATCCAGTAGTTCTGGAGCAGCGGGTTCAGACCCTCCCCGTCCGCAGGCACGTTCGTCAGATAGGTCGAGAAGGGATTGTTATGGACGACCATCAAATACAGGAAGAACATCTGCACCGTCGAGATGGTCGCCACGACATAAGGGATCAGCTCGCGGTGTGCCTCGCGGTTCACCCAGACGGCGGCGGAGCCGAAGACCGAGAGCAGAAAGACCCAGAACATGATCGAGCCGTCGAGGCCGCCCCAGTACGAGGTGATCTTGTAGAACACCGGCTGTATCGTGTCCGAGTACCGCGACACGTACCTGATCGAGAAATCGTTCGTCAGGAAGGCGTTGATCATCACCGCTGAGGCGGTGGTCATCAGCGCGGCCGTGAGATAGAACGCGCCGATGCCGCTCTCGATGAGCGCGCGCGAACGGCGACGCGCGCCCACCACGCAAATCACGGCCGCATAGCTGCAGACGACGAATGTAGCGAGGAGGAGGAACGACCCGAGGGAGGCCATCAGGATCCTGGGACGGCGAGGGTGGACGCCTGAGCCTCCTCGTACTTCGAGGGACACTTGGCCATCACGCCGTTCGGAACCGTATGAAAAGTCGTGCCGTCGAGCCGACCCTTGAGCACGACTTCGGCCTCGTCTTTGAAAGTGTCCGGCACGACACCGCTGTACGTGGCGTCCACGATGACAGCGCTGGAGTCGTCGCCCGCCCGGGCGGGCGTGTTACGGACCTTGAACTTGTACTCGAGCGAATCGCGCTTGCGAAGGATTGATCCAGGCACGACGTAACCGTGCAGCTGGAGCTGTTTCCCCTCCCAGGCCTGAGGGTTTGTCATCACTTCATCGACGTTCTTGTAATACTCGGTTCCGTCGCGCAGTGTCGACCACAAGAGGCCGGCGAAGGCGAGCACCAGAACCGCACTTGTAATACCTATCTTGATATATCGATGTGTCATAAGGACTTCCAGGGATGTCGTCAACGTGTAGGATAGCCCGAGCCTCGCCGGGATGCAATCTCGCCCAGCAGTTCATAGACCACCGCAATCGGCAGTCCGACGACGTTCGAGTACGACCCCGTTATCCGGGGGATAAATCGCGAGGCCAGGCCCTGAATCGCGTAGGCCCCGGCCTTGTCGCGTCCTTCTCCGCTTTCCACGTACCACTGGACCTCGGCCTCCGTCAGCCGGGACAACTCAACCGTAGTCGACCCGACCCGGCATTCGTGCCAATCGGACAGGCGGATGCTGACGCCGGTCAACACCTCGTGCGCCCGCCCCGAAAGCTGTCGCAGCATCGATTCGGCTTCGTCGTCGTCGCCCGGCTTTCCCAGGATCGTTCCGTCGACGACCACCACGGTGTCGGCGCCGAGAACGGCCGTCCAGCCGTCCGCCCCCGCGGTCCGGCTGAAGCCGGACAGCTGCTCCATCGCCCGCGCCGACTTTTCCGTGGCCAGACGCCGGACGTGCGCCTCGGGCGATTCGCCGGGCACCGCGCGTTCGTCCAGGTCAACGGCCAACGTGTCGAACGCGAAACCCGCCGCGCGCAACAGCTCGGCGCGACGGGGTGAGGCCGAGGCCAGGACCAGACGCATCGGCTGGATGATAGGATGAATTCGTGCATCCCATCAGCCACGTTGTGCCTGCCGCGCTGATGGAGCTCCTCCGCACGGTCCCACTCTCCGAGGGCAAGGTGACCTTTGCCTGGAAAGCGTGCGTCGGGCCGGCGCTCGAGCGTGCGACGGCGGTCAGGCTCGAGGATACGACTCTCATCGTGGAAACCCAGGGTGCGCAATGGACTCGCGAGATCAGGCGCTCCACGCCCATCATCCTCTCTCGTCTAAAGACGCTTCTCGGCGACCAGACGGTCCAGTCGGTCGAGGTCAGGACTCGGGCCTAGCGTCAGCCCTGAAGCGGTGAGAAGCCTCATATGCGCCAGTCAGTGATCGTCAGCGCCGTCCGCACGCCCACCGGCAAGCTGCTGGGCGCCCTCAAGAGCCTTACCGCGCCCGACCTGGGTGCGCTCGTGGTGGCCGAAGCCGTTCGAAGGGCCGGCATCGACCCCGAGACCGTCGACGAGTGCATCATGGGCAACGTCGTCTCGGCGGGGACAGGCCAGAATCCCGCACGGCAGGCGGCGCTTAGGGGTGGGCTTCCCAACCACGTCGCCGCCCTCACCATCAACAAAGTCTGCGGATCGGGCCTCAAAGCCGTGATGCTGGCGGATCAGGCCATCCGCGTCGGCGATATCGACATCGCGGTCGCCGGCGGAATGGAATCCGCGAGCAATGCGCCGTATCTGCTGAAGAAGGTCCGAGAAGGGCTGCGGATAGGCAACAGCGAGCTGGTCGATTCGGCCATTCACGACGGGTTATGGTGCGCCTTCGAGCAGTGCCACATGGGTAACTCGGGTGAGGTCGTTGCCGAGGAGTATCAGATCGGGCGAGGAGCACAGGACGAATACGCGGCCCTCAGCCATCAGCGCGCGGCAAAGGCTACTGCCGAGGGCCTCTTCAAGGACGAAATTCTGCCGATTACCATGCCTCAGGCCAAGGGCGCGCCCGTGGTCGTCGATCGCGATGAGCCTATCCGCGCCGATACGAGCGTCGAGGGTCTCAGCAAACTGAAGCCTGCATTCAAGCAGGGCGGCACCGTCACGGCGGGCAATGCGCCCGGCGTGAACGACGGCGCCGCCGCGCTCGTCGTCATCGACGAGGAGCGTGCCAAAGCCTTGAAGATTGCCCCGCTGGTGCGGATCGTCGCGCAGGCCACAAGCGGCCTCGCCCCCAAGTTCCTGCTGATGACGCCGGTTGAAGCGGTCCGCCGTGTGGCGGACAAGGCGGGTTGGGCACTCGAGGACGTGGACCTGTTCGAGATCAACGAGGCCTTTTCGGTGCAGGTGGTCGCTGTTCTTCAGGAGCTGGGCATCGACCGGACAAAGGTGAACGTCAACGGAGGGGCGGTTGCGCTGGGTCATCCGATCGGCGCGAGCGGCGCCCGGGTGCTGACGACGTTGATATACGGGCTCGCCCAACGGAAGCGGGAGCGCGGCATCGCTTCGCTCTGTCTTGGCGGCGGAAACGGTGTCGCGATTGCCGTCGAGCGAGCCTGAGACTCTTCTTCGTAATTCGCGTTTTCGTGGCTATCATACGCCGGCCATAGGCGAGAGGACTTCCATGCAATCGCGTCGACTGTTGGTTGTGAGCCTTGTCTTGATCGGCGCCGTGATCGGTGTGTCGTCGGGTCGGCCGGTTCTCGGTCAGGCGGGCGCGCCGGCATCAGGCGAGTGGCCGACGTACGGCGGCGACCTTGCGAGCACCCGTTACTCCCCTCTCGATCAAATCAACGCCGAGAACTTCAGCAAGCTGGAGGTGGCGTGGCGGTTCAAGACCGATTCGTTGGGCCCGCGGCCTGAGTTCAACTTCCAGTCGACGCCATTGATGGTAGGCGGCGTGCTCTACAGCACGGCCGGCACGCGCCGCGCGGTAGTCGCGCTCGATGCGGCGACCGGCGAGCAGATCTGGATGTACAGCCTGAACGAGGGCGCTCGCGGAGATGCGGCCCCCCGCCGGCTCTCGGGACGAGGTCTCGCCTACTGGACCGACGGCAAAGAAGCGCGGATCCTGTATGTGACCCCCGGATACCGGCTGATCGCTCTCGACGCGAAGACCGGCGATCGCGTGCCCGGCTTCGGCACCGACGGCATCGTCGATCTCAAGCTGGACGACGACCAGGACATGGACCTGGTGGCGGCCGACATCGGTCTGCATGCCGCGCCGGTGGTCGCAAAGGACATCATCATCATCGGTGCGGCGCATCTGGTGAGCGGCGTGCCGCGGAGCCGGACCAACGTCAAGGGATACGTGCGGGGATTCGACGTGCGGACCGGCAAGCGCCGCTGGATCTTCCACACCATTCCGCTCCCTGGCGAGTTCGGCAACGATAGCTGGGAAAACGATTCGTGGTCGTACACCGGGAACGCGGGCGTCTGGGCCCAGATGTCGATCGACGAAGAGCTGAATCTCGCCTATCTGCCCGTGGAGCTTCCGACCGGCGACGCATACGGCGGCCATCGGCCGGGAGCCGGCCTGTTCGGCGAAAGCCTCGTGGCCGTCGATCTGCAGACCGGGCAGCGCAAGTGGCATCGGCAACTCGTCCACCACGGGCTCTGGGATCACGACATCCCGTGCGCGCCCATCCTCGTGGACATCACAGTCAACGGCCGGCCGATCAAGGCGGTTGCGCAGCCTGCGAAGCAGGGCTTCGTGTATGTGTTCGATCGGGCCACCGGCGATCCGGTCTGGCCCATCGAAGAACGTCCGGTCCCGAAAGGCGATGTGCCGGGCGAGTGGTATTCGCCAACGCAGCCCTTCCCCACGAAACCGCCCGCGTTCGATCGCCAAGGGGTAACGCTCGACGATCTCATCGACTTCACGCCGGAGTTGAAAGCCGAAGCAGTGAAGATGGTCTCGCGTTACAAGCTCGGCCCTCTGTTCACGCCACCTGTGGTCAGCAAGTGGGAAGGCCCGCTCGCCACGCTCGTGCTGCCGAATTTCAACGGCGGTGTGAACTGGCCGGGCGGATCGTTCGATCCGGAGACCAAGCTCCTCTATCTCTATTCGTTCACCCAGATTTGGGCGCTCGGTGTCGTCCCGAGCGACGGGAAACGCTCGGACATGAATTACATCTCGGGTCTGGCGCGCAATCCCGATGCGCCGCCCCCGACGCCGGGAGCCGGCGGCGGCGGTGAAGGTGGGCCCCCTCCACTGACAGTCCAGGGGCTGCCGATCATCAAACCTCCGTACGGACGGATCACGGCGATCGATCTCAACAAGGGCGAGATCGTGTGGCAGGTCGCCCACGGTGAAACACCCGATAACATCAAGAACCATCCCGCTCTCAAGGGTCTGAATATTCCGCGCACCGGTCAACCGCTGGGCCGAATCGGGACGCTGCCCACCAAGACCCTGGTGATTGCCGGCGAGCCGGCATTTACCACGACGGCGACCGGGCAGCGCGGCGCGATGCTGCGCGCCTACAACAAGGCAACCGGCGTCGAAGTTGGTGCGGTGTATCTGCCCGCGCCGACGACCGGCTCTCCGATGACCTACATGGCGAATGGCCGACAGCACATCGTTGTCGCGATCAGCGGCGGAGCTTACAGCGGTGAGCTGCTCGCGTTCCGGCTGCCCTCATGAGGTTGACGGCCGTTCTCATCACCGTTCTCGCCTCAGTCGCGGCTGGTTCCGCGGCTTCAGCCGGACAGCAGACCGGTCGCACGACCAACGATGCGGTGTTCACCGCTGAACAGGCGATGCGCGGGCAGATGCTCTACCAGACCCAGTGCGCCACGTGCCACGGGTCGACGCTGGCCGGCGCCGAGGCGGCTCCGGCGCTGACGGGCTCGTTGTTCGCCGTCTCGTGGACCGAGGTGCCGGTTGGCGATCTCTTCGAGCGCATTCGACTGTCGATGCCGCAGGACAAGCCGGGCACCCTCGGGAGGCAGCAGACCGCCGATGTCGTGGCTTACATACTCAGCTTCAACAAGGCACCCGCCGGTCAGGTTGAACTGCCGGGCGACCTCGAGGTGCTGAAGGCGGTCAGAATCGTCGCGGCCCAATAGTGCCCGCCCTATTTCACGAAGACACATTCATTCTCTACCCTGATGGTTTCGTGTACCTTCGTGCCCTCCGTGTCTCCGTGAAATGGAGTGATGGAGATTAGAACCGTAGGCGTAGTCGGCGCCGGCACGATGGGCAACGGCATTGCCCAGGTGTTTGCCCAGGCCGGGTTCTCGGTGCGGCTGATCGACGTCGCCGAACCGCTGCTCGATCGGGCGCGGCAGGCAATCGAGAAGAGCCTCGAGAAGTTCGTCGACAAAGGGAAGCTCGCGCCTGCCGATCGAGACGCGGCCCTCGGTCGGATCGCCCCGGCAACCTCGCTCGATCGGCTCGTGGACGCGGACTACATCGTCGAAGCCATCGTCGAAAGCGCTGCCGCCAAGCAGGCGCTCTTCACCAGTCTCGACGCCATTGCACGCCCCGACGTCATTCTCGCCTCGAACACGTCGTCGATTTCGATCACCGTGCTGGCGGCGGCGACGAAGCGGCCGAATCGCGTCCTCGGCATGCACTTCATGAACCCCGTGCCGATGATGGCCCTGGTGGAGTTGATACGCGGACAAGCGACGTCCGACGACACGATGCGCGTCGCCTCCGAGTTGTGCGCGAGCCTGGGCAAGACGGCGGTTGAGGCGGCCGACTATCCGGGCTTCATCGCGAACCGCATTCTGATGCCGATGATCAACGAGGCCATCTTCGCGGTCATGGACGGAGTCGCCAGCGCGGAGGCCATCGACACGGTGATGAAGCTCGGCATGAACCATCCGATGGGGCCGCTGGCCCTTGCCGATCTGATTGGCCTCGACGTCTGTCTGGCAATCCTCGAGGTTCTGCATCAGGGCTTCGGCGATCCGAAATATCGGCCCTGCCCGCTACTCCGGCGGATGGTTGCCGCAGGCCAGCTCGGAAGAAAGTCCGGGCGGGGTTTTTACTCGTACTAACCACAGCCCCAGAAGGATCGGCACCATGAGCACGAGCTCGGTGACGAGCGCCAACGCGTTCAGTCGCAGGCTTGCTTCGCTCAGCAGCCTGCGCCGCTCAGTGCCAGGGAACACGTCCCAGCCGGAAATGAACCACGTGTCGGCGAAAGGCCACAGAATCTGCAGCCCTTGCGGGTTGGACGAGTCTGCGGAAATCCAATCGACGCCGATGTGGGACGCCCACGCGCTCGCGCAGATGATGGCAACGCGGAGAACATGACCGGCGGGCGTCGCTCGCGTCCTGCTCGCGCGTGAGGCCATCAACGCCGCGACCACGGCGACCAGAACCACCGACAACAGACTGTGCGTCACCGTTCGATGAAGCCCCGTGACGAGCAGGTCGAGATCGGGCGCCGCGGCCAGCGCAACGCACGTGAGCGCCAGGGCGGTCCCCGTCTTCGAGTCCGGACGATTCGCCGAGCGGAGATCGGCCCCCCAGGCAACGGCGAGACCGGCCAGAGCATGGCCAATCGGGCTAGCCATAAAGGCCTCTATGATGGCAGATTCTGCCAATTGCCCAAGGAGAGGCGAAAGTCGGTGGTGACTGCAACTTGATGATGAGCAAGATGTTTTCAGCTTATCATGCACATTGTTGCGCTTGACTTTCGCCCGGCACGACTCTAGGATCCTTCTCGGATCCTTGAATCGGGTAATTGGGTAATCGGGTAATCGGGTAATTGATTGGTGCATTGCGTAAACAGTCTGGCCATCGGCATCAATTGAACCCATCGCGTAGCCCATGACCCAATCAATTATCCGATTACCCAATTACCCGATTATCCAATTCGTATTCCTTAGGAGACTGCATGGCCACCGTGGAACGCATGGACGACCGTCAAGATCGTGAAAAGGCCAAGGCCATCGAGTTGGCAGTGGGCCAGATCGAGAAGCAGTTCGGCAAGGGCGCCATCATGCGGCTGGGCCAGAAGGGCGCCATCCAACCGATCGATGCGATTCCGACCGGCGCGATCAGCATCGACTTCGCGCTGGGGATCGGGGGGGTTCCGCGTGGTCGCGTGGTCGAGATCTTCGGTCCCGAGTCGTCGGGCAAGACGACGCTGGCGCTGCAGGTGATCGCCGAGGCGCAGAAGCTGGGCGGCATGGCGGCGTTCGTCGATGCCGAGCACGCGCTCGATGCCGCGTATGCGCAGAAGCTGGGCGTCGATCTCGACAACCTGCTCGTATCGCAGCCCGACAACGGTGAGCAGGCGCTCGAAATCGTCGAGGTCCTCATCCGGTCAGGCGGCGTCGATGTTGTGGTGGTCGACTCGGTGGCGGCGCTGGTGCCCAAAGCGGAGATCGAGGGCGAAATGGGCGATGCGCAGATGGGGCTGCAGGCCAGGCTCATGTCGCAGGCGCTTCGAAAGCTGACCGGTGTGGTCTCGAAGTCGAAGACCTGCCTCATCTTCATCAACCAGCTGCGCGAGAAGATCGGCGTGATGTTCGGCAACCCGGAGACGACGACGGGCGGCCGGGCGTTGAAGTTCTACGCATCGGTCCGTATGGACATCCGTCGCATTGCGAGCATCAAGGACGGCGATGCCGTCATCGGCGGCCGTACGCGCGTCAAGGTCGTGAAGAACAAGGTCGCCCCGCCGTTCCGCGAGGCGGAGTTCGACGTGATGTACGGCGAGGGCATTTCGAGGACCGGCGATTTGCTGGACCTGGCGGTGGACAAGCGGATCGTCGAAAAGAGCGGCGCCTGGTTCGCGTTCGGCGGCGAGCGGCTCGGCCAGGGGCGTGAGAACGCCAAGCAGTTCCTGAAGGACAACCCTGCGGTGTTCGCCGCGATTGAAGACCGAGTTCGCCGCGAGCTCGGGATGGTGCGCGAGGTCGAGTCGGCATCGGCCTGACGCGATTCGCTCACGTCGTGTCCGGCTTCAGCCGGACCTCTGTCTACCTGACGTCGGGCTGGCATTCGTGCCCGCGACTCCGGATTCCGGGGCCGGACCGCGCTGCGATGCCGGCCTCGGCCGCTCGACGCGAGGTCCCTGACCTCGCTCGGTTCCCAGAGGCTTCTCGCGCGGTCAGGCGACAGCCATCGGCCGCCTGCATACGGAGTCGCGGGCACGAACGCCGGCCCGACGTCGACCTGCATCGCTCCATGCGCTGCCTTGGGACTCGCCCGTAGGTTTTGCTATGATCGGCGTTCGGCCCGACCGCTTGCGGCCGGGCTCATGCCCACCAGTGTGGCGAGGTAGCTCAGTTGGTAGAGCATACGACTGAAAATCGTAGTGTCGACGGTTCGATTCCGCCCCTCGCCACCATTTAAATCGTTTGTAAATAACGACTTACTGATACCAGCCTAAACGGCCCTTACCAGCTCGCTACGTTCGAGGAAGTGCGCCTCCCAGCCGAAGCTTTCCGCCGGCACTGCTCGCAGTCTTCCCAGCTCAGCGCTCAAAACTCATCTACAGGTTGATGAAGTCAGAATGTATCTGTAGTAACCCGCTGTAGTAACCCGCGACGTCCTCGACCGCACCGCTATGGATTTAGGGGAAGGGCGGTCCGGAACCAAACTTGCCGTACATATAAGGGATGTGCCCGGCTTCGCGGCTGCCGTCGTGCCCGCGCTGTCAGGCGAATAACGTGCGCCGGCTTGTATTCACGAGCGCCTTGAACGGAACGGACACCCTCCAATGCCAGGCTTGCAGTCACATATGGGTGAGTGCAGGCGAGCCGTCGAAGGAGCCTGACCGATGACGTTGCGCGTCGCCTTGATATCGCTTGTCCTCGTCGTCCCCGCCGCGCTGGCGATGGCTTGTGGGAGCGCTGCGAGTCCCCCAGGTCTTTCAGCCGTCAACACCACCAGCGGTCGGTGTGGCAGCCTTTAGACGTCGTCGTCACGAATCGCGCGAGTACCGCAGGTCCGCCGGACTCGTCATCGAACCCTGCCGATTGCGACCTCGAACTGCGTGCAGCCCGCTCCCGTCATGACGTTGCAGAGCACTCAGCAGCAAACGCCACTGGACCGGTGAGGGTTCACGGCCGATATAGCAGGCGGTTCGATTCGGTCAGTCATTGCCCATGCAGAATCACAAAGCTCGCATCGAGCGCTTGTACGCGCTTGCCGAGAAGCTCGGTCGCGTATGCGGCCAGGCACACAATCTCGCAGACGACATCAACGCGAAGATCGCCAACCATCGCGCCGCGACCCGGTCCCTGAATCCGTCAAAGGCGCCCAGCCGCTCTCGTTCCCGGAGAGGCTGAAAGAGACAACGCACGCGTGAGGTTGCTGGGTCAGGCCGAGTTGCTGTCAGTGCACGGCCACCCTGCGGAATTCCGCCTCGGCGGTGTCGATGCAGGCGCGATAGCCCTCGGGTCTTAATTGCGTCGAGTCGATCGCCTGACCCCGCTAGGCGCCTTGATCCGGGGTCACGCCGGCGTACGACGCGACGAGCCTGAGCGCGCTGCATGAACCCACACACGCTCGACTCTTCAGCGAACGAAGCTCTCGACACCCGGCTCCGCCACTGCCTTGCTGTGTGGGCCGGATACCATTCGCGCGGTCTCGATGAGAAAATCCTTCACCGATATCGGTTTGAACTGGACAATCGCATGCAGGTCGGAGAACTCGGCGCGCTGCTCGTCGCTGATCGTCACGCCCGTGACAACCATGACGGGTGTGTGACGATGGTCTGTCAGTTCGCGCAACCGATAGAGGAACCCCACACCGTTGATCAAGGGCATACGAAAATCGAGGATAATCGCATCCGGACGGTGCAGTAGAGCCAGCCTCAGGCCGTCTGCTGCGGCGTATGCCGTGTAGACGCCGTACCCGGCGTTCCGCAAGAGTTTGGCAAACCCGAGCACCAGGTTGACGTTGTCGTCGACAATGAGAATCGTCCGTTCGTGGCTCATTGTGTTGACCTCGGATGCGTGAAATCGTCTTCCAGCGCGCGCAGCAGTAGTTCCTCAAGCTTGTAAATACGCGCCAGCGCCAGTTCCGCAGTCCTGAACGACTCGACGACGGTTCCGCGGGCGTGATGGACCGTGAGCCGGCAGGATCCGTCCGCTGCCTCCGCCAGATCCCACCGCACCCGCTCAGGGTCCATTTTGAACAGATTCAGCACGAGCGAACTTTCTCGCAACAGCGATGCCCGTCTGTTGTTTGCGGAATTGCACGGCCCGGCGTTGCGTTCTGTTCATTCTTGGGAACGGTCGTGACACCCGATTGAGCCACGGGGGCGGTCTTCTCCCTTGCGTCAGCCAACAACTGTTCGACAAAGTCGGGGGAGGACAGGCTGGAGGGGTCGCCTCCCCCAGAGACTCTTGGACTGCTCGTCGCGTCCTCGGTCAGCCTTTCGGTCAGCGTGGCCGTTTCCAAGCCTGTACAGGCGCCGATTTCGCTAGAATCAGCCACGCACATGTCGCTCAGTCCGGGTGCTCGCCTCGGCCCGTATCAGATCCAGTCCGCGATTGGGGCAGGCGGGATGGGCGAGGTCTATAAGGCGCTCGATCCCAGGCTCGATCGCGCGGTCGCGATAAAAGTCCTTCCAGCGCGCGTCGCTACCGATCCAGATGTTCGGCAACGGTTCGAGCGGGAGGCCAAGGCGGTGGCCGCGCTGAACCACCCTCATATCTGCACGCTCCACGATATCGGCAGCCAGGATGGAACCGACTTCCTGGTAATGGAGTATCTGGAGGGCGGCACTCTCGCCACGCGGTTAGAGAGAGGCGCTCTTTCACTCGACCAAGCGCTGGGGTACGCGATCGAGATCGCCGACGCTCTCGACAAGGCTCACCGCGCCGGCATCGTCCATCGCGACCTGAAGCCCGGCAATATCATGCTGACGAAGAGTGGCGCGAAGCTGCTCGATTTTGGACTTGCGAAAATGCGGCCGGCACCAACTGGTGGAGCGGATGTCACAGCGGCTCCGACCGTGGCCTCTCCACTCACCGCGGCGGGCACGATCGTCGGCACGTTTCAGTACATGGCCCCTGAGCAGCTCGAAGGTCAGGAGGCGGACGCACGGACGGATATCTTCGCGTTAGGTGCCGTACTGTACGAAATGCTCACTGGTCGCAGGGCCTTCGAAGGCAAGAGCCAGGCGAGCCTGATGGGCGCCATCCTCGAACGTGAACCTCAGTCAGTATCAGGCCTGCAGCCGGCTGCGCCGCCTGCCCTGGATCAACTCGTCAAGACCTGCCTCGCAAAACATCCTGACAGCAGGTGGCAGTCGGCCGGAGACATCCAGCGGCAACTGACATGGATCCTCGACGACGTGTCGCAAAGGGTCTCGCCGACGGCCAGGAGAGCCACGCTTCCGCACGCCGGACGCACGTGGCTCACGGGGATCGTTGCGACAACGGTCGGCGTCGCAGTCTTGACCTTCGCTCTGTGGATGATGGCCCGTTCAGGGCAACGTCCACCCGTCGAGGTCTCACGACTCCTGCTCAGCCCGTCATCGAACGCGCCCATCGTCAGCGTCGGCGGCCGCGACATTCTGATTTCGCCGGATGGCAAGGGCATCGTCTACCTCGGGGCCGGAGAGCAGGGGGGGCGCGTCTTTTATGTCAGGGACCTCAATTCCTTCGAGTCACGAATGATCCCGGGGACCGAACTGCCGGGAAACTTCGGAGTGGCCAACCCTTTTCTCACGGACGATGGCGCCTCTCTCGTGTTCAGGTCGCCGGGCAAAGGCATTCTAAAAGTGCCGCTTCGCGGAGGTTCCCCAGTCAAAATCGCGGACGATCAGGCGCGCTTTCTTTCAGGAACGTCATCGGGTGAGAGTGTGGTCTTTGCGCTCGGCGATGGCTTGTACCGAACATCCGTCGCGGGCGGTTCACTCGAACGGCTCACTCAACCCGACGACGATCCCGCAATATACGTCGCGCCCGAGTTCATTCCTGGTGGCACGGCGGTGCTGTTCCATAAGCGCAGCGTCAAGGAACAGATCGATCGAATTGTCGTGCTCGACCTGCAGACACGACAGCAGCGGGTTCTGGCTGAGGACGGCGTCGCGCCCAAGTACGTGTCATCGGGCCACCTCGTCTTCGCCAGAGGCACGACGCTCATGGCGATGCCTTTCGACGTGGAGCGACTGAACGTGACGGGCACGCCCGTCGCCGTTCAGGAGGGTATTCAGCATCCCAGGCCGTTTGCTTCCTCTGCACCTGACTATGCTCTGTCTTCGAACGGCACGCTCATTTACGTCCCGGAGCCGACGACCGGGTCGACTGCAGTCGCTCCAATGTGGGTCGATCGAGCTGGCCGCTCGCTCGGGCTGATCACGGGCCCATCGATTCCCGGACTGTCCACCGTCCAACTGTCACCCGACGGCAAGCGCCTGCTGACGATCGGCGGTCCAGCCGGTGAAAGTGGTCTCTGGGTATACGACCTGACGGGGCGTCCTGGTGTGCGGCTCGTCGACAGAGGGATCATCGCTCCTGTATGGCATCCTGATGGCGCCCATGTGGTGTTCGTCTCCAACAGGGACGGCCCGTACGCGTTCTACTCGATTCCTGCTGACGGCAGCACGCTCGAGCCCTCAATCATCAACGTCGGAGGGGCGGCTTCGGGAGTGCGGGGGATCCCGACGCGCCTGCCGCGGACCTGGTTGCCCGACGGTCGTCTCGTCTTTGCGGACAATACATCCACGACCGGGAGGACCGACCTCCTCGCTGCATCGGCGAAGGAGGGCGGCGATCCCGAGCCGGTCGTGAAGACCGAGTACGCCGAGGATGGAGCACGCGTGTCGCCAGACGGCCGATGGCTGGCATATGTCTCCGATCGGACCGGCCGCCCGGAGATCTGGGTGCGTGCAGTATCGGGCGGGGCGCCGGTTCGCGTCTCTCAAAGCGGCGGCAATGTCCCCGTCTGGGCGCGCAGTGGTCGTGAGCTTTTCTACCGGGAAGAAAACAAGATGATGATGGTCGGGATCAAGGCCGGTGCGGAGCTGACGTTTGACCCGGCGGTTCAGCTCTTCGAAGGCCCTTATGGTCCGTCCTACGATGTTGCACCAGACGGTCGCTTCGTGATGATTCCGCTGCCCCAGCCAATTGGTCCCTCTTCCCCCGGCGGCATCGTCGTCGTGCAGAACTGGACCGAAGAGCTAAAGCGTCTCGTGCCGACGAATTAGC
>DATLLJ010000131.1:0-35212 GCA_035537875.1 Vicinamibacterales bacterium | reverse complement strand
ATAGCCCTGGATGTAGTTCGTGCCCCGGCGGTACCCCGTCCCCGACCACTTACCCCGGGCCAATACCTCCGCGGTCGGCACAAACCACAACCCAGTGTCGCCCAGAAACGTCGTCGTCGCCGGCCGCGTCTCCTGCGCCGGAGGCGGTGTCGGAGTTGTCTGACTAGCAGGTGGTGTTTGAGCGGTCGCGCTGAGAGCGGCAAACGTGAACGCGAGCGCCAAGCTGATTGAGCGAGTCGGGATCGTCATCGGAGCTGAAACCTCCAGCGGTAACAGCGATACATCAATCTTCATTGTTTGGTGAGCCAGTAAAGCAGATCAGGGCATCGTTATCAGCTCATCAAAAGCACTGCCGATTGTACGGCTCGCGTGTACCTGAAGTCAATCAAGGACTTGCAGGGTTTTTCACACTTTTGCTATTCAGTCGAGCCCTGACGCCGGCCCGGGTTGACGGTCCAGGCAATCAAGATGCTCAGCAGGTACAGGCCAACCATGGGCATGGCGATCACCACCTGGCCCATCATATCGCCCCCTGGAGTCAGGATGGCTGCGGCGATGAAGATGATGAGAATCGCATACTTGAGGTTCGTGGTGAGGAAGCGTGCCGTCACCAGCTTCATCTTCGCGAGGAAGAAGACGACCGTCGGCAGTTGAAACACGATGCCCAGCACGAGAAGCATCCTCGCGTAGAGACCGAATACGTCTTGCAGCCTGGGCATGAACGCGAGCTCTTCGGCATTGAAGCTGGCGAAGAACCTCATCATCACGCCGAACGCGACATAGTGGTTGAACGCCGCCCCAAGGAGGAACCCCGACGTCGTGAGTGCGACGAAGGGGTACGCCATCTTCTTTTCGTTCGCGTAGAGGCCCGGAGCGATGAACATCCAGACCTGATACATGATGTACGGCGCTGCGACAACCGCTCCGGCGATCAGCGCGACCGTGACGTACAGCGAAAACGCTTCGCCCGGCTGGGTGTATATGAGCTTGACGCCGGGAGGCAGGACTTGTCGCGTAGGTGCGAGGAGAAAGTCGAAGATCGTCTGGATGAACGCGAAGGTCGCGACCACGCCGACAACAATCGCTAAACAGCTTCGCGTGATGCGTGTCCGGAGCTCCTCGAGGTGCTCCAGAAACGACATCTGACCTTCGGCTGACTCAATTTCCTCGTCGAACCGATCGTGGTCGTCGGGATTCGTGCCGTGGGCCCCTGGTTGCTGAGGACTCGGAAAAGGCACAAGGGCCATGAGAGGACACATCAGAAGAATTGCAGGATTGCAGAATTGCAGGATTGCAGGAAGGAAGAACCCTTACTTCTCTTCACTTCCTGTTCCTCAATTCCTGTCTTCACTTCCTGCAATTCTGCAATTCTGCAATCCTGCAATTCCCGCGTTAGGCCGACTCGTGAGGCGTTGGCGGCGGCACCGAAGTGGGAGCCGACGTCGTCTTCGAAGACTCGAGCGTCGTGCGCTGTTCGTCGAGCCGGATTTCTTCCTCGAGCGTGCTCTTCAGCTCGTTCGATGCCTTCTTGAACTCCGAAAGGCTCTTTCCGAGCGAGCGGCCGAGCTCGGGCAGCTTCCGGGGGCCGAAAATCACGAGAGCAATCACGAAGATGATGATCAGCTCGGGCATGCCGATGGAACCAAACATAGCGTCCTGCTTTCTCAACCGAGGGCCCCCACACGTGCCCCCAAATCATTATAGGAACCGGTGTTGCACGGGTCAAGGAATACCGGCCTTGTTCGTGGCCAGAAGTCGTTGCCCACGAGGAAGTTATCTGCTAGGCTAGCTGGCATGCGACGTTACCGTGTCGTTCCCGCCATCGTCTTCGCGATCGTCGTCTCGGCACTCGTCGGGGGATTCCTCGGCGGAAGCGCTCGGGCGGCCGATGACAAGACGCCTGATTACAAGACCTTCGGCGCGGCGCTGGATGCGATCGAGGCGAACTATATCGGGACCATTGAGTCCGACGGCCTCGTCTACAGCGCCATCCGCGGGATGTTGAGCACGCTCGATCCGCATTCGAGCTTTTTCGATCCCAAGGCTTACGCGCAGATGCGCGAGCGTCAGGAAGGGCGGTACTACGGCCTGGGCATCCAGATACAGAGCACGCCTGAAGGCGACATCATGGCGAGCGGCGTATTCGAAGGTTCGCCGGCGTACAAGAAAGGCGTGCGGCGTGGCGATGCGTTCGCGGTGATCGGCACGGAAAGCGCCAAGGGCTGGACGACCGAGCAGGCGATGCAGAAGCTGCGCGGGCCCAAGGGAACGACCGTGCACATCGAGCTGCGTCGCCGCGGGTACGAGCAGACGATTCCGCTCGATGTCACGCGTGATGAGGTTTACATTCCCACGGTTCCCGCGGCGTTCATGCACGATTCAACGACCGGCTATATCAAGCTCCAGGACTTCGGCGAGAACACGGACCGCGACCTCAAGCGGGCCCTGCGCGACCTGACCAGCAAGGGAATGAAGCGTCTCATTCTCGACATCCGCGGCAACCCAGGCGGTCCGCTCGATCAGGCGATCAAGGTGACCAACGAGTTCCTGCCGCTCGGGAAGATGATCGTCTACACGCGCGGGAGGATTCCGAATTCCGATCAGGACTACCGCGCCACCGAAGACGGCGAGTTCACCGACGTGCCGATTGTCGTGCTGACGAACCGCAGCAGCGCAAGCGCCGCGGAGATCGTCTCGGGCGCGCTGCAGGATCACGATCGCGCGATTCTCGTCGGCGAGACGACGTTCGGCAAGGCGTTGGTTCAGTCGGTTTACCGAATCAGCGGTGGTGCCGGTCTCGCGCTGACGACCGCCCACTACTACACGCCGAGCGGCCGCCTGATTCAGCGTCCGTGGGACACCACCTTCGACGAGTACCAGCTGTACGCGCTGAAGGACCAGGAAGTCGAACGGACGCACACCCCGAGCGAGTTGAAGCAGACCACGTCGGGTCGGCCGGTCTACAGCGGGGGCGGCGTCGAACCTGACAAGCGCATCGCGGGACGTTACGGACCGGGAAATACGGGAGGGTTCAACGTCAGCCGCTTCGCGCAGCTCCTGAACTCGCGCCAGGCCTTTGCCGGTTACGCGCAGAAGTTCACGGCGGAAGGCGACCTGCGTGTGGGGCAGCAGTCGACCGGGCGCCGCACCGTCAAACCGGACTTCGTCGTCGACGACGAGATGGTCGCCGATTTCCGGCAGCAGCTCGTGACCGACGGCATCACGATCGACGAAGAGGCGTTCGCGCAGGATCTGCCCTTCATCAAGGCGATGATCCGCTTCGAGATCGACGCGGCGCTGTTCGGCGTCTCCGACGCCTGGCGGCACATGATCGAGGTCGATCCCCAGGCACAGATGGGGGTGTCCCAGTTCGTCGAGGCCCAGAAACTCCTGGCCCTCAACAAAGGTACGACCAAGGCAGACTGACCGGTAGGTCATTAGACCACAACGTGTTGTGGGGGTTGTTTGTGCTTGCCCCTACAGCTAGGCCTTGTTAGACTCACGACCGTCTCGCGCCCCTGGGGCCGTCTTTCCAGTGAAAGACGAAGGGGGCCGATTCGGTCTCTTGCGATTCTGCATCCCAGCCAGAACAGAGATAGGTCGGATCTGGTCGATGACCAGATGACCCAATTCAGGTGTGGGTGTCCCTATGCGTCTCGAACGTCTTGAAATCAACGGCTTCAAGTCTTTTTCCGACCGCTCCGAGCTGGCCTTTGACAAAGGTGTCACGGCCATCGTCGGTCCCAACGGTTGCGGGAAGAGCAACGTTGCGGACGCCATCACGTGGGTCATGGGCGAGCAGAGCGCCAAGAGCCTGCGCGGCGAGCGGATGGAGGACGTCATCTTCAACGGCAGCGACGCCAGAAAGCCGACGGCAGCGGCCGAAGTCCGGCTGCGATTCACGGGCGTGCCGAGGGCCGTTGATCCATCAGGGCTCGCTGCCGATGAGAACGGCAACGGTCATCGGTCGTCATCGCACTCGAACGGCAACGGACACGGAAACGGGAATGGGAACGGAAACGGCGTCACTGTTGTCGGCTCGACCCTGGAGAGAGCGACGGCCGAGGAACTGATTCAGTCGTTTGTTCGCGAAGTGGAAGTGACGCGGCGGCTCTATCGATCGGGCGAGAGCGAATATCTCATCGACGGTCAGATGTGCCGGCTTCGCGACGTGCACGACCTGCTGATGGACACGGGGCTCGGCGCGAAGGCCTACGCGATCATCGAGCAGGGAAAGATCGGCATGATCCTCAGCTCGCGCCCGACGGATCGTCGCCAGCTCATCGAGGAAGCAGCAGGCGTCACGAAGTACAAGGCCAGGCGCCGGGCGGCGGAGCTCAAGCTCGACGCGGCGCGTCAGAATCTGCTGCGCGTCGACGATATCGTGTTCGAAGTCGAGAAACAGAGGGGGACGCTCAAGCGGCAGGCGGCCAAGGCACGGCGCTATCAGCGGCTACGCGACGAGTTGCGTCGTTGGGAAAAGGTCCTGTTCGTTCGCAAGCATCGCCAGCTTGCCGAAACCATCGATTCCGCACGCGGACGGCTGAGCGGTGCACGCGTGCAAGAGGTGGCGGCGGCCGCACGGGTCGCTCACTTTGAAACCGAGCTGGGCCGACTGCGTATCGAACTGGCCGAGGCGGAAAGCCGCGCCACCGCCGCTCGCGAAGCAGCGCATGCACGCGAACTCGCGATCAACCGACAGCAGCAGCAGACCGCCTTCGATCGGGAGCAGATCGCGGCGCTCGAGGATCGCACCACCGGCATCGCGGCCGAAGTGGCGTCCGTTCTGGCAAAACGTCAGCCGGCACAGAGCATGCTCGCGGATCGCCGCGCCGCTGCCGCGGATGCCGACCTCCAGCGGGATCGCGCAGCCAGTCGACTGGCTGCAGAGTCCGAGGCGTACGAAACAGGGCATCGTGAGATAGAGGGTCTCGAATCGGACGTCGAGGCCGCCCGAAGCGAAGTGTTCTCGGCCATCAATTCGGCGACTGCGCTCCGTCATGCCGTCGAGCACGCTGGTGCGGCGCGCGATCGCGTCGCGGAGACGCTCGCCAAGCTGGACGTCGAGACCGCCGACGCTCGGATTGAGGCGGCGCGAGCGGAAGCGGAGCAGTCCGCTGCGCGCGACGGGCTTCGTCGCGCGCTGGAAGCGATCGAGGCGACGCGAATCGCCAGCCTCGCCCGCGAGTCCGAACTAGCCAGCGCCCGGATTGAACACGAGTGGCGGGCCCGGTCCGTGCGCGCCGGGGAACAGACGCTGGCCGGACTCGAAGCGCGGCTGGCGTCGCTCACCGAACTCGAGGCGGCGCGGGCAGCATACGGCGACGCCGCACGCGCCGTTCTTGCGCAGGCCAATGGAAAAGTGAATCAGCGCGGAGCGATCGCCGACTACCTGGAGGTGGACAGCGGGTACGAGCGAGCCGTCGAAGCCTACCTTGGCGACTTACTCCAGCATGTGGTCGTCGAACGTCCGGAATACGCTGCAGCGGGCTTCGATCTCGTGCGGGAGGCTGGCGCGGGACGCTGCGGGTTCCTCATCGCCGAGAGTGTAACCGAAGCCGAGGGACCGAATGCCGCTGACCTCGCGGCTCCCGGCGGCCTTCATGCGCTCTCTTCTGCGGTTCGCGTCGTCGGCCCGTTCGCCGAACCGATCAGGCGCGCCATCGGCGACGCTTGGATTGCTGACTCCTATGAGCACGCACGTCAGGCCAGCCGGCTGACTGCACTGCCCGTGATCACGCCGGACGGCACGGTATTCCGGGGGCCGCAGATCGTCTCCGGTGGCGGGCGTGACGACGCACGGGGGATCCTGGCCACGAAACGGGAAATCAAAGAGCTTCGCGAGAAGATTCGGTTCGAGCGCGACGGGCTGGCGACACTGGCCGATGAAGCCGCGGCCTTCGAGGCTGCCATCGCCACCGCCTCGCATGCGCTCGCCGCCCTCACCGCCGAACATCACAAGCAGGAAAAGGCGGTCGTCGGCTACGAGGCTCAGCTGCAGCACGCGACCGACGAGGTGACGTGGCTCGGACTGAAGAGCGAGCAGCTGGCGCGTGAACGGCGTCAAGCCGAAGAGGAACGGGAGGGGCTGGACCGGCGTCAAGAGGAAGCGCGCGCCTCGATTGTCCGGCTTCAAGACGAGCAGCAGGGCGCCGACGAGCGCCTGACGCTCGCGCAGCGCCGGTTGTTCGAAGCGCGCGAGGCCACCGAGGATCTGGGCCGGCGCGCCGCCGAGGCGCGCGCCGCGCATGCCGCCATGGTCGAGCGCGCCGCGGCCCTGGCGTCCGAGGTGCAGCGCTTGGAGGAGGCTGCCGCCGATCTGGGTGTGCGCGCCGGTCTCCTCGACGCCGAACTTGACGCGACGCGGCGTCGGGTCGCCGAGTTACGGGCAGCCATCGTGGCGGGCGACGCGCAGCTCGATCGCGACGTGGCAGCCCTGTCCGACATGAAATCGGACGTCCAGCTCGCCGACGAGGCGCTGTCAGCGCTCCGAAGCCGGGGAGACGAGCAGGAAGCCGCTCTCAAGACGGCCCGCGCCAGCCTCGAATCGATCCGGGCGCTCGTCGCCGAGCTGGACGTGTGGCGCGCCACGGCCGAAAGCGATCTCGCGCATCTTGCGGCCTCGTGCCTGGACACTGTGCAGGCATCGTTGGACGACGTCAGGGCGGAAGTTGACGAGCTCGAGCGCGTGGGGACGCTGATGCCTGACCCCGGCATCATCTGTCAGGATGAGCCCGAGGACGAGGTCGACAGTATGCCTGCTGCCGAGTCCCCGGAAGGTACGGTCGCCGAGACATCCGGGCTGGAGGCTGCGGAGCGGAACGCGCTCACCGCCGAAGAGGCCATCGCGCGACTCCGCACGAAGATCGAGCGCCTCGGGCCTGTGAACATGATGGCGATCGAGCAGTTCGACGAGCTCGAGACTCGGCACGCATTCCTGACGACGGAACGAAAGGATTTGCTCGACTCGATCGCCCAGACCAGCGAGACGATCAAGCGGATCGACGATACGACGCGCCAGCGGTTCGCTGAGGCGTTCGCCGCCATCAACGCCAATTTTCAGAATACGTTCAGCACGCTGTTCGGGGGCGGCCGGGCCGGGCTGACGTTGCTCGATGAAAGCGACCCGCTCGAAAGCGGGATCGAGATCATTGCCCAGCCTCCCGGCAAGCGTCTTCAGAGCGTGCAGCTCCTGTCGGGCGGCGAGAAGGCCCTGACGGCCATCGCCCTCATGTTCGGCATGTTCAAGTTCAAGCCGAGCCCCTTCTGCCTGCTGGACGAAATCGACGCGCCGCTCGACGACGCCAACATCGGCAGGTTCGTGGAAATGCTCCGCGGAATGCAGCAGCACACACAGTTCATCGTCATCACGCACAATCGCAAGACGATGGAGATTGCCGACCGGCTCTACGGCGTGACCATGGAGGAGCCGGGGGTATCGAAGCTGATTTCCGTTCAGCTGAATTGAACGAGGACAAAGCCACCCGATATCACCGCCTTCAGCGCCGTTTGCGCGTGTTGGCGGCGCTCTGGACCGGGCTCCTGTTGGCCGGCCTGGTCTGGAGCGGCGCGAACCTCCCGCTGGGGGCGCTTGCCGAGTCGATCGCGGCGCAGGTCTCGGCTGACAGGTGGCTGCCGACGACAACAGTTCTGGCCTACGTGCTGCTGCTGTCGCTCCTGCACGAAGCGGTGGCGCTTCCGCTGGCCTTCTACAGCGGATACGTCGTCGAGCGGCGATACGCGCTGTCGAACGAAACGATCGGGAGCTGGGCGGTGGACCAGGCGAAGTCGTTCGGCATCGGTGTGCTGCTGGCCGGAGCTGCGGCCTCGCTCGTCTATGCGCTGATTCGCGTGTTCCCCAACTGGTGGTGGGCCGCGGCAGGCGGGCTGTTCGCGCTGTGCATCATCGGCCTGACGCACCTCGCGCCCGTCCTCATTCTCCCGCTCTTCTACAGGGTCAAGCCGCTCGAGCGCGACACGCTGCGCGCGAGGCTGCTCGCCCTGGCCGATCGCGCCGGTGCGCAGGTCCTCGGGGCGTACGAATGGGGACTGGCGGAGAAGACGACAAGGGCAAACGCCGCTCTCGCCGGAGTCGGCGGCACCCGGCGCATCCTCGTGTCAGACACGATGCTGGCCGAGTACTCCGACGAGGAAATCGAAGTGGTCCTGGCGCACGAGCTCGCTCATCACGTCCACGGCGACATATGGAAGGGAATCGCCTTCGAGAGCGCGCTCGTGCTGGCCGGCTTCTTCGTCGCGTCAACCGTGCTGGCGCGGCTGACCGATCGGTTCGGGTTGCAAAGCCCGGCCGACCCCGCCGGCCTTCCTCTCGTGGCGCTCGCGGCGGGCGTCGTTTCGTTGCTGGCCGTACCCGTTGCCCACGCGATCTCGAGGGGCTACGAGCGGAGCGCGGATCGCTTTGCGCTGAACCTGACGAACAACCCGAGTGCCTTCATCTCCGCAATGCGCCGGCTCGGGGCACAGAATCTCGCCGAGGAGCACCCCTCGAAGCTCGTACAGTGGCTGTTCTACAGCCATCCCCCTATGCGCGAACGTATCGCCTCCGCACAAACCAGACAGAGGTAAAAGGGCGGATCGAATCGCCGCGGAGACCCCTTACTTCTTCGGGACGGCTGCCGCGGCGCCCTCTTCCGCCTGCAGCAGCGCCTTGCGGCTCAGACGGATCTTCCCGGTCGGGTCGATGTTGATGACCTTGACGAGGATCTGTTCGCCTTCCTTGAGCTCGTCCCGCACATCTTTGACGCGATGGTTGGCGATCTCCGAGACGTGGAGCAGGCCGTCGGTTCCGGGCATGATCTCGACGAAAGCGCCGAAGTCGGTAATCCGCTGTACCTTTCCAAGGTACGTTTTGTTCAGTTCGGGCGTGGCGGTCAGTTCCTGAATGATCGAGATGGCCTTCTGCGCCGATTCGCCGTCAGCCGACGCCACGTTCACCCGACCGTCGTCTTCCACGTCGATTTTGACGCCCGTCCGCTCGATGATGCTCCGAATCATCTTCCCGCCTGGGCCGATGACGTCGCGAATCTTGTCGACCGGAATCCGGATAGTGACGATGCGCGGTGCAAACGTGGAGATGCTTTCGCGCGACTTCGGCAGTGCTTCCCGCATCTTGCCGAGAATGTGCAGGCGACCCCGCCGCGCCTGCTCGAGCGCCTTGCGCATCACCTCGGTGGTGATGCCGGTGACCTTGATGTCCATCTGCAAGGCGGTGATTCCTTCGGCCGTGCCAGCGACCTTGAAGTCCATGTCGCCGTAATGGTCCTCGGCGCCGGCGATGTCGGACAGAACGGCGTATTTGCCGCTCTTCTCGTCCATCACCAGGCCCATCGCAATCCCCGCCACGTCGCTCTTGAGCGGAACCCCTGCATCCATCATCGCCAGGGATCCGCCGCACACCGAAGCCATGGAGGACGATCCGTTCGACTCGAGGATGTCCGACACCACGCGAATCGTGTAAGGAAACTGTTCCTCGCCGGGCAGCACCGCCGCCAGTGCCCGCTCGGCGAGCGCCCCGTGCCCGACTTCGCGGCGGCCTGGGCCGCGCAGAAACGCCACCTCGCCGACTGAGAACGGTGGAAAGTTGTAGTGGAGCATGAAGCTCTTCCACGTCTCTCCCTCGAAGCTTTCGATCTTCTGCGCGTCATCCGCCGTGCCGAGTGTGCAGGTGACGAGCGCTTGTGTCTCGCCGCGGGTGAACACCGACGAGCCGTGGGTCCTCGGAAGGACGCCGGTCTCGACCCAGATGGGCCTCACCTCGTCGAACTGGCGGCCGTCCAGCCGGACCCCGTGCGTCAGCACCTCTTCCCGCAGAACCTTCTCCTTGAGGTCCTTGAAGATCTGCTTGGCCTCGACCTTCCGCTGGACTTCTCCCTCCGGGATGGTCGCCACGAGATCTTCGAGGAGTTGATCGACCCGGTCGTAATTTTCGAGCTTGCCCCGGATTCGCATCGCCTCGGTGAGCGGAACGAAGACTTTCTCCTCCACTTCCCGGAAGAAATCGTGACCGATCTCCTTCGTCGAGACGCTGAGCTTCGTCTTCCCGCCTTCCTTGGCCAGATCATCGATCGTCGCGACAATCTGTTTGATCGCCGCATGCGCCGTCTCCAGCGCCTCGACCACCTGCTCCTCGGTGACCTCCTTGGCCCCCGCTTCCACCATCACGAGTCCGTCCTTGGTCCCCGCAACGACGATGTCGAGCTTGCTCTCTTTCCGTTGCTTGAAGGTCGGATTCACTACGTACTGGTTGTCGACGAGGCCGATGCGGACGCCGGCGATGGTCTTCTCGAACGGAATCTCAGAAAGGGCCAGCGCGGCGGACGCGCCGGTGATCGCCAGCACGTCGGTGTCGTTTTCCTGATCGGCCGACAGGACGAGGGCGATGACCTGGCTTTCATAGCGCCATCCCGAGGGAAAGAGTGGCCGGATCGGGCGATCGATACAGCGGCTCGTCAAAACCTCTTTTTCCGCCGGTTTCCCTTCGCGCTTGAAGAAGCCTCCTGGAATGCGTCCCGACGCGTAGGTGTACTCGCGGTAGTCGACCGTCAGCGGAAGAAAATCGATGCCCTCGCGCGCGCTGGCAGCGCGGCACGCGGTGACGAGCACCACTGAATCGCCGTAGCGGACGATGACGGAGCCGCCCGCCTGCTTGGCGAGCTTGCCGGTTTCGAAAGTGAGCGCTTTGTTGCTTATCGTGAGTTGGCGGGTAGTCATATCCGGAATGTCAACTTTCAACCATCAATTCCCGCGTCTCAACCGCCAAGGACATGGCCCTCAGGGTGAGACGTGGGGGTGGGTAACGTTATTTCCTGATATTCAGGCGCTTGATCAGGTCCGAGTATCGCTGGGCGTCTTTCAGTTTGAGGTAATCGAGCAACCGGCGGCGTTTGCCGACGAGCATCAGCAGCCCGCGGCGCGAGTGATGATCCTTGGCGTGCGACTTGAAGTGTTCCGTCAGGTAGTTGATGCGCTCGCTGAGAATTGCGACCTGAACTTCAGGTGAGCCAGTGTCCGCGTCGTGAGTTTTGTAGCTGCCGATGAGTTCGGTCTTGCGATCTTTGGTCAACGCCACCTGTTGCCTCCACGAACGCTCCAGAAGCCCGTAGGACACCGGAGACGCCGTATACACGAAAATCTGTTACCCGAGCAAGCTCAGCATGTTACATCAGAACAACGGCGGGGTGCAAAAGGCCTGAGGCTCGCGCCGGTGTCGCAATCGCCACCAGATCCCCGGACGCATCGACCAGGCGGACGAACGAGGGGGAAGACGTGGGTTCGTCGCCGGCGTCGAACAGGAGACTGACGCCTTTCTCGGTGTCGCCCGGGCCGACATCCTGGCCGTGAACGGCGCGGCGCACGCCGTCGCGCGTCAGCCTCACCGCCGACAACCGGGGGAGCATCGCCGACACGGGGACTATCGCACGACGAGCCAGGTCGGGATCGCGCTCGATAGCCTCGAGCGCCAGCGCGTCATCGAGCGTGGCATCGGCGCTCCGGGTCCGACGGAGGGCAATCAGATGGGCGCCGATACCGAGAGCGACGCCGAGGTCATGCGCCAGCGACCGGACGTAGAAACCGGCCGAGCAGGCGACACGCAGCGTGACTGCCCCGTTCTCGATCCCGATCACGTCTATCGTCCGGGCGGTCACCGAGGCCGCCGCCAGCGGCGGGACGTCGGCTGACACGCCGGATGCCGCCGCCTTCGCGTGGGTTCTGGCAATCCGGTAGCTTCGTCGGCCGCCGATCTTCTTCGCCGAAAAGGCGGGTGGGGTCTGGAGAAACGTGCCGCGAAACGCCTCGAGCGCGCCCGCGATGGTGTCAATCGTCGGAAGCGGACCCTGATGAACGGGTCCGACCACTGTCCCCTCTGCATCGTATGTGCTCGTCGCGACACCGAGGCGAATCGTGGCGTCGTACGACTTGTCGCCCGCGCTCAGGAAGCGCGCGAGCCTCGTCGCTCGGCCGAGGACGAGCGGGAGAACGCCGGTCGCCGCTGGATCGAGCGTGCCTGTATGTCCGATGCGTGTGGTCCCCAGCGCCCGACGCACACGGGCGACGACTTCATGCGACGTGGGGCCGACCGGCTTGTCAACGACGAGCAGGCCGTCCATCGATGGCTTCCTCGATCTTCTCGATGAACAGCTTCTGCAGCGTGTCGATCGGCCCGGTCACCGTGCACCCGGCGGCGTTCTTGTGGCCGCCGCCGCCGAACTCCTTGGCAATCGCCCCGATGTCGATGTCGCCTTTCGATCGCATGCTCACGCGGTACTCTTCACCCTCACCCTGTTTGAAGAACACAACGGCCTGGATCTCCTTCACGGTCAACGGCAGGTTGATGATGCCTTCGGTATCTTCATAGGTGCCGCCTGCCTGGCGTGCCATCTCGTGATCCAGATACACGATGGCGATCCGCGCCGAGGCGTCGATCTGCATGTCGCTCAGCACGGCGCCGAACAGTTTCAACCGCCCCATGTTGTTGCTGTCGTACACGTTGCGTGCGACGAGCACCGGATTCACGCCCGCTTCGAGCGCCTGGCCACAGATCTCGAACGTTCGCGGCGTGATGTTGGAGTAATGGAACGATCCAGTGTCCGTGAGGATCGCGAGGTAGATGTGCGTCGCGATGTCCCGCGTCAACGGCACGCCGAGAGCCCTGACCAGATCAAAAACCATCTCCCCGCAGGCTGACGCCGTCGGGTCGAACCAGTTCAGCTGGCCGTAGGCGCCGTTGCCCGGGTGATGATCGATGTTGATGACGAAGAACCGCTCGAGTCCCGCCACGCCGGTCCGGGCGAGATCGCCGCATTCCATGATGATGGCGGCCGCATCGTCGCCGGGCCCCTCGTCGACGCGATCGGCAATCCGGATGTCCGGCACTCCAGGAAACTGCATCAACGGCGGCGGGGCGGGGTCGGCGCTGAGGACGCTCACCTGCTTCCCCAGGAGGCGCAGGGCGAAGGCTGCCGCCATCTGGGAGCCGATGGCGTCGCCGTCGGGGCGCGCATGCGAAACGATGATGAACCGCTGCCGTTGGCGAACGGCGGCGACGATGCGGTCCAGTTCAGGGTTTGTCATCGTCGAGGTCGGGATTGGCATCCGACGCGTGGAGCTCCTTCAACAGCTGCTCGATGCGATCCTGCCCGGCGATCGACTGGTCCACGACGAACGTCAATGTCGGAACCCGTCTCAACCGAAGCCTGGAGCCGATCTGCCGACGGAGAAAGGAGGTCGCTCGCTCGAGCGCACGCCGGCTCTCCTGCTGCGCCCTCTCGTCACCGAGCGACGTGTAGAAGACGCGCGCCTGCTGGAGATCCGGGGAAACATGAACCCGTGTGATGGTCACGAAACCGATCCCCGGATCGTGTACCTCTCGGGTCAGCAGATCGCCGAGCTCGCTTCTGATCTGATCCGCGACGCGGTTGGAACGCGAGCCTTGGGACATTCAGGTCCGGCGGATCTGATGTTTCACGCCGTCACCGCCACCCGTTCCATCGTGAAGACCTCGATCACGTCGCCGACCTTGATGTCGTTGAACCGTTCGAAGCCGATGCCGCACTCGAAGCCGGTCTTCACTTCACTGACGTCGTCCTTGAACCGCCGGAGCGATCCGATCTTGCCCTCGTAGATCACGACGTTGTCTCTGAGCAGACGCGCCTGCGTCTCTCCGGCGCGTGTAATTCTGCCTTCGGTGACGACGCAGCCGGCGATCGTGCCGAATTTCGGCACCTTGAACGTGTCGCGGACCTCGGCGACGCCGAGGCGGACTTCCTTGAACGTCGGCTCGAGGAGTCCGGCCATCGCCTTCTTCATCTCGTCGGTGACGTTGTAGATGACCGAGTGCTGCCGGATGTCGACGCGCTCGCGGACGGCGATGTCCTCGGCGTTCCGATCGGGCCTGACGTTGAAGGCGATGATCACGGCGTTGGATGCCGAGGCCAGCAGCACGTCGGACTCGTTGACGGCGCCGACGCCGGAGTGGATGATCCGCAGTTTGACCTTCTCGTCGGACAGCTTTGTCAGCGTATCGGCGAGCACCTCGGCCGAGCCCTGAACGTCGGCCTTGATGATGATCGGGAGCTCTTTCATGCTCCCTTCGGCGATCTGTGCCTGCAGCGACTCGAGTGTCATCCGGCCGCTCTTGGTCCCGAGCGCCCGCGTCTTGGCCTGTTCTTGCCGGAACGTGGCGATCTGACGTGCCTTCGCGGCATCGGCCAGCGCCTGGAACGCGTCGCCCGGCTGCGGGAGTCCCGTCAGGCCGAGCACTTCGACGGGAGTCGACGGTCCAGCCGACTTCACCGGGCGGCCTCGATCGTCGATGAGCGCCCGCACACGGCCGACAATGGGACCGGCGATGAACGTATCGCCGACGGTGAGCGTGCCGTCCTGGACGAGGATCGTCGCGACGGGGCCTCGCCCTTTGTCGAGCTTCGCTTCCAGCACGGCGCCCGACGCGTTCTTTTTCGGGTTGGCTTTGAGCTCGCCGATGTCGGTGACGAGGAGAATCATCTCCAGCAGCAAATCGAGGTTGGTCTTCTGTCGCGCGGACACCTCGACGGTCACCGTCTTGCCGCCCCATTCTTCGGGCATGAGGTCGAGCTCGGTGAGCTCGCGTTTCACCCGCTCCGGGCTGGCGTTGGGCTTGTCGATCTTGTTGATCGCGACGATGATCGGCACGTTCGCCGCCTTGGCGTGATCGATGGCCTCTCGTGTCTGCGGCATCACGCCGTCGTCGGCGGCGACGACGAGAATGACGATGTCGGTCACCTTGGCGCCGCGAGCGCGCATCAGCGTGAAGGCTTCGTGCCCCGGCGTGTCCAGGAACACGATGTCCCGGTTGTTGATGGTCACGTGGTACGCGCCGATGTGCTGGGTAATGCCTCCGGCCTCGCGCTCGGCGACGCGCGCCTCGCGGATCGCGTCGAGCAGGCTCGTCTTCCCGTGATCGACGTGGCCCATCACGGTGACGACGGGCGCGCGCGTGACCACGTCTTCGGCGCGGGCTTCTTCCCGATCGACTTCGAGCAGCTCCTCTTCGAAGCTTCGCAGCTGCACATCGGCCCCGAACTCGCGCGCGATCATCGTGGCCGTCTCGGGATCGAGCGTCGAGTTGATCGTCAGCACCAGCCGTTTCATCAGCAGCTTGGCGAGGATGTCCTTGGGGCGGATCTCGAGTCTATCGGCCAGATCCTTGACGCTCATCCCTTCCGCGAGCGTGATCGTCCGCGTGACGGGCGGCGGCGCGAAGGCCTGAGGCGGCGGCGCGGGACGAGGCTCGCGTCGCTGGCTCGCCGCAGGGCGTCCCTGACCGCCCGGACGCGACGGCGGGCGATACGGAAGCCCCGGGCGCGATGGGTACTGGTACTGTCCCGGCCTCGCAGGCAGTCCCGGCTGCTGGGCGCGAACCGGTTGCGCGGGAAGCGGTCGCGGCCCGCCAACGGGGGCCGGCGGCCGAGCACTCGGGAACGCCGGGCGCGGCGGCGGCGCGACACCTGGACGCGCTGACGGAGAAGACGGTCGCCCCATCGGCTGATTGGGAGGCCGTACCGTCGTTGTTCCGGCCTGACCCGCGGCGCCGCCGGTGCTGGGACGCGGCGTCGGCGACATCGCCGGACGTTCGACCTTCGGTCGCTGGACGACACGTGGTGCCGGCGCCGTCGGCAGCGGCGGAGTCGGGCTTGTCGGCCGATGCTCCTCGATTCGCAGCCGAAGCGTCGGCGGCACGACACGCCCGGCGCTCGGTTTCGGCGCTGGAGGCGCTTCCTGCACCCGGGCCGCGGCTGCAAGCGGCGCCTCGACCGTCGGTGTTGGCGGAATCGGCGCCAGCGGCTCTGGCTGGACCACTGGCGGTTGGACCTCGGCAACCTCGACGATCGGTGTTACCGGCGTCGGCTCCGCGACGGACGGCGCCTCGACCTCGACCGCGTCCGCCTCGATCGGCGTGGCCGCGACCGCTGGCTTGGCCGCTTTGACCAGTCTGGGCGGCGGCAGCACCGGCGCGGCCGGCCTGACCGGCTCAGCCGATTTCTTGGCGGGGGACGGTGGTTTCTTGCCCTTGACGACCGGCGTTTCCGCGAACATGTCTCCTCCCGGCAGCGAGATGTTGCGCTGTCGGGCGAGACGCTCGACGAACTGGCGGGCAACGACCTCTTCGATGGTGCTCGAAGCGCTCTTGACCTCGATGCCGTGGTCGCGCTTGAGCAGAGCCGTGACCTCCTGGCTGGTCGTCCCGAGCAATTCCGCGACCTTGTAAATCCTGACAGTGGCCAAGCTATATCCTCAAATCAATATGTTCGCACGAGGTCTGGCCCGCGCGCTTTGCCGGGCGCGCCAGCGCTCGCGCTAGGAATCCGCCGCGTTTCCCCGTGCCGCCGCGAGAATCTTCTCGGCCGTCTTTTCGCCCACCCCGGGCACTTCGGACAGCTGTTCGACCGTTGCCTCCCTGACGGCCTCGACGGTCGTCAGCCCCGCATCGACAAGCTTTCGCACCGTCTTGTCGCTGATCCCCGCGAGCGAATAGGGGAGCGGAACGTCGGGCGCCGCCGGAGCGGATTCGTCGCCGGCCACAGCCTCGGATGGGGCGGCACTCTCCGTCGTGTCAGTTGCGGCTGCGCCCTCAGCCGATGCCTCGAGCCCCTCGAACTGCGCTTCGACCTCACGGCGCTTTTCTTCTTCGCTCTTGATGTCGATGCGCCACCCGGTGAGTTTGGCTGCCAGCCGCACGTTCTGGCCCTTCTTGCCGATCGCCAACGACAGCTGCTTGTCTTCGACGACCACCTCCATGACCTTTTCGCGGTCATCGACGATCGATACCCGCTGCACCTTCGCTGGACTCAGCGCGTTGGTCACGAACGCGGTCGGGTCCTCCGACCACTCGACGATGTCGATCTTCTCTCCGCGAAGCTCACGGATGATCGATTGGACCCGCGTGCCTTTCATGCCGACGCACGCGCCGACCGGATCGACGTCGCGCTCGCGCGAGAACACTGCAACCTTGGCGCGATCTCCCGCTTCACGCACCGCCCCGCGAATCATCACCGTGCCGTCGTAGATTTCCGGCACCTCCTGCTCGAACAGCTTGATGAGGAGCGCCGGATCGGTGCGCGACAGGACGATCTGCGGCCCCTTCGCGCTGCGATTGACCCCTTTGATGACGGTTCGGATCCGATCCGCCGGCGTATAGCTTTCGGCGCGGGACTGTTCCTTTCGCGGGAGGACGGCCTCGATTCGCCCGATCTCGATGATGATGTCGCCGTTCTCGAACCGCTTGATCGTCCCGGTGACGACCTCGCCGATGCGCTGGTTGTATTCGCCGAAGATGTTCTCCCGCTCGGCTTCGCGCACCTTCTGGAAGATCACCTGCTTGGCTGTCTGGGCGGCGATGCGGCCCAGCACCTCGGTCGGCTTGGGAAACTCCATTTCGTCGCCCAGCTCGATGCTGTTGGCGACCTCGTCTCCGTACAGCGGCCGATACATCTCGCGCGCTTCGTTGAGCGCAATCTCGGTTGCCGGACTCGTCACCTCTTCGACGACCGTCTTCAGCGCAAACAGATCGACCTGACCGGTCTCGAGGTTGAAGCGCGTCTTCAGGTTCTCGCCGGTCTTGTAATACTTGCGAGAGGCCGTCGCGACCGCCTCTTCAATGGCGCTGATGACGACATCGGGCTCGATGCCCTTTTCTTTCGCCAACGCCTCGATGGTCTGTTGCAAAGGATTCGACATGTTTTCACCGGAGTGTCCGGTCCCCAAAAAGATCCTAGAATTCCACCTCAAGATTCGCCCGCGTGATGACCCCGAGCGGCACTCGATGGCTGCGGCCGTCATCGCCAGTGATGAAGACCGCCGGTCCTCCCGGCACGCCATCCTCCGTCGCCCCGAGGCGCCCCTTGAAGAACATCTGGCCGTCGACCGCCTCTCGCATCACGATCTTCGCCCGACGCCCCTCGAACCGACGATAATCGGCGGTCCGTCGCAGCGGCCGGTCGAGACCCGGCGACGAAACCTCCAGCGTATACGCCGCCGGCACCGCATCCTCCGCATCGAGCACCGCGCTCAGATCGCGGCTCACGTTCGCACAGTCGTCGACGCTGACGCTTTCCTCACCCACGCTCCCGGCACTGCCACGACTCTCGTTCCACGGCCGATCAATTTGAATGCGGAGAACCATGCCGGGCCGTTCGCGACGGTATTGGACGTCGAAAATATCGAAACCATAAGAGCCCGCCACGCGGGTGGCAATCGTCCGCACGCGCTCGATGACATCGTCCATCTGGCGACCAGACGGGCGGACTGACCAGGTAGCCGGCGTGCGGCTCCTAAACAAAAAAAGTGGGCACACGCCCACTTCGCTCATCCACCCAGGCTCTGAATCGAAAAATTATAGCACGGTGAGCGGACGTGCGATGAGATCGTACCCCCTGGCCCCGACGATTTCGACCGGGAGGAAATCGCCTGAACGATATTCTGAGGGGTCGCACTCGGTCAGAACCACCGACGCGTCGATGTCGGGCGCCTGGGTCGGCAGCCGCCCTCGCAGGACGAGCTCGTGCTCCGAGGAATACCCGTCGATGACGGCACGAACGCGTTCGCCGATCCGCCCCCGGTTCCTCCGGGAGACGAGCCGTTTCTGCAAGCTCATCAGCTGCTTGCGGCGCTCCGACTTCACGCGTTCCGGCACGTCGTCGTCGAGGGAGTGGGCCGGGGTGCCCTCCTCGTGCGAGTAGGTGAAGACGCCAACGTGCTCGAACGCGTGCTCGGCCACGAACGTGCATAGCTCATCGACATCCTGGTCCCGCTCGCCTGGGAAACCGACGATGAAGGTCGTTCTGAGAGCGACGCCAGGCACGCGCTGTCTGATGTGCGTGAGCAGCTGGTCGTAGTGTTTCCGCGTCCCGGGGCGCCGCATGCGACCGAGCACAGAGTTCGAGGCATGCTGCAGCGGCAAATCGATGTATTTGCAGACCTTGTCGCACTCGGCCATGGCCGCCAGCACGGCGTCGTCTATGGTTGTCGGATAGAGGTAGAGCAGCCGAATCCACTCGAGGCCGTTGATGGTGTTGAGCTCGCGCAGCAGCCGAGCGAGCGCGCCACGCTCCCGCCGATCAACGCCGTAAAACGTCGTGTCCTGAGAGATCAGCAGCAATTCCTTGACGCCCCCGTCCACAAGCCTGCGCGCTTCCTGGAAGATCGATTCCGCTGGACGGCTCCGGTAGTGCCCCCGCAACGTCGGGATGATGCAGAAAGCGCATTTGTAGTCGCAGCCTTCGGCGATCTTCAGGTACGCGTAGTGCCGGGGCGTGGCCAGCAGCCTCGGCGTATCGGCGTCGTAGATGTAATCGGGCGCCGGCCGTCGAGGTGGCGCCGTGGCTGCGAAGGCCTCCTGGCGAAAGAACTTGAGAGGCGCCTGATGCCGGGTCTCCAGCGGGAGGGTTGTTTCAGCGTGTCCCGTTATCGCGCGGACGATCTCGGGGACTTCACCCGTCCCGAGAACCGCATCGATCTCGGGCATTTCCGTTCTCAGCTCCTCGCGATAGCGCTCGGCGAGGCACCCGGTGACGACCAGCCGTTGACACGCGCCTTCTTTCTTGTGCCGCGCCATCTCGAGGATGGCGTCCACCGACTCGCGCTTGGCGGCATCGATGAACGCACACGTGTTGACGATGAGGACCTCGGCTTCGGAGGCGTTGCTGGTCAGCTCGTGGCCCGCCTCACGGGCGAGGCCCAGCATGACCTCGGAGTCGACGAGGTTCTTGGGACAGCCGAGCGACACCAGTCCGATCTTCAACGGCTTCACGGATACAACCTGTACAGCATACGCGGGTACGGAATGGTTTCCCGTACGTGTTCGAGTCCGCACAACCAGGCCACGACGCGCTCGACCCCCATGCCAAAGCCGCCGTGCGGCACCGAGCCGTACCGACGCAGGTCGAGATACCACTCGAACGACTCCTGCGGGAGGTTGTGTTCCTTGATGCGCTGGAGCAGGAGTGCCAGGTCGGCGAGGCGCTCTCCGCCTCCCACGATCTCGCCGTATCCTTCGGGCGCGAGCACGTCGACGCCGAGAGCGACCTCCGGCCGTTCAGGGTCCGGCTTCATGTAGAACGCCTTCACGCCCGCGGGATATCGGTGCACCATCAGCGGCCTGTCGTACAGGCTCGACAGCAGCGTCTCGTCCGGACCGCCGAAGTCGCCCCCCCACTCGATGGGCTGGCCACGCTCCTTCAGCAGTCCGATCGCCTCGTCGTATGAGATGCGCGGAAACGGGGACTGCACCTTCTCCAATCTGGTCGTGTCGCGTTCGAGCACGCCCAGTTCGCGGCGCCGGACGTCCAACACCCGTCCGACGACCGAGACGATGAGCGCCTCTGCCAGATCCATGACCTCGTTCAAATCGGCGTAGGCCATCTCGGGCTCGACCATCCAGAACTCGGTCAGATGCCGGCGTGTTTTCGACTTCTCCGCGCGAAACGTCGGGCCAAAACAGTAGACGCGGCCGAGGGCCATCGCGTTGGCTTCGTTGTACAGCTGTCCGCTTTGCGTCAAGTACGCCGTTTGATCTTCGAAGTACTGCGCCGGGAACAGCGTCGTCGTGCCTTCGCACGCCGCGGGCGTGAAAATCGGCGTGTCGGCGAGGATGAAACCACGCGAGTTGAAGAAGTCGCGGATGGCGTTGATGATCTCGTGGCGGACGCGCAGAATGGCATGCTGGCGTTCGCTGCGGATCCAGAGGTGGCGCCGATCGAGCAGGTAGTCGACCCCGTGTTCCTTCGGGGTGATCGGGTAGTCGTGGGACTCGCCGACGATCTCCAGCCTCGCCACGTCGATTTCATAGCCCCCGGGTGCCCGAGGGTCGGCCTTGGCGGCGCCGGTCACCACAATCGACGTCTCCTGCGACAGATGATCGGCGGTCTTGAACATCTCATCGCCGACGGCGGCCTTCGACATCACCGCCTGGACGAATCCCGTGCCGTCGCGCACGATGAGAAAATGAATCTTGCCGCTCGAGCGGCGATTGTGCAGCCATCCCTTGAGGGTGATCTGTTCACCGACGTGTGCGCCGATGTCTTCGATGTAGACGTGCATGGTCGCCCTAATGCGCGAGCATCCTCTCCATTCGCTCGCGGGCCTTCTTGGCCTTCGCCAGCGTCGCTTTCGTCGACCCGTGCGACGCGATTTCGAACAGCAGGACGCCATCGTAGCCGACTTTTTGAACCGCGGTCAGAGCCGAGGGCCAGTCGATGGTGCCGTCAAAGGGCACCAGGTGGTCGTCGGTCCGCCCGCGGTTGTCGTGCACGTGCGCCGCGATGACGTGCTCCGACACGATCTCGATGGCGTCCAGCAGGTCGCCATCCATATGCGCGTGCCCGAAATCGAGACAGATGCCGATTTCGTACCCTTCCAGTTCCTCGAGGTCGTTCTCGACAAGGTGCACGAGCGAGCCGGCGCGTGACAGTTCGTTGGGGATCACCTCGACGGCAATCCGAACGCCGAGCGGAGCGGCAACCCGCTGTATCTCCTCGATGCTGCGAAGGGCCGCGCCCCGGACGTCAGCGGGGAGGTCGGCCGTGTGCGTGCGCGGCAGGCCGACGTGCGTCACCAGGACGTTGACCGGAATCCGGCGCGCGATGTGGGTGGCCAGCTCGGTTTCGGACACCGCCCTCGCGCGGGCGGCGGCGTCGCTGCTCGCCAGGCTCAAGGGCCTAATCCAGCGTCCCTGTTCGTAGGCATCCATGACCGGGGCGTGAACCCCGTGCAGCGTCAGGCCCGCGTCTGCCAGCCACTGCTGCAGATCCGCGACGGCGGCCGGATTGTGATAATCGAAGTGCGTGCGTGTGGCGAACAGCTCCACCGTTTCGAACCCGTGCGCCGCAATCTCGAGCAGATGATCGCGCGAGAGCCGCTCGCCGTGATAGAGGTGAGTCGACACCCCGAATTGACGCTTGGCCACTGCTGGAACACACCATTCTACATCTGGTCATTGGATTGGGGGATTGTGGTGGTTGAATGGTCGATGACCAAGTACTCAATCCCTCAATCCCTCAATCCAATGACCAGATGACCCAATTCCAAATTCACCCAAGCTCCTCGATGTGAAGGGCGAGGAGCTCGCGCAACCGAGCGAAGCGCGGATACTTGCGCAGATTGGCCCGGACATAGTTGAGGGTCCGCGGCATGTACTGGATGTACACCGGGTTCCGGCGGCTCGTGGTCTGATAGCCGAAGGTGCCAAGCGCTTTCAGATTGCGCTGTAACGACATCAAGTCGAACCGGCGGCGGAATTCGACACTGTCCGCGATCCCTTTCAGCGCCACGAAGTGGCTGATGAGATCGTCGAGCTCCCCATCGGTGATGTCCACGTACGAGTCGCGAAGCAGCGAAGCGAGATCGTACGTGTCAGGTCCCATCCGTGCATCCTGAAAGTCGATGATGTGCAGGCTGCCCTCGTGGAACATCAAGTTCCGGCTGTGATAATCACGGTGGCAGAGCATGCGCGGCTCAGATGACAGTTCCCCGGTGATGGCCGCCCACTCTTCGCCGAGGGCCAAGCGTTCCGCGTCGCCGAGCGACGCCCCGCGGTAGGCCTCGAGATAGTGGCGAACGAAGAAGTTCAGCTCCCAGCCGAGCTTTTCGACATCGAAGCTGATGCCATACGCCACATACTCACTTGATGCCAGCTCGCCGCCACGGCGCTGGAGCCGCTCGATCAAGGCGACCGCCTCACGATAGAGGGCGGCGTGCTCGCCTGGCGACGCGGCGCCGAGATGTGCCTGGAGCGTCACGTCACCCAGATCCTGCAGCGCGAGAATCCCCAGCGACTCGGACGAGCCGAGGATCGAAGGGACGGGCAGCGGGATCTGCTGGAGCAGCCGCGCGACGTTCGCAAAGGGCAGCGACGACAGGTCGATCGCCCCGGTGTGAAGCGCCAGGACGATCGACCCGCCTTGCGGGGCGATGATGCGGAAGTAACGCCTGTCCGACGCATCGCCGGTGAGCGGGACGACTCGCACCTTGGCCGACGCAAGGGCGTGTTCGTGCAGATACTGGTCGATGCGCTGCCTGATCGCGCTGCTTTCGGGTGTCTGCGAGTCGATCACGACAGCGTGTCCCGATTGGGCGACCGGCCCGCCTCGCGTTTCTCCCACAAGGCCGTGGTCCTTCGGTAATCCTCGATCGTCCCGATATCGAAGAACTCCGCCTCGGTAACCACTCCACGAACTGACCCCCGCCGCGCGGCGATGAGCGCGTCGTAAAGGCCCCCGATTGAACGTGCAGGGCTGCGGGGGGGCAACGCTCGGAAAGCCTCCGCTCGAGCCACTTGGACGCCGATGAAATGGTAGGAGTCGTCCCCCGCTTCGTGTCGGGCCACAAAACGGGTTACTGCGCCATCGTCTTCCATGAGAACGCCACCATATTTCCCTGGTTCCCGATTGGGAACGAGTGCGAGCGTCACGAGCGCGTCCGCCGCTGTGTGCGCGTCGATGAGACCCCGAAGATTCAGGTCCGTGAGCGTATCACCGTTCACAATGAGGAAGGTGTCCTCGCCGAGGATATCGAGCGCCTGACGCGGACCGCCGCCGCTTCCCAGTATCTCCGGGTATTCCCACGAGTACCGAACGCTCGCGCCCAGGTCGCTCCCGTCACCGACGATCTCGGTCACCGTGTGCGGGAGATAGTGGAGGTTGATGACCAGCTCGGTCACGCCCTGGACAGCCAGCCATCGGATGATGCGCCTGACGATCGGCTCGCCAGCGACGGGGAGAGCTGGTTTGGCGATCGCATAGGTCAGAGGACGCAACCGGGTACCGAGACCGGCAGCCAGAATCAGTGCATGCATACTACCGGGCGGGGAACAGCATGTCGGTGATGGGAAGCCCTCGCTGCTCGCAGTGACGGATGAACAAGCCGCGATAGGAATCGAGGACGTGATCGGCCGGCGTGCGGCCCAGCGCTTCGGTGACGGCCGTAATGCCGCTCTCTTCGCCTTCGATCTCGACAAATGTCCCGACCGGTGTCTCGTCCACCGCCACGACGACGCCGTTCATGCCGAACTCCTCCCGATACTTCTGATAGCGAAACCAGACGCGAAACCCCAGTTCTTCGAACAGCCGCAGGAGCACGTCCCCGTCGCCCACAGCGGTTTCGATCTCCTCGCGCAGTTTCATCGGAGAAGGCTGCACCGGTCCCTTGAACGTCAACAGGCTCCGGCCCGATTCGATCCGTATCCGCAGGATACATCCGCGGTCTCGCAGAAGCCCGTCGGGCGTGTCGAGCAGACGGTCGTCCTGCAGCCGCCGATCCCGGATCCTCGCGCCACCGGCCGCCAGGACGACGGCGCAGGCGCTGTCCGAATCGGCGAAGCGGAGTTTGACCTCGCGCTCGAGTGTCGCTGCCACGGTCTCAAATCCCCCGGTTCAGATTACAACGCGATCGGCCTGGAGCGCTGCGGCCAGTTGGCCGCGGGCAGCATCGGCCCGATCGACCGCGTGAAGAGCAGACGGACGAAGACGTACATGGTGAAGCACTCGAAGGCGAACGCCGGAAAACCCAGGTAGCCTGGCAGCGGCATCTCGAACAGTTTCACGTCTTCCATAATCGGCACACTGTAGTGCCACTTGGCGCGCGACCAGTAATTGACGAGCTCCCAGAGCAGTCCGCACAACAAACCGCCGATGAACAGATTCTTCAGGCGATCGCGTCTGCCGGTCTCCCAGTCCTCGAAGAGCGATTCTCCCCCCAGCCGTCGATTGATCGGATCGAGCAGGAAAATGAATCCCAGCCACACCGGCGCCGCCATGAACGGGGCAATGCCGGCCGGGACGATGAGCGGACTGGCGAGCATGAGCGCTCCTGCGGCGATTGACCAGGCCGAAAAACGCATGGTCGCAGAGACAGGCTGAGGCGCGGGAACGGGGGAGAGCCCCGTCGTGCCCCGCCACGTACCCACAAGCTCGGCACTCCCGAAAATAGCGGGCCAGATCGTCGAGAATGCCCAGGCGTACCCGACCATTCGGACGACGAAATGTTCCGGCAACCCCACGTAGTACCAGTTCCGAATCACCAGGTTGTAAGCCTCGAACACGAGCCAGAGCGGGATCGACACGAGCGCCAGCGCGCAGAATTCGCGGCCGTTCGAGCGAATCCACGAACTGCGGCGGGCGTGGAATACCACGCTGTCGGCGAAGAGGATGAAGGCCGTCCAGACGATTGGAGTGTTCCACGACCAGAAGGGCTCCACTCGAGCGATTGCCGCTGCTTCAGAGCTGATCATGACGGAGAGCGCGATCCAGGCCGTGGTCATGTCGCGCGGAGGCGGTAGGAACAGCCCTTCAGATGAGGAGCGTCGACGTTCTTTGCCAGAATCAGGACCTTGTGAGTGCTGCCAAGGCCGCCAGGCATGAGCAGCGTCTTCAAAGCCAGGCGATTCGCCAGCTTTTCCAGATCGAGAGCCTCGTCGGACGCCTCCAGCAGGCCCAGCAGGAAATAGGTCTGGTCGAGATATCCGAGCGGGGTGAGCCCTTCGGCTTCCGCCGCCTGCCGCACGCTCGTGAAATCCACGTGCGCGGTGATGTCCTGCTCCCCGGGACTCGCCAGCCACGCGGGGACGTCGACGGAGGGCGGCGAAGGCCCCTCCATGGTGTGCCGCGTAAACGTCGTGAGCGTGCCGCCGCTGTGCGTCGCGGAGTAGAGCTCCCGGGCGTCGTGGCCGTAATCGATGAGTATCATGAATCCCCGACTCAGCCTCCGGGCAGCCTCCTGAACCCAGGAAACTGCTCGCAGGTTGATCTCCGCTCGCCATCCGGGTTCGAGAGCGACACCCAGGCGATCGAAGTGGGTTGCGAGCTCGGGGATGGAAGGGGGGCCTTCACGGATGCCAAGACGATCGCCCCTGCAGTCGACGTACAGTTCGCGCAGCCCCTCGTTCCGCATCACGACCGCGTGGACCGGCAGGGCGTCAAGCAGTTCGTTGGCGACAAGCACACCCTCGAACCGAGGAGGCACCGAGTCGCCCGAAGTGGAAAGTCGATCTGCCACCTCGGCCAGCGTGACCGGCTGCGCCGCGCGCGCGATCGGGCTGGCTTCCACCAGATGCAGCCGCAAGCGCCGGTAAAGCGGAGGATGGCGCCGACGAATGGCGCGCAGGATGTCGGCTGACAGGCGGCCGTTGCCAGCGCCGGCCTCGACGAGGTCGAAGCTCGACGTGACGTCGCTCACTGTTCGCGCGTCTTGGGATTCCGGCTCGCTGAGAATCTCCGCCATCTCGGCAATCTGCACAGCGAGCAAATCGCCGAAGGCAGGGCCGACATCGACGCTGGTGAAGAAATCGCCCGCGCGCCCTGAACGTTGGGCGGCGCGGGCGTAGTAGCCGAGAGTCGTGTCGTAGAGAGCGAGGTCCATGAACGCGGCCACGGTCAGCGGTCCGCGCTCGCGGATGGTCTTGCGTATTAGATCGGCAATCTGCACCCTACAATCTGCAATAGACCTCTCAGTCCTTTCGCACGGGCACGAACACCTCGCCTTGATCGGCGCGCCACAGCAGCAGCTGGGCGAGCCCGCCTGAAGGGATCCGCTGGAGTTCCCGTCCGACGTCGGCGGCGCTTGCCACGGCTCTGCGATTCACCGAGAGGATCACGTCTCCGGCGCGGATGCCCGCCGCCGCCGATCCGCTGTCGGGATCGACATCCACGACAACGGCGCCGCTTCTCCCCGTCGGCACCTGGAGCCGGCGCGAGATCGCCGGTGTCAGGTCCTGGAGCGTCAAGCCGAATCCTTCGCCATGATCTTCCTGTGGTTCGGGCGTCGCACCGTTGTTGCGACTCTGAGCGCGGTTCTGCTCGGCTTCGAGATCCAGCTCGTCCACGGTGACGGTCAGTGTTCGTTCCTGTCTGTCGCGCATGACCTTCACGGGCACCTGGGTTCCAGGCCTCGTGGCCGTGACGTTCTTGACGAGATCGTCGTACTTCGTCACCGGCTTGCCGTTGAAGTCGATGATCACGTCGCCCGGCTCGATCCCGGCTCGCGCCGCCGCGCCTCCCGGAGCGACCGTCGAGACGATGGCGCCGGAGGCGGACTTCAGCCCGAACTCGGCGAAGCCGTCACGTGGGACGGCCGTGACCGCGACGCCGATGCGACCGCGGATGACCTTCCCCTGGCGGAGCTGCGGCAACAGCTCGCGGACGGTATTGCTCGGCACGGCGAAACCAATGCCGATGTTCCCCTCGTTCTGCGAGTTCGTGATGATGGCGGTGTTCATTCCAATCACTTCGCCGCGGGCATTCAGCAACGGTCCGCCGGAATTGCCAGGGTTGATCGCCGCGTCGGTCTGCAGCATCTCGTTGGAACGTCCGTCGGTGACGCGCAAGCCGCGCTGCGTCGCACTGATCACGCCCACCGTGACGGTGTAGGTGTAGCCGAACGGGTTGCCGATGGCCATGACCCAGTCGCCGGGCGCCATCTGCGACGAATCGCCGAACTTGATCTCGGGCAGCGCACCGGCGGGCTTTTCCGTCAGCTGAATCAGCGCGCTATCTGTCAGTTGATCGCGGCCAATCAGTTTCGCCGCATAGAACTTGTCATCGTCGCCGTACATCGATACCTGGATCTTCGTCGCACCGTCGACGACGTGGCTGTTGGTCAGAATGAGACCTTCGTTGCTGATGATGAAGCCGGTGCCCGTGGCCCGCGCGACCGGCGGGCGGCGCCGGGGCGTCGTGCCGGGCTCCTGCGCGGAAGGATCGTCGGGATCGCCGGGCGAGGGCACGCCGAAGAACCGGCGGAACAGGTCATCATTGCCGCCCCCGCCGAAGAATTCCGCCACCTCCTGACGGCCTTTCATCTCGGTCCGGATGTAGACGACAGCCGGACTGACGTCCCGCGCGATATTGCGGAATGTCTGCGCGTCAATCGCGCCGGTGATCGGCGCACTGTTCATCGGCGGCGCGGTCGCGACCTGCGCCTCCGACGTGGGCGCCATGTCGAGCCTCGAGGCGAGAACCATGCCGATCGCCAGCGAGGCGACCGCCACAGGCAGCGAATAGATCAGCGTGGTCTTGCGGGTGGACATGTATATCTCCTACGCGAGTGCGATGATTTCCGCCTGGACGGGCCCGGTGACGGTGGCGTCATCGGGGCGGACGACCATGTTGATTTCGGACCGCACGCCGAAATCGTCGAAATAGATTCCCGGCTCGATGGTGAAACCGGTTCCGACGAGCAGCCGGCGGTCGTCATGGGTTTCGTAGTCATCCATGTTGACGCCGTTGCCGTGGACCGACTCTCCGAGGCTGTGGCCTGTTCGATGAAGAATACGGTCAGCATATCCGGCGCTTCGCAGCACGGCCGCCGCCGCACGGTCAACCTGCCAGCCGCGCAGCTCTTGGCCCGCCGCGGCCGCACGTCGAACTAGCGTCACTGCCGCGTCGCGGGCGGCCGCAACGGCGGCGAAGGCGCTCGTGTAACGCTCTGGCACGCGCCGACCGGTATAACCCATCCACGTAATATCAGCAAAGACCGCGCCGCGACGATCTATTTTGCCCCACAGGTCGAGCAGCACGAGCTCGTTCGACCGAATAGCCCGCGAAGCCGACACCGTAGGCAGGTAGTGCGGATTGCCCGCATTCTCCTCGGCCGACACGTTTGGATCGGAATCGGAGACGAGTCCCTCCGCACGGAACCAGCCCGCCATCAGTTGCTGGACGTCGTACTCCGACGTCGCGATACCGTCGTGAAGGTGCCGAGCGATGGCGTCGAATGCGGCGTCCTTGATTCGATGGAGTTTTTCGGATGCTTCCTCATGGGTCGCGATCGCTTCGCGATCCCAGACCGAGGCGAACCGCTGAATCAGATCCCCCGACGAGACGACCTCGACGCCTGTTGTGCGGACCAGCTCGATCGTACCCGCGTCGACGCGCGAGACGTACGGAATCGCGCACTTGGGTGAATATTCCATCGCCACGCGTTGCAGTCCCTGAAGCAGCCGGCGGAGACCGGCCTCGAGCTGATCGCGGGACGCGTACTTCGTGGTCGCACCAGGCAGGTGCGAGAGCGAGTCGCGCTCGATGGCATGGACCAGTCCCGCTGGCTCACCCTCTGCGGGAATCAGGTAATACCAGCGACGCGTCGCCAAGTGTCCACTCTGCCGATTGATGGCGATCAAATCGGACGCAATCCCGTTGAGCCCGCGAAAGTCGTAGAGGAGCCAAGCGTCGAGCCCGTCGGCCCGAAGCGCCGCCTGTACGGCCGCGATGTCGAGCGCGCTCTCGGCGCGCGGCAAGACCCCCACCTCTCCGGAGGACATGTCGGTCCAGTATAGCTTGTCGAGCGGGAGCCACCTTTGACAAGTTGATGACCCCGACCGGTTTGCACATTGCGGCCTATATAATCGAATCGATGAGGCTCTCGATGGTGGTTCTCGCCGTGGCGGCGCTGCTGCAATCACCTCCGCCGGTCCGGACTGTCGGAAAGGGCTCCCTAAGCGAAATCGGCGCGCCGAGACAGGTGACGCTGCGTTCGATCGACGAATGGTCGGCGCTCTGGAAGGCGCACGGCGGGGACGGTCAACCGCCGGCAGTCGATTTTTCACGGGAGATGATCGTCGGGGTGTTCCTCGGGACCAGACCCACGGCTGGTTACGGCGTCGAAATCGTCAGGACCGTCGCCGCTCCCACCCTGGTCATCGTCGAGTACATCGAAACCGGTCCGCCTCGCGACGCGCTGCTGGCTCAGGTGCTGACGGCACCCTATCACCTTGCCGCCGTTCCCCGGCACGAGGGTGACGTCATGTTCCGGAAGGTCGAGAAATGAAGTAGGAGCGGGAAGTCAGAAGGTAGAAGTAAGGTGGAGGTCATGCTCCCGAAAAGAGAAAGGCCGGGGCTTATCGCCTCGGCCTTTCGCATCTCCGTCGGGCTGTCGGTGTCTACGTTCTAGCCCCTAACCTCTAGCCTCTTCAGTCTTACTTTTTTGCTGCGGCGGCCTTCTTCTCGGCCGCCTTTGCCTCAGCGTCAGGGTCGACCATCTTGTCGACGCGCTTCGGCTCGACAGAGCCGTTGGCGTGCGTGAACTTGTAGTTGTTGGCGTTGAACCTGGAGTTGTACGGGGTCTTGATCTCGATCGTCTGGACCTTGCCGGCAGGCAGCACGCCGTTGATGGCGCCGCGCCCGCCGCCGATGACCTCACCACCCTTGTCGTACCAAATCTCCTCGACGGTCAGCCGGGCAATCGGTCCGTCCGAGATGTTCTTGACGTCGAGGGTGGTCACGACCAAGTCCTTTTCACGTTTGGTGACCGGCTTGGTGAATTCGACGTCCACCTTGCCCCTGACTGGCGCGGTGAACTGTTTGCCGGCCAGAATCGGCGTGAACTTCGGGGCCGGCGCCGGGGCCTGGGCCGACAAGACTCCACTGGCGAAGCTGACTCCAACGAGCGTCGCGGCGAACAGAGAGCGCGCGCGAATCATAACGTTTCTCCTTAAGGTATCTGACTGAGTCACCCAGCGGCATTATAGCCAAACTACATTTCCCCGTTCCAATCCTCGGGTTCGGGGTTGATCGACCGAAAAATCTCCATGTGCCACTTCCCCCCGCCCCAGGGTTCGATAACCTCAGCCGCGACAACATCTACGAGGAGCTCGGAGAACAGCCGTCCTTCGGGATCGCCCTCGAGATGGTAGGCCGGATCATCCCATGAAAAGTTGGGGTAGAGCATCAGCGTGAGAAAGAGATCGTAGCCGTCATCGACCACAATCAGCTGTCCGCAGGGGCGCTTGAGAGTTGAGTGGTAGATGAGGTACTTTTCGGCGCTATGAGCGCGGATGTAGCGTTTGAGCGCGAACTCGCGCGCGACGATTTCCTCGACGGCGATCTTCTTGTCCCAGCAGTCGCGGCAGTACTTCTCCTCGCCGCGCGGCTCTGAGACTTCCTTGGCGCCGCACAGCGCACACCGCGATTTGGCAACGGACTTGCGGGGCATAAGGTGGAGTCTAGCACCATGGAACGACCGGCGCACGCGGGCCTTCGGCATCTCGCGCTGCACGCGCGCGATCTCGAGGCGATGAAACGGTTTTACATCGATGTGCTCGGCTTCGAGGTCGAATGGGAGCCGGACGCCGACAACACCTACCTGTCATCGGGCGTCGACAACCTTGCGCTGCACCGCAGTCACGCCTCGGGTTCGTCCGGGACTCGGGAGGCAGGTCACAGGCCCGCGGCTCCGGCAGACGCGGCGCTCGATCACCTCGGCTTGATCGTGCGTTCGGCCGCCGATGTCGATCGATGGGCCGCCTTTCTGGAAAGCCGCGGCGTCACGCTCGACGCGGCTCCCCGCACGCATCGCGACGGAGCCCGGTCGTGCTATTTCAGAGATCCGGACGGCAACAGCGTTCAGATCATCCATCATCCGCCCATCAGCGACAAGATCTGAACGGTCAGGATCGCGCGACGGTCTTGCGTGAGAGGGCAGGCGCGTACATCGTCTCGACATACTGCTTGACCATACGACGCGAACAGAAACGCGGCGCCACGGTGCGGATCGCCTCCTTGATCGTGGTCAGCCACGCGTGCGGCACCTGCGATGCATCGCGGTCGTAGAAGGCAGGCACGATCTCCTCTTCGAGCAAACGATACAGCGCGCTGGCGTCCGCGGCATCTACCAGCTCGTAGTTGTCGCTGGTGAGACCTCCGTCGATGACCCACCCGTTCCTGCCGGTGAATCCTTCCGCCCACCAGCCGTCCCCGATGCTCAGGTGGGGGACGCCGTTGATGGCGGCTTTCATCCCGCTCGTGCCGCTCGCTTCGAGCGGCTTCCTCGGATTGTTCAGCCAGAGGTCGCAGCCCTGCACGAGGAAGTGGGCGACGTGCAGATCGTAGTCGTCGACAAACGCGACCCGGCCGCCGAACATCGGATCGAGCGCGTGCTTGTACACGCGCTGCAGGTGGTGCTTGCCGATGTCGTCCGCCGGATGGGCCTTGCCGGCAAAGACGATCTGCATCGGCCTGCCCGAGGCGTTCAGGATGCGCGCCAGGCGCTCGGGGTCACGGAAGATCAGGTCCGGGCGCTTGTAGGCCGTGAACCGACGCGCGAATCCCAGCGTGAGCACGTCCGGATCGAGCAGCGGACCAGCCGCGACGACGCGCGGAATGCCGACTCGTTCTTCGGTCCAGCGATGGCGCGCCCGCTCGCGGACGAACGCGAACAGGTTGTGACGGAGCGTCTGGCGCACTCGCCACAATTCCTCATCCGGAATGGCGAGCACGCCGTTCCAGAACGACGGATCGTCCTGGTGGGAGAGCCAGTCCGTTCCCAGGTACCGGGCGAACAGGTCGGCGAGGTCGCCCGCAATCCAGGTCGGTATGTGGATGCCGTTGGTCAGCGCCGTCACCGGACGCTCTCCCTCCGCCACGCCGTCCCAGATGTCCCACATCGCTCGTGTGACGTTGCCGTGGATCTGGCTGACCGCGTTGACCTTGCTGGCCGAGCGCATGGCGAGCGCCGTCATGTTGAACTGCGATCCGGTGCCGCCGTCGTGCGAGCCGAGCGCCAGGAACCGCTCGCGATTGGGCCCGAGCGTGCCCCAGCAGCCTGCCAGATGCTTTTCGACGAGATGGAACGGAAACGCGTCATGCCCGGCAGCGACCGGCGTATGGGTCGTGAAGATCGTCGTCTGACGGATTTCCTCGAGTGCCTCGTCGAAGCTCGCGCCCCGGTCGATCCATTCACGAATGCGCTGAAGGACGACAAAGGCGGCGTGACCCTCGTTGAGGTGAAACACAGACGGCTGGACGCCGAGCGCACGCAGTGCCCGAACGCCGCCGATGCCGAGGACGATCTCCTGCTGGACTCGCGTCTCACGATCACCGCCGTAGAGCCGGGCCGACAACTCGCGATCCCACGGAGCGTTCTCCTCGAGGTTCGTGTCGAGCAGAAACAGCTGGACTCGGCCGACTCGGACGCGCCAGACAGCCACCAGCACCGATCGATCGTCGAGGGGGACCGGGGTCAGACACGGTTTGCCCTCCGGGGTCATGGCCGGCTCGATGGGCGCATCGAGCCAGTTGAGCATTTCGTTGCTCTCTTCCTGCCAGCCCTCAGCGGAGACATGCTGGTGGAAGTAGCCTTTCGGATACATGAAACCTACGCCCACCAACGGCACGCCGAGGTCGCTGGCTTCCTTGCAGTGATCGCCGGCGAGCACGCCGAGCCCGCCGGCGTAGATCGGCAGCGACTGGTGCAGGGCGAACTCGGCGGAAAAGTAGGCGATGGCGTGACCGTTCAGCTGCGGGAGCCGTTCAGACCACCACGTGTGCTCGGCTCTGTGGGTGGCGTCGAGCGCCGTAATGGCCTGGTCGTACAACCGAAGAAACGTCTCGTCACCCGCGGCTGCCTGCAGCTTTTCAGGCGCAATGACCGCGAGCATCCGCACCGGATTGTGCGCGGTCGCCCGCCAGAGCTGGTAATCCAGACGCCGGAATACCGACCGACCTTCCCGATTCCAGCTCCACCACAAGTCCAGGGCAAGCTCTGAGAGCCGGGCGATGCGGTCGGGGAGAGGAGGTAACGAGGAATAACGGTTCATCGATGGTTGCAGATGCCCAAGGCGGATCGAAGTGCTGATGCCGACCGAACACGCCGGCGGAACCTGTGTGACAAGGATGCCGATCCTAGCCGTCGCCTACCGAAAGCGTCAACGTGCGCGTCGAATGTTCACCAGATGCGCCCCCCAGCTCCGCCGTGGCCCACTGGTACAATGACCGCCTCGTGGCCCAATGCGACTGAGGCGATCGTTCGTGGCTCTCGGTGTGTTTGCCGCGCTCGTTGGACACGCATATGAGGTCGGCGCACAGGAGCCTCCGCCGATCCCGTTCTTCGTCGTCGATCTGCAAGGCACGACGGTCTCGTTCCCGTCGGATCCTTCGTTGGCGGCGAGCAGGGGGCTTGCACAGGGAGAGCTGCCGGGCCGTGGGTTCGGGGCCAATGCCGCGGTCCACGTGTTTCCGTTCAAGTTTCGCGCCGTGACGTTCGGTTTTGGCGGCCGGCTGATGATCTCGCAAGCGACCCAGACCCCCGAACCTGTGCCGGGCCTTCGAACTGTCACCGAACGATTGACGTACCTCGGCCCTCAGATTTCCCTCAACTTCGGCACGGGCGCCGGATGGAGCTATTTGAGCGGGGGGATTGCGGCCTCGACCTGGTCAGTGGTGCCTGAAGGGCAAGCCCCCCTGCCGCCCGACGAAGAACGTCTGCAAACGATTGACTACGGCGGCGGTGCGCGCTGGTTCGCGAAACCGCACCTCGCCTTCAGCCTTGACGTTCGCTTCTACGCCGTTAACCCCAGTACACCGGCACTCGGTCTGCCAGGCGCGCCCCGCAACACTTTCTTCGTGTTCGGTGCTGGTATCTCCTTGAAGTGAGTGTAGACTCTGGACTTCCGGCCGGGACCTCCACTGCCCGTCCGCGCATCAGCTTGCTTGCAACCTCAAGGCTCTCCCGTTCGTAAGAGTACTTCGATGGATTGGCGCGGGACGGCGTACCGGCCTGCCGCTCGCTGGGCGCGCATGGGCGGGGTCGCCGTCCTTGGCGCCGCGGTGGCAGCCGGGAGCCTGATGCTCGTCATCCCGTTTGCGGCGCGTGCCTTCGTTCGAGGCATCGTCCTGCTCGCGGCGGCGTGCGCGTGGCTTGCCACGTCGCTCACCACCGGCGTCAGCGCCTGGACGCTCGCGGGAACGATCTGGCGAACGGCTGCCAACCAGCTGTCGACGCCAACGTGGTCCATCGCCTTGTGGGGTCTCGTCGCACTCGGAGCGCTGGCATTTTACTGGCTGCAACGACTGCTCGGTTCAGAAGAGGAGTGATCATGGGTCGAAAACATGCGGTGCTCTTGGCCATACTGCTTTCCTGGACTGGACTGGCCACGGCCCAGGACGCCGGTGATCGCCAGGCACTCGCGCGGCAGATCAGCCAGGGATTCGATGTGCTGCCCGTGCAAGCGGGCGTGGTGCTGACGCCGAAGGACCCCACTCGCGGGTTCCGGTCCATCGATCTGGCGGCAGGCGCCATCGCAATAGATGGGGAGCCGGTGACCGGTTCTGAGCTTCGACGGCGCCTCGGGACCGACGCTGACACGATCATTCGATTGTCATATCTCGATGCTCCCGAGCTTCGCGCGTTGTTCGAGCCTCCACCTGGTCAACCCGCCGCGGTCCCTCCC
>DATLLJ010000130.1:0-4428 GCA_035537875.1 Vicinamibacterales bacterium | reverse complement strand
TTCCGCCGCATTCACGGCGATCGCGCCTACGACATGCCGCCGCTGCAGACCATTCAAGCCAGCGGCATCTTGTGGGGACTTGGGACCGACGCGTTCGAGGTCAACCAGTACCGCCCGTTCACCACGTTGTCGTGGGCCGTGACCGGCAAGATGGTCGGTGGGAAAGTAGTCATCCGTCAGCCCGTGAGCCGTGAAGCCGCATTGATTGCCCACACGCGAAACAACGCGTACCTGTTCTTTCGCGAGAACGATCTCGGTTCCATCCAGACCGGAAGGCTGGCCGACCTCGTCGTGATCGATCGCGACTACCTCACGGTTCCGGCCGATCAAATCAAGGACATCAGGCCGGTGACAACGATCGTGGGAGGACGTGTGGTATTCGACGCGGCAACCGAACCCACGCCATCGAGACCTTAACGAGGGAACGTGGGGGGGCGGACGCTGGATCAGCGCGGTGCGTAGTACACGCTGTCGACCGGAAGCGCCTCGGTCAGGTAGTCACGGTCCTTGAACGGGTACGCCGGCCGTGGCTTCGAGTTGATGAACGCCCCGAGGTGCTGCGCCTCTTCGTCAGTGAGGCTGCCCGGATCCAGATACGGCATCGTGTAGCGGATGATCCCGGCCAGCGTGTACACGCGCGCCGCGCCCGCACCGTCGTTCCACGAATTGTCCCCCCACAAGGGTCCCGGTCGCTTGTCGCCGACGGCGACTCCCTGTCCGTCCGTGCCGTGACACGACGTGCACCGGTCGGTGAACAGTTCCCCGCCTTTCCTGGGATTCAGCTTGTCGATCGGAATGAGCGCCGCGCTCGGTATCGTGTTTTGCCCGCGCCAGCGCGGACTGTCTCCCAGGTCGTAACCGCGTGACAGCCAGGTGAGGTACGCGGCGAGCGCCAGCACCTCACGGTCGGACGCCGTCGGCGGCGCGGCGTGCTCGCTGCGACCGGTCGCGTTCTCGCTCCGAAGAAAACAGTCAATGATGCGATCGGTCAGCGTGATCAGGCGGCCGGCGCGCCTGTTGTACTCGGGAAACTGGCCGGCCACCCCGACGAGCGGCAGTGCCCGATCCCGCTGGCCGGCGTTCAGGTGGCAGTTGTTGCAGGACATGCGACTCGGCACGAGCCGGCTGGCCTCACCAGGCGTATCAGTGAAGATGCGATAGCCCCACTGGATTTCCTTCAACAGCCTGGAGTCGTCGAGCTTCGCATCTCTGAGCGGGTTGTTTGGCACGTCCCACGCCGTCACCATCGTCATACGCGCCGGCACCAGCGGGCCGTCCAGCGGATACCACGGCACACCGAGGGTGATCTCGCGGGGCCGGGAGCACGTCGTGGCCGCGGCACACACCAGAACGATGAAAGAAAGGGTCCGGATAGGGGTCATGGACGAACCGCCCCGACTCACGTTAGTGTAACGGTGATCGCCACGGTGACGCACATCAAGGGAGGATAGCCATGAACGATACACGCCGACCCCGATGGCCCAGACGGTCGTTTCTGGCAAAAGCAGGAGCGGGTGCGGCGGCTGTCGGCGCTGGAATCGCCGGTAACCCCTCCGCGTTCGCGGCGCAGTCGGCATCGCAGGACGGCGCGGAGTTTCAGCCTGCGCGTCACGCCCAGGACGATTGGCTCGACCAGATCAAGGGAAAGCACCGGTTCTTCCTGGATACGATCACGGTCAACGGGCTTGGAGAGGCAATTTTCTACGCGAACAACTATTACACCGCGAACAAGAGCGGATACGGTCTGGACGGTGCGGATCTCGCCGTGGTCATCTGCATGCGTCATCAATCGACGGTCTTTGCGTTCAGCGATCTGATGTGGGAGAAGTACGGAAAGGGCCTGGCGGAACGAGCGAAAATCACCGACCCGAAGACCAGTCAGCCGCCCGTGCTCAATCTTTACCGGGCGTCGGGGTACGCCGGGGCGCTCAGCAACAACGGCGTCACGCTCGACGCGATCATCAAGAACGGCGCGCATTTCGCGGTCTGTCAGCTGGCGACGCGCGCCTCCGCCGGTGTGATTGCGAGGCAGACCGGCCGCCCGGTCGACGAAATCTATCAGGAGCTGGTGGCCAACCTCGTTCCAAACGCGCATATGGTCCCGGCGGGGATAGTGGCGGTCAACCGCGCGCAGGAGCGCGGGTACGCGTTCGGCTACGTCGGCTAGTTGTGACCGGCCGGGCCGATCGATCGCTCCAGCACTCCGGAAACCAGCGGCGATAGACTGAGGATCTCTGTCGAAGCCGTTCTGTATCGCACCGCCCATCGAGCCGATGCTCGCGAAACTCGCCGACGAGTTGCCCACGGGTGGCGCGTTCCTGTATGAGCCCAAGTGGGACGGCTTTCGCGCCATCGTCTTTCGCGACGGCCCTGACGTGTTCATCCAAAGCAGGGATTTGAGGCCGCTCGATCGCTATTTCCCCGAGCTGCACGCCGCGTGTCTCACCGCCCTGCCAGCGGGGTGCATCGTCGACGGCGAGATTGTCGTCGCCACGCCGCGCGGCCTCGATTTCGACCGACTGCAGCTTCGCCTGCATCCCGCCGCTTCGAGGGTGGCCAGGCTGGCCGCAGAAACGCCCGCCTCGTTCGTCGCCTTCGATCTGATCGCCGTGGACAATCAGGATTTGCGCGCCACCCCCCAGAACGAACGCCGCCGTCTGCTCGAAGAGCTGCTCGCCGACACCAAACCCCCGATCTATCTGACGCCGATGACGCGCGATCCAGTCGAGGCGGCGGACTGGCTGTCCCGGTTCGAGGGGGCGGGTCTCGACGGCGTCGTGGCCAAGCGGGAGGACGGCACCTACGAACCTGGCAAACGCGCGATGATCAAAGTGAAGCATGCGCGAACGGCCGACTGCGTGGTGGCCGGGTTCCGCTGGCATAAGAGCGGGAAGGATCGGCTCGTCGGTTCCCTCCTGCTCGGACTCTACGACGACAAAGGCGTGCTGCATCACGTCGGTGTCACCTCGTCGTTCACGATGGCGGTTCGTGCGCAGCTGGCCGCCGAGCTCGGGCCGCTTCGCAAGGGCGCCCTGGAGGATCATCCGTGGCGCGAGTGGGCCGGCTCAGCCGATGAGACGACGCGGATGCCCGGGGGCCACAGCCGCTGGAGCGCCGGGAAAGATCTCTCGTGGGAACCGTTGCGGATAGAGCGCGCGTGCGAGGTGAAGTACGATCACATGCAGGGACCGCGCTTCCGTCACGCTGCCGTCTTCCTGCGCTGGCGACCGGATCGAAAGCCCGCTGATTGCCGGTACGACCAGCTGGAGGTCACGACGCCTTACGAGCTCGAGAGCGTTTTCGGGGCGGCCCGTCGCGAGAAATAACGTCGCGCCAGTCGTCTGGACGCTCGTCCGGATCGAGGGCGTCCTGTCCGGGTCGCAGAGCGACGGGCACATGCTCCAGGTTCAAGCGGATGCGTGTCCACGTGCGAAAGCGGCCCCGCATCGCGTCGACCAGCACGTCGGCGGGCGCGAGGTGCGCGGCGGCCTCCGGATGTTTGACCTTCCAGCGCTCGAGCCCTGCCAGCGCGTCCTCCTTCTTTCGGGCGCGCCCGATCTCGATCAGCGGACGCGTGGAGACGCGGCGCGACGGCTGTACTCGTGCCGGCTCGCCGGGTTGTTTCCGGAAGTGCGGCGGCCACGGCGCGTCCCCGAGCCCTTCGCGCTCGTGGCGTGCCGAGAGCTCGAGCAGCTTCTCGAGAGAACAGGAGTGCCGATCGATGCCGGCGTGTCGGTCGCCTATTTCAGCGAAGCGCGACGGCATCGTGGCGAGCGTGAACTCCCGCGGGTCGCAGACATCGATCTCCTCCCATGTCAGTGGCGCCGACACGCGCGCGTCCGGCGTGGGCCGGACCGAATACGCGCTCGCCACGGTGCGATCCTTCGCGTTCTGGTTGTAATCGAGGAACACACCGTGCCGTTCTTCCTTCCACCACTTGCTCGTCGCCAGGTCGGGTGCACGCCGTTCGACTTCGCGCGCCAGCGCGAGGGCGGCCCGGCGCACCTGGTCGAAGGTCCATCGGGGCTCGAGCCGGACGTTCACGTGCAGACCGCGCGAACCGGACGTCTTTGGCCAGCCAACCAGTAAAAGGTCGTGCAGCGTCGCGCGCACCACACGCGCGACCTCGCGCAGCTGGGTCCAGGGAACGCCGGGCACCGGATCGAGGTCCACGCGAAGCTCGTCGGGGTGGTCGAGATCGGCCGCGCGAACCGGGTGAGGATGCAGCTCCAGACAGGCGAGATTCGCCATCCACGCCAGCGCGGCCGGATCCCGCGGCACCACTTCTTCGGCCGATCGGCCCGACGGGAAGCGCAACATGACGACTTCGACCCAGGCCGGCCGCGCCCGTGGCGCGCGCTTCTGATAGAAGAACTCCCCCTCGATCCCGTCCGGATAGCGCACGAGCACGTTCGGCCGTCCGCCAGC
>DATLLJ010000129.1:0-52180 GCA_035537875.1 Vicinamibacterales bacterium | reverse complement strand
CCGCCCCGGTCCCCGGCGGCGCACCGGGAGGCTCCGGCCCCGCGGCGCTGCCGGGGGCCCGCTCGTCCCCCGAGGAGATCCGCGAGCGTCTCGTGAAGGGTCTCGCGCTGACCGAGGAGCAGCAGCGCAAGGTCGACCCGATCCTCCAGGACTTGCGCCAGCAGATGTCAGCGCTGCAGAGCGCGCCCGAGGTGGAGCGGCAGCAGCGCGCCGCGCGCATCCGCGAAGGCATGCGCGCCCGCATCCGCGAGATCCTCACGCCGGAGCAGCAGGCGAAATTCGATCAATCGGCCGGGGCCGGCGGCGGCAGCGGTCGCTCGCGTGGAGCCGGCGCCAGCGGACGCGTGTATGTCCTCGACAGCGACGGCAAGCCGAAGGCCGTGGCCGTCACGCTCGGCATCAGCGACGGCACCGCCACCGAAGTGGTGCGCGGTGATCTGACCGACCGTCAGGAAGTCATCGTCGGCGGTGGCGCGTCGACGCAGCCGCAGCGGCCGGGCCAGCCGCCGCGCTTGAGGCTCTGACGTGGCGATCCTGGCCACCGAGGGACTCGCCAAGGACTATCACCTCGGACCCCATACGGTGCACGCGCTCCGCGGCGTGACCGTCTCCATCGACCCGGGCGAGTTCGTGGCCGTCATGGGGCCATCCGGGTCGGGCAAATCGACCTTCATGAACCTGCTCGGCTGTCTCGATCGCCCGACGGCCGGACGCTACTGGCTCGATGGGCAGGACGTGGCCCGCCTGTCCCGCGACGAGCTGGCGGCCGTGCGCAACTCGAAGATCGGATTCGTCTTCCAGCAGTTCAACCTGCTGGCGCGCACGAGCGCCCTCGAGAACGTCGAGCTGCCGCTGCTCTACGGATCGTCTACGCCGCGCGAGCGACGCGAGCGCGCCCGCGCTCGCCTGCAGGAGGTCGGTCTCGGCGAGCGCGAGCATCACCATCCGAGCCAGCTGTCGGGTGGGCAGCAGCAGCGCGTGGCCATCGCGCGCGCGCTCGTCAACGATCCGGCCGTCATCCTGGCCGATGAGCCGACGGGCAACCTGGACACGCGCACGAGCGCGGAGATCATGGTGCTGCTCCAGCGCCTCAATCGCGAGGGCCTCACCATCGTGCTCGTCACGCACGAGCCGGACATCGCGCCCTTCGCGTCGCGCCGGCTGCTGTTTCGTGACGGCCGGCTGATGACCGACCAGCGGGGCGAGGCGCAGGACGCGGCGGCCGTGCTGGCGACCCTGCCAGAGGAGGAGCTCGTCGGATGATCTTCCAGGCACTCCGCATCGCGCTCCGCTCGCTACGCGTCAACAAGCTGCGCACCGCCCTCACGATGCTCGGCATCATGATCGGCGTCGGCGCCGTCATCGCCATGGTCTCCATCGGCTCGGGTGCGCAGGCGCGCGTGGCCGAGCAGATCCAGAGCCTCGGCTCGAACCTGATCATCGTGCTGTCGGGCAGCTCCAATGCGGCCGGCGTCCGCCTCGGTCAAGGCAGTCAGCTGACGATCACCGAGGACGACGCGGCGGCCATCGCGCGCGAGGTGCCGGTGGTGCAGGTCGCCGCCCCGACCTCACGCGGCACGGCACAGGTCGTCTACGGCAATCTCAACTGGTCGACCCAGATCCAGGGCGTGACCGCGGACTTCTTCGAGGCGCGCGACTGGGGCGTCGACAACGGTCGCCCCATCCTCAGCGAGGACGTGGATGGCGCCACCAAGGTGGCGCTGGTGGGTCAGACGACCGCGCAGAACCTGTTCGGCGAGACCGACCCGATCGACCAGATCATCCGCATCAAGAAGGTGCCCTTCACGGTGGTCGGCGTGCTCGGGCGCAAGGGGCAGTCGTCGTGGGGTCAGGACCAGGACGACATCATCCTGATCCCGCTGTCGACGGCCAAGAAGAAGGTGCTCGGCGTCAGTCAAGCGAACGCCCGGTCGGTCAATGCCATCTCGGTGAAGGTGCGCTCGGCCGAGGACATGGCGGAGGCCGAGACGCAGGTACGCGCGCTGCTGCGACAGCGTCACCGTCTGCAGCCGTCGCAGGACGACGATTTCTGGCTCCGGAACCTCTCCGAGGTTCTCCAGACCCAGGAGGAGTCCACGAAGGTGATGACCTATCTGCTCGGCGCCATCGCCTCCGTCTCGCTGCTGGTCGGTGGCATCGGCATCATGAACATCATGCTGGTCTCGGTCACCGAACGCACCCGCGAGATCGGGCTGCGAATGGCGATCGGCGCGAAGGGCCGGGATGTGCTGTTGCAGTTTCTCGTCGAGGCGGTGACGCTCAGCCTGGTGGGCGGCGGAATCGGCATCGCCCTCGGCTTTGGCCTCGCCGAAGGCATGCAGCGATTCATGTCGTGGCCGGCAAAGGTGCCACCCGGCGCCGTCGCCATGGCGTTCGGTTTCGCCGCCGGCACGGGGGTGTTCTTCGGCTTCTATCCCGCCCGGAAGGCGGCCCGTCTCGACCCCATCGAAGCGCTGAGGTTCGAGTGAACGGGCACATGCCGACAGGGCGCTAGTCCTCGTGTGATATCGGTCAAGAACCTCGTCAAGACTTACGTGGTCGGCGAAGTCGAGGTCCGGGCGCTTCGGGGCGTCTCGCTCGACGTGGCGACCGGTCAGTTCATCGCCGTGACCGGGCCGTCGGGGTCGGGCAAATCCACGCTGATGCACATACTGGGGTGCCTCGACCGGCCGACCTCTGGTCAGTACATCCTCGACGGTCGCGACGTGTCGCAGATGTCCAAGGACCAGCTCGCGGACGTGCGCAACAAGAAGATCGGCTTTGTGTTCCAGGGCTTCAATCTCCTTTCGCGGACGAGCGCCATCGACAACGTCGAGCTGCCGTTGCTGTACGGCGGCGGCCGGCTGCGCGCCGCCGAACGTCAGCGCAGGGCGATGGAGAGTCTGGCGATGGTCGGGCTCGCCGATCGCGCGAAGCATCACCCCAATCAGCTGTCCGGCGGACAGCAGCAGCGCGTGGCGATTGCTCGCGCTCTCGTGACGAACCCCTCCATCCTGCTGGCCGACGAGCCGACCGGAAACCTCGATACCCGCACCAGCATCGAAATCATGGGCATCTTTCAGCGCCTGAACCGCGATCGCGGCATCACGGTCCTGGTCATCACGCACGAACGCGACATCGCCGAGTACGGCGACCGAATCATCATGTGCCGTGACGGGGTCATCGTCTCGGATCACGCCGTCAAGGAGCGGCGCGACGCCAACGTCGAGCTGGCGATGCTCCCCGACGAAATCAGCGTCTGAGAACCGTCGTCCGTAACAGGCGTCCGGGGCAACGGGGATAATGGTTTTGGCAAGGAACCTGCGGTACAGTCGCGATTGAAGATCGTCTTTCGATGACAGAGCAGCCCGGCCCACGCATCCCCTGGTATTTGTGGTGTTCTGCAGTGGCCGTCACCTCCGCCTACGTCGGCGGCTACTGGGACATCTCGTGGCATCGATCCATCGGACGCGACACGTTCTGGTCTCCACCGCACATGGCTATCTACGCGTGTGGCGTGCTCGCTGGCGTGTCGTCCGCGTACCTGATTCTCACAACGACGTTCGGTCGGGAGGCGCCGCTGAGAAACGTCAGCGTGCGAATATGGGGCCTCAGGGGTCCACTCGGCGCGTTCATCCTCGCCTGGGGTGGGGCGGCAATGCTCGCGTCGGCCCCGTTCGACGACTGGTGGCACAACGCTTACGGGCTGGATGTGAAAATCGTCAGCCCGCCGCACATGGTGCTGGCCGCCGGTTTCTTCGGCATCGAGCTCGGAGCCGTGATGCTCCTCCTGGCGTTCATGAACCGCTCGGACGGAGCTGTGCGCCAGCGTTTTCAGTGGCTATTCCTCTACGTCGGCGGAACGGTCATCTGCGAGTCGCTGCTGCTCAAGATGGAGTACATCAGCCGCTCCGACATGCACTCGGCCCTGTTCTATGTCGTCGTCGCGCTCGGCACGCCTGGCGTGCTCGTGGCCCTCGCCGTGGCATCCGAATGGCGCTGGGCGTGCACAATCATGACGGCTGTGTACACGGCGTTCGGAGTGGCGTTCCTCTGGATCCTGCCGCTCTTTCCCGCTGAGCCGAAGCTCGGGCCCGTCTATCAGCCGGTGACCCACATGATTCCGTGGGAATTCCCCCTGCTGGTCATCGTGCCTGCCGTGGCCCTCGATCTGATTCTTCAGCGTTCGACCTCGTGGCGGCCGATCGTCACCGGCCTGGTGACCGGATTCGTGTTCCTTACAACGTTCATTGTCGTCCAGTGGCCCTTCGCCAACTTCCTGATGACGCCGTCGGCCAGAAACCGGATCTTCGGAACAGCGTACATGGACTTCAGCACGCCTCCCCAGTCGCTGTATGCGCGGAATCTGTTCATTCCGGCCGAGGCCACGGCTGCGCAGTTCTGGCGTGGAATGCTTCTCGCAGCGGTGCTCTTCTGTCTGATGACGTGGATCGGGCTCCATGCCGGCAGGGCGATGCGAACGGTCAGGCGGTGATGACCGGCCGCTCGTCGCTCGCCTTCGTCGTTGTCGTGGTGCTGTCGCTCGGCCCGCGAACCGCATTCGCCCACGTCGGCAGCCCTGACGTCTTCCTCGACGCACAGGCGGGACCGTATCGCCTGCTGGTGACCGTCCGCCCACCTTATGCCGTGCCCGGCGTCGCGGATGTCGAGGTTCTCACGACGTCGCCCGATATCGACGATGTCCGGATTGTGCCGCTTCCACTAACCGGGCCGGGCGCGCGGTTCGCGCCAACCGCCGATATCGCGACACGATCGCTACACGATCCGCGCCTGTTCACGGGCCAGCTTTGGATGATGTCGGCCGGCGCGTGGCAGGTGCGCGTGACCGCGACTGGATCGCGGGGCGAGGGAACCCTTGCGGTGCCCGTACCGACGCTGCCGAAGGCAACCTTGGCCATGGGCCGAGGGCTCCGGGCGCTGCTCATCGGCTTCATGTTGCTGTTGTGCGCCGGTTTCGTCACCATCATCTCGGCGATCGCGCGCGAAGCCAGCCTCGAAGCCGGCGAGAAGCCGGGGTTGCGGGCACGCCGACGGGGCTGGATCGCCTCGCTCGCCGCGACGTGCCTCGTCGTCGGCGCGATGGCCTTCGGAAATCGCTGGTGGGCGGCTGAAGCGACGACGTATGCGCGTTATGTCTATAAGCCTCTGGAAGCCATCTCGACGATTACCCAGGACGAGCGTTTGAGACTCGAGCTGCGGGATCCAGGATGGCTTGCCAGCAGGCGCCTCGACGATTTCGTTCCCGACCACGGTCACCTGATGCATCTGTTCATCCTGTCGCCGTCGCTCGACCGTCTGTGGCACCTCCATCCAGACGAGGTTACGACCGGCGTCTTCGACGTACGTCTGCCGGACATGCCGCAGGGCGAGTACGACCTGTTCGCTGATCTCGTGCACCGGACCGGCGTGTCCGAAACGGTGACCGGCCGGCTGCAGACGTCCGGCATTCGCGGCGCGCCGCTGACGGGTGACGACAGCGGCTGGCCCGTGGCGTCCGGGGTGACGTCCGAGACCGGCGGCCGGATTGTGTGGATCCGCGACGACCAGCTTCTCAGATCCAAAGCCTTGACGGCGTTTACGTTTCGCGTTGAAGACGACGCCGGCCGACCCGCCACCGACCTGGAGTTGTACATGGGGATGCCGGGGCATGCGGTTTTCGTCAGGCGGGACCGGCGCGTGTTCGCGCACGTGCATCCGTCGGGATCCGCGCCGATGGCTGCGCTCGACATCGCCATGCCTTCCAGGTCTGCGCACGACCACCCGGAGGCCGGCCTGCCGCCGACGGTTTCTTTCCCTTACGGTTTCCCGGAGCCGGGGGATTATCGAATCTTCGTACAGATCAAGCGCAGCGGTCGCATCGTCACGGGTGTATTCGACGCCCACGTCGTCGACTGAGGGCGCTCCAACCAGCTCCAACTAGCCCGGCACCTTCGCCAGCCGCCACGTATAATCCGGTCATTCAGTGACTCTGGCTCCCGGCAGTCGTCTCGGCGCCTACGATGTCCTCGCGCTCATTGGCGTCGGAGGGATGGGCGAGGTCTATCGCGCGAAAGACAGCAAGCTCCATCGTGAGGTGGCGCTGAAAGTCCTGCCAGATCTCTGGGCCAACGATCCCGATCGCCTGGCCCGCTTCCAGCGGGAGGCCGAGGTTCTCGCCTCCCTGAACCATCCTCACATCGCCGCCATTTACGGCCTTGAAGAAGCGGCTGGGATGCGTGCGCTGGTGCTGGAACTCGTGGAGGGCCTGACGCTGGCGGATCGTATCAGGCAGGGCCCGATCCCGGTCGACGAGGCGTTGCCAATCGCGCGGCAGATCGCGGAAGCGCTCGAGGCGGCACACGAGCTCGGCGTCGTCCATCGCGACCTGAAGCCAGCCAACGTCAAGCTGCGCCACGACGGGTCGGTGAAAGTATTGGACTTCGGTCTCGCCAAAGCGATGGCCGGTGAGCCACCAGCGGACCTGTCGCAGTCGCCGACCATCATGACCCCCGCGACGATGACGAGCGCAGGCGTCATTCTCGGAACGGCCGCGTACATGGCCCCCGAGCAGGCCAAAGGAAGGCCGGCCGATGCACGCTCCGACATCTGGGCTTTCGGCGTCATCCTGTACGAGATGCTGACCGGTAAGTCGGCGTTCGCTGGCGAGACAATGGTCGAGATCCTGGGCGGCGTGCTGAAATCCGATCCCGATTGGACCGCGCTGCCGGCCACGACGCCGTCAACCCTCCGCTCCCTGCTCCGCCGCTGCCTCCAGAGAGATCGCGCCCGCCGGCTGCGCGACATCGCGGACGCACGATTTCAGATGGAGGAAGCGCTGAGTGAGCCGACGGGTCCCGCTGCGGCCGCCGCGCCGGCTCGGACGCCGCGCGAGCGCCCGTTGTGGATGGCAGGCATCCTTCTCGGGGCGATCGCCGCGTCGCTCGTGACGTTTGTGTTCGTGCGCGGCGTGCCGGCAGACGCTCCGCAGATGCGCCTTCAGATTGTCACGCCGCCCGCCACCGATCTGGCGTCCTTTGCGATTTCACCAGACGGACGCCACGTCGTATTCCAGGCGACAGTAGAAGGAAAGAGTCAGCTCTGGCTTCGGCCGCTGGGGTCTGAGACGGCGGAGCCGTTGGCAGGAACCGAAAACGGGTCGCTTCCATTCTGGTCTCCTGACGGCCAGTCGATTGGATTTTTCGCCGGTCGCCAGTTGAAGCGTAGCGACATCACCGGCGGGCTCGTACGAACGTTGGCGAGCTCGCCAAACGACAGGGGCGGTACGTGGAACGAGGAGGGAGTGATCCTGTTTGCCCCTTCGAGCACCGGCCCGCTATACCGCGTGCCGGCAGGAGGCGGCAGCGCCGTGGAAGTCACGCGTGTCGATCCGCCACGTCAGACGGGACACCGCTTCCCCCGTTTCCTGCCCGACGGCCGACATTTCCTGTTCTTTGCGTTGGGCACGCCCGAGAGCCAGGGGGTGTACCTGGGCTCGCTCGACTCGATGGACGCTCGGCGCCTGTTCGACGCCGACGGGGCAGCGGTTTTCGCGCCACCGGATCAGGTGCTGTTCCCACGGCAAGGGGCGCTCTGGGCGCAGCGTCTGGATCCCAGCACGCTCGAACCCGTCGGTGATTCGTTGCCCATGGCCAAAAGCGTGGCCGTCGATCCCAACCTGTTCGCCAACGTCGCTCTTTCCGCGTCAGCGGCCGGCCCGGTGGCGTACAGGGCCAGCCGAGTCCAGGGCCAATTGACGTGGTTCGACCGATCGGGCCGTCAGATAGGCACCGTGGGCGGGCGGGATATGGATCAACCGGCTGACATCCGCCTGGCTCCGGACGGGCGCAGCGCGGCGTTCCGCCGTATGGTCGGTGGGAACACCGACGTGTGGCTGATGGACATCGCGCGCGGTATCCTTCGCCGGTTCACCGCTGATGCGGCGAGGGATTACGAGACGACCTGGTCGCCCGACGGGACCCGTATCGCGTTTTCGTCGGACCGCAACGGTGTCCTCGACCTGTACGAAAAGGCAATCGACGGTGCCGGGGCTGAGTCACTGTTGTTGCAATCGCCCGAACATAAGAACATCTACGACTGGTCGCTCGATGGCCACTTCATTTTGTATGGGACCCAGAACTCGAAGACGGGCGAGGACCTGTGGGCGCTGCCACTCGATGGCGACCGGAAACCGTTGGCCGTGGCGCAGACGCCATTCCAGGAAGTGAACGGGCGGTTTTCGCCCGATTCCCGCTGGATCGCTTATGAGTTGAACGAGAGCGGACGCAATGAGATCTACGTCCAGCCGTTTCCCGGACCAGGCGCCAAATCGCAGATCTCCACCAGCGGCGGCACCCTTCCCCAGTGGCGTCGTGATGGCCGGGAGATCTTCTACCTGGGACCAGACGACCGCCTGATGGCGGTACCGGTGATGTTGCCCGTCAGCGGCTCGGTGGTCGAGGCAGGAACCCCTGTTGCCCTCTTTGCGACGCGGCCGGGATCAGAGTTCGAAGCATCACCCGACGGCCAGCGCTTCCTGATTAACACGCTGCCCGAAGGAGCCGCCACGCCGCCCATTACGCTCATCCTGAACTGGCAACCCAAACCGTGAGCAGCTATCGAGGCAGCGCCCACGCCGTCAGCGTGGTCCCCGCCGGGACGAGCACGTGCTGGCGCCCGTCGAGCATGTACGTGATCGGCGACGTGCCGTGCATCGTGGCACCCATCTGGTAATGCCAGAGCAGTTTGCCGCTGCGTGAGTCGAGGGCGAGCAGGTTGCCCTCGCCGTCGCCGCTGAAGATCAGGCCCGACGCAGTCGTCAACAGCCCGGCCGTCGACGGGCTGATGTACCGGAATTCCCATTTCCGCTCGGCCGTCGCCGGATCGATCGCGCGCAGCGCGCCGTAAACTGGCGAATCCGGACCTTGAGCGCGCTGCGCCGCTCCGCCCGTAAACCGCTCGCCCGGAGTGAACTCGGGTTTCCACGCATAAAACGTCGCGCACACTTCGCGTGCGTTGACGAAAAACGTCGAGGTGGCCGGATCGAATGCCGGCGGCCAGAAATTCGTTCCGCCGGTGATGTCGGGACACGTGAGCTCTCCGTTTTCGTCGGGCGTGTGGCCGGGCAGCATGATCGGCCGCCCATCCCTGCCGATCTCTTTCGCCCAAGTGGTCGTCACGAAGGGCTTGGCAGCAATCACTTTCCCGTTGGTCCGATCCAGCGTGTAGTAGAAGCCGTTTCGATTGGCGAACATGAGAACTTTGCGCATCTGGCCGGCGACCGTGATATCCGCAAGGATGGGGACTTCCGTCGAATCCCAGTCGTGAACATCGTGCGGCGTGAACTGGTAGTGCCAGCGGAGCCTGCCGGTGTCGCCGTCCAGCGCGATGACCGAGGCGCTGTACAGGTTGTCGCCCTTGCGGCTCTCGCTGTGGTAATCGGGCCCGGGGTTGCCGGTGCCAAAAAAGACGAGATTCTGTTCCGGATCGTACGCGCCCGTGACCCAGACGCCGGCGCCCCCCGTCTTCCACGAGTCACCGGCCCAGGTGTCGTTCCCGGGCTCGCCCGGTCCCGGAATGGTGAACGTGCGCCAGGCGCGCTTGCCGGTCTGCGCCTCGTACGCATCGATGAAGCCGCGGATGCCGAACTCGCCACCCGCGACGCCGACGATGACCTTGTCCTTGACCACCAGCGGTGCAATCGTCGAGGCGTAGCCGATCTTGTAGTCCTCGAGCGTCGCGTCCCAGACGATTGACCCCGTCTTCATGTCGAGCGCCAGCAGATGCGCATCGAGCGTCGTCATGAACAGCTTGTCACCGAGCACGCCGAAGCCGCGGTTCACCAGCCCGCAGCACGCGGTCAACCCCACGGTGGGCAATTCGCGCCGGTACCTCCAGATTTGACGGCCCGTCCGCGCATCGAGCGCCCACGCCACGTTCTGCGGACCGGTCACGTAGAGGATGTTGTCGCGGAGCAGCGTGGTCGTCTCGAAATTGCCGATGGTCGCAGTCTGGAAGGTCCACTGCGGCGTCAGTTGGTGAACGTTCGCGGGGGTAATCTCCGTGAGCGGACTGTGACGGTGGTTGCTGTAGTTGCCCCCGAAGGTCAGCCACCGGGATCCGTCTGGCGTCAGGCCGTCGAGAATCTCCTGAGCGGTCACGAGCGGCGGAGGGGGTTGCTGGGCCGTCAACGCGACCGTGCCGACCGTGCCAACGACCAGAACGATCCGGACGAAGCGAAGCATCGTGACGCGCATAAGCCTCCTAACGGGCGACAGCCGGATCGAAACCACGCAGCGTTTGCAGGTAACGTACGAGATCGTCGAGATCGCCGTCGCTCAGTCGGTCCGGGCCGAATGCGGGCATCACCGACCGCGTCCCGTTCTCCACCGACTTCATCTTGTCCTTCTCGTAACCTTGAATCCGCTCGGTCGTGTCCATGATCTGGACCGAAAACAGGTCTTCGTTCTTCTTCACGCCGCGGATAGGCTGTCCTGTTTCTGGCGTGACGGTGACCGGTTCGTAGCCTGGCCCAAAGGTCTCGAGGCCACGCCGGATGCGCAGCGTGATCGCCTCACGCGACCGGGCGGCACCGATACGCGACAGATCGGGCCCCAGCCGCCCGCCGCTGGCGTTCACGGTGTGACAGGCGCTGCAGTGCGTGCGGAAGAGCTTCTCACCGTTCTCAGCGTTGCCACGCGGCGGATCGGTCGGGGCCGAAGCGGCCAGCGTCCGGAGGTACGCGAGGATCTGCCACGTCTCTTGATCGTTGATACGAGGGTTCGCGGGCATCTCCGTGCCGGGTACCCCGCCTTTAATCGTCTTGAACAGGCCATCGTCGGTCCGGCCCGAAGCCCACACCTGGGTGATGTCGGGACCGCGGACGCCGCGGGCATCCATCCCGTGACAGTCGGCGCAACGGCCGCGGAAAAGACCCATTCCGTACTTGATGGCGTCAGGATTGCCTTGCAGGGGGTTCTTGCCAGGAAGATCCTGGGCGGCAAGGGCGATGCTGCCCATCGTGCAGAAGGTGGCGACCGCCAACACCGAGCCCGTCCAGCTCATACGTGGCTCCTTGTGCGAATGGCTCGCTCGAGCATCGAGAGGCGGAGTCATTTATACACCCGGCCGCTGGAGAGCCGGGAATCTTTCATCCGACGCGCCTGTCTGCCGCTGTCGCGGTACGAGTGACTCTACAGGCCGCCTCACAAACCTTCGTGGCGGCGGGATTTATAAGAGGGTTCTAGAGTTGACGTCTCGACGACTTGCGGAGCGTGGTCAGCAGTTCGGCGACCGTGCGCCCGGTCACAGGATCGCGAAGATCCGGGGCAATTTCCGCGAGCGGTTCGAGCACGAACTGGCGTTCGCGAAACCGGGCGTGGGGGATGATCAGGCCCGGCTCGTCGAGGGTGGCTGCCCCATACAAAATCAAATCGACGTCGAGCGTGCGCGGCGCATTCCTGTACGAACGGGCTCGACCTCGTTCGTCTTCGATGGCCAGGAGGGCTGCAAGCAGCTCGCGCGCGGCCATTGTCGTCTCACCGACGGCGGCGGCATTGAGGAACAGCGGTTGCGGCCCGGGTGCTCCCACCGGCACCGTATCGTAGAAGCGGGAGACCCGCAGGCGGCCAACAAAGTCCTGCAGGCGGCCGATCGCGTAGTTCAGATGCGCCGTGCGATCCCCGAGGTTGGAACCGAGCGCGATGGCGGCGGTTACTCGATCCACCGTGACGGCAGGACGTCGCCGCTGGCGGGTCCGGCTGCCGCCCCGCGCCGCCCCAGCAGATCGGTGCGCCCGGCCCGTGCCTGATCGAAGAATCGCTTCTGTTCCAGCACCTCGCCCAGGATCAGTCGAAGCATCTTGGCGTGGCGTGCGTTGCTCATGTCGTCGACCCGCCCTCGCCAGCGATTCACGAAGGCCTGCGCGTCGCGTGAGTCCTCTTCGGCGATCTGGCGCGTGGCCTCGAGCTGTCGTCCGGTCACGGTTCGAGCCGGCTCGGGCCGGACGGGGATGCTGCCACCGAGCTCGGCAATCGCCGCCTCGAGCCACGACAGCTGTACGTCGTCTCGATTGATGACGTACTGATAGGTGTTGTTGACGTCGTACTGTTGGACGTGCCGCGCGCCGGCCTGGTGGCGGAGCATCATGTCGAGCCTCTCGCCGTGGAACTCCTGCAGCAGGGACAGCAAGTCGCTCACGTACCCTGCTTCTCTTTGCAGGAGATGCACACGCGCGTCCACGGGATCGCGTTGAGCCGCGCCTCGGCAATGGGTTCACCGCAGTCACGGCAGACGCCGTACGTCCCCTTCTCGATGCGCCACAACGCTTCTTCGATGGCCTGAAGGATCTTCGCGTCGGTCTGCTTCAGCTTCAGTTGGATGTGAACCTCGTTGTTACCGCTCGCCTGGTCCGCCATGTCCCCCTGGCGGGTGTTGTTTTCCATCGACGCCTGCAGCGGCTTGATGCCGCCCGTCCCGAGAATCTCGATCCGCTTCTTGAGCAGCGCGTCCTTGTAGGTCTGCACGTCCATGTAAGATTGCAACTCCCTGCTCGATGGCCCACGTTGTGGGTAAGTAACTCTCAATCATAGCACCGTCACAGCAGGAAGATGTACCGCGCGAGAAAGAGTCCCGCGACCATGTAGAGCAACGGATGCACGGCGTGGCCCTTTCCGGAAACCAGCTTCAGCAGCGCGTGCGAGACAACGCCGAAGGCAACGCCTTCGGTGACGCTCGTCGCCAGCGGCATGATGATCGCGGTGAGGAACGCCGGAATCGCCTCCGTCGGATCGTCCCACGCCACGTGTCGCAGCCCGCCGATCATCATCGTCCCCACGAGTATCAGAGGAGCGGCGACGACCGGATAGAACGTCGCGCCATCGACCACGTACCCGCCGCCGATGGACCGCACCAGCGGATAGAACAGCAACGAAAGGAGGAACAGCGCCGCCACGACCAGGCTGGTGAGCCCGGTCCGCCCGCCGACGGCGATCCCCGAGCCGCTTTCGATGTACGCCGTGACGGTCGACGTGCCGAGCGCGGCCCCTGCCACCGTCCCGACGGCGTCGGCGAGGAGCGCCTCCCTGGCGCGTGGCAGCGCGCCATCCCGCATCAACCCTGCCTGTTCCCCGACGCCGACGAGCGTACCGACAGAATCGAACAGCGCCAGAAACAAGAAAACCAGCACGACCGACGCCATCCCTGGCGCGAAGACGCCGCGAAGATCGAGTTGCATGAATGTCGGCGCCAGCGAAGGCGCTGCGCCGACGAATCCGCGGAACTGCACGATGCCCATCGGGATCCCTACCAGCGCGCCGGCCAGAATTCCGAGCAGGAATGCCCCGGGAACCCGCCGCGCCATCAGCACGGCCGTGACCGCCAACGCCACCAGCGACAACACCGCCTGCGGGGTGTGGAGGCTGCCGAGCGTCACCAGCGTGCCCGGCGAGTCGACGATGAGCCCGGCCCACTGCAGGCCGATCATCGCAATCAGGAGTCCGATGCCGGCGGCGATCGCGTGCTTGATCGAGCGGGGAATCGCGACGATCAGCCGTTCCCGCAGGCCGACTCCCGCCGTGATGACGAAAAGCGCGCCGGCGACAGCCACGGCGCCGAGCGCCGTCCTCCAGGGAACCTTCATCCCGATCACGACCGAATACGCAAAGAAGAAGTTGTGGCCCATGGCCGGCGCGACGGCGATGGGATAGTTGGCAAGCAGCGCCATCAACGTCGTCGCAAAGGCGGTGGAAAGGCAGGTGGCCGTGAGCACGGCGCCGGCGTCCATGCCGGCCGCGGCGAGCACCGTCGGCTGCACGAAGATGATATAGGCCATCGTCAGGAAGGTGGTGAGGCCGGCCAGCACCTCGGTCCTGACGGTCGTGCCGTTCGCGGTGAGCGCGAAGCGATGCTCGAGAAAGCCCACGGGCAGGAATTCTACATGCCGCGCTTTCCGGATGGCCGGCGCGCTACTCCGCCCTCAAAGTGGCCAGCGGCTTGTTGCGCAGCACATCGAGGCTCGACAGCACCCCGACCGCTGCGACGAGCGCCGCCGTGAGGACAATGCCCGACGCGTGCTCGCTGCCGAACATCCTCCAGGGAATGTCCAGCGCGAACCGGCTGATTCCCCACGTGAGCCCGATGGCGCCGATCGAGCCCACGAGGCCGGCGAGCGCCCCAAGGACTCCGTACTCGAAGAGCAGCATCCGGGCGATCGTACCGGTGTTCGCGCCGAGGGTCTTGAAGACCGCGGCTTCGTAGACGCGCTGGTATTTCGTCATCGCGACGGCGCCAATCAGAATCAACGCGCCGCTGAACAGCACCAGGGCGCCCACGACGGTGATGGCGAGCGTCACTTTGTCGGTGATGTCCCGGACCGTGGCGAGAATCGCGTAGAAGTCGATGACGGAGACGTTCGGAAACTGCGCGACCAGGTCGTGCTGGAAACGCGCGCGTTCGGCAGGCTCGTTCGGTCCTTTCACCGGGGCTACGAAGGTCTGCGGCAGGTGGTCGAGCCCGCCCGGCCTGAACACGAACATGAATCCCCCGTTGCGCGAGTCGCGCCATTCGACCTCGCGGATGCTCGTCACGCGCGCATTCACCACCTGGCCCAGGATGTCGAACGGAATCGTGTCGCCGACCTTGTAGTCGAGACGCTCCTGGATGCCTTCCTCAATGGAAACTTCGGGCTCGGAAGAGGGCCCTTCCCAGAATCGCCCGTCGAGCAGCCGTTCGTTGGATTCCAGGTGATCGCGGTACGTGACCGTGTACTCGCGCCGTCCTGTGCCGACCACTCGCGCGCGCAGCACCGGCAGCAGTTGTGCCTCCTCACCCCCGGACGCCCGCGCGGTCAGAAACGCTCGCACGCCATCGGCCTGGTCCTTCTGGATGTCGAGCAGAAACATGTCAGGTGAATCAGCGGACACCTGCACGGAGAACTCGTTCAGCAGGCTCGACTGCAGCGAGCGGATGCCGACGATGAAAAAGGCGCCAAGCCCTACCGCCAGGAGGATGACACGCGTCTGGTTACCGGGACGGGACAAGTGGAGTACCGCGTGTCGCAAGGGGAAAGAGCGCGCGTTGGCAAGCGGCGAAACGACCGAGACAAGCGCGCGCCCGGCCAGATAAAGCGCGAAGGCCAGACCGGTGAAACCAGCGCAGACCACCAGCCCGATTTCGAGCGACGCGCTCTGCCACACCGCCACGGCCACGAGCGCCGCGGCCACGCCGGCGATGGCCGCCATCCCGACCCAGTCACGTGGTTGAGCGACCGATTCGTCGCGCAGCAGCAGCGAGGGCTTGATGAAGCGGACGTGGAGCAACGGGACAATCGAAAACAGCAGCGATACGAGCACGCCGATGGCGAGCCCCTGGAGCGCGGCGCTCCAGGTGACCCCGTATTCCACGTCCGCCAGGAGCGACGAAGACGTCGGCCCGAGCGCGAGCGGGATGGCGCCGACGGCCAGCCGCGCCAGCAGGACGCCGAGCAGGCTTCCTGCGAGGCCCAGGGTCACGACCTGCAGCATGTAGACGGTGATGACTTCGCGGCTGCGGGCGCCAAGGCACTTGAGGACCGCGATGCTCCTGATCTTCTGAAGGATGAAGACCCGCGTGACGCTCGAGACGGCGATCCCGCCAAGGATGACGATGACGAGCCCGACCAGGCTCAGGTAGTTCTCGGCGCGGTCGAAGTTCCGGCCGATCTGGTCCTCGTTGGAGCGATACGAGCGGACGTTGGCGAACTCGCCCCGAAGCTCCGGGCGCAGCAGCGTGACCAGGTTGTCGATCTGTTCCTCGGGGACCTTGGCCAGCACCTGCCGCGTCGCGCGGCTCCCGAAGCCCAGCAGCCCCGTTGACGGCACGTCCGCCAGGTCGATGAAGACGCGCGGTCCAAGGTTGAACTGCCCCATGCCCGCTCCCGGCTCGCTCGTCACGACGCCCCGTATCGTGAACGTCGCCGTCCCGATCACCATTGCGTCGCCGACTCGAAGCCCGAGGGTCGTCAGCACTTCGGGACGAACCAGGACGCCATGATCTTTCAGCAGGTCGTGCGAATAGGCCTGTCCCCCGTCGAGCACGATGCGCCCGTACAACGGAAACGGCGCCTCGACCGCCTTCAATTCCACCATCCGGGCCACGGGCAACGACTCGTCGGCCGGTCGCACCATCGTTGGCGTTGAAATCGTCTCGGTGCGCGTGATGGTCTGCGCGTCGGCCAGCCGGCGCTCGATCAGCGCTTCGGCTTCCGGGGTCAAATCGCGGTTCGTGTTGATGACGACATCGGCGGCGACGAGCGCGCGCGCTTCACGGCTGAAGACCTCGCGGACGTTCTGAATCACGGAGCGAAGCGCCACGATGGCGGCCACCCCGACGGCAATGCAGATGAAGAAGAACAACAGCCGGCGCCACGCGGCGCGCGTCTCTCGAACCGCCATTTGAAGGACGAAGGTCATAGGCGTTCCACCTCAGACGTACTCGACGACACGGCCGTCCCGAAGGACGAGTCGCGAATCGGCGATGGCCGCCAGCTCCGCGTCGTGCGTCACCAGAATGATAGTCGTCCCGCGAACCCGATGGATCTCCCGCAGCAGTTCCAGAATGTGGTGTCCGGTCGCCGTATCGAGGTTCCCCGTCGGTTCGTCGGCCAGCACGATCGGCGGCGCGTTGGCCAGGGCCCGGGCGAGCGCGATCCGCTGCTGCTCGCCGCCGGAGAGCTGCGAGGGATAGTGATGCGCCCGGTCGCTCAGCCCGACTTCCTCGAGCAGCGTCTTGGCCCGCTGTCGCGCATCGGCCGCTCCGGCGATCTCCATCGGGACCGACACGTTTTCAAAGGCCGTCAGCGACGGAATCAGATGGAAGAACTGGAACACGAAGCCGATCTTCTCGCCGCGCAGCCGCGCCAGCGCGTCTTCGTCGAGCCGGGTGATGTCGACGCCGTCGATGATCACGGCGCCCGAGGTCGGCGCGTCGAGGCCCGCGATGAGTCCGAGCAGCGTCGACTTGCCGCTGCCAGACGGGCCGACGATGGCGAGGAATTGGCCGCGCGCGACGTCGAGCGTCAGCGGATGCAGAATGGTCAGCGGGTGGTCACCGCTTCTGACCGTTTTCGAGACCTCCCGCAGCTGGATCATGAGCCGGAAGCGCCTTTTTTGGGGGCGGGTGAGCGCTCCAGCACCGGCTTCAGAACCTTCCAGACGGTATCGGCGATGATGCGATCGCCTTCGGCGGTGGGATGGATGCCGTCACGCTGGTTGAGCTGGGGAATCGCCGCGACACCTTCGAGCAGAAACGGCACCAACGGCAAATCGTACTGTTGCGCGAGAGACGGATAGACGTCACGAAACGCCTTTGTGTACACGTCGCCCCAGTTGGTCGGCGCCTCCATTCCCGCCAGCACGACCCTCGCGCTGCGATCCTGAGCGCGCTCGATGATCCGCGACAGGTTGCTCTTCAGCTGCGTGACCGGCAGACCGCGAAGCCCATCGTTGCCGCCCAACGCGACAATCAGAACCCTGACGTCGCCTTGGAGCGCGAGATCGATTCTCGACAGGCCGCCGGCCGACGTATCGCCGGAAATGCCCGCGTTGACCACCTGATAGTTGAACCCTTCGTCGCGCAGCCGCCGTTCGAGCACCGCGGGATACGCCTCCTCCGACGCCAGACCAAGACCGGCCGTGAGGCTGTCGCCGAGCACGACGATCCGCGGTCCACTCGGTTTCGGCGCCGTTGCCGGCTCGTTCGCGAGGGAGGTGGGCCGTTCGGCGACCGGCGGCGGCGCAGCTTCAGGAGATCGGCGGTCCCCGCTGTCCCGCGAGCCGCAGCCGATCATGGCCGGAACTGCGAGACATGCCACGAGCCAAAGGCCGGAAATCAGACGAATCTGCATGACCTGTTGCGGATCGGACTATCGGGTCCGACTATTCGAATACGCAGGCCGTGCCTCGAGGGTTCCAGCCTGCACTTGACTGATCTGCACACGAAGCGATGCCACCGCCTGTTCGAGCATCTGGCGGTGCACGGCCGACCGGGCCAGGCCAAGGTCGGTTTCGGCGCGAGAAAGCGCGAGCTCCAGCGTTCGGACACGCGCCTGACGATCGCGTGCCTCTGCGGTCAGCTGCGGCCGGCCGGTCCTGGGTCGCTCGGCTTCGCTCTGTTGAAACTCGACGTCCTTGCTCTCGAAACCTCTTGCCATCCACTGTCTAGTCTATGCTACAGACATGCGCGGCGCGTACGACCTGCTGACGCGCTGGCCGGCGTTGGATGTCGCCGCCAGGCGCGCTCGCCTTCAGGGTGGGTTTCAGCTTTCCCCCGGTTCACTCCACCAGGTTTTGATCGCCCCGGCCGAGTCAGCCGCCCGCGCGGCTGCCGGGCTGTGGCGACGCGACCCTTCGGTGTGGACGAATGACCGACCTGCCCGGCATCAGACGTCTCGCTTCTTCAACGAATGGCCGGCGTGAGCGCGCCTGGGCGGGCGATGTCCGAGCACGCCTCGTTGGACGCAGCGCCAACCCGGACAGCCGCGCCCGTGACGCTCGTCATTTTCGGGGGCGCCGGCGACCTGGCCCGGCGCAAGCTGCTGCCGGCTCTCTACAACCTGCACCTCGACGGCGTCCTGCCGCCGCGAACGGCCATCGTGGCCGTAGGACGCGCGTCGCTGACCGACGCCGGATACCGGTCGCTGGCGAAAGAATCCATCGCCCAGTTCGCCCGCGAGCGACACACCGGTGCGCCCGAGCCAGACAACGACGGAAGCTGGACGGCGTTTGCCGAGTCGCTGTTTTTCGTTGGCGGGTCGCTCGACGACAGCGCGGCCTATGCGGCTCTCGGTTCGCGGCTCGACATCATCGAGCACGAGCGCGGTCTGCCCGGCAACCGGATCTACTACCTGGCCGTTCCTCCCTCGATGTTCGTGCCGACCGTCGAGCAGCTCGCACGGGCGCGCTTCGTCGGCGCGGGGCATCGCGACCATTCGGCGGACTCGCCCGATCCCCGGCATCCGCGGCCGTTCGCACGCCTCATCGTGGAAAAACCGATCGGCCGCGACCTTGCCAGCGCCACCGCGATCAACGACGCCATCGTCAGGGTGTTCGACGAGCGGGATATCTATCGGATCGACCATTATCTCGGGAAAGAAACCGTTCAGAACCTTCTCGTCCTGCGCTTTGCCAACGCCATCTTCGAGCCGCTGTTCAACCAGAAATACGTCGATCACGTGCAGATTACCGTCGCGGAATCCGAGGGCGTCGGCACGCGAGCGTCGTATTACGAGCAGGCCGGCGCGATGCGTGACATGGTGCAGAATCATCTGCTCCAGCTGCTGGCGCTCATCGCCATGGAGCCGCCCCACTCGCTCGACCCGGACGTCGTCCGGGACGAGAAGCTCGAGGTGCTTCTGTCGCTGCGCCCCATCGAGGGCGAGGCCGTCGACGCGCAGGCCGTGCGCGCACAGTACGCGGCGGGATTCGAGTTCGGCGCGCCCGTGCGCGGTTATCTCGACGAGCCGGGAGTCGCCGCGGACTCGCGGACGGAAACCTTTGTCGCGCTCCGGCTGTTCGTCGACAACTGGCGGTGGGCGGGCGTCCCCTTCCTTCTCCGAACCGGCAAGCGACTGCCGAAGCGTGCGAGCGAAATCACCGTCCAGCTGAAGGACGTACCGCCGATTCTGTTCAACCGCGATCCAGCGGCCCCACTCGACGCCAACGCTCTCACCATCCGCATCCAGCCCGATGAGGGCTTCGCGCTCGGGATCAGTTCGAAGATTCCCGGCCCCCGGGTCAACATCTACCCGGTCAAGATGGATTTCCGGTACAGCAGCACGTTTGGCGCAGGTTCCCCTGAGGCGTACGAGCGGCTGCTCCTCGATGTGATGAGCGGCGACCCGACGCTGTTCATGCGGCGGGACGAAGTCGAGGCTGCCTGGCGATGGGTCAGTCCGATACTCGAACGATGGAGCGGCCACGCTGACCGGCTGCCGACGTACGCGGCCGGCGAATGGGGACCAGACCAAGCCGACGCGCTGCTCCGGCCCACAGGAAGACGATGGCGAGCGTTGTAGCCAGCCGCGCGCGCCGTTCCTCGTCGGTCGAGCGGATCGAGCCCGATCTGACGGCATTGTGGCGCGACGTGGCGCACGACGAGCCTGTGTCGCGCGCGGTCATGTCGAACCTCGTCGTCTTCTGCCGCTGTCCGGTTGACACCGGTGAAGACGTCGAGCTCCCGCACGCGGATCTTGGCGTGGACGAGGTCGTCCAACGGCATCCGGCGCGCGTGATCGTCCTGGGGCACGACCCTTCGACCGGTGCGCGCCGCGATCGGTCGTCTCCCGTGATATCGGCATCAGTGGAGGTGCTCACGTTCGGCACGTCCGGAGCACGTTACGGCGTCGAACAGATCGTGATTCGATCGGCATGCGGCGATGCGGCTATACGCTCCATCGTGCGGCAACTGACGCTCGGCGACATCCCGACCACGGTGTGGTGGACGGAGGATCTCTCAACGACGGAGCCGCTCACGCCGCTCGTGAAAATGGGGCGGCAGTTCCTGTACGACAGCCGATGCTGGGCCGATGTCAGGGCAGCAACGCTCGCGCTGGCTCCTCTCCTGACCGATCCCTTCCGGCCGGATCTGGCCGATCGCAACTGGCGGCGCCTTGCCCCCGTCCGTCGTGCGCTCCACTTCGCGCTCGAGTCGCGCGATGCGGCGCACCACGGTGCCACCACTCCCCTTCGTGTGCGCCATCGGCACGGAGAGACGGCGCTCGCGTGGCTCATGGCTGGTTGGGCCCATGTGGCGGAACACGTCCGTCACGTGACGGACCGACCGATCGCGGACGTCCGGCTTGAACCGCCGACCGAGGACACGCGGATGGATGGCGACGTGCTGACCGCGTCGCTCGATGACGGATTCCGCCTGCGTGTGACCGACGATCGTGTCATCGTCGAGGACCCTGTCGGCCTTCCGCCGTTCGCGGTCGCGCTTTCACGCGAGCCGGAAGCTGACGCGATCGCGGGCGAGCTGGGAGTGCTGGCCGAGGATGCAACGTTTCACCAGGTGCTGGCGGCTCTCGTGGGGCACTTCCAGAGAGGCTGATCGGCGCCTGGTTGTCTTATACTCGCGGCGTGCCGTCCTCTCTGCCACAGGCCGTGCTCACGCGGGCCGGGGCCGCGCTCGAGCGCGGTCGCGGCGCCGAGGCCGCAGGCTTGCTCGCTCCGGTGCTGCGATCGTCGACGCTGACCCGCGACGAGGAACTGGGGCTCCGCTCGATGCTCGCGGAGGCCTGGCTGCTGCAGGACGACCTCGACCAGGCCGCGGCTGCGCTCGGCCGCCCGCCAGATACGTTCCGTGAAACCGTGCCCCCCGGGCGCCTCTCGACGTTATGGCGTCTGCACGGCCGGCTGGCCTATGTGCGCGGAGATCAGTCACGCGCCATCGCGCTGCACGGGCGGGCGCTCAAGCAGGCCGAACTGGCCCACGATTCGCGGGGAATCGGACTCGCGCACTACGAGCTCGGGCAGTGCTATCGCCATGTCGGGGACACGGCGACTGTCCGGGAGCACATCATCAAGGCAGCTTCCGCCCTCCATGCCGCCGGAGATCGTCGCTATCTCGCGCTCGTGCACTCGCTGTCGGGGATCAACCTCGCCGAGCTTGGCCGCTACGAGGAGGCCATGGCGGCGCTGCGGCAGGCCGAGCGTCTCGCGTCCGTGGTGCACGCCGACGACGTCCTGGCGACGGTGTGCGGCAACCAGGCCAGCGTCATGATGCTCCAGCACCGCTACGAGCAGGCTCTCGCCCTCGTCGAACGCAGCGTCTCGCTGCACGAGGAGCACGGCTCGGGCCACGGCCTTGCGGTGGCACTCGGGACGATGGGGCAGATCTGCGTGAGACTCGGGAATTTGATGCGTGCGGAGGAAGCGCTGCACCACGCGCTCGACGTGCGTAGCCCGATTCAGTTCCACGAGACAACCGGCGCCGTGTTCGACACGCTCGCCCAGATCCACCTGATACGCGGCCGCTATGAGACTGCAAGCGACTTCCTGAACCAGGCCGCCGATGCGTACGGCGCCTACGGCAGTCAGACCAGCCGCTGGTACGAATGGTCCATCCGCGTCCTCGGGGCCCGGCTCGCCCTCCGGCGTGGCGCGCTCCAGGAAGCCGTGTCGCGCGCCGATGAGATTCTGCAGGCCGGAGCCCCCCCGTTCGACGCGATGCAGGCCACGCTCATCGCCGCCGAGGCGCTGACCGCGGCCGACGATCGAGCCGGTGCCGAGCAGCGGCTGAATGCGGCCGCCGCGGCGCTCAATCCACGGCTGGCTCCCGCCGCCTGGGGCGAATATCTCCGGCTACGCGGCGAGTTGAATGCCCGCAGCGGCCATGCAGCCGATGCGTACCACGACGTGGCGCAAAGCGTGTCGCTGCTCGAGCTGCTCGGCGAGCGATATCAGGCAGCACTCAGCCACCTCGCCCTGGGTCGCCTGGTCGCCACCTGTGGCGCTCGCTCGGTGGCCTCGAGGCATCTGACGACAGCACTGGGCATATTCGAGCAGCTCGGGGCCGAGCGCGATCTGGCGGACACGCTCGCCGCGCAATCGCTGCTGACGAACGTCGGCACCGGGGAATACGTCCTGTCCCCCGCTGACGCAGACGACGCGATTGTGCGGCGCATCGTGGATGCCGCCGCGCTGACGGATCTGCTGGGACGTGAAACCGCCGCAGCCCTGCTCGAAACGACCGCGGCCGACAGCACGGTGCTGTTCGTCCAGCAGCCGGACAACGACGTGCGGGTCATCGCGTTTGCGGGCTGCGACGCCGACGCGGCTCGCGCGCTCGCCCGCTCGGCGCTGCATGGTCACCCGTACGGGCGCGGTACCTTCACGCTCGAGCCGCTCGGACGCGATCCGGAAGGTGCCCGCTTCGTGCTGATCGCTGCGCCGCACCCGCTCGGACATCCGGTGCTGCGCCGCCTCCGGATGGTGACCGCAGTCGCCCAGCAGGGGTTTGCGCTGTGCGCGGCGCGCGATCGGTCAACCAGTCCAGTGGGGCAGGCGGCGACTCCATCCCTCGAGCCGCTTCTCCCCGGTTTCCTGACCGCGAGCGCGGCCATGACCCGGCTCGTGGCGCAGATTCAGCGGCTGCAGGGCAACGATCTCACCGTCTTGATCACGGGCGAGAGCGGAACGGGCAAGGAACTCGTCGCCCGGGCGATTCATGTGGGATCGCTCAGAAGCGCCGCGATGTTCCTCCCCTACAACTGCACCACCACCGGGCGCGATCTTGCTGACAGCCAGCTGTTCGGCCACAAACGCGGGGCCTTCACTGGCGCCGTGTCCGATCAGCCGGGGCTGGTGCGGTCGGCACACGGCGGCACGTTGTTCCTCGACGAGATCGGGGACCTTCCCCTCGATGTCCAGCCCAAGCTGCTTCGCTTTTTGGAGCAGCACGAGATCATGCCGATCGGCGAAACCCACCCCCAGCGGGTGGACGTCCGCGTGCTGGCGGCCACGAACGCCGACCTCGAACAACGGGTGGCCGAGGGTAAGTTTCGGGAGGATTTGTACTATCGGCTCGCCGTGATCCGGATCCACGTGCCGCCGCTGCGGGAACGGCGTGAAGAGATCCCTCACTTGAGCACGTATTTCCTGCGCGAGGCGTCCGAACGTCTCGGTAAGCCCGACATCCAGTTGAGCTCTGAGGCGCTCGATGCCTTCTCCCAGTACTGGTGGCCCGGGAACGTGCGCCAGCTCAAGAACGAGATCCAGCGGGCGGTGGCTTTGAGCGCGCCTGGCGGCACCATCGAGCCGTCACACCTGTCGCCCGAGATTGGGAACGTCCAGCTGCCGCCGGCCTTGTCGATCGGCGAGCGGTCAACCCCGCGGGCCGCGGCGAGCCTGGCGTCGGCAGTCGAGCAAGTGGAACGGGACATGATTCAAGGGGCCCTCGACCGGTCGAGGGGCAACATCTCGGAAACCGCGCGCCTGCTCGGTTTGACCCGTCGGGGCTTGTATCTCAAACTGCGTCGCCTCGGCCTCGATGCCCGCATCGAACTGGATACTCACTGACGTTGGATACTGACTACTCAGTTACCAACTCATCTGTATACTAAGTATCTAGCTGCTCACAATTTGCTTTCTCTTTACACATCCGTAAATAACTACACAATATGCGGTTAGGTCAGAAGACTCAATGCACTGTTGCACATCTCTGCACTGGGCCTGTTCCTTGATACAACCTCAAGTGTCCTGATTCTCCGAGGGGGGACTCTTGAAACAGACGTGGACCGACCCATCAGCATCGCCCCGTTCGACTGACACACGAAACGCTGAACGTCACGCGGTGACGTTCCCGGCTCGACTGACCTGGAAGGATCAGCGCGGAGCCACGCGGTTTGCGAGCGTCGTGGCGCGAAATGTGAGCGAGTTCGGCGTGTACGTGGAAAGCCATTCGTTCGTGTCCATCCCCCTTTACCGCCTCGTGCACTTCCAACTCGAACGCGACGCTCGAGATGTCGGCACCCTCCCGGAGGCGCTCAAACAGGGCCGCGTCTTGTCGGCGGTGTACCGGATCTCCACCCCGACGCCGTCCAAACCGCAGGGGCTCGCGCTTCGGATGATGGTGGATCCCAAGCGCCGGCCGGCCGTTGTCGAGGCAGCGCGCGCCACAGCGTAAAACTCGTCCTGCCAGCGAGCGCACGAGGGACACGAGGCTCGTCCGCTTCGTGTCAGCCGTTTGTGCTACATTTTCTTGATCCCCATGTCATTCGGGTCGCGTCTGCACGGGTCCGCGTGGTCTTACCTCTGCAAAAACCGCAGGCACCTCTCCTCGATCGCGGGTGTAACCGTAGCCGCCGCTCTCGGCGCCGGTGTGGCAGCCGACGAGGGCATGTGGACCTTTCATAACCCACCGACCGCCGCCATTCAGCAGCGCTATGGATTTGCGCTCACACCCGAGTGGCTGGAACATCTGCGTCTGGCGAGCGTCCGCCTCAACGACGGCGGCTCGGGGTCATTCGTGTCGGCCGAGGGCCTGGTCCTGACCAACCATCACGTGGTCGCTGGCCAGCTCCAGAAGCTGTCCACGGCCCAGAAGAACTACCTGGCGGACGGCTTTTCGGCGCGGACGCGGACCGAGGAGATCAAGGCGACCGACCTCGAGGTCAACGTCCTGACGTCCTACGAAGAGGTGACCGAACGCATCGTGGCGGCCGCGCGCAACGCGGCAACTCCCCAGGCCGCGTTCGACGCGCGGCGGGCGGCGATCGCGCAAGTCGAAAAAGACAGCCTCGACAAGACGGGCCTGCGGTCGGACGTTGTCACCCTGTACCAGGGCGCCCAGTACTGGCTGTACCGATACCGGAAGTTCACCGATGTCCGCCTCGTTTTCGCCCCTGAGCAGCAGATGGCGTTCTTCGGCGGCGATCCGGACAACTTCACGTACCCGCGCTACGACCTCGATTTCGCGCTGGTCCGCGTCTACGAGAACGACGCGCCGCTTCGCGTGGAGCATTTCCTGAAATGGAATGCGAAGGGTGCGAGCGAGAACGAGCTGGTGTTCGTCAGCGGCCACCCCGGGTCCACGGATCGCAACGACACGCTCGCCGAGCTCGAAACCCAGCGAGACGTCGTCTATCCCTACAGCGTTCAGGTTGTCAAACGCCGCCTCACGGCCTTGCGTGAGTACTCGAAGCGTGGCGCCGAGGAAGCGCGGCAGGCCAGCGACACCATTTTCGGCCTGGAGAACGCGTTGAAGGCGCAGACCGGAGAGTACAACGGTCTGCTCGATCAGAAAATCATGGGGAAGAAGGCGTCCGACGAGCGGGCGCTCCGCGAGACCATCGCCAGGAATGCCGAGTGGCAGAAGACGTACGGTCCGGCCTGGGACGAGATCGCGCGGGCGGAAACAGCGCACCGGCAGCTGTACAAGCTGCAGCGCTTCGGGCAGATTCGCGGATCGGGCCTGGCTGGCCTGGGGTTGGCCATCGTGCGTTACGTCCGCGAGATTCAGAAGCCTGATGGCGGACGGCTCAATGGCTATCACGAGGCGCAGTTGCCGTCTCTGCAGTTCCAGCTGCTTTCCTCCGCCCCTGTGTATCCGGCGATGGAAGAGGTACTGCTGGCCGACGCGTTCCAGGAATCGCTTGAAGAGCTCGGGGCCGGCGACGCTTTCGTGAAAGCCGCGTTGGCTGGCCATACGCCCCAGGCAGCAGCGGCGGGGTATATCAAGGGCACGGCGCTCGCCGATCCGGCCGTCCGCAAGCGACTGATGGACGGCGGCGAGGCCGCCGTGAACCAGTCGGAGGACCCTCTCATCGTGCTCGGACGCGCGGTCGACGGACCGATGCGGGAAATCAACGACCGCATGGAGCGCGAGGTTCTCAGCATCGAAACCGCGGCACGACAGCGAATCGGCCAGGCGCGCTTCGCCGCGTTTGGCACGTCGGCGTATCCGGACGCCACGTTCACGCTGCGGCTGTCGTACGGCCGGGCGACCGGATATCCGATGAACGGAACGGTTGCCCCCTACAAGACGACGTTCGCGGGGTTGTACGATCGGTCGGCCAGCTTCGACGGCAAGCCGCCGTTCAACCTGCCGGCCCGCTTTGTCGAGGCGAAGTCGAGAATCGAGCTTTCGACCCCGTTCAACATGGTCACCACCAACGACATCATCGGCGGTAATTCCGGATCGCCGATCGTGAACCGGGCCGGCGAGCTGGTCGGCCTGATCTTCGACGGCAACATCGAGAGCCTGGTCGGTCGCTTCGTCTACGACGACAACGCCAATCGCGCCATCGCAGTGCACAGCGGCGCCATCGTGCATGCGCTGCGCACGGTTTACGATGCGGGTGCTCTCGCCAACGAGCTCGAGTCTCCGCGCTGATGCCCTCTCCCCTTCGCGCGTTCGGCTCGTCGGTGGGGATGAAGCTCCTCATCGGCATCACCGGCCTCGGGCTGTTCGTCTACCTGATCGTCCACATCATCGGCAACCTGATGGTGTTCTTCGGCCCTGAAGTCTTCAACCGGTACGCGTTCGTGCTGTCGAGCAACCCGCTGATTCCGATCATCGAAATCGGCCTGTTGCTCGTCTTCGTGGTTCACGTGTACAAGACGGTGAGGATGTTCCTCGCCAACCAGACCACGCGCCCGATCACGTACGCCAAGAAGCGATACGCCGGCCCGCCGAGCCGCAAGACGCTCGCATCGTCCACGATGATCGTGTCGGGCCTCTGGCTTCTCGTCTTCATCGTCATCCACGTGCGCACGTTTCGGTTCGGATCCCACTACGAGTGGCCCGCTGGCGGCAACGATTTGTATCGAGTCGAGATGGAGGCGTTCAGCAATCCGCTGACCGTGGCCTTTTACATCCTCAGCATGATCATCGTCGGCTCCCATCTCTGGCACGGGATCTCAAGCGGCTTTCAGTCGCTCGGCTTCGACCACCCGCGCTGGACACCGCGGATTCTTGCCGCCGGCAAGTTGTTCGCCGTCCTGATCGCCGGGGGCTTCATCGTCATCGCTCTCTGGGCGCACTTCATCGGAGCACGTCCGTGAGCGCCATCAAGCTGGACGCGAAGATTCCCGCCGGGCCCATCAAGGACAAGTGGGAGCGCCACAAGTTCGAGATGAAGCTGGTGAACCCGGCGAACAAACGCAAATACACGATCATCGTCGTCGGCACCGGGCTGGCCGGCGGCGCGGCCGCCGCCTCGCTTGGCGAGCTCGGGTACAACGTCCTGAACTTCTGCATCCAGGACAGTCCTCGCCGCGCGCACAGCATCGCCGCGCAGGGCGGTATCAACGCCGCGAAGAACTATCGGAACGACGGCGACAGCGTATACCGCCTGTTCTACGACACCGTCAAAGGCGGCGACTATCGGGCGCGCGAAGCCAACGTCTACCGGCTCGCGCAACTGAGCGTGAACATCATCGATCAGTGCGTCGCGCAGGGCGTCCCGTTTGCTCGTGAGTACGGCGGGCTGCTCGACAACCGGTCGTTCGGCGGCGCCCAGGTCTCACGGACCTTCTACGCGCGCGGCCAGACGGGCCAGCAGCTGCTCCTTGGCGCGTACCAGTCGTTGATGCGGCAGGTGAACGCGAAGACCGTCCGCATGTTTGCGCGCCGGGAGATGCTCGACCTCGTCATCGCCGACGGCAAGGCGCGCGGCATCATCGTCCGCAACCTGGTGACCGGCGAGATCGAGCGCCACGCCGCCCATGCCGTCGTGCTGGCCACCGGCGGATACGGGACCGCGTATTACCTCTCGACCAACGCGGTCAACTCCAACGTCACGGCCGCCTGGCGCGCGCACAAGCGCGGCGCGCTGTTTGCCAACCCGTGCTTCACGCAGATTCACCCGACGTGCATCCCGGTGACAGGCAGCCATCAATCCAAGCTCACCCTCATGAGCGAGAGCCTGCGCAACGACGGGCGTGTATGGGTGCCGAAAAAACAGGGGGATACGCGGCCCCCCGACCAGATCCCCGAGGACGATCGCGACTACTTCCTCGAACGGAAGTACCCCAGTTTCGGCAACCTGGTGCCTCGTGACGTCGCTTCCCGCAACATCAAACAGGTCTGCGACGAAGGACGCGGCGTGGGCAAGACGGGGCTCGCGGTGTATCTCGACTTCAGGGACGCCATCAAGCGGCTCGGCGTCGATGTCATCAAGGAGAAGTACGGGAACCTTTTCCAGATGTACGAGAAGATCACCGACGAGAACCCTTACCAGACGCCGATGCGCATCTATCCCGCCATCCACTACACAATGGGCGGGCTGTGGGTGGATTACAACCTGATGAGCAACGTGCCGGGCCTCTACGTGCTCGGCGAGGCGAACTTCTCCGATCACGGCGCCAACCGGCTCGGCGCCAGCGCCCTGATGCAGGGGCTCGCCGACGGCTACTTCGTGATCCCGTACACGATCGGCGATTACCTGGCGACGCAGTCGCCCGGTCAGGTGTCCGCAGATCAGCCAGCCTTCGCGGAAGGCGCCGAGAGCGTCCAGAAGCGGATCGACCAGCTGCTCTCGGTCCGCGGCACCCGCACGATCCGATCGATTCACCGGGAACTGGGGAAGCTGCTATGGGACGACGTCGGAATGGCGCGAACGGACGCGAGCCTGCGACGCGCCCTCGAGAAGATTCCGGCGCTTCGCGAGTCGTTCTGGCATGAGGTCTCCGTTCCCGGGAAGCCCGACAACTTGAATCAGAGCCTGGAATATGCCGGCCGGGTCGCCGACTATCTCGAGTTCGCCGAACTGCTGACGCTGGACGCCCTCCACCGCGAGGAGTCGTGCGGGGGCCATTTCAGAGAGGAGAGCCAGACGCCGGACGGCGAGGCGCTGCGTGACGATGCGCGTTACACCTACGCGGCGGCCTGGGAGTTCAAGGGCGTTGGACAGGCGCCCGAGCTGCACAAGGAGCCGCTGGTGTTCGACGAGGTGCATCCCACGCAGAGGAGTTACAAGTAGGGATCGGAGGCTAGAGGCCAGGAGTTGGTGGCAAGGGCTCAAGAAGGACAACCGTGAGGCTGAATCTCAAAATCTGGCGGCAAAGCAGCCGCGATGCGGCGGGACGGCTCGAGGATTACACGGCCGACGATGTGTCGCCCGATATGTCCTTCCTCGAAATGCTCGACGTAGTCAACGAGGGACTCATCCGGCAGGGCAAAGATCCGATTGCATTCGACTCCGACTGCCGGGAAGGTATCTGCGGCATGTGCAGCCTGGTCGTCAACGGGGTCGCGCACGGGCCGGATCGCGGGACGACGGTCTGTCAGCTGCACATGCGCCGTTTCCGCGACGGTGACACGATCACGATCGAGCCGTGGCGCGCCAAGGCCTTCCCCGTCATCAAGGACCTCGTGGTCGACCGGAGCGCCTTCGACCGGATCATCACTGCCGGTGGCTTCGTCTCGGTCAATGTCGGAGGCGCACCAGACGGCAACAGCATTCCCATCCCAAAACATGACGCAGAAACCTCGATGGACTCGGCTGCCTGCATCGGCTGCGGAGCATGCGTCGCCGCGTGCAAGAACGCATCGGCTCACCTCTTCATGAGCGCCAAAATCTCGCATCTGGTCCTGCTTCCACAAGGCGCGGTCGAAGGCCGGCGGCGCGTCGTCTCGATGATTCAGCAGGCAGACGCCGAAGGATTCGGAAGCTGCTCGAACGAAGGGGAATGCGAAGCCGTCTGCCCGAAGGAAATCCCTATATCGAACATCGCCCGCATGACGAGGGAGTATCTCAAAGCCTTGCTGTGGGCTTAGAGACTCGTACCCCTTGAGCCTTAGTTTTCTCGCGTGGCGCTCCAGTTCCGTGTCTTGCCATCCAATACGACAGTGCCTTCGATGCGATCGCCCGTGACGCGACCCGTGTAGTCAGCGCCCGACGAGGTGAACGTCATCTGGTCGCCGCGCATTCTGCCGTTCTCGACGGGCGCTTCCCGATCGCCCAGGCGAAGCGTGCCGAACAGTTTCTGGTATGCCTGCCGGAGTGTGAGCGTCCCGTTCGAGAGCCGCCACGTTCCGCGTGCCTGAGCCGGCACGATCCAGAGCAGCGCGTTGCACCAGGATCCGCATTCGCCCGGCAGCGTGGCGGTGGCGTCCGGTTCCCAGTCGTCGAACCCGAACGTGTTGGCCACAATGCGCGTGCCCGGCTTCAGCGCCAGGAACTTCGGGCGAAGCGTCCGCATGTTGTCCGGCAACAGAAACAGCGCGAGGACCGTCGCCTCCGGGAATTCAGCGGCAAACATGTCCCCCTCGACAAACTGGGCCCGGTCGCCGACCCCCTGCTGCTCGGCATTGCGGCGCGAGAGCGCGACCATGTCCGGGTTGTATTCGACGCCCAGCCCCCTTGCGCCTCGCCTGGCGGCCGAGATGATGTTCCGCCCGTCACCCGAACCGAGATCCACGACGAAATCCTGAGGCGTGACGTTTGCGAGGTCGAGCATCTTTTCGACGAGCGCTCCGGGCGTCGGCACCCACACGACGTCCTTCCCCGGCTGTCCCACTGTCGGCTCGAACGGCTGCGTGGTCTGCGCAGGTGCGCTAGTCGCCGCGGCGACGGTGAAGAAACACCCGAGCGTCCACCGAACCACGTGTCGAAGACGCCCGGCCATCGGTCGTCCCGTCACTTCGCCCGGGTTGCCGAGAACGGGCCGCCAGGAGTCGAAGTCCCCTCGATCCGGTCGCCGTTGACGCGGCCGCTGTACTTGAAGGTGCCGGCCGTGAACGTGATCTCATCACCGTTCAGCTTGCCGTCGGTGATCGACGTGACGCGTCCGCTTTCCGTCAGCGTGCCGGTGAACTTCTGGAAGCTCTGCTTGATGGCCAGTTCGCCCTGCGGCAGTCTCCACGCTCCGTCCACACGAGCGGGAACGATGAAGAGCATGACGTTGCACCACTCGGTGCACTCGGTGTCGGACAGCTGATCCCTGAAATCCGGTTCCCAGCCATCAATCCAGAAAGTGTTTGCCACGATTCGGGTCCCGGGCTTGAGGGCCAGAAACTTGTCGCGCAGCTTGTCGAGGTTGGCCGGGAGCAGAAACAGCGCGAGCACCGTGGCGTCGTTGAACTCGGCCGCGAACATGTCGCCTTCGACGAACGTGGCTCGGTCGGCAACCCCTTCCTTTTCCGCCGTCCGGCGCGAGAGCGCCACCATCTCGGGGTTGAATTCGACGCCGCGCCCTCTCGCCCCACGTTTGGCTGCGGTGATGATGTTGCGCCCGTCGCCGGACCCGAGGTCCACGACGAAATCCTGCGGCGTGATTTTCGCAACGTCGAGCATCCGATCGGTGACCACCTGAGGCGTCGGCACCCACACCACGTCCTTCCCTGCCTGGCCGACGACGGGCTTGAACTCCTCCTTGGTGGCCGGCGCCTGTTGAGTTGCGGTCTGAGCGTGGACAAGGCCCGCCAGCACCGGAACCAGCAGCAGAGACATCAGCAATCGACTCACGGCACGCGGCAAATTCATCAGTGTCATCCTGTCCCTCATTCCGGTGTGAAAGGCCGGCAGAAGCGCCCGCCAGGTTAGAAATACGCCGCCGCAGCCGATTCTCGCTACGTCCGCAAACCCGCAGCGTGCCGAGCCGCGGCCGACCGCCAGGGCGCTCCACGGGACACAGATTCTAAGTCCAATCCGTGCCCGCCCGGGAAGGGCAGAATCGGCAGCTCGGGCGCGGCGGGACGGCCGTGCGTCCGCCGAATCGGCCCGCGTGGGCTTCCGGCGAAGGGGAAGCCTATATTGTCTGACCGCGGGCACATACCGACATTATTGTTCGAGATATTTTCGTCAGACTTCGGCTGTAATACTGAGGATGGACAGGAAGCCGACGCTCGTCTGCCCGAACTGCGGCCGGCCCATGGAGTACCACGTCACCATCGAGGTGGTCGAGCCGCCGATCGGCAAGATCGACACCGGCTACTGTGCGGCGTGCGCGCGTCTGTGCGAGCGGATCCGGGATACCAGGACTTACTACGATTCGACCTTGTGGCCGCCGTTGTGCCGCCGGTGTCGGCAACCGGTGTCGTTTGGAGCGGCTATCCCCGACGATGAGGAGGCTGCCGTATTCCGCTGCCGCCAGCACCCGTCCGAGCAATGGGTCTGGACGGGAGCCACCGAACGCTGGACCCGTCGCGAGTGATCGATCCGCGGCTTATGCTCGAAGCACGAAATTGAACGATCCGTGCTGCGCCCCGCCTTCGCCGGCAACGGCCATCAGCAGCTTCGGCGAGTAGATCCCGTCTCGAGCGTTCCGCGGCTCGTCCGGAAAGTAGAGCTGTGTCGTCAGCACGCGGCCCCCGCGCCCCTGAACCTTCACGTGGATGTGTCGAGTCCGGCCCGTGTATAGACCTGGCACGACGGTTTCCAGGCTGAAACGCCCCTCGCCATCGGTGTACTGATGACCCCTGAAGCGGTACCCGCGGTTGTCGTACTCGCCGTCGGCATCAGCCTGCCAGAAATCGAGAAGCGCTCCGGCGATTGGATCGCAGAAGGTTGAAAGCACCCGTCCACTCACAATCAGACGACTGCCGCTCGCGCCGCGTTCGAGCAGCGACGACCGTTCAGGTGAGTTCGGGGTGAAGTACGGTCCTTCAGTCTGCGACGGCGTCGGGTTCGCATCGTCATCGTCACCACAGGCCAGCGTCGGCGGGAGCTCGAATGCCGTGCCAGCAGCCGTCAGCGAACGTGCGGCGTAGCCCACGAGTCCAACTGCGGGAAAGCCAATCAGCGCGCCCAGGACAGCGCGTCGGACCGGGTCGGCAGGAATCTCAGGCGCTTCAGCTCGTTTCTTCATCGTCCGATTAGACCAGAAAACTGTGGCAGCCGGGGGATCACGTTGTGACCAGTTCGTGACAGCGGGTATGGTGCGGAGCCTTCCACGGCCGGCCATTGCGCGGCGATTGCGCGGCCCAGCCCATCGGGTCACCGGATCACGATGGTTGCCCCGATCGACCAGAAGTTACCCATGACATTCTCTATCTTGCGGTCGCTCGTCTGAAGATCGCCCAGGGCGACAACGTGGTGCGAGCCCAGCAGCTGCACACCAACCGGGGCGTTCCCGCGCCACTCCCAACCGGTGCCGAGTCCCAGCGCGAAGGCCTTGGACGTGAAAGGCGGAGAGGGGTCGCTTCCTCCCTCCAAATCGACGACCCAGTTGCGGACGAAGCCCATTCCCGACCCAACCTTCACGAAGAACCCGTGAGTCTGCCACGGCCGGAACTGCAACGCGGCCATGATGAGTGTGGACCGAATCCGATCACCCGTGACAGCCGTTGATGGCACCCACAACACCTCGAGGCCGACATCGGTTCGAGGATTGAGCGACACGCCGACATTTCCGAGGACGCTGCCCGTATGACGGTAATTGTGCGGATCCTCGCAGTCGGCACAGTCGCTGAGCAGCGTTGTTGAGGCGGCGCCAAAGACGATCCAGCGTCGCGACGTTCGGCCGGCATCTTCGGCAACGGATACAGGAGCGGCGCCCTGCGCAGCGGTGAGAGCAGGCACCAGGCACACCAGGGCGACGCCGCGCATCAGCGACGAGAGGAATGGTCCCGTCACGACGCGTTCCACGTGAGGAACATTCTGAATTGCGGAAAGTAGAAATGGGCCGGGCTGACGCCTTCGGCCTTGTACAACGTCCGGCGGTCGAAGAACTCCCCCGTGACCCCGAATCCGAGCTGGCCTCGCAAGGGCAGCATCAGATCGGCCCGCGCGCGCTGCAGCACGTGGTTCGCGCGCTCACCGTCCAGCACGCGCAGATGATGAAGCTCGTACGACATCGTAAAAAAGGCGCGCTGGTCACGAAGGAGGCTCAGGTACCCGCCCGCATTCGTGCCGGGACCGTAGTCGTAGAAGCGAGGGCCAGTAGAGACGCCCTGCCCCGGCGACTCCTCCGGTTCGGCCGGCTCCTCCGGTTCGTCCGTGCCTTCCAGCGGCACCGAATCGACAGCCCCCAGGATGGTGACTCCTCCCCACCCCACGGCCCAGAGTGACATCCGCGAACCGAGGCCCGTGACGATGCCGAGGCTCGCCTCGACCGACTGGGCGCCGAACTGATAGGCCTCGTTCTCGTTGTACTGATATCCCTGCGAAACGCTCATCTGGAGCGCCTCTCCGCGAAACGGCTGACCGTACAAGCGCCCGCGCACGCGCGCCTCGCTCAGCGCTTTGCCGCCGCCAAAATCGAGCCGGACCGCAAACGCGTCGTACGGCGTCCTGCTGCGCCCGGCAGTGAGATCTCCGTACAACAAATCCACCTCGAAGAAGGGGTACGTTCCCGAGTCCTCTTCCGTGTCGGCATCGCGCCAGAGCGCTCCGGCGTGCACGTCGGCGCCGAGGCTCGAGGGCTGCATCTCTCGTGGCTTCTCAACGACGCGCGACGCGTCGCCCGTTGTGAAGCGGTTGTATCCGGTCATCGGATCAATCGCCGTGGCGGCAATTTCCCGCATCAGGCGCGATCGTCCTGTCAGCGAGGTGTTGCGCACGAGCCAGGCCGTCCGGTGGAACATCTCGCCGAGCGCGATCCCGCCGAGCGTCGTGTTGAGGAAGTCGTTGAGAGAGGCCTGGTTCGTTTCACCGAAGTATTCCCAGGTTCCACTCCCGAACGCCGTGAGCGCCGACGATTCCCAGAAGTCCAGGCCGTTGGCCCGACCGGTCGTGAAATAGTTGTTGCCCTGATACGGGTGCCCGATCTGGTTGACGGCAAAATCGTCCAGATCCCACTCCCAGCCGCGCTTCATGTTGGTCCACCAGGTGGCCGGAGTGATCTCCGCCGTCACCTGGCCGCGAGCCAGGTTGGCCACCTCGTAAATGCCGTTGACCAGCGTGACTTGAAGAAAAGAGGTCCCCAGGCGGCGCGGCGGACAGCCGTCGCAGGCGCGCGACCCGTCCGGCGGGGCATCGGGCTGAGCTGGAGTCGAGTTCGCGGTCGGTGACGGCAACTGCTGCGCGTTGGCGCTGGTGACTCCAAAGAGCGCGACAAGCATCAGAAGCCACAATCGGCAATACATGCGCCCGACATCTTAGCTCGACAGCACTGGCGCTGAACGGCTCAGGCGTCGTTGGGCATTCCCCTGCGATGCGGTTCACCCCTTGGCCGCCCCTGCCGTGTCACAATGTGCCGTTCTCGGCTCATGAGGCGCCATCATCCGGTTGTTCCGGTCGTCCTGCTCCTGCTCCTGCCGCTGGCAGCCAATGGTCAGACCGACCCGGCGCGCCCGCGGGCCGCGGCGGTGCGCGCACTGCCCATGCTGCAGCGGTCCGTCAAGGCGTTTGTCGAGAACCGCAGTTGCGTGTCGTGCCATCACAACTCCGTTGCGGTGCTGGCGCTGCACATGGCTCAGCGGGAGCACCTGGCCGTGGACGCTGCCGTCCTCGAGGCAGTGGAGACGAAGACGTTTCGGCAGCTTCGTTCCGCCACCGCGGTCGACGATGCGATCCAGGCAGTCTCGATGCCGGATCCGACGCCGGGCACAAGCTATCTGTTGATGGCCGCACAGGCGGCCGATCTGCCGCGCGATCTGGCGACGGAGACATGGGCGGCGCGCATCGCACGATGGCAATTCCCGGACGGGCACTGGACGACGTCGGACTTCCGGCCGCCCCACTCCGGCAGCCAGTTCACCGCGACGGCCACCGCCGTGCAGGCCCTGCGTGCGTACATGCCGGCCGAGCTCGCGTCCGATCGGGACCGGGCCGTCGAGCGCGCAGCCACGTGGCTGCGATCGACCCGTCCGCTTTCGACAGAGGACGCCGCGTTCAGGTTGATGGGCCTGGCGTCGGCCGGAGCGTCCGCCGACGACCTGAAGGTCGCGAGCGCCGACCTCGTGGCGCTGCAGCGGCCCGATGGCGGCTGGCCCCAGATTCCCGGATACCCTTCGGATGCGTACTCGACGGGCCAGGCGCTCGTTGCGCTGCACGACGCCGGCGCTTCGACCGCGGATCGCGCCGCCGCGCGCGGCGTGGCGTTCCTCGTGTCGTCTCAGGCTCGCGACGGGACCTGGCGCGTTCGCACGCGCATGATTTCGCCCGCCGAAGTCAGCCCGATGTACTTCGCCACCGGGTTCCCATACGGCAAGGACGAATTCCTCTCCTTCACCGGGTCGTGCTGGGCCGTCATGGGTCTGCTGTCGATGCTGCCGGATGCGCCGGTCGCGGGCGTGGCGACACAGCCCGCGGCACCCCCGGCAATGCCCGCGTGGGTACGCACGGCGCTCTTCGAGCCCCCGGCCGCATTGGCCGCCCTGCTGAACGCGGGACTGGATCCGAACGCCAGGACCGCCGGTGGGACGACACTGCTGATGGCATCGGCCTGGGATCCGGAGAAGGTGCGGCTGTTGATCCAGAAAGGAGCGGACGTCACCGTCAGGTCGCCCTCTGGCGCCGACGCGATCAGCGCGGCCACCGGCATCCGCGGCTCAACGTCGTCGCTCGTCGCGCTGCTCGATGCGGGCGCTCCTGCCAACCCGCCCGACGCCGTGCGTGTGCGCCGCTCCCCGATCGTCCTGGCCTCGATGTCCGGCGACGTCGAAAACGTCCGGCTGCTGCTCGCGCGCGGCGCCACAGCGTCGGCCGAAGCGGCGGCCGAGGCCGTAACCTTCGGCTACGCGGACGTGCTCGGCGCGCTCGTCGCCGCCGGCGTCGACGTATCCGGCGCCGAATCCACCGGCGTCAACCTGCTGCACTGGGCGACGATCACGAACCGCGCCGCAATCATCCCGATTCTCCTGGCCGCCGGCGTCCCGCTCGACGACGTCGATGGATTCGGCTTCACGCCGCTGATGTATGCGGCGACGCTGGATCACGGAGAGACCTCGGCGCTGCAGGCGCTGCTTGCGGCGGGCGCCGATCGCGGCATCAAGAACGAGGACGGACGGACGCCGCTGCAGCAGGCGCAGCGACTTGGCCATCCGCAGCACGCGAACGTGTTGAAGCAGGCCCGCTGACGAAGCGGCGCGCAGACGATCGAAACCAGGTGTTTTGTATTGCGGCTCCTACGGCCGTGGCCCGTAGTGCGGCGGCGCCACGCCAACCTCCAGCGCTCCCAGATCCGGCGCGGCGCCTCTGAAACCGTCGTTCACGTTGGGCAGCGCGGCGCCTTTGTCGACGGCAGCCGCGGTCGGCTTCAGCTGGAAATCGAAATCTTCGGCCTTGTACACCTTCTGAACGGCGCGCACGTCCTGCGCGTCGAGGCGCGGCACGTTCACGAAGATGTCGTAGTCGACGAGCACGCTGTGGCGGTCCTGGCCGGTCGCCACGGCATAGTCGGCAAGCGTCCTGAATTTCCGCGTCTCGAGGGCGGCTCGATGGTCGGGCCCTGTGTAGTCGGCGACGGCACCGGCGGCCGGTGTGCTCCACTCGAACGGCTCGGGCACCGGGTTGGGACGGAACCCGTTGTAGTCCGACGTCGTGTAGCTGGTGAAGGTGCTGACGCTGAAGATCGGCGGCGCCGAGTTCTCGCCGAGAAACAGGTTGTTCCGCCAGTGCACGTTCGACGCGCCGGCGGCGATCGTCTCCGACAGAATCGTATTGTGGTAGAAGAGCACGCCCGCCGATCCGTTGGTCAGCCGCGTCGAACCGCCCGGCAGATGGTAGGCGATGTTGCCGATCCAGTACACCGGCCCGCCGAGCGCCGGCTGGTTGCAGAAGGCGTGGGACGCCGAGTTGATCATCATGTTCCTGAGCACGCGGATGTTGTGCATCCCGCCGTCGGTCTCGAACGGGTTGTCGTGAAAGTTCGTCATGTAGTTGTTGTAGAAATCGATCGACACCGGTCGCTTGTCCCAGTCCGGCTTCGGCGGGTACTTGTGACCGTCGGCTGCCGACGAGCCATCCGGATTTCCGTACGTCTCGATGTCGATCCCGTCGTGAAAGTTTGCGACGTAATTGTGCGCGATGACGTGGCCGGGGCCGTAAATCTTGATGGCCACGTACGAGCCCATGACCGGCGGAAACTTCTGCCCTTCCACGCCGTCGAATTGACTCCACAGCTGCGGGCTCGCCCACCCGATCACGTGGTTCGGATCGTCGCGCCCCAGGAACCAGTTGTCGGCGATGTAGAAGTTGCTCGACCCTGAAAAGTTCGTGAAGACACCCGCCGCCACATCCTCGAAACGGCTTCGCTTCACCGTCAGCCCCTTCGAGCCCGCGATGAACTGCGTCCCCGCCCAGATCGCGATGTCGGTGTTGCGGAAGGTCAGGCCTTCGAAATAGGTGTAGTCGGCCGCCTTCACGTCGAAGAGCGCGAAGTTGCCGGCGCCGTCGAAAATCGCCTCGCCGTCGCCGGCGCCTTTGATGACAATCGGCTGCTCGGGGGTTCCGTCAGCGGTGAGGTAGTAGGTGCCGTCGAGCGGCACGGTCCGGTTGACGGCCGCGTTGTTCGTGTATTCGAGGCGGTTGTACTTGTAGAGACCGGCATGGACCAGGATCGTGTCGCCCGGCTTGACGCGCGGACGACCGGCAGTCGCCCAGTCGGTCCCGGCACACGTGAGGTTGTACGCGCACATCAGCCCGTCGAACGCCGGCTCCTGTTTCGCGCCAGAGAAGCCCGGAGGATACACGTGAAACGTCCGCCCGCCGGCAGACGGCATCGGCTCGGGGCGCGTCCGGACGCTGACCAGCTTTCGGGTTTCACCGTGCGTGCCGTCCGGATCCGACAGCACGAACTGTACGTCGTACGCCGTGTCCGGCTGGAGGTCGAGAACGCTTCCCGCAAACATGTTCGGCGCGATGACGTCCAGTTGGGCGCCGTTGAAGATCCGCTCGCCCTGCATCCGCAGCATCGGCAGGGCACTCTTCCACTGTCCTGCGCCCTGCGGCCGGTACGAGACCTCGACCCGCGCGTTGCGGTTGTCGTCGCCGCTGATGAACCACTCGAACCCGAGGTTGATGAGCGTCGGGGGATCGACGACGAACTCGCCGGCGGTCACGTCGTCCTGGCCCGCGGCGATCGCAACGGGCAGCAGATGACCCGAGGCTGCGGCGAGCAGGCACGCGAGGGCTGTCACAACGAGGGCGCGCGATCGGTTCGACATCGGTGCTCCTTCGATCGGGGGCGGGACGCGCCCAGTCGAGGTGGGGTGATGGATCTCATACGGGCCGAGGCGCGCACCGGCGGTCAGAGCCATGGGCGAGAGGATGAGCGATTTCTACCACGACCCTCGTGTCTGCGGTTATCGAAAACTGCAATGCCGCGGACGCAACGTCTGTGAGTCGGACGATTCCCCGTGGCACGCACCGTGCGTGACGACGATGTAGAATCGGGCTGGCGCCCGGACACGAAAGCCAGCGACATGTCGAGCAACGTGAGCAGTGCCGAGCGCCTCGCTTCCCTCGAAGCGAGGATGGACCGCATGGACGATCTCCACACCCTCATCGTCGGCCTCCGCGGCGACATGACGAGCCAGTTCACCGGACTGCGTGCGGACATGAACCGACAGTTCGACTTGATGAACAGTCGGGTCGACGAGCTCCGAGCGGACATGAACCGTCGGTTTGAGCAGGTGGATCGCCGCTTCGACCAGGTCGATCGTCGGTTCGAGCAGGTCGAAAGCCGGTTCCAACAGGTCGACAACCGGTTTCAGGCGTTCGACGTGAAGGTCGACCGGCATTTCACGTGGGTCATAGGGATCCAGATGACGCTGTTGCTGGCCGTAATCGGCGCGATGGTCGGCAGCTATTACAGGTAGCGTGGACGCTCCCCTCTACACCCCATCCCCCGTTTCCGACTGCCTGAAACTTCAGGTTCCAGTCTGCGGTCGGCAGCCACACTTCGATCTAGATCTCGGAGTCGCCGGAGCGGCCTGTGCCGACGAGATTCAGGTGATCCTCGACTGGCTCGGTCTCACACGGAAGCCATGACGGCACGTTGATTCACCGCGTCATCGGTAATACGCTCCGAGCAGGGCGCCGAGGACGGCCAGCATGGAGGCGACCTGGATGCCTACCAGCCGGGTGAAGTGCCGATCGATCTTGGCGTCGAGCGTATCGATGCGTCCGTTGACCTGCTCGAACCGCTGGTTCATGTCCGTGCGGACTTCCGAGAACTGACGGTTCATGTCCGCCCGCAGCTCCATGAACTGGCGGTTCGTGTCCGCCCGCAACTCCGTGATCTGGTGGTTCGTGTCCGTCCGCAACTCCGTGAACTGGCGGTTCATGTCACCGCGCAGGCCCGTGATCTGGGTCGGCAAATCTTCCATCGTGTCCACCCTCGCTTCGAGCGAAGCGAGTCGTTCTTCCACGCTCGGCATGGCGGCCCTCGTCGCCGGGCCGTGTTCTGCGGCCCGATTCTACATCGTCGTCCCGCGCACGTTACGTGCCGGTCCGGGCCGCGCGCCACGAGCGCGCTAATCAACGATTCGCTGAGGGGGAAAGGCAGATTGTGCAACCGGCGTCGTGAACAGAGCAGGCACGGATTGTAAGAGGAGCGCACCGAAGGCGAAGATATCCGTTCGCGTCGGCAGCGCCGAGAGGTCGGCCTGAAGGCCGACACTACGTACATCGGGCCATTTCGCTCAGAAACCCCACCTCCGCAGGCCGGACATTGAATCGGGCAATTCAATGTCCAGATGACCAGATGACCAGATGAGCCAATTCCAGAAGACCCAATTCCCGTCATAAACTCTGCAGGTCGTCCCGACGAGCCAGCGGCTTGACTGGTCAGCGGGGCAGGCGGAGGCGCGCATGACCGACAAGACGCGATATCTGACGGTGTTCTACCAGCACGGGGAACCCCTCTGGTTCGTCCTCGACAACCCACCCGAAGGGCTTCCGCACAAAACCACCCGGCTCAAGATCGGGCGTCATCATTATTTTCTGAACGCCGAGCCGCCCCTGCTCGACGCAGCCTCCGGCATGCACGTCGTCTTCATAAACGTGGTGACCCACCATAGCTTCGGAGGCCACGCCTTCAGTCCCGAGGGCGCCGTGTACGAATTGACCAGGGTGGACCCCGACGACTTCCAGCTCGACGCGAACTGGCGCAGGATCGACAATCCGTTCGCGCCCATGTAGCGACAGTCTGCCCCCATTCACTCGTTGACAATTTTGTCAGCCGAGCGTAGGTTGCGCGGATGGTTTCCATCCGCTACGGCCACTACATTGCCACCTATGATGAGAACGGCTGGAGCTCGAGCCACCCGGGCCTCGCGGAGATGCTCAACGCGTTACGCGTTCCAGCGGACGTCGAGCTGCATCCGGATAACCGGCACGTCGCCGTCGCGAGAAACGCCATCGCGCTGCTGCGGGCCGGCGAAATCATCGAGGTCGGCGCTGGCCAGCCGGTGAACGCCGCGGTCTAGAAAACCGATGGGTGTCAGGCGTGCCGGTGGTTTGATCTCGGCCCTGGTAATGGGGGCGCTCGCTGCGCACGTCGCCACCGCTCAGAACAGCGGACGAAACCCGGACTGGGACTGGCCGACGTACAATCGCGATCTCGCCGGCAGCCGCTATTCGCCTCTGACGCAAATCAACACGACAAACGTTTCGACACTCACCCGGGCGTGGTCTTATCGACTGCGGCCCGAGCCGGGCGTTGTCGTGCCCGCGATAGACCGGCCGGCAAGCGCGTTCGAACTGTTTCAGGAAGTCACCCCCATCGTGGTGAACGGGGTGATGTATCTGCCGTCGGGCAATCGCGTGGTCGCCCTCGAACCGGAGACAGGAAAGGAAATCTGGCGCTACGTGTTGCCGGAAGGGCTCGCATCGTTCCGCGGTGTCGCGTATTGGCCCGGCGAGGCCAGGCTGCCCCCGCGCATCCTCTTTACGAGCCTCCGGAAGCTGATTGCGCTCGACGCCAGGACCGGCACGCTTGACGTCGAGTTCGGCAACCGCGGTCAGGTCGATCTGGAAATCCCGTACGCGGGCGTGCCGGCTGTCTACAGGAACGTCATCCTGATGGGATCGAACTTCTTCGGGCCTGGCGAACGGCACATCGGACCGCATCTCAGCACAAACCGAGGCGAGAAGGGCGACACCCACGCGTACGACGCGCGCACCGGAGAGAAACTGTGGGACTTTCACACCATTCCCCTCCCCGGCGAAGTCGGCCACGACTCGTGGGGGAATGACAGCTGGAAAGATCGCACGGGCAACAATGTCTGGTCGTTCACGCTGACCGTCGATGAGCAGCGCGGCCTCGTCTATCTGCCTGTCAGCGGTCCGGGCATGAATTTCTACGGCGGCGACCGGCCCGGCGACAATCTCTTCAGCAACACCACGGTTGCGCTCGACGCGCAAACGGGCACGTTGAAATGGTATTTCCAGAACATCCGCCACGAACTGTGGGACTACAACCTGCCGCCCGCGCCGGGCTTGATCGATATCCGGAAAGACGGAACGACTATTCCCGCACTCGTCCAGGTCGGTAAGTCCGGCTTCATGTTCATCCTGAACCGTGAGAGCGGCACACCCGTACACGGCGTCGACCAACATCCGATGGCAAAGGGGGACGTGCCGGGCGAGTGGTATCCGGCGGCGCAGCCAATCCCTCGCAAGCCGGGACCAGTCGCCCGGGTGAGCATGACCGAGCAGGATCTGGTGACAGCCGACGACACCACTCCCGAACATGCACGGGCGTGCAAGGAGTTGTGGGACCGCGTGAAGTTCCGCAACGACGGGCCGTACACACCGTGGAACTACCGGCCCAACGGCGGACCGCCGTCGTTGATCTTCCCTGGCATCACGGGCGGCGTGAACTGGGGCGGCACCGCCACCGATCCGGCGCTCGGATACATCTTCGTGAACTCGAAGGACGAGCCGTCTTCCGGGTGGATCGCACCGAATCCGCGATACAACGAGAAGACGAAGGATACCGAGTTTCCGTACGTCTTCCAGAATGGTGAAGGGCTGAGCGTCGAGGCGAAGGACAACGATGGGAAGTCTCTCGGCAACCTGCCGTGCTTCCGTCCTCCATGGGCCAGCCTGATAGCCGTCGACGCCGCGACCGGCGAGTTCGTGTGGCGCGTTCCGCTTGGCGTGAACGACAACATGCCGGAGGGAAGGAAGAATGTCGGATCCCCGGGGTACGGCGGCCCGATGGTCACCGCCGGCGGACTGGTCTTCATCGGCGCGACACGCGACCGAAGCTTCCGCGCCTTCGACTCGAGAACCGGGAAGGAACTGTGGTCTGTTCGTCTGGATTACAACGTCACCGCCATTCCGATAACCTACCAGGGCCGGAACGGCAAACAGTATGTCGCCGTCATCGCCGCTGCGAACGGACAGGGCAATAACGAGTCCCTGCTCGCGTTCGCTCTGCCGTAAAACCATGCGGAATCGACTGATCGTCGCGCTCGTGACGATGGCAGCGATATCGTCGATCGCGAGCGTCGCTCGAGCGCAGGCTCAACTGGACCGACCGGAGCGTATTTCGGGGCGTCCCGACTTCAACGGCATCTGGCAGGCGCTGAACACCGCGTACTGGAATCTGGAGGCACATCCGGCGGAGGACCTGAAGGACTTCTGGCAGCTTGGCGCGATCGGCGCCATTCCGGCGGGCCGGAGCGTCGTGCGCGGAGGTACGATTCCGTACCTGCCGGAGGCGCTCGCCAGGCGCAACGAAAACCGGGCGAAGTGGCCGGCGGCGGACCCCGAAGCGAAGTGCTACATGCTGGGAATTCCGCGTGCCACGTACCACAATTTCCCGTTCCAGATTTTTCAGGGCGACGGCGATCTCCTGATGGTGTATCCCTTCGCGGCGATGAACCGCGTCATCTACATGAAGGATCACTCCGAGTTGCCCGTCGATTCCTGGATGGGCAAGTCCAACGGAACGTGGGAGGGCGACGTCCTGGTCGTGACGACGACCGGGCAGAACGATCAGACATGGCTGGATCGCGCCGGCAATCATCACAGCAACAGGTTGAAGGTCACCGAGCGCTTCACGCTTCTCGGGCCGAACCACATCTGGTACGAGGCCACGCTCGAGGATCCGTTGACGTATTCGCGGCCATGGACGATCGAGATGCCGCTGTATCGCCTGATCGAGAAAGACGCCCAGCTGCTCGAGCACAAGTGTGTGCCGTTCGCCGACATGCTGCTCTATCACGATCTGCTTCGGGACGGAAAATAAGGAGTAGGACGGATGCACACGAGACTGCTCACGATCGCGGCGAGCGTCAGCCTGGCGACAGCGGCACTGTTGCCTGTATCGGCGCATCATTCTTTCTCCGCCGAGTTCGACCAGAACAAGCCGGTTACGCTGGAGGGCACGGTCGTCATGATGGAGTGGGTGAACCCGCACTCCTGGCTGCATATCGATGTGCGGAAGCCTGACGGTTCGGTCGAGCGGTGGAAAATTGAGGGCGGCTCACCATCCGTGCTGCTGCGCAAGGGGTGGAACAGGGACTCGCTTCCCGCCGGGACAAAGGTCGTCGTCACCGGCTTCCAGGCGAAGGATGGCGCGCTCCGCGCGAGCTCGCGCGAGCTTCAGTTTCCAGACGGCCGGCGAATGGATCTCAGCGGCTCGGCGCCCGACAAGGATCCTCCGAAATGAGGTGACGCCGGCTTACTTGCCGGCTTTCTGCGCGCGTTCGTACCGCGAGGTCTCGATGTAGTTGCGGATGGCTGTGTTGCCTTCGTGGCAGGCGTACTCGAACATCAGGTAGTCGTTGTCGAGCTTCAGCGGAAAGGCCGCCGACCACGAGCCGGTCGTCAACAGCTCCCGGTCCTCGACCGTCATCTGATATTCGATGGTGTCGTCGCCGGTTCGCGTGAAGCGCTCGACGAAGCGCATGTTTCCCGTCGACGGGTTCAGCGGCGGAGAGCCGGGGACGCCGGCATTGGTCATCGCCGTCTTTCCGTTGAAGTTCGCCGTTTCGACGATGAGCGTGTTGCCGTCCCAGCGGCCCCTCGACTCGCCGAGATACTGCTTGATGGATGGATCGAGCGCCGGGCGACCGCCTGTCGGAATGATGCGGGCCTCGTGCGCCATCTCGAGGAGAATCACGACGTAGCCCGGCGACTGCATGATTCGTATGCCGTTGTTGTAGTTGCGGGGCAGCATCGAAACGGGGAGGCCGCGCGTGATGCATCGGTCCCAGCTGTCGAAGTCTTCGGGCCGGTCGAAGACGGTCTGGCCCGGCTTGTAGCTGCCGCGCATCTGCTCGTAGAGCTCCTTGCCCCTGGCCGTCAGCTCGGGAAAGCGTCCGTCCGGCGGGTCGATCAGCAGGGAGGTGAGCCGCGTGGCATCGCCCGAGTCGGCCTGAGGTATCGCTCCTGATTCGAAGCGCCTGTTGCGGTTCTCCACGTTCTTCTGCGCGGCGGCGAATTCCTCGTCGGTCAGCAGTCGGCGTTCGCCGAACCGTTCCGGACGCTGGAAGGGGGTGCCAATCAGATGATTGAGGGGCCAGATGCCTTGCAGGTCGGGCTCCCCCCACGGGGTCTTCGGATGTGTCCAGCCGGGCTTGCTCACTGCAGGCTGCTGCGCCGCGGCCGTGCCGGGCATCCAGCAGATCATCAGGCCAATCCCGATGCTGATTCCACCTGAAGCCAGAATCCGTTTGACCATGACGCGGCGATGATATCACCCTCCTTGTCGCATGTCGGAGTCAGGAGCACGCTCATGAAGACCGCGCTTTCGTTGTTGACGGCCGTTTCCATGCTCGGGGGCCAGGGCGCAACCGACACTCCTGAAGCACACGTTGCCGTCGCGAAGACCGCGGCGGGCGAGGATTATCAGAATCTCTTCAACTTTCTTTGCGCCCCGCCCGCTCCGCGCCGAGGCGGCCCCGCTGCGGCGCCGAGGCCGGGCCCGCCCGACAGATCCACCTGGTATGCCGAGCCGGTGAAGGTGTTCGACAACCTGTACTTCCTCGGCCAGACGGAGTACTCCGTGTGGGCCGTCACGACATCGGAAGGCATCATCGTGATCGACACGATCTTCGACTATTCCGTCGAAGAAGAAGTGGCCGGCGGGCTGAAGAAGCTGGGTCTCGACGCTGCCGCCATCAAGTACGCCATCGTCACCCATCCACATCCCGATCACCACGGCGGCGCGAAATTCCTTCAGGATCGATATGGGGCGCGCGTGATCATGTCCCCGGCGGACTGGGATTTTCTGGATCGGACCGATGGCACGAAACCGAAGCGCGACATGGTGGCCGCCGACGGCCAGAAACTTACGCTGGGCGGGACGACGCTGACGCTCTTCATCACACCCGGCCACACGCCTGGCACGATCTCCGTCCTGATTCCTGTCACCGACAACGGCAAGCCGCACCTCGCGGCGCTCTGGGGCGGGACGGGACTCAACGCCGATCGGGATTCGCTCGAGGCCTACATCCGGTCGGCGCAGCGATTCAGCGACATCGCGCGGCGGGCCGGCGCGGACATCATCCTGTCGAACCACACCGACTGGGACGGATCGAAGGTCAACCTCCCGCTGCTGGCGAAGCGCGCGCCCGGCAGCCCGAATCCTTACGTCGTGGGCAACCAAAGCGTGGGGAGGTATCTGAAGGTCGCCGAAGAATGCGCTGTGTCCCGCCTGTTGCGGCTGAACTGACTCGACACCTTTGCCCGTAACACCCCGAGCGGCCGGCTCGAATGGTTCATTGAGTTGTCGAATTCAATGACCAGATGACTAGATGCCCGGATGACCCAATTCGCAAGTCAGCCGTGCACATGGCCGCCGGGCATGAGGTCCCACACGCGCCAGAACTCGCGCATGTCGTCGGACGTCCCCAGCGACACCCGGATGTAGGAGTCGAGCGCCGGCACAGGCCGCGCGAGCAGGATGTCGTGTTTCATGAAGTGATCGAACACGGGACCAGCCGGGCGGCCGGCGTTCAGCATGACGAAGTTGGTCAGCGAATCGATCGACCGCAGCATCCGCGCGTTCGCCTGATTGAGAAACTCCTGGCGGTCGTCGGCGTTCCAGTCGACGCTCATGCGCACGTAGTCGGCATCATCGAGCGCTGTGGCTGCAGCCCGCGCCGCCGTCACGCTCACACCGTCCGATAGCGCGTGCGCATCCAGCGTCCGCGCGGTCTGGGCGGCGGCTACGGCGTACCCGACCCGGAGGCCCGCCATTCCGTGTATCTTGGAAAACGTTCGTGTGACCACGACCCGAGGATGATCCACCGGGCGATCGATGAACGACGCGTAGTCCGCGGCTTCACCGACGTAGTGATGGTAAGCCTCGTCGATCAGAACGACCACATCGGCCGGCAGCCTGCGAAGGAACTCTTCCAGGTCCTGTCGGCGCGTGAGGGTGCCGGTCGGATTGTTCGGATTGCCGATATAGACCAGCCCGGTTGCATGGGCGCGCTCGAGCATCGCGCTCAGGTCATGGGACCATTCCTTGGTCAGCAGGACAGCGTCGACTTCCGCACCCGCGCGCCGGGCGTAGCGGTGGATCAACTCGAACGTCGGCAGCGCGGCCAGTATCTTTCTCTGCGGTCCGGCGAACGCATCGACCGCCATGCGTACGATTTCTGAGGAGCCGCAGCCGATGATCACCTGCGCCGGATCGACACCGTGAACCCCGGCGATCTTGTGCCGCAACGCTTCGACTTCCTCGTCCGGATATCGGCTCGGCGGACGTCCTGCGGCCTCCTGCAGGGTTTTCATCACCCTGGGCGATGGCCCATGAACGTTCTCGCTCCTGTGGAGCCGAATGGGCTTGACGGATCGGATCGGCTCGGGCGCCAGCGCGCCGACGGTCGTGCCGGACGCCTTCACGCTCACGCGGGGCGCGGCGGCTGCAGCGGCGGCGCCCGCAGCCAGTCGTCCGAGCAGGGTCCTGCGGGAGATCCTCATGGCTACTGAACCACCAGGGTTGCGTTCACCGAGTGGACTTGCCCACCTCCGGTGCCCGTGATCGTCAGCGTGCTCGTTCGCTTCTGCGCGTTCCGCGCGACGCTCACCGTCAGAACAGAGGTCCCCGAGCTCTGGATCGACGCCGGGTTGAACGTCGCGGTGGTGCGCGCCGGCACGCCGCTGACCGTCAGGTTCACCGCGCCTGAAAATCCCTGTCCGGCGGTCACCGTCACGGTGTACGACGTGACGCTGTTCCTGGCGACTGTCCGCGACGTCGGCGTGACAGCGATGGTGAAGTCCCCACTCGCCACGACCAGCGTCACATTGGCGGTCCGAGTCACAGGTCCACTCGTCGCTCGAATCGTCAGCGGATAGGTCCCAACCGGAGTGGTCGTGCTCGTCGACACGCTGAGCGTGGTTGTCCCCGACGTCGTAACGGATGCCGGAGTGAATGTCCCCGTCGCGCCAGACGGAAGGCCGAGCACGCTGAAGCTCACGGCCCCGGTGAACCCGTTCGCCGGGGTCACCGTGGCGCTGTAACTCGTGTTCCCTCCAGGAGCGACCGTTCGCGATGCCGGCGTCGCCGACAGCGAGAAGTCCGAGACGGTGACGGTTCTCGTTGCGGGCTGACTCGCCAGCCCCAGGTTATCGGTCACCCGGAACGACGCCACGTAGCTCCCAGGAGTGGAATAGGTCACGTCGCCGGGGCTCGCGGCGGGGCTCGCAGCAGGAGTGCCGCCCGGGAACGTCCAGGCATACCCGGTGATGCTTCCATCCGGATCGCTGCCGCTGCCCGAGAACGACACCGTTTCGCCGGGGTTCCGGGTCACACTGGTTACCGGGCTCACGATCGTGGCGACTGGAGCCTGATTCGGCGCCGATGGCGTCACCCTTATGAATCGGGAAACCGACGGAACGCCCGCCGCATTGAGCACGAACAGCATGTAATACCCGGGTGGCGCGATATTGCCGTTCGGCGGCGACGTCACGTTGAGCACGCCGTTCCCGACCGTGTAAGACAGGCCGACCAGCCGCTGTTCCATGTCGAACGCGTGCGTCGGGGCCCCGGGCCGCACCAGGACCACCGATGCGATATCCGCCGCGTCCGGCGTCTGCACCTGGAAGGCGGCGCCGTAGCCCACCGTGCCAGGAACGAGGCCGGTGATGATCGGGCGGTACGCTGGCGTGCCGTCGGTGTTGAACAGGTACGCGGGAGAATAGATTTCGGGACGCCCCTCGTAACTCCCTCGTTGAGGGTTTCCTCCCATCAGCAGCACCGTGGCATCAGGGAGGAGCAGCGCGTTGGAATGATACAGGCGCGGATGGGCGTTGGCCCCCGCAGGACTGAACGTGTTCGTACTCGGGTCGTACAGATCGGCGTTCAGGCTCGCGGTGAGGGCATCCTCGTTGTTTCTCGACCCGCCCGTCGCGAGCACCTTCCCGTTCGGCAGGATCGTCGCGTTCATCTGAATTCTCGGCTGCGACATCGAGGGGCCGAACTGCCACTGCGGCGTGGCCGCGGAGAGGTCGATGATTTCCGTCGTGGCGGTCGCCGGATCAGCACCTCCAAAGATCATCACGCGCGGTCTGTACCCGTTCGCCGGCGTCAAGGGAAGCAGGACCGACGTGCCGTAGGTTCGCGAGTTGGCGTAGTTGGTTGTCGCCACGACGGAAGACCAGGTCCTGGTTGACGGATTGAAGAACCTGGAGCTTCGAGTCGAGCCGGCGTAGAAGACTCGACCGTCGGTGCTCAAGTGCATGCGCGGGTACAGCGGCGGAGTCCAACCCGAGCTGAACTCCTGGCTCCATCCCGAGCCGACCGTGTAGATCTCCACCGAACTGTTCGTGCTGCCCGTCTCGGACAATCCTGAAAACGTCATCACGCTGCCGTCGCCAAGCGTCGTCGTCGTCGGATACCACCGTCCGTGCGCCATGTTCTGCACGTTCGTGAAGACGCCGGTCGCCGGGTCGTACACCGCATTCCGGGGCTCGCCAAGAAAGGGGTCGTACTCGAGGTTGCCGCCGTTGATGAAGACTCGTCCGTCATGCAAGACGACCATGCCGTTGCAGAACATGTCCCACGAAAGCGGCTGCGTCAGGAATGTCTGAGACAGCGGATCCCAGACCGCGGCCTGGAAGTTGGTCTCCGTCGCCACGTTTCCCGAGCCGGCGACGATGAGCACCTGTCCGTTGTTCATGAGGGCCATGTGGACGGGATTGATCGGGACCTGATTGCTCAGGGTACGCCACTGGCCTTGGACGCCTGCCTGCGCCATCAGAGGGTGAGGGCTCCCGCCAGCCAGAGCGAGAGCGAGAACGCTGACCATCCGTAGTCCGTGAGACCAGGTCGCTTTCGCAATGCGCACGGCGTTCTCCGCCTCGAGTCTCTCGAGGCATTCTGAGGTGACCTTGCCGAGTGAACGGCCGCGCCCTGCGGGCTTCAGCACACCGGGCGCGCAGCGGATCCAGCTCATCAGCACGCAAAATCTTTTCCACGCCTGAGTCGGCGGCGCGACTGCGCGCGACTCGGGCGGGTTCAGAGGCAGGCCGAAGCCAAAAACTATCGGGTCAATGGTTTGGGGACGCGACTCAGGATGGCATCGACCGGCTGGACGGGGTCGGGCTCGTGGAGGAACTCCTGGAGGTGACCGGAGTCTCAGTCTGAACGACCTTCGTTCTCCTATCCACCGTCCGACAATGCTTCGCGGGCTCGTACACCATTCGCCCCTCGATCAAAACGCCACGAGGTAGGTCAACTTCGCAACGAGGGCGCGATCGATCAAATCGCCCGTCCGCTCGTCGCGTCGCTCGTTGTAGACGAGAAAGAAGTCGCTGAGCGGGCGGTGTATGAGGTTGAACCGGACGTTGGAACTCCATTGCCGGGAGTCCGAGTTGTACTGCAGCAACGCGTTGACGAACATCTTCGTGTTGACGTTGTAGTTCACGCGAGTCGTGAGAAGTTTGGTCACGAACGCACCGGTGGAAAGCTCCACGTCGTTGATCTGGAGATTCACCGCCGCGTTGAAATTCTCGTTCAAGCGAATCGATGGGCCTATCGTGTACGACTGACGGGTGCCGTCGTAGAACCCGCCTGTTGAGTAGCGGGTGTTGACCGACAGCCGGCTCGCGGCGTTTGTGTTCCAGAAGATGAAAAACTCGTTGAACTCGTACCGGCCCGGATTCACGACGATCCCCTGCGCGCTGTTGATGGTAAACGGCGTACGAACCACTTCGACGCTCGGGTTGAAACCGAGCTCCATGTTCGAGCTGTCCTGGAAGGCGAACGGCAGATGCCAATCTTGGTACTTCGACTCGAGCCCCCCTTCCTGCCGCGTGAACATGTCGATCTGCCAGTGCGGGCGGATCTCGCGAACCCACCGCGAGAGGCCAAGCGGACGGAAACGCCGGCCGGCAAAGAGATACGTGTTGTCCACTCCCCGCCGAGGCACGAATCCCATCTCGTCGTTGAACCGTTCGCCGATGCCGTCGCGGCGAGCCGCGAACTGCCAGCTGCGATCCTCGTACCGGCCGCTCGCGCGCGTCCCGTAGTCGTTCCCCGAGCCAGGCACGGTCGATTGGGGCGAGAACGTCTTGGCGGCGTAGCCGTTCAGCGTGAGGTATCCGAAACGGAAGTTGGCATCGACACCGGTCACCCGGTTGTAGCGTGAACCCGCCTCCTCCTTGTTCAGCACGATCCCGCCGATGTCCGAGTTCGCGAAGATGTCACGCCGGACACGCACGGCGGTGAAATTCGTGGCAGGTGTGAAGCCGATGGCCGGATCCTGCTCGCGCTGCTGGACGTTCAACAGACCGATCGAATAGGCGCCCTGACGGCCCGTGAGACGCGTGCCGGCGAGAATCGGAATCTCCTGTCCCGCGGCCGACAATCCGATGGTCCGGCTGAAGAACAGCCGCATGTCCTGCGACCCGTTT
>DATLLJ010000128.1:0-24196 GCA_035537875.1 Vicinamibacterales bacterium | reverse complement strand
TTGGAGGCGCCGCCCGGATTTGAACCGGGGGTGGAGGTTTTGCAGACCTCTGCCTTACCACTTGGCGACGGCGCCCTCTGAACTGATTGGAAGAAAAAGACCGACTCGAATCAGCTGGCGTGATGGGCCAGACAACAGCGTTCGACGAGGCGGGGAATCACAGCGCTCGCTCCTCACCGCCCGCGCGCGGAACGGACAGGGCATCGGACCCCACCTCGCGTCGCGCGCGAGACCGGGGTCGAGACCCCGGAGTATTCGGAGTAATAAATGGAGCGGGAAACGGGATTCGAACCCGCGACTTCGACCTTGGCAAGGTCGCACTCTACCACTGAGTTATTCCCGCTCGCTTCGAACGAGTACCGTAGCACACGCTCGGGGGCCCCTTCAAGTTACGGCATCGCGCTGCCGCCGGACACTTCCTCGCGAGTCGTCAGATCCTGACGCCACGCAAGACACGGGTCGCCTCCTCCGGCGACGTCGGGTTGATGTAGAACCCGGTCCCCCACTCGAAGCCAGCCGTCCGCGCCAGCTTCGGAAGAAGCTCCACGTGCCAGTGATACACGTCGGTGCCGTGATTCGCGTCGTTGAACGGCGCCGAATGAATGATCAGGTTGTACGCCGGCCACTCGAGCGCGCGGCCGAATCGAAGCACGACCGCCTTGAGCAGGCGCGCGAGGCTCTCCAGCTCGTGCCGCGGCGCCTCCTCGAACCGCGCCGCGTGCCGTCGCGGCAGCAGCCAGGTCTCGAACGGAAAACGAGGCGCATAAGGCGAGAGCGCAACGAGGTCGGCGTTTTCCTGAACGATGCGGGCGCCCGCCGACAACTCCTGCCGGAGGATGTCGCAGAACACGCAGCGCTCTTTCGCCTGGAAATGCCGCCGCGCACCCTCGATTTCCTCCCGCACGAAATCCGGCACGATCGGCAGCGCAATCAGCTGGGAATGGGCGTGCTCCAGCGTGGCGCCGGCCGTCGCCCCCTGGTTCTTGAACACCAGGATGTAACGCAGCCGGCGGTCCTGCTTGAGATCCAGTACCCGCTCGCGGTACGCGGACAACACGCGCTCGATCTCGGGCTCGGACATCGTCGCAAACGTCTTGTCGTGATCGGGCGTCTCGATGATCACTTCGTGCGCCCCGATGCCGTTCATGCGATCGAACATCCCGTCGCCCTCGCGATCGAGTCCGCCCTCGACCTGCAGCGCCGGAAACTTGTTCGGCACCACCCGCACATCCCAGTTACGCGAGTTGGGTGCACCGCCGTTCTGGCGATACGCGAACACCTCGGGCGGCGTCAGCGCCTCGCGGCCAGGACAGAACGGACACTGTTCGCGACCGATGATGGACGGCCGCTCGAAGCGGAAATCGTTCGGACGCTTCCGCCGCTCCGTCGAGATGATCACCCAGCGACCGGTGACGGGGTCCTTGCGCAGCTCAGGCACGATGGCTCTTGCCAGATCCTCGACGCCCGCCGGTCGGTCTCTCGTCAGCCAACCGCGGCGAACGCATTCTGAAATACTTCAACAACGGGACGGCCCGCTTCCAGATGGATCGCGACCACGTCGAAGCGGCATGGACACTCCTCGCAGCGTCGCTGCACCACGTACTCCGTGGCCAGCCGGACCAGACGCCGGCGTTTCTGCCAGGTCACCCCCTCGGCCGCCCAGCCAAACGCGCGGCCGACCCGCGTCTTGACTTCCACGAACACCAGCGTCTTCCCGTCGCGCGCTATGATATCGATTTCGCCACCTCGCTGCCGGTGTCGTCGTTCAACAACTGCGTACCCACGCCGTTCGAGCTCGAGACAGGCGAGGTCTTCGCCGGTTTTGCCGAGCGCCATGCGCCTCTGGGTCATGCCGTTCACGGCAGAGCAAGAGGCCTGCCACGATCGTCACGGAGACTCGAACCGAGTTCCCTCGACCTCCGCCAGCGCTTCGTCGAAGATCCGCACGGCGGTGTCCGCCTGATCCCTGGTCAATACGAGCGGCGGCGAAAAACGGACCGAATTCCTGCCGGCGCCCAGAATCAGCAGACCTCGGTTGAAGGCGGCCGTCACCACGGCGTTGCGTTCCACGAGCGCCCGTTCCTTTGTCTGGCGATCCCGGACCAGCTCCACGCCGATCATCAGACCGCGACCGCGAACGTCTCCAATCAGGCGGCGCTTTTCGGCCAGCGCCTCGAGCCTCGCAAACAAGTAGCCGCCGATCGTCGCCGCGTTCTCGAGCAGCTGTTCCTTCAGCAGCTTCAGCGTCGCCAGCGCCGCCGCGCACGACACGGGATTGCCGCCGAACGTGCTCGCATGCGCGCCCCTGGGCCAGGTCATGAGGTCCGCGCGAGCCGACGACACGCCCAGTGGCATTCCCGACGCAATCCCTTTCGCCGTGGCCACGATATCGGGCTCGACGCCGCAGTGTTCGATGGCGAACATCTTTCCTGTCCGGCCCATCCCGGACTGCACCTCGTCGGCAATCAACAGGATGCCGTGCTTCCGCGTGATGTCGCGAAGCCCGCGAAGGAACCGGTCGGGCGCGACGACGTAGCCCCCTTCCCCCTGAATCGGTTCGACGACAACGGCGGCGATTTCGTCGGGGGCCGCGAGCTGCGTGAAGAGGTGGTTCTCGATATATCCGAGGCACTCCTCGACGTACGCGTCCGGCGTCAGGCCGGGCGGGCACCGATAGCAGTACGGGTAGGGCGCGTGGTAGACGCCGGCCATCAGCGGGTTGAACCCGCGTCGCTGCACGGCCTGACTCCCTGTCAGCGCCAGCGCGCCCATCGTGCGGCCGTGAAAACCGCCGTGGAACGCGATGAATCCCTGGCGGCGCGTGGCGTAGCGCGCGAGCTTCAGAGAGGCTTCGATGGCTTCCGTGCCCGAGTTGCCGAAGAACGACTTCACGCCCCCCCGGATGGGCATGATCGCCGCCAGCTCTTCGGCCAGCCGGACCTGGACGTCGTAGTAGAAGTCGGTGCCCGACATGTGCAGGAACCGTGCGGCCTGGTCCGTGATGGCGGAGACGACGTCCGGGTGAGAGTGTCCGGTGGCGTTGACGGCTATCCCGGCCGAGCAGTCGAGAAACAGGTTGCCGTCGACGTCTTCGACCATCGAGCCAGACGCGCGCTCGACGACAAGCGGATAACCGCGCGTGTATGACGGCGAGACGACGGCGGCGTCGCGCTCGATAATCGCCCGCGCCCTCGGACCAGGCAACGCGGTTTTGATGACTGGCAACATCCCTAGCCTCCAGCCTCTAGCCTCCAGCCTCTTTCCGCCTACTTCTTCTTCCACCGTGTCCCGCCGGCACCGTCTTCGAGGAGGATCCCCCGTTCCACGAGCCCGTCCCGGATCCGGTCAGCTTCCCCGAAGTCGCGCCGGAGCCGGGCGGCCTTCCGTTCCTCGATGAGCCGCTCGATTTCGTCCACTGGAATCGGGGGCTGATCGTCCTCGGCGCGTCTCAAGCTCAGCACCCCCAGGACCCGATCGAACACGTCGAAGGCCTGACGGATGACCGGGACATCCCCCTGCCCGAGCTCCCCCGCGTCAATCGATGAATTGAGCGACCGGACCAACTCGAAGATCGCCCCGAGCGCGGCGGCGGTGTTGAGATCGTCCTCCATGGCCGCGGCGAACGCCCGCCGCCCCTCCTCGACCCGGGCGGCGACGTCCGGGTGCGCGCCGCCTTTCACCGTGTCGAGCCGGGCGAGAAAGTCCGCCAGGCGCCGCAGCGACTCTTCCGCCTGCGTCAGGCTGTCCCAGGTGAAGTTCAGCTGTTTGCGGTAGTGAGACGACAGCAACAGGTACCGCACCGCCGAGGGCCGATGGCCGCGCGCCACCAGATCCGGAATCGTGTAGGTATTTCCCAGCGACTTCGACATCTTCTCGTTGTTCACCAGGAGATACTCGACGTGCACCCAGAACCGCGAAAACGGCTTCCGCGTCGCGCCTTCGCTTTGCGCGATTTCGTTTTCGTGGTGCGGGAAGATCAGATCGATGCCGCCCGCGTGGATATCGATCGGCGGTTCTCCGAGAAGTCGCAGCGCCATCGCCGAGCACTCGAGGTGCCAGCCCGGGCGTCCCGGCGGATCCACCACGTTCCAGCTGGGCTCGCCCGGCCTGCTCGCCTTCCAGAGCACGAAATCCCGGGCATCGTCTTTCGCGTAGCTGTCCGCATCGACGCGGGCGCCGTCCTTCATGCCCTCGCGGTCCAGCCTCGCCAGCCGGCCATACTCCGGCATCGAGGCAATCCGGAAGTAGATCGATCCGTCGCTGACGTACGTATGGCCGTTCCGGCCCAGCGCGCCGATGAGATCCGCCATCGCCCGAAGGTTCGCCTCGTCGGTCGCCCGCGGCGTCTCCTCCACCTCTTCGAGGCCGAGCGCGCGCGAGTCCTCCTGGAACGCGGCGATGTACTGTTCGGTGTACTGCCGCAGATCCATCCCGGCCTTCTGGGCGCCGACGATCGTGCGGTCGTCGATGTCGGTGAGGTTCATCACCTGGCGCACCGGGAAGCCCTCGAGATGCCTGAGCGCACGGCGCAGCACGTCCACGCAGACGAACGTGCGGAAGTTGCCGATATGGGCGCGGGCGTAAACGGTCGGCCCGCACGTGTACATCCGCACGGGCTGCCCGTCGATCGGCGCGAAGGTCTCTTCGGTCCGGCTGAGAGTGTTGTAGAGACGCATGATTGGCCGGAGACGGTCCCGGCGGGCTCCTATCTTAGTCCGGCGACGGCAGCGGACGCGTCAGATGCCACTCGCCGCCGCCCGCGTAGGTCACGTCGATGATGAGACGGCCTCCTTCGTGCCGAAACGCCGCGTGGCACCCGCGAACGCCTTCGGCGGCGTGCTTGTCGAGCGAGGCGCGAAACTCGTCGAGAATCTTCGCAATGGCTGTCGGTGTATAGCAGGCCTGCTGCAGAACGCCGGTGGCCACCTCGCGCAACAGGGCGTCGAACTGCGGGGTCGCCGTCAGTTTGATGGAACAAGAGAAATGGTCAGGCACGCAGTCCCTACAGCGAGAGGCGATCGAACAGCGATCGGGCCCGGGCGCAGTCGGCGCTGATTTGCGCCTTCAGCACTTCGATCGACTCGAACGCCCGTTCGTCGCGCAGCCGCTGAACGAAGCCGATCCGAATCGGCGCTCCATACAGGTCCTTGTCGAAGTCGAACAGGTGCGTCTCGATAGTCAGGCGGCCGCCGGCGTCAATCGTGGGACGCACGCCGATGTTGGTGATGGAGGCGAGAACAATGCCGCCGATCCTCGTGGTGGTGGCATAGACACCGTGTGGTGGCAGCAGCTCGTTGTCCGTGCAGAGGTTGGCGGTTGGAAACCCGATCTGACTGCCCCGGCGGTCACCCTGGACCACGGTGCCATCGAGGCAGTACTCATGGCCGAGAAGCGCGGCGGCTTCGTCAACGCGCCCCTCGGTGATCAGGCGCCGAATCCTCGTGCTGCTCACCACGAACTCCTTGTAGCGCACGGGATCGATCTTCTCGGCCTTGAAGCCGTATCGCGCGCCCAGCATCCGCAGCATCGAGAAGTTGCCGGTCCGATCGTGGCCGAACAGGAAATTCGCGCCGACCCACACCTCCGCCACACGCAGCCAGTCCACGAGCACCGTTCGCACGAAGGTCTCCGGGTCCCACTGCGACAGCGCGGGCGTGAAGCGCACGATGGCTGCCCCGTTCAAACCGGCCGCTTCCAGCGCCTCGAGCTTCTGCGCGGTCGTCATGACCAGCGGCGGCGCCTTGTCGGGTCTGACGATGCGCGACGGGTGCGGATCGAAGGTCATCACGACGCTCGTCGCGCCGTGCTCTCCGGCCACGCGGCGAACGCGGTCGAGAATTTTGCGATGGCCGCGGTGCACGCCATCAAAATTGCCGAGCGCCAGTACCGGCTGCACCCAGGACGTCGGGCGCGCGTCGTCCGGAAAATGAATGATGTCCACTGATTACGTCACGCCGCCCGCGATCGGACCCCTCACTCGACCTCCAGTACGAGCCCATCATAGGCCAACTGCATGCGGGCGGGCAGGCGCGCACAAGTGGCGGCGTGCGCCAGATCGTGGCAGATGTGTGTGAAGTACGCGCAGTCTGCTCCCAGCCGCGTCACGACCTCGACTGCCTCCGTCAGCGTGAAATGGGTAGGATGCGGACGCTCGCGGAGCGCATCGAGCACGACAACTTTGACGCCGGCCAGCAGCGGCCAGCTCGCCTCGGGGACGCGATTGCAGTCCGTGAGGTAGGCGAAGGTTCCGACCCGGAATCCGAGCACTGGCATCGATCCGTGCATGAGCGGCACGGGCACGACTTCGACGCCGCCAAGCGAGAACACGCCGGCAATCGCGAACATCCGCAACTGCGGCACGCCACCTCCCTCCTGCCGTGCGCCGCCGAATATATACGCGAACATGCGGCGCAGACCGTCTGCCGTGATCGGGTCCGCGTAGCAGGGGATCGCTGATTTCTGCATCTGGTTGAACCGACGCGTCTCGTCCAGGCCCAGCACGTGGTCGGCGTGCAGATGGGTGAACAGGATAGCGTCCACGCGGCGGACGTCCCGGGCCAACGCCTGCGCGCGCAGGTCGGTGGACGTGTCGACCAGGATCGACCGCACTTCGCCAGCCCAGGCCGACTGAGCGGCGTGCTGAAGCTCGATGAGAATCGAAGGGCGGGTTCGCCGATCGCGGGGGTCGGTCGACCGGCATACCAGACAGTCGCACCCTATCGCCGGCACCCCGTGTGAGGTACCGCTGCCGAGCACGGTGACCTTAAGGCTCAATCTTGTTTTTCATTTTACAGGACGGATCCGTCTGGTACGGTTACGTGCAGTTTTGTTGGAGTTTTCGCGCGTCGCGGTGGTGGATTCTTGGGTTGGTGACGAGTCTCGTGGGCGTCGTTCGACAGACGGTCAGCGCGTTCGGTGCGAGGGATCTGCCCCACGCGTGGCGCGGGGCAGACGTCGATGCGCTTACCTGCAGGTCTCAGCAACCATCTTCACGGATTCGACCTGCACGATCGGCGGACGCAGCACCTTCGGATTAGCTGCGGCTCCGTCTTCCGCGGTTGGCGGCGCACTTGGCTGCTGCACGGGCCCCGTCACTTCCACCTTTTTGTTGACGTTGGTCGCCAACTCGGATGGCGATGACCCTGCAAGCACGTACAGCGCCGCCGATCCACCTTCGGCATTGTTCAACACGTAGGCCGTGCCGCCGTCGGTCGTCTTGGCCTCCATTACACAACCGATGAGTGTCTCCTTGGGGGCTTGCTGCGCCTCTGGTTGCGCAGGCGCCGGCTCTTGCGCGAACACGCTCACCGTGACAACGAGCGCGCATGCGGTTAGCGCCGAGGTGATATATCGCAGCATCAGGACTCCTCTCTGAGGGAACAGACGGGCTGAGGATCAGCCCGTTCGGCTTCGTATGAGCACTATTCCTGCCAAGCGACAAACAGCAATGATTTCGGGAGGACCCTGCAGATGAGATGTCTCCTCACCGACAGCCCACAGTGCAAAGTTTTCCGTGTGACCAAGCTCCGCTGCGCGGGAGCCAAGCGGCTGACGGGGTGGTTGACTGGTGGAATTGACCCTGAGGATGGCGGGACGACTAGTGGGTACGCTTAAGGCTCAATAATCCGCTTCCCACCGTCGCCCGACGACGCAGGCGACGCCTGGATCTGCCGGGCGCTCGAAGCCTCGACAAAACGCAGCCGCAGCTCGTAGAGGACCTGTTCCAGAATCTGCCGCTCCTCGGCCGTGAGATTACCTCGGGTCTTGACGTCGAGGAGCGCCAGAATCTCAATCATCTGGGCGGCGCCCTCCAGGTTCGGCTCAGATCGGGTGCCCGTCGCGGGATCGGGCAGATCACCGAAATGTATGGCGGCAGTGCTCGCCAGCGACAAAACGAACCCGCTGAAGCTGAGGGCCGGTTGCACAGGCATTCGTCAAAGGGATCGGATAATTGGGTAATCGGGTAATCTGGTAATTGATTGGGAGATTGATTGGGAGATTGATTGGGTGTTTTTGACGTCGCCCAGGTTATCAAAAAATTCGTCAATATATCCCCCAATCTCCCAATCCCCAATCAATTACTAGATTACCCAATTACCCGATTACCCAATTCCTGATTACCCAATTCCTGATTTCCCCATGCGTGCTGCGGAAGAGTTCACACGGCTGATCGAGATTATGGCGACGCTTCGCGGACCGGACGGCTGTCCCTGGGATCGCGAACAGACCATCGATTCGCTCAAGCCCTTCGTGCTCGAAGAGACGTACGAAGTCCTCGATGCGATTGACCGGCACGACCATGCGGAGCTGTGCGAGGAGCTGGGCGACTTTGTTTTCGAGGCCGTCTTTCTGGCGCAACTCGAGGCAGAGGCCGGCCACTTCGAGATAGCCGATTCGCTGAAGATGGTCGCCGACAAGCTGGTACGTCGCCATCCCCACGTCTTCGGGCGCGACGCTGGCGCTGACAAGCTCGACTCCGCCAGCCAGGTGCGCACGCGGTGGGAAGAGATCAAGCAGCAGGAGCGAGGCGGTCAGGCGAAGCCAAAGACTCTGTTGAGCGGGATTGCCGCCAGCCTTCCTTCGCTGCTCCGCTCCTACCATATCGGCACCCGCGCGGCATCGGTCGGTTTCGACTGGGAGCGACCGGGAGACGTCGTCGCGAAAATTCAGGAGGAAGTCAACGAACTGAAGGAGGTCGTGAACGACGCCGCTCGGGAAACCTCGACGGCCGCCCGCGCCGAGGAAGAAATGGGCGATCTGTTGTTCGCCATCGCGAACCTGTCGCGCAAGCTCGAGATCGAGCCGGAAACCGCACTGAGGAAGGCGAACGAGAAGTTCACGCGACGATTCGAGGCGCTCGAGCAGGCGGTCGTCGCCTCGGGCCGGACGATGCAGGAGATGAGCCTGGAGGAGCTCGAGCGGGAGTGGCAGCGTGTCAAGAACGCGATCGACACGCCACGAGGACACGAAAACACGACGTAGGGTTCTCTACGTCATGATCTTCTTCAACCTGAATCCTCCGTGCCTTCGCGCCTTCGTGGTTCCATTGGTGCCCAGACGACGGGTCTCAAGCGGGAGTGACGGCCTGTCACGGCGCGACCGACACGCCACGAGGACACGAAAGCACGACGGAGGGTTCTCTACGTCATGATTCTCTTCAACCTGAATCCTCCGGGCCTTCGCGCCTTCGTGGTTGCATTGGTGCCCAGGCGACGGGTCTCAAGCGGGAGTGACGGCCTGTCACGACGCGACCGACACGCCACGAGGACACGAAAGCACGAGAGCAAAAAAGCACCCCAGTCGAGCCGGCGTGGACCTGCGTATGGGCTAGAGAATGATTCTCTTCAACCCTTCATGCAGGACCGGAACGTTAAAGTTCACCAACAGACCGATTCGTAGCTTTGACAGCCTCAAGTAGCTAAGAAGCTGCGCCTGGTGAACGGGTGCGAGACGCTCAACCGCTTTCAACTCGAGCACGATTTGGCCCGCAACCACCACGTCCGCCCTCTGGTGACACAGAAGCTGGTCTCGATACATCACCGGAATCGCGACTTCCGATTCGTACGGAACCTCTGACGCAGCCAATTCGAGACACATCGCCCGCGTGTAGACGACTTCAAGCAAGCCCGGGCCCAGTGTGCGGTGCACCACTATGCAGCACCCGTTGACTTGGGTTACAAGCGCTTCGATTTCAGCCGACAGGGGAGAGTGTACCCGGAGCATGTGAATCCTCCGTGCGTTCGCGTTTTCGTGGCGGCATTGTCGTCAGGTGGAACGCTCGACCGCCAAATGTCCTGAGGTCGATCGAGTAGCCGTCCGTGCTGACGAAGATCGCCCCATCCCTGTCGGTCCGGAGAATCGTCGTGCCGATGCTGCGGTACCGCTCCAGCACCTCCGGCGCGGGATGGCCAAAATGGTTGGATCGACCCACGCTGAAAACCGCGACGTCTGGTCTGACCACGTCGAGGAACAAGGAACTGCTGGACGTGCGACTCCCATGGTGCGGGACCTTGAGGATTGTGAGCGCCGCGGGCTGCAGCTCACGAGCCAGGATCCGCTCGGTATCGTGGCCGATGTCGCCGGTGAGCAGCACTGACACGTCGCGCCAGCGGACCTCGATCACGATCGAGTCCTCGTTTCGCACTCTTTGCCGCTCCCAGTCCGGCGGGTCGGGATGAAGGGCGGCCACGCTCACGCCGTCCACCGACGCGTGCCATCCGCGATAGATGCGTTCCCAGATTGCGCCGGAAACCTCCGTCTGACGCTGAAGCGCGGCGAGCGGAGTGGAACGAGGCACCGGGATTCCTTCCAGGACCTGGCGAGGACGGAACTCGCGGACAATCGGAGAGGCTCCTCCGATATGGTCCGGATCGCCATGTGTGAGCACGAGGTAATCGAGACGGCGACTTCCCAGGTGGCGAAGCACTGGCGCGACAACCCGATCGCCGATGTCGAACCCCGAGGCCCCGGCCGTCCCGCCGGCATCCACCAGCATCGCGGAGCCGCGCGGAAACCGCACCAGCGCGCTGTCGCCCTGACCCACATCGAGAAAGGTCACGTGCAGGAGGCCGTCGCCTCGAGCAGCCCGCAATACCGACGGCGTTTCCAGCATCCACAGGCCGGCGACCAACGCGCAGACGATCGAAGCCTGTCGAGCCCGCGCCGTCACCTGGCTCTCAGCCGAACCGGTCGTTGTGGCGCGGCGGCGCCACAGCGCCCAGCCGATGCCAATGGCCGTGTAGTACACGATGACGACGGCCCAGGCAGGCGGGGCGACACGCCACGTGAGCTGCGGAACGAACCGAACGAGATTCGCCGACCAGACGAGGCCCTCAGCGGCCACATACGCGACGAGTCCTGCCCCTTCCGCGAGCGCCCGCGAGACGAGCTCGAACACCACGACCGCCAAGCCAGCCATCTGTGAGACCGACATTAGGGGAATCGCCAGAAAGTTGAGCGCGAGGCCGGCGAACGTGACGCGCGAAAACACCAGCATGCCGATGGGCAAAAGCAGGATTTCAGCGGCGAGCGACGCCACGAGCAGGCTGCGGATGGCCGCGACGATGCTGGACGAGAGCGTGTTCGCCACACCCGTCACCGTTTCTGCGGATCTCGAAGCCAGCATCCAGGGCTGTGCCAGCACGATTCCGAGAGTGGCGCCAAAGGTGAGCGCAAACCCGGGGTCCGTCACCGACAGCGGGTCTGCCGCGATGAGCAGAGCGGCCACCAGCCATAACGCGTTCAGCGGCGGGCTTCGGTGATCGACGGCGCGGCTGGCGAAATAGACCACGGCCATCAACGTCGCCCGTTGAACCGACGGTCCGCTGGTGACCACGCCGGCGTAGGTCAACAGCAGGCCGATGGTGGCGAGCATCGCCGGGCGACCCAGGCAGCCAGCCAGCCGGCAGGCCCCCAGCAGCACGGCTGCCAGGATGGCGACGTTGCCGCCCGAAATCGCGATCACGTGGTACGTGCCGGCCTCCTGCAACCGCAGGCGTACCTCATCGTCTAGGCCGGCGCGATCGCCGATGACGATGGCCGTGACGATGCCAGCGGCGCGCGAGCTCCAGGAGCCCACGGCCCGGTCGATCGCTCGACGGGCAAACGCCCTCGTAGCAGCGGCCAGCTCCGCCCACCACCCGGCGGGCGCGATCACCTCGACCAGCGCCGCGCTCTTGACCGTGCCGACGAGCGCCGTTCCGCTTCGAGCAAGGGCGCGCTCCCCGTCTGGCACGCCTGGATCGAGATAACGCGCCGGGCGGCGCAGCTGGACCGGCATCCGCACACGTCGACCGGCTCGCCACGCGGCGGCGTGGGACGCTCCGAGGGAACCGGCCACCGTGACCAGGAGGCCGCCGGAGACAGGCTGCGCGGACTGGTCGGAACGATCCGGCCGGCCGACGGATTCAACCTCGAGGCTGAGCGACACGCCCGTCGCCGTGCGTAAGGCGTCCGATCGCAGGACGCCTGTAACGGTCGCCGATGCCTCCTCGTCTTCGGGAACCAGTCTCCCTTCTTCTGCCGCACGCACCCGCCCCGCGGATGCCAGTTGTTCGAAGGCGATACGGAGCGTCGGACGCCACGCCGCTTCCCACGCGTGATCGGCGAGCAGGGCGCCGCCGGCAGCAAAGGTGACGACCGCTGCAGTGGCCAGCCAGGGTCCTCGTGCCGTCACGGTTGCCCACAGCGAGATCGCCGCGCCCCCCGCCAGCAGCAGCACTAGAAGAGGATGGTTGACTTCAGGAACGATCAGCCCGATGCCGGAGCCCGCGAGAAGCCCAACTGCGGGAATCGCTGCGACGGTGCGCATGCGCCTGGGCCTTGCAAGCCCCGGGACATCGGTTCATGACGGAGATGCGAAGCAATGACACGCCGGTCGTCGGAGGGACGTGGAAAACTTTGAGTCCGGCCTAGGCGCTGCCTTTTGCAGTTTCTGCCAACCGGAGTTCGCCGAACCAACACTCGTCGCCCGTCTCCAGGAGCAGTTCCATCGCTGCCACGAACTCGCCGGCGACGCACGTTCGCACCGATTCGGGCGCTGCGGCGGGATCGCCGATCTTCCCGGTCGCGTACTGCACGTCGAACACGAGACCCGCACGGCCGTTCCCGATCGTCCACTTCCCCTTGCGTGACGCGCCAATGCGTCCGGAGAACACGACGTGCATGCCGGGTCCCACACAGGACACTGCGACCAGCGCCCCTGTTTCCTGCCATCCACGGAGCACCGACTCCAGGGATTGAGGATCTGTCTGCGCCATTAAGGTCTCCTCTCACGCGGTATCGCTGTCATAATGCGCCTCCGACTGCCCGCTCGGACTGCTCACGAACCACCATGATTGCGTCCATCACGAACGGATTTCCCATCTGGGTGCTCATTGCCAGTGCCCTCGCCCTGTGGCGTCCTGGCCTGTTCACGTGGTTCGCGGGGCCGCTGATCACGGTCGGGCTCGCCGTCATCATGCTCGGCATGGGACTGACGCTGGGGCTCGAGGATGCGCGGCGTGTCTCGGATCGCCGGTTGTCTCTCGGCACCGGGGTTCTGCTGCAGTATACGGTGATGCCGGCGATGGGGTGGTCGTGTGCCTGGCTGTACGGGCTCCCGACGCCGTTTGCCGTCGGCCTCATCCTCGTCTCGTGCTGCCCGGGCGGCACGGCCTCGAACGTCATCTGCTATCTCGGGCGCCTCAACGTGGCGTTGTCCGTGGCGATGACGGCCGCTTCGACGATTCTCGCGGTCGTGATGACGCCGACACTCACGGCGTGGCTGGCCGGCAGCCGCATCGATGTGCCGGCGGTCGGGCTGCTGCTCAGCACCGTGCAGGTCGTGGTGCTCCCGCTGATCGTCGGGGGCTTGATGAAAAAGTGGACCCCCCGGCTGACCGCGCGTCTGCTGCCCATCGCCCCCCTCGTCGCCGTCGCCACGATCACGATCATCGTCGCTTCAATCATCGGCGCGGGCCGCGATGCGATCCTCGAAGCGGGGCCTCGCCTGATCCTGGCCGTCGCTTCGCTGCATGCCAGCGGGTTCCTGTTCGGGTACTTGCTCGCGCGCCTCCTGCGAGCCGACATCGTCACCGCCCGTACCGTTTCCATCGAGGTCGGGATGCAGAACTCCGGGCTCGGCGTGGTTCTCGCGCGACAGAATTTCGCGGATCCGCTCGTCGCGATTCCAAGCGCGATCTCGAGTCTGTTTCACTCGTTGATCGCCAGTCTCCTGGCCGCCGTCTGGCGACGTATGGCCCGGGCCTGACAAACGACCCTCGCCCTTGCGGTACCATACTGGAATCCCATGAGACTCGTTCCGGCTGCGCTACTCGTGTCGATGTTGTTCAATGTGACGGCGACTGCCCAATCGCCGGCTCCGACTTCGGAATCGCCCTCGGCGGCGCCGGCAGCTCCCTTGCGAACGCCGCTCGACTACGAAGCCGTCCGGCTCAGTCGCGTCGTCGACGTCGTCCGGATCACCGAAGATATCGTGCTCGACGGCCGCCTGGAAGAACCGGCCTGGCAGCGAGCCCCCGTCGCCACCGATTTCATCCAGTACACGCCGCGGCCTGGCGACCCGGCGCGGGAACGGACCGAGGTCCGGTTCCTGTACGACGACACCAACCTGTACGTCGGCGTCATCTGCTACCAGGAGGCGCCGCTCGTCGTCGGCGACATCACCCAGGACTTCAACTTCGGGCAATCGGACGCGCTCAATCTGGTGCTGGACACGCTTCACGACCGCAGCTCCGGTTTCATGTTCATGACGAACCCCGGGGGGGCCAGACGGGACGGTCAGACGTTCAACGATGGCGAACTCGGGAACATCGACTGGGACGGCGTATGGGACGTCAAGGCGGGCAGATTCGCCGAGGGATGGACCGCGGAGTTCGAGATCCCGTTCAAGACGCTGCGCTTCCGGGATGTGCCGTCGCAGGAGTGGGGATTCAACATGACCAGAGCTGTTCGCCGCATCAGCGAGCAGAGCAACTGGGCGCCGATCCCGATTCGCTTCAGTGGGACCCGGGTCTCACTGGCGGGGACGCTGCAGGGGTTCGAAGGCCTCAGGCAAGGGCGGAACTTCAACGTGAAGCCGTTTGTCACGGCGGGCGAGAGCCGGCTACGGATCGACGGAGAGATGCAGACGACCCGGTCGCTCGGGAGGTTCGGGGACTACGACGGCGGCTTCGATACAAAGTACAGCCTGACGCCGTCGTTGACACTCGACACGACGTACCGGACCGACTTCGCGCAGGTCGAGGCCGACACGCAGCAGATCAACCTGACGCGCTTCAACCTGTTCTTTCCGGAGAAACGGGATTTCTTTCTGGAGAACTCGGGGACGTTCCAATTCGGGCCGGGCGGCAATCTGCTCCCCTTCTTCAGCCGTCGCATCGGCCTGAGCGCCGCGGGCACGCCGATCCCGATTATCGGTGGGGCGCGGACGTCGGGCCGCATCGGCGGTTTCGACACCGGCTTTCTCGCGATGAAGACCGAAACCCAGAGCCTGACGCCGTCCAACAACTATGTGGTCGGACGCATGAAGCGGAACCTCATGCGCAGCTCGTGGATCGGCGCGATCGCCACCAGCCGCGCCTCGACTTTCTCGGACTACAACCTCGTCTACGGCGCCGACGCGCACTTCCAGTTCTACGAGCGGCTGGAATTCGACACCTACCTGCTCGCAAGCGACACGCCGGGACTCGAGGGCAGCCGCCAGGCCCGCCGGTTCCAGAGCGCGTGGCGCGACGACGAGTTCTCCATCAGCGGGCAGTACAACGAGGTGCAGACGAACTTCAACCCCGAAGTCGGGTTCGTGCGTCGCGGCGACAATGCCCAGTACCAGGGCCAGGTCTCGTACCAGCCCCAGTTCCGGAACAACGATACGATTCGCAATCTGAATTTCTCGACGGGCATCGACTACTATCGAGGCGTCAGCAGCGGACAAATCGAAACCCGCGCGCAGGAAGCCACGATGGGCATCGAGTTCGACAACAACTCCAATGCGGGCTTCACCGTCACGAATACCTTCGACCGTCTGCTCGAGCCGGATCGCATTCAGGGAATCCGACTGGCGCCTGGCGACTACGAGTACCTGGGGTACGGCGCAAACTACAGCAGCAACAACTCGCGGCGGATCAGCGGCAGCGCCTCGGCGGATTGGGGGGAATTCTGGGACGGCACCCGCCGATCGCTCGGGGGGAGCGTGAGCGTCAAGCCTGACCACCACCTGAACGTGTCGTTCAACTACAGCCGGAACAACCTGGAGCTGGCGAATGGAGCTACCGTCACGAACCTCGTCGGTACCCGCATCGTCTACGGCTTCAGCCCGCGATCGTTCTTCAATGCGTTCGTGCAGTACAACAGCTCGACCCGCGAGGTGAGCACCAACATCCGCTTCAACATCATGTACAGGCCGCTCAGCGACGTGTATATCGTCTACAACAACCGCCAGGATACCTCGGTCGGCCAACCGGTGGAACGAGCGCTCATCGTCAAGGTGACGAGGCTGTGGACGTTCTAGAATCCCGACTGTCCTCCACTCTTGCGACTCGGCGTTGCAGGGATCGACTATTCTTGACGACACTTATGCAGACCGCGGCTGCAGGACCCGCATGAGCGGCGGTCGACAGTTGCTGTCCCTCCGATCCGTTGCTCTCGTCACTGTCGTTGCGGCCATCGCGATCGCCGTCAGCGTCGGCCGCCAGATCGGGTGGAACGATCTGACTCGAGTGACGCCAATCGCGTTCGCGGTGGCGCTCACCGCGGCTCTTGCCGTCGTGAGCATCAGCGCGTTTTTTCTTCTGCGGGCCGCCTTCGAACGGCCACATACGACAAGTGCCACGTCGCACAAGCCACGATGGCAGGCTGCGCTCGGGCTTGCGATGCTCTTCCTGGTGGTGTTCTGCGCGAAGCTCCTGCTGATGCGAAGCAATCCGGTCACGGTCCCGTACTGGGATCAATGGGACGGCGAAGGCGCGGCGATTTTCGTACCGTTCAACGACGGGACTCTCAGCTGGCAGTCGATGTTCGCCCTACACAACGAGCATCGCATTTTCTTTTCACGCCTGCTGGCGTTGGGACTGCTGACGGCAAATGGTCAGTGGGACCCGCGACTCGAGCAAGTGGTCAACGCCGCGTTGCATTCACTCACCGCCGTCCTGGTGGCAGCCCTTCTCTGGACGGCGAGCGAACGACGATACCTCGAGCCCCTCCTGGTCGTTTGTGCCATCACGTTCGCCCTCCCGTTCGGTTGGGAAAACACGCTCGCGGGATTCCAGTCGGCTTTCTATTTTCTTCTCCTTTTTTCCGTGCTGGCGTTGGGCCTCACCACAACGTCCCGCCCGGGTACCGCCCGGTGGTGGCTGGGGTGGCTGTGCGCGGCTTGCAGCCTGGTCACGGCCGCCGGCGGCCTGCTGACTCCTCTCGCGATTGCCGGCGTGACGCTGTTGACGATCGCGAAGGATCGCCAGGAGTGGCCTCATGCGCTGGTGAACGTCGGGGCGGCTGCCGTTGTCCTCGCTCTTGGCGTCGCGTTGATGTCGCCCGCTCTCGAGTACCACGCCGCTCTCAAGGCCCAGAGTGCAACGGCGTTCCGCCTGGCAATCGCTCACAACCTGGCGTGGCCCTGGATCGACCAGGCGCTGAGCAGCCTCGTCATGTGGCTGCCGCTTGCCGCGCTGCTGGCGACTGCATTCCGGCAGGCGCCGATCACAAGGCTCGAGCAGGTGGCCGTCGGACTCGGCCTCTGGGTCGTGCTCAATGCTGCGGCGATCGCGTACGGGAGAGGAGCAGGTGGCGGATTGCCCGCTATTCGTTACATGGACTTCCTGAGCCTGGGTTTTCTCGCCAACCTCGCGGCTCTGGTGAGCCTCGTCGCACGGCCGCGTCCGTTGACGTTCACAAGACGTCTGGCGCTCGGGGCACTCGTCGGATGGTTGCTGTTCGCCATGGTGGGCCTCGATCGGTTGGTCAGCCGAGCCATGACGGACCTGTCGATTTCGCGACAGTACGCCGCGAACCAGGCTTCCAACGTGAGGCGATTCCTGATGACGGGCGATCTGGATACGCTGCTATCACAAGCCGCGCTTGTCGAGCTGCCCTATCCCGATCCGAAGCGCCTCGCGACACTGTTGCAGGATCCCTATATTCGGCGGATTCTCCCCGCTACCGTCCGCAAGCCCCTTCAAGTCCGGCCGCGAATCGCGACAGAGCAGGGATTCGTGCTGAACGGCCCGTTCATCGACAGCCTCCCACGCGATCCGCTGCAATCCGCCTGGCTGTCGCTCTCGGCGCAGGGACGGAAGGCTCGAGGACGGTTCGAGAGCGAGTCCCTGAGATGCGAACTGCGCAGGCGACTCAGGTTTCAAGTGTCCGGGTACCTCGGTTGGGAGCATCAGTATCTGGCCATCCGGGAACTCAGCACCGGACGGGAGACGGCCATCACACCCTGGCACCTCGCTCGAGAGGACTGGAGAGACGTCATCGTACCGTGCCCCGAGGGTGAATTTGAAATCGTCGCGGTCGACGACACGGATGGTTCGTGGTTCGGATTCCGCGAACCCGTTGAGATCGGATGGGCGTCCGCAGCGGCCGAATGGCTGATTCAGAGTTCACGCGCGCCGTTCATCGTATTTGTCACGATGGCAGTACTCGCGCTTGCCGTACGACGGACGTGACTCCGGACCCGTTATTCCTGCAACCTACTCGACTGAACGAGAACTGATCAATCGTGAGACAACGTTGGCACCGATGTTTCTGTCGACTCCCCGTCATTTCCAGATGCGAGACCAGGTCGGAGTGGGCTCAGCCATGGGGATCGCGTGGGCAGGACTCTGGCCGTTCTTGCCCCGCGGCCGGGCAAGCGCCTACACTCCTCGCACCAGCGCCGCGGTTCGCCGCATCGCTTGTCCCCACATGCCGGTTGCCACCGCGTACCGCGTGATTCTCGGGCGTCATCCGACCCCGGCGGAAGCTGCCATCGAGGGGGCGGCTAGCGTCGACGATCGGCAACCGCTCGCGTATCGACTGCTGCTGACGCCGGAATTTCGCGACGTTTATTTTGCGTTGAAAGGCGAGGTCGGCCAGTCCGTGCTCTGTCGGTACGATCGCGTGCTCCGATTGATCGACGGCGACGCGCAGTTTGTGGACCTGCTATACGAATACTTTCTTGGACGAGCGGCCGATCCCGAGGGGAGGCAACATTACCTGGGGGCACTCGCGAGCGGTGAAGCGCGCAGCCACATCCTGCAGGCGATTCTTCGCTCCGACGAGTTCGATCACCGCTTGGTCAGGATCTCCCCGTATGTGCCGCGCGATGTGCAGCTGTGCGAGCTGGCGAACCCAGCCAAGTGGGATAACCCTGAATGGATGGCCCTCCTCAGCGAGCTGAGCATCCTGCCGGCCGATAAACCCCGAATGCACCGCAAGGGCTACGAGCTGACGCAGCTCCTCTTCGGGCTGCGGCACCTCGGCAAGCTCGACCCTGAGCGGTCCGTCATCAGCGTTGGCGCCGGACATGAGTGTGTCCTGTACTGGCTCGCCAATCACGTGGGCCGGGTTGCCGCCACAGATACATACGGTGGCGACTGGACAACCGCCCGTGGCAGCGAGGGCGACCAGCAGGTGCTCGCCCATCCGGAGGCGTACGCCCCATTTGCCTACCGCCGGGAAGCGCTCACGTTTTTTCGAATGGACGGCCGGCGCCTCGGCTTTCGTGATGCGACGTTCGACGTCGCCTACTCGCTCTCCTCGATCGAGCACTTCGGTGGCTTCGATGGCGCGACGTCGGCGATCGATGAGATGGCCCGCGTCGTCAAGCCCGGCGGCATCGTGGCCGTCGCTACGGAATACCACCTGTCCGGGCCACAATGCCCCGATGTTTTTGACGCCGCGCAGATCCGAAGGCTTCTCGACAGGCCGGCCTTGCGACTGATCGAGCCGATCGACGAGAACGTGTACCGACGATACCGGTACGTGCCGATCGATCTGGTCAGCACTCCCTATGAGACACCGCACCTCGTCGTGCGGATCGGCCAGACCGTATTCACGTCGGTGATTGCGTTCCTCGAAAAACTCAGGTGACCGTGCCGAGACATCTTCGATCCTGCCAGTAGCGAAGGCTCACGATAACCTCGGGGGACCGACCGGCGGCGTCGCTGATGGCTTCAGGCGACCCCGAAGCCGGGCCAGTAGGTAGTGAGCAAGTACGCCACGAGAACGATGACGACCGTGAGCCACACCATGAGCCACAGCCCCAGGGAAAACATCATCTTCAGATTCGCCCCGTAGCCAGCGGCAACGGCGGGACCACCGGCGGAAGACGGGAGCATCAAGCCACAATTACCTGCGACCACAACGCTGTACACGTACGGCACCGGATTCATGCCCAAACTCTGAAACGTACTGATCGTGATTGGGACCATGATCGCAATCGTCGCGGTATTGCTCGTAATCTGCGTGAGCACTATCGTGATCACCGAGAACACGAGCACGCCGAGAAAGCCTCCACCGCCAGCCAACGGAATCAACAGGTCTGCCACGAATTTTGCTGCGCCCGTCTGGCTGAGGATCTCACCCAAAGCTGTTCCGCCTGCGAACAGGTAGAACAGCCCCCACACGATGTGACTCTGAGCGTAGTCCCATTTCAGCAGCGGCTCGCCGTTGTGCCGGATCACGAAGCACAAGACGGCGAAGGTCAGGAACGCATAGGCAGGAGTGAAGCCCGGCAACAAAACGGCATAGAACTGACGGGTGAAAGCCAACGCCGTCGCGGTCAGGAAGAACAACACACCCCATTTCTCTGGGACCGTCAGCCGTCCACACGACCGAAGTTCGCGAGCGAAGTACTCTTGCGTTCCCTCTACGTGATCCACTTCGGGCGTGAACGCACGCTTCATGAACACGAACGACACGGCGGCCATCACGATGGCGAATGGCACCAGGCGGGTGACCCATGTCATGAAGAGGATTTCATGCTCGATCACGGTTTGCTGCAGAAGCCTGATCGCCAGGAGATTGGGCGCACCGCCGAGCGGCGTCCAGAATCCGCCGACGCTGGTTCCCCAGGCGATGGCAATGAGCAGGGCCGAGCCGAAGGCGCTCTTGCCGACGTTCTCGATGCCGATGAATCGAAGCATGGCGACGACGATCGGCATCAGCGTGGCCGCCACGACCGTGTTGGGCAGAAACGCGCTCAATATCGTCGCCATGGCGAACCAGACGAGGATCTGCCGACGCGTGCTGCTTCCGACCCCGAGGAGCGACACCAACGCAATGCGGCGGTCCAACCCCCAGCGGATCCACACCGTCGACAGGATATTGGCGCCGAGCAGCAGAAAAATCAGTTCTTCTGCGTAGGCAGGCAGAATTCTGCCCACGGGAAGAAAATCGAAGAGGGCGAGCACGATGAGCGGCAGAAATCCCGTGACCGCCAGGTGGACCGGCTCGAATATCCACCACCACGACATCCACACGAGCAGGCCAAGGCTGCCACGTACGGGGTACGTCATCGAGGACGCCGGGATCAGAAGGATCAGCAGGAAGGCCGCCGGGCCGCCCAACATGTGGAGTGTCCGCCAGTCCCGTGTCACCGTCGCCTTCCAAGCGCCGCGTGCCAGGCTTCGAGGTACTTGTAGCCGCTGCCGGTGTTGAACAGCACGACACGCTCATCGCGCTGAATCTTTCCCCGCTCGACGAGCAATCGTGCGGCGACGAGTCCAGCCCCGCCTTCGGGAGCGGCGAAGATGCCTTCCAGTTCGGCCATGTCGCGGCAGGCGGCCAGCATGGCCTCGTCACTGGCGGCCACCGCCTCGCCGTGGCTGGCATACAGGTCCTCGAGGATCAGAAAATCGCCGAGCGGTTTGGGCACGCGCAGGCCGGAAGCAAGCGTGGCGGCATCGTTCCAGAAGTCCGCGGTCCCGACATGCTGCGCGAAGGCTTTCACGATGGGCGCACAGCCCTCGGCCTGCGCGGCGATCATGCGGGGGCGCTCGCGGCCAATCCAGCCCATGGTTTCCATTTCCTCGAACGCCTTCCACATGCCGATCAAACCGACGCCACCGCCGGTGGGATAGATGATCACATCCGGCAGCTTCGCTCCGAACTGCTCCCACAGCTCGTAGCCCATCGTCTTCTTGCCTTCGATGCGATACGGCTCCTTCAGCGTGGATATCTCGAACCAGCCCTCTTTCGCGGCGTGCTCGGTGATGAACCGCCCGCAGTCGGAGATCAGCCCGTCTATCAGGTGCACCGTTGCGCCGAACGCGCGGCACTCGATAATGTTGGCTTCGGGCGTGTCCGCTGGCATCGCGATGACCGAGGTCAAGCCGGCCTTCGCCGCGTAGGCCCCTGCCGCCCCGCCGGCATTGCCCGCCGACGGGATGGCCACCGTTCTCGCCCCAAGGGCCCTGGCCATCGTCACGGCCGCCGACAGTCCGCGCGCCTTGAACGAGCCGGTGGGGTTGAGCCCCTCGTCCTTGATGTACAGGTTGCTCAGTCCAATCCGTTCGCCCAGGCGACCAGCATGAATCAGCGGCGTCATGCCTTCTCCGAGCGTGACCGGCGGTGCGCCCGGCAGCACTTCTTCGTAACGCCACATCGTGTGCACGCGCGCGCGAAGAGCCTCGATGGTCAGCGTCCGGCTGGCGGTCGAGAGGTCGTACTGAACGAGCAGCGGTGAGCCGCACAGGGAGCAGAGATTCCGCAGAACAAGATGGGATTCGATGCTGCCGCAAGCTGGGCGCGAGCATTGCAGACCGGTGATCGTCGAGGGCAAGCCGAGCCACTCTGCCGGTAACCACCCGGGGATGTCAAGGTGTGGCGGGCCCGTTACACGCCTGAGGGCTCCGGCGATGAACGCGGGGGTGGCGCGGCATCCTTCAAGCGAAGTACATTCACGTCGGACTCCCAACCGCTTCTGGATGGAGACGACGATGATGGACCGGCGCCAGTTTCTCCGTGCGGCTGCCGCGAGCGCCGCGATGCTTCGCGTCCCGCACGTGCTCGCGCAGAACTACGAAATGGTCGTCAAGGGCGGGCGCGTCATCGACCCCTCGATTGGGCTGGACGCGATCCGTGACGTCGCGATTGCCGGCGGCCGCATCGTTGCCGTGGAAGCCACGATCACGGCCAGCGCGGCCGAGACGATCGACGCGCGCGGCAAGATCGTCGTGCCGGGCTTGATCGACATCCATTCCCATGCGGGCCGCGACAAGGAAGGGCCGCCACTGGCGCTGCAGGACGGGGTGACGGGCTTCGTCGACGCCGGCTCTGGCGGCGCGGACAACATCGACGACATCGCCGCCGTTGCGCGGACCGCGCCGCAGATCGGACGCGTCCTCGTGAACATCGCGCGCACCGGCGTCGCCGCCGGCGAGTTGATGGACATCGCTCGCGCCGATGTGTCGCTGGCGCGAGGCGCCGTCGCACGGCATCGCGATGTCGTCGTCGGCCTCAAGGCTCGGTTGTCGGACACCGTCGCCGGCCCCAACGATCTCGAGGCTTTGCGCCGCGCGCAGGAGGCAGCCGAGCCTTTTGATATGCCGGTGATGATCCACGTTGGCCAATCGTACTCGCCGATGCGCGCCATCCTTCCCCTGCTCAAGCGCGGCGACGTCGTCACGCACGTGTATGCGCCGGCGCCGAACGGGATCCTCGACGAACAGGGCCGCCTCATCCCGGACGTCGCTGCCGCGCGCCGCCGAGGCATCCTGTTCGACTTCGGCAACGGCGTCACCGGTCACTTCACCTGGGACGTCGTGGAGCGGGCGACGAGACAGGGATTCTGGCCCGATACCATCTCCACCGATTGGAACGTGATGTCGCGCACGACCGGCGTCGTCGACTTCCCGAACGTCCTGTCGAAGTTCCTCATGTTCGACATGCCGCTCAGCCAGGTGATCGCGTGTGCAACCTGCAACGCGGCGAAGGTCTTCCCGGCGTTCGACGATCGCGGCACATTGAATGTCGGCGCCCCGGCCGACCTGGCCATCCTCGAACTACGGGAAGGCACGTTCGAGTTCGTGGACAACTACAAGGGCACGCGCAGCGGGCGCCAGCGCCTGTTCCCGGTCGCGACCGTGCTGAACGGCAAGCGGACACCTCCGCGCGCGTAGTGGGAGTCGGTGGCCCGAGCGGTCACCTGGCCTCAACCGCTGCGTCGTGTGGACGCCGGCGTCTACGTAGAGGCGAGCCGATGCGCCCGGAGAAAGGAGCGTATCTGGCGCACCGCCAGGGGAATGCGTTCCTTGGGCTCCTTCCACGGATAGATGCTCACTTCGGCTTTCGGCGCGAGCATCGCAGCCTCCATCGCGACGGCGTACGGATGCGCCGGAATGTCGTCCGGCAGGATCAGTACGGGCGTCTGGCACGTCCGCACGAAGTCACGGGTCACGGTGAAAACGAAGTCGGGGTTGGTGCGGTACATCCGGGTCAGAAACTTGTCGACCGTCTCCATGGTGATGTCGGGCCTGCGGGCGGCCAGCGCCGGGCCCCAGCTCTTCATATTGTTGTCGTAGAACAGGTCGCGCATCTCCGGGCGCGACCCGCTGGGCTGCGCCAGCACGGCCGCGACGACCCGATCGGGCGCCCGCCGCAACAGGTTCCAGATGAACGGGCCGCCGATACAGAAGCCCAGGACCAGAAACTCCGAGATGCCCAGGTGATCCATCAGGCCGAGCTGGTCGTCGGCGTACGCGTCCCAGGGCCGGTC
>DATLLJ010000127.1:0-8890 GCA_035537875.1 Vicinamibacterales bacterium | reverse complement strand
CGCAGCGTGTCGAGGTCGATGCGCGTAAAGCGTTCGAGCGTGCGCAGCTGGTCCGTATGCGGCAGGCCGCTCCGATCGAACCAGAAGCGTTCGTTGAAACCAACCGTGTCCACCACGAGCGTGTCGCCTTCCCACCGACCGATCGAGTGCCCGAAGTAGCTCGGCTCGAGCTTCGTGGGATGTGGCCGACCGTCCGAATAGATCGTCCGGAAGCTGTGGGGCCCGCCGACGTCGAAGATGTAGACACGCTGGAGCTCCGGGAGCTCGACAATCTCCACCCCATAGGGCGTCACGAACACCCGCCCGCCACCCGATGGCTTGCACCGCGTGTGCGGTTCGAGGGGATTGGTCCGGCGACTGGCGTGCAGCGCGCGCGCCCAGGGCTGGAAGGGAATGTCCGCCACCGCGGGGAAGCCAAGTGGGTTCGGAATGATCGCGCCCGGCAGCCACAGCCCCTTCTCCTCCGCCGTGCCGCCGAGCAGCGCCCGGCCGTCGTGGGAGCGCGGTGCCGGCCGCCCACTCCGCCTCGGACGCGGGTCGCCGCCATTTCCCAAGCCATTCTGCGGCTCAGCAACGTGCGGGATCGCAAAGACCAGGAGCAACAAGAGGACAGCGGCGCGGAGCGGGATGAGTGGATTTCGCATCTGCCAGCCTCCGGGAGCGGATTCGGGCGGTGATCCCCGCACCACCGCGCCGGGACGATAAGTAATATCAAGCAATATTAGACGGGTCCCCGGGGCAACGGAAGAGCGCTTATCAGGCGTCGACGCATCTCTCTCCGAGCTACTTCGTCGGGACGAGCCGCTTCAGTTCCTCGTCGAATTGCTGGACGACAACCAGGACCGCCGCGCCGCTTTACGGCTGCAGCGGCCGGTTCGCCCGCTTCTTCTCCCTTGGCGTTGGAGGCTCCCGCGAGGTTCGGTAGCTCCTACCACCGCGCAATCGTAATTCTTGCGGTCCCCCATCACGTTTTCAATGTGCGCGCTTACTTCGGGCGCACCTTCTGTCTCAGCTCTTCGACCCAGTTCTGGACGATGATCATGTCCGCGAGGCGCATGGCGGGACGCTCCTTCTGCTGGACCATCAGGAAACGGCGGCCGTCAGACGTGACGTCGTACGCACGGATGTTGGCGGTGGCGCCGTACCGCCCTTGAAAAAGCCTCCGAGGCGTGCCGGCAGTGAAGGTTGGCTGCAACTGAACAGGGACGACCATCATCGTGGTCAGCGTCGCCTGCCCGCCAACCGATGACGTAGTCGTATAGAAGAGCTCCCTTCCGTCGCGCGACCACGCCGGCGCGGTCCCTCCATCGAGCGAGATTTGCTGGCGCGCGCCAGGTCCGGGGTACGGTTGAACGTACACTTCACCGCGTCCAGACTGATTCGATACGTACGCCAGCCAACGTCCGTCGGGAGACAGATCCACGTACTCTTCGTCATAGGAGGTCTGCAGGAAGGGTTGTGGCCGGCGATCGCCGTCGAGCGAGAGCGTCCAAATGTCGAGTGGCGTGGTCGGGTTCTCCTGTATGAACAGCAACGTCCTGCCGTCAGGCGTCCAGACGCCGGGCGCCTGATAACCCTCACTCGGCGCGAGACGTTCCGTGGTCCCGCTTCCGTCGGAGGGGCGCCAGAAGAGGTTCTCGGCGCCAGCAACTGTGGATGCGTACGTGATGCGCGTACCATCCGGTGTCCAGATCGCGCGCGCGTTCCTGCCTTCGAACGTCAGCCGGGTCGTCACGCCGCGTGACAGATCGTGCACCCAGACATTGCGATCGCCTTGTGTCCACACCAGCAAGCGACGGCCGTCCGGTGAAAGGCGCGGCGACGCATACGGACGCGAGGCGAGAGGCAATGGCTCGGCTGTGCCGTTCCTGTCGACCCACGCCAGCGAACGTTCCGGAGGGGGAAAGGTACCGCCGGGCGCATAGAGGAGCGACCCGGTTGCCGAGACGCTGAACTGACCCGCCCCGCCCTCAAACGCATCGTTCGGCGTGTTCGCTGATTGCATGACATCCGCGATCAGCGCTACGGGCCCACCGGTTGCCGCGACCTGTTCGAGATCGAACGCCACGGCCATCAGCGTGCCCCTCCGAAGGTAGAGCAGTTGACCGGTCGGCAGAACGCGTCCGTCTGCCCCCCCGTGCACGAGCACCTTCCGCTCGCCCGTCGCGAACACGTGCACAACGACCTCGGTGTCGTCTTCCCACGTAGGAAACCCGGTGTGGGTGACGGTGAAGACGACCGCCCCATCGCCAGGAAGCAGCTGAGGTGACAGAAACTTCCATTCGCCCTTCGTCAGATCCGGCTTGATGATGGCCTGGGCGGTTCCGCCGGTGGCTGGCACGCGCCACAACCCTTCGGTGCCACGGGAAAAGATGATTGCGTCGTCGGCTCCCCAAGTCGCGCCGTACGGGAGGAGTGTCGTCTCGCAAATCGTCGTTGCGGGTCCGCTCCCGTCGATCGGGACCTTCTTGAGCGCGCCGGAGCTCCAGAACCCCACCCACCGTCCGTCGGGCGAGACGAATGGTATCGCCCCCCCCTGAGTTCCCGGTAGCGGAGTTGCGACAAGCCGATCGATGGTGCGGATGTACAACTGTTGTCGATCGCCTTCCGCAGCGCTGAAGACGATCGAGCGGCCGTCTACCGACCATGTCATTGAGGTGCGGCTCGGGCGGCCTTCGACGGTATCCCGATCCTCCGGCGCTGCGAGGAGCTGTTCAGCGGGTGCGACGTTGACGAGAAACCGCGCGACGGGTGCCGGAGGGCTGGGTGACGCTCGCCGCTGTCCGCTCCAAAAGGCGATCGCGATGACAGCGGCCGCGGCCAGGGATCCGATCGCAATGAGGCGGCGATTCGAGCGGCCGGCCGGTGGCGCAATCACGGCAGCCGTCGCATCCGGCACAGCATTCAGCGCATCCTCGATATCGAGCCGCACGTCAGCGATATCCGCGAAGCGCCGCTTGCGATCCTTTTCCAGGCAGCGGCGCAAGACTTTACGAATCGCCGGGGGCACGTCCGCGGGGAGCGCCGACCACTCCGGCTCCTTCGTGATGACGAATGCCAGCGTGTCGCTGACGTCCTCTCCTTCGAACGCGCGCTTCCCGGTCAGCATCTCATACAGCACGCACCCCAATGCCCAGATGTCGCTGCGCTTATCCGCCGGACGACCTTTCGCCTGCTCCGGGGCCATGTATGGGGCCGTTCCGAGGATGACCCCGGCCTGCGTCCCGCCCAGCGTCATCGTCGGCGAGTTCGCCACATCCGCCATCGACTCCGACTCGACTGCCTTCGCCAACCCGAAGTCGAGCACCTTCACCTGTCCGTCAACGGTGAACGCGATGTTCGCGGGCTTGAGATCTCGATGGATGATGCCCTTTTCGTGCGCGGCCTGCAGGGCGTCAGCGATCTGGCGGGCGACGGAAAGAGCCTCAGGAACCGGTAGAGGTCTCGACTTCAGTCGCTGGGCCAGCGTCCCGCCTTCGACCAGTTCCAGGACGAGAAATTGTGAGCCGTTCGATTCCTCGAGACCGTAGATGGCGGCGATGTGCGGATGATTCAGTGACGCAAGAAGATGGGCCTCACGTTGGAAGCGGGCAAGGCGTTCAGGATCGTGACCGAAACCATCAGAGACGATCTTGATCGCGACATCGCGTCCGAGCTTCGTATCACGGACGCGATAAACCTCGCCCATCCCGCCCTGACCGAGCGATGACAGGACTTCGTACGAGCCGAATCGAGAACCAATCGTCAACATGTCTTAGTTCGTCGGCACGCGCATGCTGGGCTGCTCGATGGTGCGAGTCCTGGCTCGACGCGCTCCGGCGCCATGTAACTGGAACGTTCCGAGGATGGTTCCCTCTGCTGTCAGGTTCGGCGGAGTTGTCGGCAGCATCGACAGGCTAGTGCCAGCGACAACACCAGCACCTGCCTTCGCCAAGCCGAAATCGAGCAGCTTCGCGGCCGACTTCGTCAGCATGATGTTGCCGGGCTTGAGATCATCAGAAACCGCCCGTCGGGCCCGAGATCGTACGACGGCGGCTGGCCCTCCAGCGCGTACCGGGCCTCGAACAGGAACGTCGGGGGCTTGAAGTCGAACGTCGCACTTGGAGTGACCGGCACCATCATGAGCCGTCTGCCCTCCAGGTAGAAGAACTCTCGCCCGCTCCTCGCCCAGACCGGCTCGATCCCGCCGTTCGGCGACACGCGCACGGGAGCACCGGGCGCCGCGAGCGGTCGCACCCAGATCTCGAGCTGGCCCGTCGTGTCGGAGGCGTACACGAGCCAGCGTCCGTCTGGAGACAAGGAGGCGCCCTCGAAGCCCTCGCGGAACGGCGTTGCCACGAGCGGCTGGACGCTGGGCTCCTCTCCGGGCACGATCCGTGACACGTCCGTGTTCGTCCCGGCGGTCTGATTGTCGATGTCGGTGACGAAGAGCCCGCGACCATCCGCGGCCATCGCGATCGCGTGGTAGTGGCCCACAGGCGATGCTGTGGATGCGGCTCCGCTCCCATCGGCTGGGATGGAGAAGAGCCCCTGAGGTGTGCCGGACTCGTAGATGACGCGTTGACCATCGTGTGTCCAGATCGGGCTGTACAGAGCGCCTTCGCGCGTGAGCCTGATCGGCGGTCGCCCCTCGAGGTCATACACCCAGACGTCGCCCTCGACGATAATGGCCAGCCGCCGGCCGTCCGGAGAGATCCGAGGATGCCTGACCCCCTGGAGCGGTACGGGCGTCAGCGCCGATTCTTCGCGACCGGCACGATCGACCCAGACGGGTATGCCAGTTGCCGCGCTCAAACGGGCGACGTATACAAGCGTGCCATTCCCGGCCACCGCGAACTGCGATGCACCGCCCAACACCCCGGCGTTCGGCACGCCTTCAAGGATCGGAATGGCGCTGCCCCTGGTCTGAAGGCGGCTGAGATCGAACACCATCGCCAGGACGGTCTGGTCGTTCGCATATAACAGATGACCCGTGGCGAGGTACCGCCCGTCCCTGCCACCCTGATGGATGACGCGACGCTCGCCGGACCGCATCGACTGCGCCACGAGCTGCGCATCGTCCCAGGTCGCACCGGCAGGGCGCAGTGTGAACAGGATCCACTCGCTGGCCGGGAGGAGCTGAGGACCGTGGGCCGACTCCCCTTCGGCAACCTTGACGACGAGCTCCGGGACGCCGCCATCGGCCGCCACGCGCCAGACACCTGCCGGCCCGCTTCCGTACAGGATGCTGTTGTCATCAGACCACGTCGCCCCGAACGGGTTGTCGGTTTCGCAGATCTTGATCGGCACCCCGCCGGTCGCGGCCACCGTCATGAGCAGCCCGCTTTGCCAGAACCCAATCCACTCGCCGTCGGGCGAGAAGAAGGGCATCCGTGCACCCTGCTCGGTGCCGCGAATAGGCGTGGCTTCGAGTTGATCGAACGGACGCAGATTGAGGCGATCGTTGGCGCTGTAGACGACGTGTGTGCCCGACGGTGAAATCGCCACCAGATTACGGCCACTGTTCGTGAACCTCTCGCCGTCGGGGAGCACGAGGTTGAACCGCTGGACGTGGGGCGGAGGCGGCGCCGTGAACATCCAGGTGAGGTACGCGATCGCCGCCGGCGTCACGAGCACCGCCGCGGCGAGCGGCGCGACGCGCCGCGCCAGTGGTCGGGGTTGGGCCGAGGCTATCGACGGTTCTGCAGGCGACGCGAGCAGGTCCTGGATTTCGAGCCGCGCGTCGCCGATGTCACGAAGACGCTGTTTCGAGTCGCGTTCCAGGCAGCGGTGCAACAGGCGAGCGAGCGCGGGGGGCGTGTCACGGGGCAGGGCCTGCCAGTCGGGCTGGCCGTGGAGGACGGCCGCAAGCGTGTCCGCGATGTGCTCGCCACTGAACGCACGGGTGCCGCTGAGCATTTCGAACAAGAGGCAGCCGAACGCCCAGACGTCGCTGCGCCGATCGGTCGGTCGGCCCCGGGCCTGTTCCGGGCTCATGTAGGCGGCCGTGCCGAGGATCACGCCGACATGTGTTGCCGCTGCGATCGTGATCGTCGGTGAAACGGACGGATCGGGCGAGACAACAGCGACGGCCGGGTCGATCGCCTTCGCCAACCCGAAATCCAACACCTTCACCGCGCCGTCAGGACGCAGCTTGATGTTGGCCGGCTTCAAATCCCGATGAATGATTCCCTGTTCGTGCGCCGCTTCGAGTGCCTCCGCGATCTGCCGCGCGATCGGCAACGCTTCATCAATCGGAATCGGGCCTTGCGCAATCCGATCCGCCAGCGTCGGCCCTTCGACGAGCTCCAATACGAGGGCCCGGACTACGCCCTGCGGGCTTCGTCCAGGCTCGCCGGAGCCTTGCGAAGACGGCTGCACGCCATCGGCTTCTTGGAACCCATGGATCGCGCCGATGTTGGGGTGGTTCAGCGAGGCGAGAATCTGCGCTTCACGCTTGAAGCGGGCCAACCGATCCAGGTCCAGAGCCAGATGGTCAGGGAGGATCTTGAGCGCGACGTCGCGGCCCAGGGTGGTATCTCGGGCCTTCCACACCTCTCCCATCCCGCCGGCCCCGATGGCAGAGTGGATCTCATACGGGCCGAGGCGAACGCCGGCAGCTAGAGCCATACGTAGGCTAAGGTTGGAGTGCCTGATTCTAGCAGAGCAGACCGGCAGGGACCGTCAACCGCCTACGAGACCAAGCCAGGCCAAACCAGTCCCACTATCCAGTGTCGGCAGCGAGCTTCAACGCGCGCCGCCGAACCATCGCTGCCTTCAGGTCGAAGTTGGCCTGCATGTGCATCCAGAACTGCGGCGTCGTCTTGAAGAGGTGCGCGAGTCGGAGCGCCGTGTCGGCGGTGACTCCCCGCTTGCCGCGCACGAGCTCGTTCAGGCGCACGGTGGACATCCCCAGCGTCCTCGCCGCCGCGGCCTGCGTCATCTCGAGCGGCTTCAAGAACTCCTCGAGGAGGATCTCGCCAGGGTGAATCGCCGGTCCCAGGCTGGAAGCGTCGCGCGGAATGTTCTCAGTGGTAGTCTTCGCAGCAGACGTCGTGCGCATCGTGTTTCTCCCATCGGAACGTGATCCGGTACTGCTGGTTCACGCGAATACTGTGCTGGCCCTTACGGTTTCCCGTCAGGGCTTCGAGGCGATTGCCAGGCACCGCGGCCAAATCCTCAAGCTGCTGGGCACTGTCGAGCATCGTCAGCTTCCGATGCACAACCGGCCACAACCCTCGCGGGACACGGCGCGCGGCCTTGCTGTTTCGCTCTTCCCACAGGTCCGCGGTCGTGGCGTCCGCGAACGACTGGATCATGGGTTCACGATATACGGATACCGTGTATCCGTCAACCCCGAGAAGACCCAGCCCGGCCCCTATGAGCTCGCCCTTGAGGGCTGCCTCGCATGGCTGAACGTTCACGGGAAGGGCGAGCCTCGTCTCCACCGTCCCAACGCCAAAGCGTTTCGGAACGCGTTGCAGTCAGGAACTGCCCTATACTGTCGCCGGCTATTCATATTCTGGTCCCCTCTCGCCACCACGTCGCACACAAGTCCGTAACAAGTCGGCACAACTAGGGAGGACACGATGCACGCAGGAATACGTCAGGCGTCTCTGTTGACGGCGGTCGCGATGACCTCGGCGATCGTCCTCGGCATCGCGGCTCTCGCCCAGTCCAGTGATCCGCTGATTGGCACCTGGAAACTGAACGTCGCGAAATCGAAGAGCTCGTTCAAGAGCGGCAGCACCAAAATCGAGGCGGCGGGCGCCGGAGTCAAGCTCACCGTTGACTTGGTGGGTGCGGATGGCACGGCGAATCACTGGACGATCACGGCGAACTATGACGGGAAGGACAATCCCGTCGTGGGCAGCAGTCCATACGGTGATATGGCGGCTTTCACACGCATCGACGCCAGGACGATTCGAGTCGTCAGCAAACAGGGTGGGACACCCACGGTCACTCAGACCATTGCCGTGTCCGGTGATGGGAAAACGCGGACCACCACCACCAAGGGCACGGACGCGAAGGGACAGACCATCGATACCGTGGCGTTCTACGAGAAGCAGTAGACAAACACCAGTCTTCAGGAACGCATGCTCAAGCCGATCGTGATTGCCTTCGCGCGACGAGCGGAACGCGAGTCGATCGAAACCTAGAAGCCAGACGCACCGGCCAGACTCGCCGGGCGAGTTTGGCGGAGAGAGAGGGATTCGAACCCTCGGTAGAGTTTCCCCTACACACGCTTTCCAAGCGTGCTCCTTCAACCACTCGGACATCTCTCCGTATCTTTAGAATCAGCAGTTTACAGGCTAGTGGTTGAGCCAGCAAACCCGAATTGTGTAACGAATTGTGTAAGACCCCCTAATGTGCCGCGATCACTTACGGGGATTCGGCCTCCCGGGCCAAACCGGGGTTCGGGCAGCACGACAGTCCGACTCCGGCCCTCCAGTATAGAACGCAGCGGGCATTCCGGTTCGGTTGAAACCGCTGATCCTCAAGCAACGGACGTCGCGTCCGGGGCGCATGCGTCCCTATTCGTCCGTGCTCTTATCGCGCATGAGCCACGTCATCACGTCCACTCCGTGCGCCTGAGCTTCCTTCCCCAGTTCCGCGACAAGCGCGTCCGCGATGCACTTCGACAACAGCGCCTCGAACGCGGCGAGTTCGGCGCGTTCCCTCTCACCACCCATCGCGGCTCGCTGTCTCAGCTGATCTCCGACGGACATGTCCACCCGCGCAGGCGAGCCATCCGTCGGGATGATTCCGCGAATCACGGGAGGCTTGGACAGCACCGGATGCTCAGACCATCGAACGAGCTTTGCCGCGAATAGCGGAGCAACGTGCTGACCCCGAACGATGGGGCCGTGCTGCGCGAACACGCGATCGGAGGCGAGCTGCTTGTCGGATC
>DATLLJ010000126.1:0-10177 GCA_035537875.1 Vicinamibacterales bacterium | reverse complement strand
CGCGCGGGCGATCGTTCGCGCGTGGCGGACGAGATTGGGCGGGCCTGTCGCGCTTCAGGCTTCTTCTACGTCGTCGGGCATGGTGTCGACGAGCAGTTGCAGCGGCGGCTCGAGGAATGCAGCCGCCAGTTCTTTGCCCAGGACCTCGCCGCCAAGATGGAAATCGCGATGGAGCGGGGCGGACGCGCGTGGCGGGGATACTTCCCCGTGGGAGCAGAGCTGACGTCCGGACAGGCAGATCTCAAGGAGGGGATCTATTTCGGCGCGGAGCTCGCGCCCGATCACCCGCGTGTCAAGAATGGATTGCCGCTGCACGGGGCAAACCTGTTCCCCCGCAACCCTCCGGCGCTGCGAGATGCCGTGCTCGCGTACATGGATGCGATGACACAGCTCGGGCACGTCCTGATGGAAGGCATCGCGGTGAGCCTGGGGTTGGACGCCTCGTATTTTGCCGACCGCTACACGCGGCAGCCGCTCACCTTGTTCCGCATCTTCAACTATCCTCACGAACCCGCGGCAGTGGCTGACGAACCTCGTTGGGGTGTCGGGGAACACACGGATTACGGGCTTCTGACCATCCTCAAGCAGGACGATGCTGGCGGACTCGAAGTCAAGTCCCCCGACGGCTGGATTCCCGCTCCACCTGTTCGGAACTCGTTTGTGTGCAACATCGGCGACATGCTTGACCGCATGACGGCGGGCCAGTACCGCTCAACAGCTCATCGCGTTCGTAACCTCACATCTCGCGATCGGCTTTCATTCCCCTTCTTTTTCGATCCGGATTTCGACGCCGCCATCCGTCCGATCGTGGAAGCTGACGCGACACTCGTGGCCGCTGATCGAGATGAACGATGGGATCGCGCAAGCGTTCACGAGTTCGAAGGCACGTACGGCGATTACATTCTGGCCAAGGTGTCGAAGGTGTTTCCACTGCTGCGCCGAAGCACGTTGTAACTCTCGCGAGTCACGACATCGCAGGCGATGACCCACCGCGCCACAGAGCGAGCAGCGCCTCATTGATCGGTGCCCCTGCGAACTGAATCTCGTGGCCGGCACCCGGGACAACCAGCCGTGAGCCGCCGATCCGCTCGGCCACGTCGTCACAAATGGCGTCGAATCCTGCGCTGTGGCCGCCCGAAACCACGAGCTTCGGGAACCTGGCGGATGACAACTCGGTCAACGGCAGCGCTGGTTCCCAGGGCGGCCGCCCATGCCTGAGCACTGGCCCCAGCGCGACGGCCGACGCGAGCAATTCCGCCGACAGAGAGTCAGGCTCGCTCCCAACGATCTCCAGGAAGCGGACCACCCACTCCTTGTCCGGCAGATCCTGATCCCACAGATCGCGAACCTTGGCGACGAGTGCCCGCGCCGCCGGATGGTGCTGGCCGAGCGCGAACGCGCCTGGCTCCAACAGCGTCAGCGACAGGGTCGCCTCCGGCTTTCGCGCTGCGGCGAACATGACTCCAAGCCCGCCATACGAATGACCGACCAGGTGGGCACCATCGCCCATCAGTTCGGCGATGTCACCGCCATCCCGTACGAAATCTTCGCCAGGCGCCGCCGGGCTTTGCCCATAACCGCGCCGATCGAATACGACCAGTTGAAAGCCCTGGTCGGCAAGCGGCCGCTGAGCCTGCCATTCGTCCGTTCCGGTAGCCAGCGAGCCGTGCACCAGCACCACCGGAGTTCCGGTTCCCCACCTTTCGACAAAGAGGTCGCTCACACCTGGACCCTCCCCGCTGATGTTATGGCCGATCTCAAGCCGGCGTCATTGTGTCGCGGCTGCATGCCGTCGTATCCTGCCTCGGTCGTGATGCGCCGCCTTCTTCTCCGCTTGTTCGCCGTCGCCGGCATCGGCCTCGCCATGCTGGGGACGCCGTCCGCCGCCCGGCAGGACGTGACTCCCACGAACGTCACGTCAATCGACGCGGCCGCATTCTTCTCGCCGGCGAAAGTCTGGAAGGCGCATCTGACGCTGTCCGCCGAGGCGTGGCGCGCGCTGCAGCCACGGCAGGGCGCCGGGGGTGGGTTCGGATTCGGCGCCGGCCGCTTCCTCGGCCCGCCGGGAGGGCGCAATGGCGTCGCGGGACGCCGCGGCATCGAGTTCGACTACGTGCGTGGCACGCTCGAGATCGATGACTGGACCTTCCGCGACGTGGCGGTCCGCTACAAGGGGAATGGCTCGTACCTGCGGGCAACAGGGGCCGGCAGCGACAAGATCTCGCTCAAAGTCGACCTCAACAAACATGTGAAGGGCCAGAAGCTGGCTGGCCTCACCACGATCAACTTCCAGAACAACATCACCGACGCCGGCTGGATGAACGAGGTGCTCGCCTACCGGCTCTATCGCGACGCGGGCGCGCTCGCGCCGCGAACGACCTACGCGCAGGTCTATTTGACCGTCGAGGGGCAGGGCGAGAAGCGGTATCTGGGCCTGTACTCAATATCTGAAAACGTCGACGAGAACTTCGCCGAAGACCGGTTCAACACCAGCAAGGGCGCGATCTTCAAGCCGTCCACTCAGGAGCTGTTCACCGATTGGGGCGCGGACTGGTCGGCTTACAACCAGTCGTACGATCCCAAGACCGATTTGACCGAGGCGCAAAAGCAGCGGGTCATGGCGTTCGGCCGGCTCGTCTCGAAAGCGACGGACGAAGAGTTCGCCGCGCAGATCGGCGACTATCTGGACCTCGACGACTTCGCCCGGTACTTCGCTGTTCTCGCCTGGATCGCCAACCACGACAGCCTGCTCCAGAACGGCCAGAACTTCTACACCTACCTCCACCCTGATACGAACAGGATGCACTTCATCGCCTGGGACCAGGACTTCTCGTTCGGCAACGGGCGTATCAACAGCAGCTTGTCCATTCATGCCCCCTGGAACGGGAACAACCGGTTTCTGTCGCGCGTCTTCGCCGTCGAAGCGTTCCGCTCGAAGTACCTCGCCCGCATGGCCGAGTTCTCTGAGCGCCTCTTCCTCCCGGACCGGTTCACGCAGCAGGTGACCGAGCTTGGGCCGGCCATCCGTTCGTCCATCGAGCTCGAAGGGAAGGAATGGCTGCCGGCCTTCGAGCAGGTCGTCGACGGACGGACGGGGATCGTGCCCTACGTCGCCAACCGGGCCACGTTCGTCCGGGCAGAACTCGCAAAAACAGCGCGCTAGCTTAAGTCGTTCGGCTCAGGCCGTGCGATCGAGCAGATAGCCGATGACGCCAACGATCACCAGGCACGCCAGAACCGTCAGCGCGGTGGGAATCGTGACGATCATCTCAGAATGACCTGCCCAGGAAAGGAAGCATACGGCCCGCGTAGAGCACGCCGAGCCACGCAGTCAGCGACAGCAGCGCCATCGCCTTGTCGCCCACGTTCGGGGTGAATCTGTCGTGGTCGCCATCGCGCCACGCCTTACCGAATACGGTCAGATAGAGAAAATTCGCGCCGGCGATCACCAGGAAGATGACCTTCCAGTAGAACGGGTTGCTTTCGACGTACTGACCAGGCTGCCCGACGAAGAAGAACATGCCGGTGATGAGATTGGCGCCAAAACCGAGCATGCCCCACGGCAGCAGACGATGCACGTCCGCAAACGGGATCTGCTTCATCACGCCGAGGATCCGCAGATTCACGGCCAGCAGCACACCGAACGACAGCGACAGGCCGAGGAAGTGCACCGCCTCCGCAGCGGGCCATATCCAACGGCTGTACACGGCTACCTGATTAATCGAATACTGGACGAAGCGTTTCGGATCGCCCGCCGTGGCTGCGGCGGCGTCAGCGGCGCGAATCTCAGGATGGCGAATCTCGCCGCCAAGATTTGCCGCACGCCCCATCACCGCGAGCGACACGATCAGGAGCGCCGTGGCGACCGGAACAAGCCCGCGCGCCGCCGCACCGCGGCGTCGCCACTGCCACAAGGCAACCCAGGCAATGAATCCGGCGAACTCCATCCAGGCAAACCCAAAGAGCGCCACATCCTGGTGGATCCGGATCGCGTCGTCGGAGACTTCCTTGATTTCGCGCAGCTCCCGGTGCGCGGCGACGCCGCTCACATAGACGGGGAGAGTGAGGACGGCAATGACAAAGAGCAGTTCCAGGCCGACATGCTTCAGGTGTTCGTTGCGCCGCGCATAGCCGAGAATCAGCAGTGCCAGTGCGACCACCGATCCGACGGTGGGCACGTGGTTCATGATCAGGTGCAGGTGTGCGAGAGTCACAGGGTCCTACACCACGAGATAGGCGAGCAGACGGCCCGCCGTGACCGCCGCGCTCCATGTGAGAATCGAGGCCACGGCGAGAAGTCGCGCGTTACTGCCGACATCGCGCGCTTCGTCCCCGCCGCGCAACACGATTGCGCGTATCGGCAGCAACGTGGCGACGCTGGCGACAACCAGCGCCATCTTGACGAAGAACGGCAGCGCCACCCCCCAAACCGTCGCGTTCTTGATGAAGAGCAGCACGCCGGTCACGAGATTGATGACCAGGCCGACAGCGACGGTGGGAAAAACCCAGCGGAAGGCCGACAGAGGAACATGACGGCCGATACCAAGCAGGCGGAGATCGAGCACCCAGCTCGCACCGATCAGGACCGCTAGTCCGATTGTGTGAAGCGTGAGCACCATCGGAAAGGCCCACACCGACGGCGACTCACGCAGCCAGAGTCCGAGCTGGCTCGTTTCGATAGATTCCAGCAAACGTTGTCCGTTCCAGCAGACCCAAGGAAGGCCGTTAAGGCCTTCCGGGGACTCAGTGACGCATCTGGGTGCTGACTTCCTTGTGCTCGCTCTCCGTGCAGCTGCCCCGCTCGCCGATGATCGTGTTGTTGGGAGCCAGGTTCATCCTCCTGTCAGGCATGACCCACGGCTCGACGAGCACTACCGGGTCCTCGACCGTCACCTGGTAAAGAATCTGGTTCCCGGTCCGCGTGAACTTTTCGACGACGCGCATCTGGTCGGAGTGGAAGTAGCCGCCGCGCGCGAGCCACGTCTCGTCGGAGAACCCGATCGAGTCGAGGACGAGCGTGTCGCCTTCCCACTTGCCCACGGTGTAGCCCATGTAGGTGTAGTTTGCGGCTCGCCGTGGATCGTGCGGCTTCCCGTCGAGCGCAATCATGCGGTGCTCAGCGTACCCGCCAGCGCCGTCACTGCCACCCCTGTAGATCATCGTGATGTCGGTGTCGGTGTGGAAGATTCGCGCCGGCGCTCCCTGCCGCGGAATGCCGAGCGGCAGGCAGGTCATGACCGGATCGTCCCGGTTCGACCACTGATCCATCTCGATCATCTTGTCCCAGTGCTCGGGCTTGTAGAGCGGTAGCCGCATGTCGAGCCGCGCGGTCGACATGAACGGCCAGTCCTGGCTCTGATTCGTCCACTCCATACAGGTCTTCGCCTGGAAGGGCGTGCATCGCCGGAACATGCCGCCCACGGTCGCACCCGGGGCGCCGGAGCCAGTGAAGTTCCAGCCTCCGCCTCCCCAGGATCCAGTCAGGTCAGGCTTTCCATTTGCGAGCCTGGGCGTCGGTAACGTCGTCGGATCGACCTGCGGTGCGCCGCCACCACGGCCGCCACCAAACCCGCCCTGCGCCACCAAGGACGAACCGATCACGGCGAGGATTGCCGCCGTGCATGCGAGGAGCCGCGCTCCGGAAATTCGTTTCATCGCAATCCTCACTTTCCAGCCTTCTGCACACTCGCCGGCACGGGCATGACGACGTAGATCTGGCCGATTTCGGTGACCTTCGCATTCACGCTGCGCACGACCATGCCGTTCTTGCGCTCGACCATCGTCCCGGCGTACAGCGCATCAATCTTGAACAGCGGGTTGTTCCAATCCGCCCACTTGCCGTAGATGAATTCCGTCTTGTCTGCCCCGTTGGTCACGACCACGCTGTCGGGCAGGTAGTTGGTCAGCGTCGCCACGGCCGTCGCGCCAGGCACGCCTGGAACCGGGAACGTCAGGACGGCCTTTTCCCCCTGCCATTCCAGCGTTGTCGTCGACTTCGCTCCAGCCTTTGCCTGGGCATCGAGCAGCACCGCCGGATTCTCGCCGAACGATTCGAGCGTCGACATGCCAGCCGCGCCGGCGATGGCGGCCTTCACCGCGCCGTGAGGACTGGCCCAGAGGCGGATCCGCCGCTCGACGAGCGAGGCGGGATTGGGCGTCGCCTTTCCCTGGCCGGCAACGAGCTCGGCGCCGGGAATGTCTTCATCCCACGCGTAATCGCCGCTCAGCGTCTCCACGTTCTTGTACGTCTGTTTGTTTTTGAACGTGCACTCGATCTGCGTCCGCCAGCCGGGCACCTGGTAGTTGGCCTGGACGCGGTACTTGGTAAGCGTGCAGGGCTGCCCGTTGACCTGAATGGTGCCGCCCGCGGCGTGGTAGTCGAGCGTCTTGACCAGCTCGGACTCGGCACCGCTGCGCAGCATCCCCATGCGCCACGTCCAGTTGAAGAGGACGGTCTTCAGGTCCTTGGCGCCGTCCGTCGGCGTAAAGGCGCCGGCAGCGCCACGGCCGGCGCCGCCACCACCACCCCCACCACCGGCTCGTCCCTGCGCTCCGCCGGCTGGAGGTGTCTGCGGTGCTGGCGGCGCTCCGCCACCTCTTGGCGCCTGCGGCGCGGCACCCTGACCCTGAGGAGCGGCCCCTGCCGCCTGCGCACTGCCGTACTCCAGCTGACTCACTGCGACAGCGAGTGCGAGCACACCTGTCGCGAGAGCTCGTCGATCACACATGGCTAACTCCAGGGATACAACTACTCGACGTCGAACTTGAAATCTTTATCACCGAGCGCGAGACGCCGAATGTATCCCGCCGGGTTGCCGTTGATGGCGGGAAGGATGGTCACCTTGAGCGGGTCACCAGGCTTGATCGTGCCCTTGCTGAACCCCTGGGTCGTCAGAGTCGTGACGGAGGCGGTGGTCAGCGTCCAGTCCACAAGCTTGCCCTTCGCCTTCTTATCCGCGACCGTGAGCACGATGCTCGCGTGTGGATTGACGAAGTTCAGCTTCTTCAGCTTGCCTTCGAGGACGACCTCTTTATTCAGGTCGTAAATGCCCGCCACGGCGTGGTGGGCCTTCAGCGAGACGCCGGCCAGCACGAATCCGAGCAGAAGGACCAGACCGATTCCTGTGCGCATTATTGCTCCTATGCCTGATAGCGGCCGGGATGTTAGCAATTAGGGCACCCGGGCCGCAAGGTCGGCGGCGGCGTAAATCGTTAGGTTTTTGTTAAATAGCGCGATCCGGCTGACCTCAACTCTCGCTGATCAGCCCAAACAGGAGAGCCGCCAGGACCACAGCAGCCACGAGCAGCAGGATTTTCCAGACGCTCTTCGGGTACTCACCGGCAATCGTGCCCGTGTAGCCGTTCACGATCACCTGAAACGCCCGCCTGCCGTAATCGTACGACAGCACCCACACGGGAACGAGCACGTGCTTGAACGTGCGGTTCGAATAGTCGGGGTGGATGCGAAGGTTGCGGTACGTGTCGCCGGGCACTTGCTGCGCGCATAACTGTTCGAGTCGCGCATTCATCTGGTCTTGCCCGTGTTGCGCCGCTTCCAGCAGCACGACCTTGTAGTGCTCCACCACATGGCCCGACAGAAACGCCGTGTCGTACGCGACGGCATCTCCCGTTGGAAACGGCTCGATCTGTCGAAGAAGCGTTACCGGCAACCCCTGCGTTCCCGGCACAGCCTCGTCGTCGAAGAAGGTATCAACCACACCGGAGGCGGGCTCCCAGCGCGTCCGCCGTTCCATCCGCACGCCCTTCTTCGTCGGCACGGGAACGTAATAGTGATACCCGGCCTCGGCTTCCCAGGGGCAGTGGACCTGCGCGTCAAAGGTCCAGTAAGGGATGTAGATGCTGCGGACCGTGTCGACCAGCGCGGTCTTCGCCAGGCGTCCAGGCGCGAACCATTTGCTGCGCCACCAGCCGCGAATCGCGTCGCGAACGCGGCCCGTGTCGATGCGGAACGGCAGGATGCCCTGCGGCCTGATTGGCGCCTTGATCTCCGTGTAGTCAACCAGCGCCGGCGACCCGCAGAACTCGCAGTTCTGGCCGACCCGTGCCGCCTCGAACACCATCACCGCGCGGCACGACTGGCACTGGACGCTGCGGCGCTCCTCGTGCCATCCGCGCGCGTCCTCTGGAAGCGCGCGCAGAGTCGCCACGAGATCGACCTCAACGACCTTGCCGGTCTCGCGGTCTATCCTGTACGGCGACTCGGTGCCGCAGAAAGGACACGAGAGCTTCTGAGTGGTCGCGTTCCACTCGGCCTGAGCGCCGCAGGCGGGGCACTCGTGCTTCTCGAGGGCCGCGACCTCCAAAGGAGTGGACTGATTCAATCGCTATGGGCCCATGTAGGCCATCAGCGCGGCGCGCGGAATGCGCCACGTGGCGCCAATCTTCTTCCCTTTGAGCTCACCGGACTCGAGCACCGCCATCACGTCGGCCTCTGATACTCCGAGCGCCTGCGCCGCCTCTCCAGGGCTCATGAGCTCGGGGAGCGCGGGACTTGCGGTCGGCGTCGCCGTTCCGCCGGCAAAGCCGTCGCGCATCATCTGCTGCGCCAGGCCGAACCCCACCGCCAGCTCCGCGGCCGTGCCGGCCGGTCCGGCGCCGCCGCTGCCGGCCTCGAGCCCCCTGCCCATCTGGTACTTCACGAACTCATTGAGATTGCCGATTGCCGACATGCTCGATCGCTTGTCGACCGCCTCTTCGACCTCCGGTGGCACCGACACGTTCTCGACGATGAAGCTGGTGATCTCGAGGCCGTACTTCGACTGCACCGCCGGGTTGATGAGCGGGAGGAGCGCATCACCCAGCTCCGTATAGCGCGACGCCACGTCGAGTACCGGCACCTTCGCCGACGCCAGCGCGTCGGTGAAGATGCTGACGATGCGCGAGCGCATCGTGTCGCTGAACTCGTCCAGCCGGAAATTGTGGTCGGATCCAGCGACCTCCCGAAGAAAGATCTTCGCGTCCACGATTTTGAAATCGTAGGTACCGAAGGCGCGCACGCGGACCACACCGAAGTCGTTGTCGCGGAGCATCACCGGATTGGACGTGCCCCACTTGTTGCCGGTGAAGAGACGCGTGACGACGAAGTAGACGTCGGCCTTGAAGGGCGACTCGAACCCGTAGGGCCACGATTTGATCCGCGTCAGGACGGGGATGTTGTCGGTGATCAGCCTGTGCTTCCCTGGAGCGAACGTGTCCCCGAACTCGCCGAGGTACACGAACTGCACGACCTGCGATTCGCGGACGATCAGCTGGGCGCCCCGCTTGATGGCCTTGTCCTCGTCCGGGAAACGCCAGGCGAGCGTGTCGCGCGAGTCGTCAGTCCACTCGATGATCTCGAGCAGCTCGCCCTTGATGAAATCCATCAGACCCATTCGGCACTCCTCACGTAGTGTCCGCCCTTACGTCGTGTCTTCAGGCGGACCATACCGGCACGTCACGTCTTCAGCCATCGCGCAATCGCGTTCAAGCCCGCGGCGACGAGGCCGGAACGCGACGCCTCCCGCCACCACATCTCGTCGCCCTCCACCGCTCGGAAGGCCTCTTCGACTTCGCGGCGCGCGCGCGCCATCTCCAGCGGCAGCGCCGGGTCGATCGGCTGTGTCGGGCGCTCTGCGGCTTCCCGCAGTTGCGCGACCAGGCGTTCCGCCTGCCGCATGTCCAGCATCGACACCGGCGATCGACAGTGTCCACACGCAGCGTCACGGGCGAGATCGATCGGCGCGCCGCAGTTGGAGCAGTTGACGATTTGTATGTTACGTCGCAGCTCCGTGATCTGTTCTGACGTTAACGGGCGGATGAAGTTCTTCTCGCGGAGGAAGTCGAAGAACGTCGTCAGCCGGCCGTGGCCGTGCGGGCAGCTCAGATACTGAAATCGCGTGGCGCGCTGCATGTCCTGGGTCCGGTGCAGCCGCGCGCGGCAGCGCGGACATTTCGCCAGGTCGGCGCGCGAGCCGGCCGGCCGGGCGATGTGTTCTCCGATGACCCGGAAGAGAGACAGGGTGGAACCCGGCGTCAGGCTCGGGCTCTCGCGCGTGTCGAACCAGATGGACTGGCAGGGGTGGCAGAGATCGATGACGATCGATCGCCCGTGGTGGCCGTCGAGCTTCTGCTCCTGCATGGCGGCCCCGCACCGCGGACACTCCACGCCGCTCATTCT
>DATLLJ010000125.1:0-3613 GCA_035537875.1 Vicinamibacterales bacterium | reverse complement strand
CGCGAGCAGATTCCCGAGATCGACGCCGTGCTGGGCACGGGCGAGGTGCCGGCGATTGTGGAAGCGATCGCGGGGTCAGGGACCCGGGACTCGCGATCCGGACTGATCCCGCTGCTGCGCGCCAACGGCGAACCGATCGAGCCCCGGATCCCGAGCCCCGAGTCCCGACTCCCCAGTCCCGGATCCCGGATCCCGGATCCCAGGTCCCCGGCTCTGCCTACCTACATCTACGACGCCGACACGCCGCGTCTGCTCGCCACGCCGCGTCATTACGCCTACGTGAAAATCGGCGAGGGGTGCGACTACAAGTGCGCGTTCTGCATCATCCCGAAGCTGCGCGGGAATTACCGCAGCCGGCCGCACGACTCCATCCTGCGCGAAGCGGAACGCCTGGCCGCGAGCGGCGTCAAGGAACTGCTGCTGATCTCACAGGACACCAGCTTCTACGGAATCGATCGGCAGGAGCGCGGTTCTCTCGCCCGCCTGCTCCGCGCGTTGAACCGCGTAGACGGGCTCGAGTGGATCAGGATGCTGTATCTGTATCCGACCACTATCGGCGGCGACGTGCTCGACGCGATGGCGGAAAGCGAGAAGGTCTGCAAGTACATCGATCTGCCGCTCCAGCACGCATCGGATTCGGTGCTGAAACGGATGAAGCGGCCCGGCACGCGTGCGTCGTACGAGAAGCTGCTCGACCGCATCCGTACTCGTGTCCCGGGCGTCAGCCTGCGCACGACCTTCATCGTCGGCTTCCCGGGAGAAACCGAAGCGGACGTCGCGGAGCTCGAGGATTTCGTGAAGACGGTCCGCTTCGATCACGTTGGCGTCTTCACCTATTCACACGAGGAAGGCACGTCCGCGCATCAGCTCGCAGACGACGTGGGCGCGGGAATGAAAACCTCACGCCGTAACCGTCTGATGAAGGTCCAGAAGCGGATCGTCGGTGACGCCCAGAAGGCCCGTATCGGCACCGCCGTGCGGCTGGTGGTCGACGGGCCGGCGGCCGAACACGAGCTCGTACTGCGGGCGCGGCTGGAGAGCCAGGCGCCGGATATTGACCCGCTGGTTTACCTGACCGAGTGCGATCCAGCGGAATTCGCGGCCGGACAGTTCATACAGGCCAAGGTCGTCGGCAGCCGTGATTACGACCTGCTTGCACGGCCGCTGGGGTCTATCTAGAAGGGACGGGTCCGCCTGAAGGCGGACACTACAGGAGCGTGATAGACTTGAACGTTACCTAGGCGGGAGAAAGTCCTAGTGGGCTCGTGCCCACTTTTTTTGTTTGTAGATGGCTCGGTGGCTACCCAGAGCGACCCAGGCAACCCAGCTACCCAGCAACCTAAATGCAGCCGCTGGAGCAGATTCGGGCGATTGCCGAACGTGTGGCGGCATCGCGTGGCCTGACGGTCTGGGAGATTCAGAGCCGTCGCGAAGCATCGGGTCATGTGGTGCGCGTGTTCATCGATCGGCCGGGGCCGGCGGCAACACCGGAGGACAGCGTCAGCATCGAAGACTGTGAGCAGGTCAACCGCGAGATGAGCACCATTCTCGACGTCGAGGATCCGCTCCCCTTCGCTTACACGCTGGAGGTTTCCTCACCGGGACTTGACCGGCCGTTGCGCAGCGAGCACGACTACCGCCGCTTTGCCGGCCGGCTGGCCAAGGTGGTCGTCAGCGAAGCGGTGGACAACCAGAAGGCGTTCGAAGGGCGGCTCCGCGGGGTGGACGGCAGCGACGTGCTGCTCGAGGCGCCGAAGGGACGAATGCACCGGCTGCCGCTGCGACTCATTACGCGCGGCAGGCTGGATGTGGAGTTTTAGGGGTTAGAGGGCTATGCAGAACCCGTTGATGCAGACGATCGAGGCACTCGCGAAGGAAAAAGGCATCGAGCCCGACACCATCATCACCGCGATCGAGGACGCGGTCCTCACCGCGTCGCGCAAGTACTACAAGACCAATGAGAACCTGAAAACGCGGTTCAACCAGGAAACGGGCCAGGTCGACCTGTTCGCCACGAAGCACATCGTCCAGGAAGTCGCCGATCCGGCGACCGAGATCTCGCTCAAGGAAGCGCAGGATCTCTACGGCGACGAGGCTGAAGTCGACATGGAGATCGAGTTCCCGAAGCGCACGGACGTGCTCGGGCGCATCGCCGCGCAGACGGCCAAACAGGTGATCTTCCAGAAGGTGCGCGAGGCCGAGCGCGAGAACATCTTCGCGGAATACAACGACCGCGTCGGCGAAGTGATTAACAGCACGGTCAAGCGCTTCGAGAACGGCGACCTGATCGTCGAGATCGGCCGCGTCGAAGCGGTGCTGCCGCGCAAGGAACAGTCGCGCGCCGAAAGCTACACGCCCGGCGAGCGAATCCGCGCCGTCATCAAAGGCGTCAATCGCAGCGCCAAGGGCCCGCAGATTCTGCTGTCGCGGACCGACCCGGCACTGCTGATCAAGTTGTTCGAGCAGGAAGTCCCGGAGATTTACGACGGCACGGTCATGATTCGCGGCGCCGTTCGCGAGGCGGGCGACCGGGCCAAGGTCGCCGTCTACTCCCGCGAGCGCGACGTCGATCCGGTCGGCGCCTGCGTCGGCATGAAGGGCACGCGTGTCCAGGCGATCATCCGCGAGTTGCGCGGCGAAAAGATCGACATCGTCGAATGGTCCGACGACCCGGTCGTCTTCGTCACCAACGGGCTCAGCCCGGCCAAGGTCCAGCGCGTGACGATCGTCGACGACGCCGAGCGTGTCATGGAAGTGGTCGTCGAGGACAAGCAGCTCTCGCTCGCTATCGGCAAGAAGGGCCAGAACGTTCGCCTGGCGGCGAAGCTCACCGGGTGGCGCATCGACATCAAGAGCGAGGAAGAGAAGCGCCGCGAGGTCGAGGAGCAGTTTGGCGCGCTGGGCGGCGACGAGCCTGTCGCGGAAGAATCCGCGACGTCCGAGGCAACTGGCGAGGAACCGGGCGAGGAACCGGCGGCCGAAGCCAGCGCCGACGAGGTCCTGACCGGGGACGCGACGACGACCGAAGAACCGGCCGCGGACGCCGACGAGGCGCCGGCGGAGATGGAAACGGAAAAGAGCTAAGGCGAAGGAATCAATTTGGCAACGGTCCGGATTTACAAGGTCGCGGAACTGCTCGGCACCACGAGCCAGGAAGTGCTGTCGCTGCTCAAGCGCGAACACGGCATCGAGCTGAAAAGCGCATCGAGCACGATTGAGGAAGTGGTGGCTCGTTCGTTCGTCGAACGCGTGGCGCGCCAGAAGAACATCTCGCTGCCCGGCGGCGACATGTTCGCGGAGCACCCGGTCCCGGCCAAGGGTGGCAAGAAGGCACCGGTGGCCAAGAAGCCTGAGCCGCCGAAGCCGACCGCACCGGTGCTGGGACCGCCGCGCCTCGTCAAGGTCGTCAGACCTGCGGCAGCAACCGCTCCGGCAGAAGAGCCCGCTGTCGCGCAACTGCACGACGCGGCTGTGGAAGAGCCGACGCCCGAGCCGCCGGTGGCGCCTCCACCGCCCATCCACGAGCCCGTCGCACAGACGCCGCCGCCGGTTGAAGAACCGCCACCGGTCACGCCGCCTGTCCCTGTCGATGAGCCTGCACCAGAACCAGAAG
>DATLLJ010000124.1:0-21888 GCA_035537875.1 Vicinamibacterales bacterium | reverse complement strand
GATGCCATTCTGGTGGACACGACCGTTCCCCTGGCCGCCACGGTTGGAGGCAAGCCGACGCGGATTCTGGGGGTTTGGCAGGGGTCGGCAGCCGAGCAGGTTCGTGAGTTGACACCTGCCGGCACGCCAGTGTTGGCGGCTTTTCACAGCCTGTCGGCCGAAGCGTTGCAGAATCTGTCCCTCACGCCTGACTGCGACATCCTCGTGTGTGGCGATGACGACGCGGCCAAGAAGACGCTCTTCTCCCTGGTGGAGTTGATCCCAGGCTTGCGTCCGATTGACGCGGGCCCGCTCGAAATGGCTCGCATTGTGGAAAGTCTGACGGCCCTCCTGATCTCGGTGAACCGCCGCTACCGCGTTCACCACAGCGGCATCCGTATCACGGGGCTGGAGGCCAAGTAGACTACGCGCGCGATTCTCGGAGAACGCACGTGGCCACGCCTGAAGGTTCTTCAACTACGTCCACGTTTTGAAGCCGGGAGCGACGCCGCTGATCCGATCGACACTGATCCGCACGATCAACCGCGTCTCGGTCGCAGGGCCGGGATACGTGTCGACGCCCATGAACCGCCGGGTGAGCTTGTCGATGTGAGCACGCGCACCTTCCGTCGTGATGCGAGCTGTTCCATGAAAGACGGCATACGCCTGGGGGACATTGGGGTCCTGAACGGAGACGATCACGCGTGGATTCCTCCGCAGGTCCTGCGTCTTCTTTCGTCCCTCGGCTGTATTAAAGAGGACTTCGTCACCATCCACGTCCATCCACACCATCGTGACCCGCGGCAGCCCCTTGGCATTGAGGGTGACGACATGTCCGTAGGCTTTTTCTGCCAGCAGCGTCCTGATAGCGTGTGGAAGAGCGATCGGCATGGTGAGGCTCCTTGTCGGGCGTTTCAACAACTCACAACTGACAGATCTCAACTTAGCGAATCGCACTTCAATCCTCAACCCGTGCCACCCCTTTGGTGGGCAAGCTCCTTGAGCCCTGAGCCGTCAACCGTCGCGCTGGCTCGAGGGCCAAACTCGTTTGGTTACAAGTTGTTAGTTCTAAGTTCGTAGTTCTAAGTTGTCAATTGCGTTGTCGATTGACACCGGCAGAGACGGGATCTACATTGCTCTTGCCTTACGTCGGCTGGTCAGTCGGATTCCACTGGAGCGCGTCGGTCAGGACGTCCGTCAACCGCTTAACTGGGAATTAGACTATGAGCCTCAAACGCATTCTTCTCGGCAGCGCGGCGGTACTGGTCCTGGCCACATCCGCGATTCACGGGGCGATCGCAGCCGACCGAACGGTGGCCGACTTCGCCATGATCGGCGACACCGAGGCCGTCCGGGCGCTGCTGGCGCAACATGCGGACGTCGATGCTCGTCAGGCTGACGGTGCGACGGCACTCCACTGGGCCGTGTACCGGGACGACTCTGCCTTTGCGAAAGTGCTTATTGAAGCCGGCGCGAACGTCCACGCGGCGACTCGAGACGGAGCCACGCCGTTGTCGCTCGCCGCGACAGCCGGCAACCCCGAAATCCTTGCGATTCTGCTCGGCGCTGGCGCCGATCCGAATGAGAAGCTCCCGTTCGGTAAGACAGCGCTCATGTTGGCGGCCCGGAACGGGAATCCCGCCGCCGTCACGATGCTGCTCGATCACGGGGCCGACGTGAACGCGAAGGAGGACCTCCGCGGGACGACACCGCTCATGTGGGCGGCCGACGAAGCACATCCCGGCGCTGTGAAGGCCCTCGTCGACCATGGCGCCGATGTCAAAGCTCGATCGGCCGGCGCGCCGCGCGGCCGTGGACCTGCGCTTGGCAAGGCCGGCGACCCGCGAAAAGAACAGGCGGCCCGGGCGGCTGCCGACCAGGCGAGAGCCGCGGCCGGCGGGCAGGGACAGGCTGCAGCAGGACAAACGCCCTTTGACCGCGAGGGTCCGGCTGATGGCGGACAGTTGACCGCCCTCGTCTATGCGGCCCGCACCAACGACCTCGAGTCTGTGAAGATCCTTTTGGCTGCCGGGGCGGACGTCAATCAGACGACCGGTTACGGATGGAGCCCTCTGCTCGTCGCAACGCAGAATCGGCATTACAAGTTGGCCGCTTACCTTCTGGATCACGGCGCCGATCCCGATCTGGCGAACAACGGCGGGTGGACACCTCTGTACCTGGCAACGGACAACCGGAATATCGAGAACGGAGATTACCCGGTCCGGAAGGCGGACCTGGAGCATCTCGATTTCATCAAGCTGTTGCTCGACAAAGGCACCGACGTGAATGCTCGCGTCAAGGATAGTACCGAGACGCGAACGGTCTTCACGAACCAGTGGCTCGATGAGCGGGGCGCCACGGCGTTTCTGCGCGCGTCCCAGTCGAGCGATCTCGCCCTGATGAAACTACTCCTCGCGCATGGCGCCGATCCGAAAATTGCTACCGAATTGAACGTGACGGCCCTGCAGGTCGCGGCCGGCATTGGCTGGGTGGAAGGCGTCACGACCGAGTGGTCGGAGGCGGCGAACGTGGAGGCCGTGAAGCTGCTTCTCGACCTCGGAGTCGACCCGAACGTCCAGGCCGACACCGGCCGGACGGCGCTGCATGGGGCGGGACACAAGGGTCGCCCGGCCGTCATCCAGATGCTCGTCGATGCCGGCGCCCGGCTGGATACGAGGGATTACGGCATGGTCGGCAACGATGCCGGCGGCCGCCTCAAAGCTCATACGTGGCAACCGGTCGACTACGCCGACGGCCTCGTACGGGTCGGTGTGCAATCAGCTATTGCACACCCCGAGGCTGGACTGCTCTTCCGCAAGCTGATGACGGAGCGTGGACTCGAAGCGCCGCTGATGGGTCGCACGCTGGAGAGCGTCTGCATCGTCAGCGAGCTCTGCGACGACGTTCAATAGCATCGAGCCGCTGTTCCCGCAGCATTTTGAGGAGGTGCAGCATGCGAGCGTGTCTCGTGGCGGTGGCGGTAGTTGGACTCGTAGCGGCCGCTGCGAACGTCGGGTTCAGTCAGGCGAAACCGGCAGCGCCTCCGTCAATCGAAGGCGTGTGGAGGACGACGTCGGTCATTGCGACGGGCCCGAATGCTGGAAACAACATTCCAGATCGCCCGTTCAACATCAATATCTGGACAAAGAAGTACTACAGCCGGTTCCTCTACGACGGTCCGCCGCGGTTGGTTCTCGCACCTCCGAAGGACCCGAACAATCTCAACACTGCCGAGAAACTTGCGCGATACGAACATTGGCGACAGTTCGTCGCTGTTGCCGGCGCGTACGAAGTCAGGGGCGGAAAGTGGTTTCAATATGCGTTGGTCGACAAGAACCAAGGGGCCGAATTGATTGCGAGAAACAAAACCGGCAATCTGACTTTGGCAACAACGCCCGTTCTCGGCCAAGACATCACATTCGAGGGCAACGCGCTCGTGTTGATTCAGACGACGGCCGATGGGAAAACGGTCACGCGGCGGAGGTATACGCGCCTGGATGTGCCACGCGCGGGCACAAACCCCATCGATGGAGTGTGGAAAGGCACGTCGGTCGTGAGGACAGGAGCAAATCCTGCGACAAACCCGGTACGGCTGCCCAGTATTTTCATCTACAAGAACGGGTATTACACCTTCATTACGCAGGACGGTGGGTTACCGCCACGACCGGCGCGACCAGTTCTTACGCCGGCCAAGGACCCTGCTAACCTGACCGAGGCCGAAAAGCTAGCCAGTTACGAACACTGGGCGCAGGTTGGGACCAGCGCCGGTCGCTATGAGGTCAAGGGAACAACCCTTTATCAATATGCGTTCATGGCAATAAACGAGGGAGCGGACATGGGTGTCCGAATCCAGACCGGTAATCTGGGAACCGTCCCGCCTAACTCGGAACTGACGTTCTCCAACAACAACAACACGATGGTTCAGACCGCCAAGTCGGCGGATGGAAAGAGCGAAACCCGTCGAACCTATACGCGGCTTGAGTAGAAAGAGATTCCTGTTCGAGGAGGGCGCCATGACAGGCAGCGCGTTTCTGCTCCTGGCCGCCGCCGTCGCTGCAACACCGTGCGAGAGTCTGACAGGCCTTCAGCTGGCCGACGCCACCATTACCAGCGCGGTCGTTGTGCCGGAAGGTCCGCCTCCTGCGCGCGGAGCAGGTGGGGGCGGTGCACGCGGGGCTGCCCCGGGAGGGGGAGTGCCGCAAGCGCAAGGAGCAGCGCCGCAGAACGCACAACAACCGGCGTCGCGAGGCGGTGCCCCACCGAGGAACATCCCCGCCCATTGCCGCGTTCAGATGGTTCTGAAGCCGACCTCCGATTCCTTGATCAACATGGAGCTCTGGCTGCCAAGCCAAAACTGGAACGGAAAATTCATGGGCGTTGGGAACGGCGGCTTTGCGGGATCTATCCAGGGCTTGACGAATGACATGCCGCAGGCACTGCGGCTTGGATACGCCACTGCGGGCACTGACACCGGCCACCAGGAGCAGGGCGGCAACTGGGCCATCGGCCATCCCGACAAGATGATCGACTTCGGCTACCGCGCCACCCACGAGATGACGATCAAGGCCAAGCAGATCGTCAAGGCGTTCTACGAGCAGAGCGCAAAGTACTCCTATTTCAAAGGATGCTCCACCGGCGGACGCATGGCGCTGATGGAGGCCCAGAGATATCCCGACGACTATGACGGGATCATCGCCGGTTCTCTGGCGAACCGTCACATTCATATGTGGACAGCGGGCGTTGCCCGAAGCATCGGGCTTTCACGTCACCCGGAAGGAAACCTCACCACGGAGAAAGCCGCGCTCGTGAATCAGACGGTCACGAGCACCTGCGACACGCTCAAGGAGGGGTTCCTCAACAATCCGCGACAGTGCAACGTGGACTTCTCGAAGCTGCTATGTCCTGCAGGGAAGGACGATGCGACATGCCTGACCGCGGCGCAAATGAAGACCGTCGATACCTTCTACGGTGGTGTGAAGAACGCAAAAGGCGAGTTGATCTTTTCGGGACAGGCACTCGGTAATCCAATAGGCGCGCTTCGCGGAACGAATCAGTCGCCGGGCGGCACGTTCGACATCGTCCGCATCGCCTTCAACGAGCCGAACCTTGATTGGCATGCCTTCGATCTCGACCGAGACATGCCGCTCATCGATAAGGCGGTCGGCTACGTCGACGCCGTGAATCCGGATCTCAGCAAGTTCAAGAAAAGTGGCGGAAAACTGCTGTTGACGCATGGGTGGGCCGACACGGGCATCACTCCCGAAACAACGATTTGGTACTACGACTCCGTGCTTGGCAAGATGGGGAACAACCAGAGCGACTGGATGCGTCTGTTCATGGCGCCTGGCATGGGCCATTGCGGCGGCGGTCCCGGCGTCAACACGTTCGACTCCATCGGCACGCTGGAGAAATGGGTCGAAAAGGGGATCGCTCCGGATCAGATGATGGGAACCGGAGCGCAAGGTCTCACGCGTCCGCTGTGCCCATATCCGCAATACGCAGAATACAAGGGAACGGGCGACTTGAAAGACGGGGCGAACTGGGCCTGCAAAGCGCCTGCTCCGGAAGCGAAACACAAATGAAGATCATGGCTGGAAGACGAATAGGCGCGAGTTTGTCCAAATGGCGGGACTGGCGGCGACGGGATTGATGGCGGCTGGCGGCCCGCTGGCCGCGCCCGCTCCGGCGCCGCAAACGCGCGCGGCGCCGAGAACCATGCGCTCTGACCCAGGCGACGTCGGACAAGGTTGAGCACGTCGAAGAACTGAACGCGCGCTCGCGGAAGTATAACCTCCCCCGCGCCTCGGCTCCGGAACGCCAGCAGCGCTAGTGCCAGGTGTCCTTCGTCCAACCGTCAAGGTCGTAATCGGCCAGACACTGGTCGACGAGTCGGACGCACTCATCCAGCACGCCCGTGCGGCGGGCGAAATTCACGGCGTCGACGCGAATCTGCTCGTGGTTGCCGGCGTAGTTGCGCTCGTAGAGCTCGTGACGCCCTCCAAACTCGGTCCCGATCGCGTCCCAAACGAGCTTGAAGAGCTTGATGCGTTCGAGCGCCGTGGCGCCCGTGCCGCGATAGTACCGGTCGATGAGGGGGCGCAGCTCAGGATTCGCCAAATCCTCGCGGCCGGATGGCGCCACCAGCGGAGCGCCGCCCAGGACGTTCTCGAAGATCTCCTTGACCACCGGCCAGGCGGACGTCGCGAAGATGCGCATCGTGGCGGCGTACTCGCTTCGCGGGATGACGGAACCGCCCGGCCCAGGCTGCGGGTCGGCAGCCATCGCGGTGGTCATGGCCCAGATCAACGTGCGCCAGGCGACGACGTCCCCAAGGGCGACTTGCACCCCGCGGAAGCTGTCGGTGCCGTTGTAGGCCACGCCGCGGGCGAGCAGCCCGGTCATGAAATCGAGTTTCACCGCGAGCCGGGTTCCCGCCTGGAAGTTGTATCGGTTGAAGAACCCGGATGCTGGATAGAACGAGTTCGCGCGCTCGACGTTCCGGTAGACAAGAAAGTTCTCCCAGGGGATGAGCGCCTCGTCGAAAATCAGCACCGCGTCGTTCTCGTCGAAACGGCTGGAGAGCGGATGATCGAAGGGACTATGCGCATTTTGCTCATACGACGGCCGGCACAGCAGGCGCGTACCCGGCGTATCCATCGGGGCAATGAAGACAATGGCATAATCTTCGGCCTTGCCGGCCTCCAGCGTCACCGCGCTGTTCTGCGCGACGAAGGTGGCGTGCGTCAGCGCGGATCCGGTTGCGAGCATCTTCGCCCCCGACACCACGGCGCCGGCATCCGTTTCACGCACGACGTGGAGGAATACATCGGCGACCTCGTGTACCGGCCGACTGCGGTCCACCGGCGGGTTGATGAGCACGTGATTCAAGTACAGCGCTTTGGTTGCGTAGCGTCGATACCAGTCCCGGGCGTTCTGCTCGTACGGCGCGTAGAACTCCGGATTCGCACCCAGTGTGGCCATGAACGAAGCCTTGTAGTCCGGCGTGCGGCCCATGAAGCCGTAGGTCAAGCGGGCCCAGCGCGCGATCGCATCGCGCGCGGAGAACAACTCGGCGGCCGAATAGCTCGGTGCGAAAAAACGATGTGTTCGAATGCCGTATCGATCGATCGTCGTCAGCGCGTCGCGCTGGTCGGGATCCCGCAGCGCATCGTACAACCGTGCCAGCGAGGCGGCCGAGTTGCGAAAGGCCGGATGCGTCGTGACATCGGCCACGCGTTCCCCATAGAGGTACACGGCCCGGCCGTCGCACAAGCTGGCCAGGAACTCTGCGCCCGACATCAGGTCGTCTGTCACGGCCACTGGCTGGGGATTGGACACTGCCAACGCAGTTTACAACGGCGCGACCGAGCGCCGGGCTCAACGCTCAAGGCTTAAGGCTCATGGCTTAGGCCGGTCCTAAGCCCTAAGCCCTAAGCCCTAAGCCCTAAGCCCTAAGCCTTCGAGAGTGCGCACCTGAACCCGATATTGTGGTGTCCGCCGCGCGGACCGCGCGAGAGCCCGCGTCCGCGATAGGTGGTCGTGAGGTGCGCGGCAGGCGAGTCCTGGCCGCCGCCACGGGTCGCGCGCTCCTCGCCCGACACTGGATCCTCACGCCCGTCCTTCGCATCGTAGGGGTACGGCCGGTAGAGGCTGCTGACCCACTCCCACGCGTTCCCCGAGAGATCGAGAACACCGTAGGGGCTGGCTCCGGACGAAAGCTGTCCGACTGGCGCCGTGCCGGCCCACCCTGCGTTGTGCTGAGCGCGTTTGCGATCGGGCGCCGCGTTGCCCCAGGGGAACTGGCGGCCGTCGGTTCCACGCGCCGCCTTCTCCCACTCCGTTTCCGTGGGCAGCCGCTTGCCGACCCACGCGCAGTACTCGCGGGCGCCGGACCACGAGAATTCCAGGATCGGGTGATTCTCGTACCCGGCGTCGGGAACCCATCGATCGCCCTTCCTGCGCACGCGCGCGTCGGCGTCGTCCCATTGGAACCAGTCGTCGCCCTTCGGTCCGGTCGGGCCCTTTGCGTTGAGGAATTCCGCAGCCTGCGCGTTGGTGACCGGTGTGCGGTCGATCGAGAACGCCGCGACGTCGACGCGATGCGACGGACGTTCGTCGTCCGGCCCGTTGTCGCTGCCCATCGTGAACGGGCCGGCGGGAATGGGAACGAGTTCGGTGCCCGCCGGCGCCTGGGCGCCTACGGCGCCGGCGAGAAAGAAGAGCGCAACGAGCTGTTCAAAACCTGTCGTCCTGACAGATGTATTCAAACGGCTCGTCCTTGGGAAGCCACCGCGTGTTGTTCCAACCGCCCGCTTCCCACGGTTTCGTGTACGCCCCGGGATCGTCGATCGTGAAGCGGTACGTGAGGAGGTTCAGAGCCGGCCGGGTAATGCGCTCGACGATCTTCAACTGTTTGGTCGTCGGATACGATCCGTGAATCCACGTTTTCTCATTGAAGCCCGTGGTCTCGATCACGAGCGTGTCCCCCTCCCACTTGCCGACGGAGTGCCCCAGATAGCTCGGGCGCAGGTCCTTGGGATGCGGCCGACCATCCATGTAGACGACTCGCCATGAGTGAGGCCCCGCGATGTTGATGATATAGATCTTGTCTTCGCCAGGCACCTGTACGATGTCGAACCCGGGAGAGCTCCAGAAGGCCGGCCCTCCCGCCGGCTTGCAACGCACGGTCGGGGGGTAATTTGTCTCCGCCTCTTTCTGTCGATTCTGGTACACCGCCCTTGCCCAAGGCTGGAAGGGTACCTGATCCGGTTTCGGGGTGACGGGGCCCGGGATATTGAGCGGGTTCGCACCGCCGCCGGCGCCAGGCCGGACCTGCCAATACCCCTCGGCACCCGGCGTCGAGCCGAGACCGATTTTGCCATCGGGCCATCGCGGCGGCGGATCCTGCGCGAATGCCGGTGCGCCGGCCATCGCCAGGAGCAACAGGGTTGCGGCCGTGGTCTTGAAACTCAGCAACATGGAACGAGCCCTCCCTTGCCGTGAGACGACACGCCGGAGGTTTCGCGCTACCTCATCGTCAATTTTTCCTTGTGGCTGGGCACGACCAGCCAGGTGTCTCGGGTGGCGCCGGCTTCCGGTTTCCCTTCCCGGTCGAGTGCGGCGTTCTGGATCGTCACGGTGGACCCGATCTTCAGGATGCTGTTGTTCCAGCCGCCGCAGCATTCGTTGTTGTTCCGCATGATGGCGTACGGCGGGCCCATCTCGATTTTGAAGTTGACGACCTTGCCGTCTTCCTCGACGACGTTCACGTGAAGGTAGGCGTGCGGGTTGATCCAGTCCACCTTCGTGATGACTCCGGTGATGTCGCGGGTCTTGTTGCTGTCGAATTGCACATCGAAGGAGTGATGCCCGACAACCGGCGACACACCCAACAGCACCAGGCCGAAGACAGCCGCCAAACCCATTGCATTGCGCCTCATTGCTCGTCCTCCTCTTGTTTCAGCGGATGAAAGTCGTCTCGGCATTCTCCTCGCAGAAATACTCCTGGATCTCTCTGTCCGGCACCCATTCGACGGTCCAGGCCGCGGTCCAGGGCCTCGTGTACGCCCGTGCATCGTCGACGGTCACCTCGTATCTCAGTGTAGCGTAATCGGGCCGCGAGAAGCGCTCGGTCAGGCGGAGAGCCGTGGTGCTGGGCAGGCCTCCGTTCCCGAGCCAGAATCGCTCGTTGAACCCCGTCGTCTCGACGACCAGCGTGTCTTTTTCCCACCGTCCGCTGGACGTGCCGTAATAGGTGGGGCTGGCAGCGAGCTCCTCGGTGTTCAATTTCCGGCCATCCATGAATATCGGATGCCAGTTCCTGTTCTCGCCCCCCAGCAGCACGAGGATGCGCTTCAGCTCCCGCTGCTCGACGAACTGGAATCCGTAGGCGCCCTGGAACTGGCGAGGCCCGCCGGGCGCCAGGCAGCGCGAGAGCGGATCATCGACCAGAAGGTTGCGCTGACGGAACAGATACAGCGCCCTCGACCAGGGGCGGAACGGAGCGACCCGGTCCGCATCGGCCAGGTCGAACAACAGCGCATCGCCGTTCATCCGGATGTCGCCGGCCTTGTTCTCCACCATCCCGACGGCGCTCGCCCGGCCCCAGAATCCTTTCTCCCCCGGCCGCGGACCGAGCCGCACCTGACCGTCTGGCCAGCGCGGGGTGGGCTCCTTCTTCGCCTGCGCGCCAGGCTTCGCGGCCGGGACGACGAACAATTGTTGCTTGTCGCTGACGCGGGTGATCGAAGCGCCAAACGCCCGCTTACTCTGGCTCCTGGCCGGTACGCCTCTGACGGACACCACCTCGCCCACCTTGAGCGACGTGTTGGTCCACCCGGCTCGTTCGAGGTCGAAGGGCCTGCCGACTTCGACGGCCCAGTTCGTGACCGTCCCATCGCTCTCGGCATCGTCGACGAACAGGTACGCGTGAGGATTCACCCATTCGATTCTCGTGACGACTCCCTGAAGGGTGACCTGTCGTTCGCCGTCGTACGTTGCGGAATGCGAATGGTGCGCCGGCAGCGGCGCGACGAGCAGCAGCAGCATGCTCAGACTTGCGGCCAAGACCCGCATCATGTTCGTTCCTCGTGCAGAACCACGATCCCTAGTCTCTCGTGATCTTGAAGTCGCCTTTGGCGGTGCCTTGGCTCCAGGTGCCTGTGAGCGTCCGATGGGCAGACCCGATGTTTTCGAGCCGGCCATCGGCTGCGACGTCGATCGCGTTGCCCTTCGCATCTTTTCCCTTCGCTTCGAGACGGACCGTCCAGTCTGCCACATTGACGGCGACGGCGACGATTGGGACGGAAGTCGCGCCCAGCAGAACGAATCCCCCAATCTTTTCACCTTCCCACTCCATGACGAGGGTGATGTTGCTGCGTTCGGTCGGACTCGGCCCCCAGTCTCCGGTCCAAGAGCCGGTCAACGGGTGCCCTTCCTGGGCCAGTCCAGAGGCCGGCGTCCACGAAAGCACTGAAAGGAGAAGAAGCAGGATGAAGGTTCGGTTCCTCATGGCCCTCCACGTCGTGTATGGGCGGAATATACAGCGAGAGCGGCTGCGAGTCCATCGCCCAGTTGGCGGGTGCACGAGCGTTCCTGGACAGGCGGCGTGGAGGGGTGCGACCAGGTCGAATGGGCGTGAACGAGCGCGTTACGGGGCGAGCAGCCGCTGGGAATCTGACGGTTCGGAACCGGCGGCTTCCAGCGTTGATCGGAGTCGGCGCGATGTCGATGGCGTTGGCGGGCCAGGCGCCGGCGGCGCCGTCGCCAAGATGTCAGGCGTACCCGATGACTTGAACGCACGCTTCCGGCAAAGCGTCGAGCAAAGCTTGACCCGTCGAATATCGCGTTGCCGTGGAGCACAACAGATAGCGATAGTTCAACGAGGCCAGAATCCGAAGCGTCTGTGATGCTGCGTGCCGCCCGTGCAGCTCGACCATCAAGCCGGGTCGATTCTTCTCGAGGGTCTCCATCATCCCGGCGACGACACTTGCTTCGGCGCCTTCCACGTCAAGCTTGATGAAGTCGGGCGCCCTGAGATTGAGACGCGCGACGAGCGCATCCACCCTCTCTCCCTCGACGCGGATCTGATGGCCCGGCTTGCCCGCAACCGGCGAGTCAGCGCCGACGCCGATGAGACTGCTCCCGTAATTGAGGCTGAACCCGCAATCGCTGCGGCGGTCCGAGGCGGCCACGGGGAGAATCGTGTAATTGCGTATGCCGACGTGCTCCAGGTTGGCGCGAAGAAAGTATACGCAGACGGGGTTTGGCTCGAGGGCGTACAGCCAGCCCTCAGCTCCAATCCATCTTGCGAAACGAGTCGAGAAAAGTCCGACGTTGGCGCCGATGTCATACACCGTCGCACCGGGACGAATGATCTTCTGCAGTTCGAAGAACACGACCTCTTCGTGCGCCCCCAGCAGCTGAGCATCCCACGCCGTCGGCACCCACAGTGTCTCGCCCTCCGTCTTGACCCGCTGCGGCCCTAACCCCTGGGCCCCCCTGACGTGAAACTCTCGGCGTGACCACCCTGTTTCACCCTCCGCCGAGCGCCAGGAGGCATGCAGCCAGTAGCGGCCGGGCGCTTCGGGGTACACGCAAACCGAACCGTCGGCCTCAGCCCGCAGAGGGTGTGGGTAGAGGACCCCCTCGTGCTCGAGAAAATAGTCGACGGCCGCAAGTGGCTCGCCGCGTGCGGCGAAACGACCCTCCCGGCCCAGAGCAGGGTGAGCGTCTGTCGCGGTGAGCGGTTCGATGGTCACCATGTCGTGGTCGGTCATCATGATAATCCGGACGCATTCGTGGTCAGCTGTTCAAGAGCCTCGCTGTTACACCTCCCGTCACAGAGGAGCGCGGCGCGCGCACTGCGCTGACTGGCGAGCCTGTACTAACAGGGACGAAGCGCGGCGTGATACGATTTGGGACGGATATTGCCGCGTGCTGTGCCGCCTGTTGGGCGTAACGAGCCTCTCCTGACTCGCTTCTCCTGATTTCCAGCCTGCCTACGGGGACGAAATCCACTCGAAATCCCTTTGGATTCGAGATCGGTCGCGATTTGCGACAAGGAGAGTCAGATCATGGGTCGAAAGCTGTATGTGGGAAATCTGCCGTACGAGACTGGTGAAGCCGATCTCCAGGAGCTGTTTGCGCGCGCGGGGACGGTCGACAGCGTCAAAGTGATGCGCGACATGGCCACCGGGCGTGCGCGTGGGTTCGCCTTCGTCGAGATGAGCACGGATGCCGAGGCGCAGCGCGCGATCACCGAGCTGAATGAGTACCAGCTCGGTGGGCGAGGCCTGACGGTCAACGAGGCTCGTCCGAGACCCGAATCGACCGGCGGCGGATTCGGCGGTGGCGGCGGTTCACATCGGCGTCGCTCGGAACCCCGCTGGTAACACGCGAGCACGCCGGGCGAAAGGCCACGTCCTCGCTCGGCGTGACATCCGCACCACCCACGAGTACTTCGTCGGCCAGATGAAGAACGCCCAACGGAAGCGAGCCGCCAAGCTGCCGGGACCTTTCGAACGTGAAGGTGTGCCCGATACCGGCCGGATCGTGAAGCTGTTCGTCGGCCAGGGGCACGGCGTCATCCGCCTGGCGAACGACCGGGAGATCTACTTTCACCGTGCGGATCTGCTGGAGGGCACCTCGTTCAACGACTTCAGCGTGGGTGACGTCGTCACGTTCGATCGGCTCGATGACCGCGTCAGCGGCGCGCGGGCGCTGCGCGTCGTCAAGCGGAGACCACGCCGGGGCTGAGCAGTGGTGGCTACTCGAGCGCCTCGTCGTGGACGGGCCGCTCGTCGACCTGCGAGTACCGGTACGTCATGCGCAGTTCCGATGCTCCCAGCAACCTGAGCTGGGCCGTGGTGTCGAGCGAGACAGGCATGAGCACCCCGTTGATCCGTCGATAGGATCGAACGACGTTCACCCGGGTCACCCAGAACGAGGGGTTCTTCGCCAGGCGTCCCTCGATGCGCTGCAAATCGCCGTCGACCGTCATGAGCATCTGACCCGCAATCAGCCCGCGGTCCTTGCGCAGCGGTCGCATGTCCACCACCGCAAGTCCCTGCTCGTTGATCCCTTCGGGAACGAATTGATAGTTGTCGGTCGTGAGCGCGACCCTCGATTCAGCTCGACGCGCGATCAGCCGTTGCTCCTCGTCGAGCAGAGAGCGCAGCACGCGGGAGCGGACATAGCCGGATCCGCCTTCCGCGGTCACCTCGTAGAGCATCCCGGAGGTGGTGGAGAAATTGGTCTCCACGTCCAGCCAAGCGCGATGGCCCCTGCCGGAGGCTTCCAGTCGCCGCGACGCCGTGTACTGATGGGCGATTCTCGGCAGCGCCAGAAAGTTACGAAATGCCGGGAGGGCACCCTGATCCGCCACATCGCCCTCGGCGACATGCAGTGTGGGAGATGTCGCGATGAGGATCGCCGCAACGCAGACAACCCCGGTGCCTCGACGGACGTCAGGCAGAATGTGCAGGTGGCCCATATCATTCCTCCTCCGATTGCGAACACCGATCGCGTGGACGCGAGCCGCCGAGCCGAGGGTCGATCTGACTATCTACGAAAGAACACGGAGCGCGTACTGTTTGGCCGCTGGCCCGTCCGACGCTTCGAACGGATCCGCGAGATCCGGCATGGGGGCCGCGACGAACAGCCGCCGGACCGCTTTGGCCAGCCAGCGCGCGCGACGCGCCGATTTCGCCACACGAGCGCTGTCGGTGGCGATTCCCGTGTTGGCGTACATCTGTCGGTACAACTTCGAAATGATCACGAACGCGATCCGCGCGCGCCACGACTGTACGCACGTGGAGCGCTGCCATATCGCCGAGAGCGTGTAAAACCGGTCCCAAACGTCCTGCGTTGACTGGCGGATCGTGTCCGCCGACATGGTGGGATGGGGGGTGTACACCTTGGGCCGCTGCGACGGCGGGATGAGCCAGTAGCGCGTGAGCGGGATGCCGTTCACCTCCGGCACCTGTGTGGCCTGCTGCTCCCATTTTGCGAAGTCCAGGGTGCCAGGGAACGGCGTGAGCATGACGAACTGCGCGAACGAGACGCCGCTGCGCTGCGCGAGGTCGGCGGTCGCGGCGAACGTGTCCGCGTTGTCGGTGGGAAGCCCGAAAATGAACGACCCGAGCACGTGCACGCCGTTGGCGCGAAACGCCCGCAGGCGCGTGACGAGCGCCTCGCCGGCGTCGTTGAAGTCCTTGTAGACCGCCTTCAGTCCCTCGGGCGTGACCGACTCGACCCCGACGAGCGCGCCACGGATTCGCGCCCGCCGCATCGCTGCGAGGAACTCGGGGTCTTCCGCGGCTTCCATCGTGATCTGGGTGAAGAACACCATTTCGTCGGGCAGGCGTTCGAGCGCGGCCATGAGGTCGAAGCGCTCCCGTCGAAGCGCGGTCAGCTGCGCGAGCTGCAGTTTGTCGGCGCGCCGATCCGCTGCCGCGAGATCAGCCAGCGTCACCGGATAGAAGTTGTCGTCGGCGAGCGCGATGAATCGGAATCCCTTTCGGCGCAGCGCCACGATCTCGCGGACCACGTCGGCGACGAGCCGCTGACGTGGCTTCTGGCCGTCGGTTCGCCAGACCGAGCAGAACGAGCAGTGCTTCGGGCAGCCGCGGACCGTTTGCACCGATCCCCACATGTAGCGGTTCTCCGGAAGGAGGTCCCATCGGGCCGACGAGAACGCCTCGCCCTCTATCCGGCCGCCTTCGTACGACGCTTCAGGGGCGCCGCGCTCGCAATCGGCGAGGACATGGGGCCAGATCCGGTCGCCGTCGCCGCTGACGACACTGTCCGCCGCTGCGTGCTGGCGCACTTCGTCCGGGAACAGCGTGGCGTGAATCCCGCCGAACACGACGAACGCGCCACGCGCGCGGACCTGTTGCGCGATCGCGTAGCCGCGGAGCGCGTTGGCCGTGTGGATGCCGATGCCCACGACGTCACCGGACTCGACCGTGCGATCGTCGAAGGGTTCCAACGTTTCGTCGACGAGTATCGGCGTGCCGTACCGGTCCGGTGTCGCTGCCGCCAGTACGTACAGCCACCGCGGCGTGATGACCGCCGTCCCGAACGAAATGTCACTGGGATTCACGAGGTGTACGCGCACGTGTGTACCTCAAAAGGAGCGAGCGATCTTCGTGCCAAATCGGGTAAAGAACCCGGCTGCTGCAAGGCCTGCGTTCTGAGACGATCGACCCACGGCGACGCCGGCATCCGCCGCGACGGTCCACAGCGCCGGTGCGTTCTCAGCGACCCGAGTCGGCGTGCTGGCCGGGGATGGTGCCGAGTCGAGACCGACGGCTGCCTGCGTCGATGGGGCGATTTCGGTCGAGACGGTGGCTCCCTGGATCCACTCCAGCGAAGACAACGGCACGGATGGGATGGTCGGGGTCGGCGGCGGCTCGATCGTCGCGGGCGCAGCGCGGTCGGGTGACTCGTCGCGCCCGCGCCCGGCAGGTTCCGTGTGTTGGTTGGGCCGAGGGGCCGGAGGAGCGACCTGGCTCTGACGGGATGCGGCTGGCACGACCGACACGGAGGTCGTGTGAACACCGATCGCCGCAGCGACTTCCGTAAATACCGGCCGTGCGATGGGGGGAAGGGTCGTCCACGTGGGCGCCGACGCCACTGCGCGCACGTTGGCGACGGGCAACGCGAGCGCGGCGAGCGCCGCGGCGGCACCGACGGTTGCCGCGCGCCTGGGTGGAGCAGCGCCGACAGATGGCAGCGCCAGAATCCGCACGAAGCGGCGGCGGAGCCCGCTCGACGTCACGGCAGCCAGTGCGGGCGGTGAGTGAACGGCGGCCTGCGGCAGAGCGGCGAGGGTGGCGAGACAGGCCGCGTACCTCTTGGGCGATCCCGTCACCGCTACGGCGATCTCGTCGCACGCCGCTTCCCGTTCGAAATCCGCCTGTCGTTCGAGCCACCACGCCGCGGGATGCCATCCGACAATCGCGCGAACGATCCGCTGCGCGAACTGCGTCACATCGTCGCGCCGCTGCACATGCGCCCACTCGTGGACGAGGACTCGATCGAGATCGGCGGCGCTCAGTTGCTCGACGATCCCCGGCGCCAGCGCGATGATCGGTCGACCGCAGCCCAGCACGGCCGCGAATCGAACGTGGTTCGAGAGCACGACGCGAGTGGAACGGCCCGTTGCGCTCACGCGCGACCAGTGTGGAAGGCGCGTCAGCACGTCGCGAGGGCACGGACGACTCTGGCGCCTCGCACGATGCAGGGCCACCGCGCCGGCAACGAGTTGAACCCCATGAACGCTCGACCAGACGATCAGGAGGATCGTCAACACGGCGTGGGACGTCCACCATGCCGCGGGCACGGTGAGAACCGGGTCGGCCGTGATCGACGCGAGCGCGACCGCCGAGACGTCGATCGCGTCCATCGGCACGAGTGGAAACGCCGGGAGCGCCAGCACGAGCAGAGAGGCGGCCCAGATGAAGCCGTAGCGCGCCGCCGCCGGCGAGGCAGGCATGACCCGGAGTCCGGCGGCCGCGGCCAGCGCGACGAGGAGACCCTGCACCATCCAATTCAGAAGGTCGTCCACGGTGGCTCCTATGCGTCCTCGATCAGTTTCTTGAGGCGGCTCAACTCGTCGGCGTCGATCTGTTCGTCTTCGAGCACGTTGAGCACGAGCAGGCTGGGCGAGCCGTTGAACAGGCGCGACACCAGGTGTTTGAGCGCTTGCCGGCGGGCCTGCCGCTCGTCCACGCGCGGGCGGTAGATGAAGGCTCGCGCCACCTTCTCGTGAGAGACGTAGCCCTTCGCTTCGAGAATGCGCAGAATCGTCTGAACGGTGCTGTAGGTGACCGCCCGCTTCCTCTTCAGCGCGGCGACGACATCGGCGACGCTCGCGGTGTGGCGCTGCCACAGCACCGACATGACGCGTGCTTCCGCATCGGTCAACGCCGGCGAACGGGGTCTCGACATCGGGCAGGTCTCCAGATCTTAAATATTTAAGACTTTGAAATACTTAAGAGATACGGAAGTGTATCGCCCGCGGGGAGTTCGTGCAATGAAATAATTAAGAGTTCGCGGCCGGCCTGATCAGCCGACCCCTGCGAGGGCGGGCGGCCACGTGCCGACGGTCGCGACGGAAAGCAACGCACGGTTCAGTCGTCTTCGTGGGTGGCGTGTTTGCCGGCACGCTGTCCCCACACGCCATGGACAGCCGTGCCGACGGTGCTCTCGGTCGGGTGTTTCTGCAGAGCAATAGTCGGGTGACCGCTGAGTACCAGCGTTACGCCGCGACGGATCCGTTGTGTTGTCCATCGAGGACCACGAGCGTCGTGTTCGAGATTGCGACCGAGACGCCGGTCTTGCGGCCCGTGTCGGCGTCCACCTCCAGGCGGTGATGCCGGGATCAGATCACCTGTGGCCACCGCGATGGTGTGATGTCGGCGCTGGTCGCGATGCTCGCATGCGCCGCCGTGCGACTCGGGCGATCTGCCTGGTCTTTGGGCGTGCGTCAGTACATGCCGCCCATCCCGCCGCCGCCGGGCATCGGTGCTTCCTTCTTGTCTTCGGGAATCTCGCAGACGAGCGCTTCGGTGGTGAGGAGCAGCGATGCAACGGACGAAGCGTTCTGCAGCGCTGAGCGCACGACTTTGGTCGGGTCGATGACGCCGGCCTGCACGAGATTCTCGTACGTCTCGGTCAGCGCGTTGAAGCCCTCTTCGTCCTTCATCTCCCGCACTTTCTGTACGACGATTGATCCCTCCTGGCCCGCATTGGTCGCGATCCAGCGCATCGGCTCTTCGATGGCCCGCGCCACGATGTTCACGCCGATCTGCTGGTCGCCGCCGAGCTTCAGATTCCCGAGGACCCTCGACGCGCGAAGGAGTGCCACACCGCCGCCAGGCACGATGCCCTCCTCGACGGCCGCTTTGGTCGCGTGCATCGCGTCCTCGACACGCGCCTTCTTCTCCTTCATCTCGGTCTCGGTGGCCGCGCCGACCTTGATGACGGCAACGCCACCGACGAGCTTGGCCAGCCGTTCCTGCAGTTTCTCGCGGTCGTAGTCGGACGTGGTGTCGTCGACTTGTGCGCGGAGCTGTTTCACCCGACCCTCGATGGCAGCCGACGTGCCCGCGCCTTCGACGATCGTCGTGTTGTCCTTGTCGATCGTGACCTTCTTCGCGTTTCCGAGGTCTTCAAGCGTGAGGTTCTCAAGCTTGAGCCCCAGATCCTCGGTGATGGCCTTGCCACCGGTGAGCGTGGCAATATCCTCGAGCATCGCCTTGCGACGATCGCCGAACCCCGGAGCCTTCACGGCTGCCGCCTGGAGCGTACCGCGCAGCTTGTTCACGACGAGCGTCGCCAGCGCTTCTCCTTCGATGTCCTCCGCGATGATGAGGAGCGGCCGGCCGAGGCGTGCGACCTGCTCGAGCACGGGGAGCAAGTCCTTCATCGAGCTGATCTTCTTCTCGTGGATCAAGATGACCGGATTCTCGAGGACGACTTCCATGCGCTCCGGGTCGGTCACGAAGTAGGGCGACAAGTAGCCGCGGTCGAATTGCATGCCTTCAACGACGTCGAGCGACGTCTCCATGCTTTTGGCTTCTTCGACGGTGATCACCCCGTCCTTGCCCACCTTGTCCATCGCGTCGGCGATGATCTTGCCGATCGTCTCGTCGTTGTTTGCCGAGATCGTGCCGATCTGCGCGACCATGTTGCCGCTGACGGGCTTGGACATCTTCTTGAGCTCGCCCGTGATCGCGTCAACGGCTTTTTCAATGCCGCGCTTGATGTCCATCGGGTTCGCGCCGGCCACCACGTTCTTCGCGCCTTCGCGATAGATCGCCTGCGCGAGCACCGTCGCGGTCGTCGTGCCATCGCCGGCCGTGTCCGACGTCTTGCTCGCGACCTCGCGCACCATCTGCGCGCCCATGTTTTCCAGCGGATTCTTCAGGTCGATTTCCTTGGCGACGGTGACGCCATCCTTCGTGATCGTCGGCGATCCGTATTTCTTATCGATCACCACGTTGCGGCCTTTGGGACCGAGGGTCACCTTGACGGCGTCCGCCAGCTGGTTGATGCCGTGAAGCATGGCCTGCCGTGACCGCTCGCCGTATACAATCTGTTTTGCCATTGATCTCTCTCTCCTACTTCCGTTTCTTCACGCCGATGACGCCCAGAGATCTGGTCATCTGGTCATTGGATTGGCCAATTGAATGACCAGACGACCGGCCTCTCCTTGGCGGTGTCGGGGATGATGATTCCGCCGACCGTCAGGCGAGGCAACGTGCGGACGGGGATGCCGCACGCGCACGACGACCAACCGGGCCACTCGGGGCGCCCTCTGCTGCGACTCGGACCCGTGCTTGGCTCCAGTCCATTCTTACGGGGATGACCAGGCGCAGTGTGTGCACAATTGAACAGGAGCGCCAGCGCGGCTCGCGACCTCGAGAGGGACCGTCGGCCTTTCCGACCCGCTCAGGATGCGGGGAGCGTGCATAGTCAGCAAGAGGACGATGCGCTGTGTCTCAGCGATCGATCCCGTAGTGCTCCTTGACCTTCGCGACGATCTGCGGCTCGGTCAACTTATCCGTGGTCTCGACTCCCACGATGCACTCGAACAGCGCCTTGGAGCGGCCCAGGCGCTCCTTGAGTTGCAGCTTGGCTTCACCCGGGCCAAGGATAAGCAGAGCGTCGGGTTGCCCCAGTTCACCGATGACCTCGTCGTAGTACCGGTCAAGCTGCTGGCCGTGGCGTTCCTCGTATTTCTTCTCGCCTCCCTCGGCCTGGGGCCCTTCTGGCAGCGAGGACCCTGCGCGACCTGAATAACGGGCGTGCGGTTCGACGTCGGAGTCCAGAGTTTTGGTCGTGACCCTGTTCCCTGAGGCGGATACGATGACCGCCTTCCGATGATCAATCCAAATGCCGACCTTGTCGTTCATGAGCACCTCATTTGTGACTGGTCTTTCCGGGCGGCCTTGCGAACTGCCATGAGGTTCCTCCCGCTCCTTCATTTCAGAGAGATGCTTCAATCGGAGTCCCTGAAACTCTTCACGAGCGTTCTCCTCCCGCTCTGAGGACTCTCCTCGTACCACACCGAGCGCCCTAGTCCTTTCCCCAACCCGAGCGCCACCTCCTCCGCTTCGCCATAATCCTCGTGTTCCGCACCCTCGTCGGTATGCCCCGGGTAGGTGACGGCGTAGATCTGTTTGACCGCGTGCGTCGACGCATGCTCGCCAAATCGGCGGCGGATGATGATGTCATCGTGTCGGGGTTGTGTAGGTGCCATTGAGCCACTCCTCTCGTGATGCAGGGCGCCTGTTGCGGACCGCGTGTCGGACCGCTTCTTCGCGCAACGTAGAGCTCGTCGGCACGGATGTCGTGAGTTGGCTGGTCCGCGATGATCGAGGTCCAATCAGCATGTGCGGAGGAAGGCCACGGTCCGAGCTCCCAGATTCGGCCGAGCGGTCCTGTTGGCCTGTATCCACGAATCCGCGAAGCGGGAGCATGTCGTATCCCGATCCGGCGCCGTCCACCAGTCGCTGCTCAGGCGCGCCAGGTCGGGCAGCGCGAAACCGGCGAGGTCTTCGATCTCCGCGAAGGTCAGGACCACCGCGTCCGCGTATCGACCGTCGAGGTACTTATGAAGCGGCGCTGACTTGCCGGAGACAGGGGATCCTTCGGCGTTTGCCGTGTCTGCTTCCAACTCCCTGGGTCGCGCCGGTCGTCGTCTTTTCATCCATTCCAGCATGCGGCTCCCCCAAACACCGGGGATGATCCACTACCATCGACGGCCGAGTTCGATCAGCAGCCGAGCAGCTAATCATCCTTTATTACCGTGCTTCGACGATAAGACATGACCGGGTCGGCGTCTGTTCCGTTGTGCACACGCTGGAGCGATCCGAAATGCTGTATCGCTCGCGCGGCGGGATCTCAGTCGAAAGCGAGATGACGCTGAGGGTCGTGGTCGAGGGTGAAGAGTCAGAGCCGCCGAAATAGAGACTTCTTCATGGGTAAGAAGGCAACCTGATGAAGCATTGGTGACGCCATCAGCAGCAAGGCCACCCAGAACAGCGGCCAGTTGAACGTCGTCGGCAGCACCTGCAGGACCGCGTCACGGCCATCCGGCAGCGCCCGCCAGGCGTCGATCATGAAGACGGCGAGCGCCAGCAGGACCCCGACCCAGCCAAGCACCCACGCCCAGCGGGCATCGGTCGCCGCATCACCCGACTGCGTCGCGAGCGTGCCCCACAGGATCATCACCAGCGCGATACTGACTGGCGCGAGCACAGGCCCCCACCATGGAAGCGGCAGCAGGAACAGGATGTCCCAGTCCAGCAGCGTCCTCGGCCAGCCCGAGATGAAGCGAAGGAAGACGTAATAAAAGATGTCCCAGGCGCCGAACGCAAGCGCCGCGTAACCGGCGCG
>DATLLJ010000123.1:0-50469 GCA_035537875.1 Vicinamibacterales bacterium | reverse complement strand
GGGTTGGGGAGGAGGGCAGGGGCGACGGCGCTCAGCCTCTCAGGGAGGCCACGTGAAGGTCAAAGCAAGCCGGCCAATAAGAAAAACGGGCCGGACCCACCGAGGTCCGGCCCGTTTCTCGTGCGTCGCGAAAAACCAGCTCTAGAAGTCGATCGAGGCGCTGATTCTCGCGAACCGCGCCGGTTGAATCGTCGTGGGCGTCAGCCACGCGCCCCCAGGGATGAACTGCTCGTTGAGGCCCGTCGCTACGTCCGTGTTCGTCACGTTGAAGACATCGAGCCCGATCTGCGATCGTGTCCGCCCATATCGCAGGATCTTCGCGATGCGGAAATCGATGTTGTTCCGGCGGTCCGCATAGAGGGTGTGCGGGGCAATCAGGCTCACTGTGTTGGCCCCGCTCGTGAGATTGCGCCCCAGGGGAACTGGCCCCGCGTTCGCCACAGCATTGGTCACCACGTAGTTCGCGGCCAGGGAATCCCCCGGTGCGCTGATCCACGTCCCGCTGAACTGCACGTCCACCTTCGGGATGGTGTACGTTGCGAGCCCCCGGAAGTCGGTCCGATACGGCTCCTCGATGCGGCAATACGGGTTCATGACTCCGAGGGCCGTCGAGCCGCCCCCGAGGGCCGTGACGTTCGCCGTGACCGAGCTGTTCGTCGTGATGCCGTTCGCAGCCCGTCCGTACTCGGGCAGGTTCGCCCGCACGTCGCACCCGTCGGCCAGCTTGCGGCCGGTGCTCGTGCCGCCCTGCACCGTCAAGCCGTTGCGGAGGCGCGCGGTGACGCCGACGTCCACGCCCTGCCAGTTCTCGGTCAGCGAGCCGAAGGCGTCGGGCGACTGCGCGAGCTCGTCAACCAACCCCACTGCCTGAGGGATGGGGTTGTACAGTCCGCTGACCGCGTACCCCCCTCCATTGGGAAGCCGCGAATCGAGCGGAGCGGTGATGCTGAACGGCGTGTAGTCCGCGGTGGTAGTCAACCGGTTGTCGACAACGTACCAATTGCCCCACCAGTTGCGGAAGTAGCCGACGTTCAGAGACACCCGCGGCATGAGCTCCTGCTGCACCTGGACGCCCATGCTCCAGTTGTACGGCCGCACGCCCCAGCCGTGGATCCAGTTTTCATCGAACGTCCGATTGAACACCGGCTGCCCGAGCGTCTTGCTGTCCATCGCGTCGCATTCACCGTTCTTAGCGGGGTCGCTGAGATCGCAGTTGACCACGTAGTCTTTGCTGGAATCGGTCCAACCGCGCGTCGTCTGGATCGTGGTGCGGATGAGCGGGTTGAGGTCCCAGTCGCTGTTGGTCGCGGTGATGGCTTCCAGGTACTTGCCGATGTTGAACTTGAACGCGGTCTTCCCGTTGCCGAACACGTCGTAGGCGAGACCGACCCGCGGCGTGATGTCGCTCCAGTCGTAGCCCGGCGTCGATCCCTTCGCGAAGAAGATCTCTGTCGGGGCAAAGGGATATTTCGGCCCGCCGACGCCCTGGTCCGGATAGTTCGATGCCAGGTGGTCGTACCGCACGCCACCCTGCAGGGTCAGCCGGCCCGCCGTCCACTGATCCTGCGCGTAGAGGTTGAGTGGCAGCAGGTTCCGCGTGTACTTGATGTTGTTCTCGGTGACGATGGTCTGCGTCAATTGGTTAGGCACGCCGTCGCGGAACCGCATCGCGATGAGCCGGTCGTAGTAGTCGTAGGTCTGCGACGGGTTGTTGAAGCCGCCCTGGTAGCCGAACTTCATGTTGTGGGCGCCGGTGACGTACGCCACCGAAGCGCGTGTGTTGGCCAGCGTCCCGATCAGCGACATCGTAAAGCCGCCCTGGCCGGGAGCGGTCGGGAAACGATACGCCAGGTTCGCGATCCCGTCGATCGTCCCCTGATCCACCACACGGACCATTCCCTTTATGGCCGTGCCGTCGTTGCGCGGCGCGAAGCGGTACCGCGCCTGGTACATCCCCCAGCCCGCCTCGGCCAGGAGCTTTCCTGTGATCGGCGACGACCATGACGCATGCGGCTGCCGCGACGGGATGTAGTACGTCCGCGTCGAAGCTTCGGGTGTCTGCGTCGCGGTGCCGCCCGTGCGGCCGTAGTTGTCGTCGTTGTATTGTTCGGACCAGTGGATGTTGAACTTGTTGCGCGGCGTCGCCTGCCACGTCAGGCGGACTGTTCCCTGACGCTGCACGGTCTTGGTCTTCGCTTGCTCTGACTTGTCGAAATCGACCCCCCACGCGTTCGGGTTGCCGGCATTCCTGTTCCACCACATGCCTGGCACGCTGTTCTCCGCCCCGGACTGTTGGTAGGTTGCATAGAACCAGAGTTTGTCCCGGATGATGCGGCCGCCGCCCAGCGGGCTGACGTTATAGACGTTGAGCAGCTCCGAAGGCGCACGCAGGCCCTGGGCCTTGAGATCGTCCGTGTAGTTGCTGCCTTGCAGCGCATCGCTGGAACCACTGTAGTTGAACCCTCCGCTGAACGTGTTGCTGCCCTCGCGGGGAATCACGTTGACGACGACGCCCGAGGTCTCGGCCTCGCCAAGGCCCCCCGACAAGGTCATGACGACCTCCTGCGAGCTCGCCACCTGCGGCATGTTCCCGCCGCCGCCGCTCCCGCCGGCCCAGCCCATGTTGTTGCCGTCCGCGTAGATGCGCGAATCAGATCCGCGTCCGCCGTGGATGGTCGAGGCGCCGCCCTGGAGCGTGCCCGAGATGCCGCCCGAATCAGTGTTCGTCTGCATACCCGGAATCAGCGCCTGGACGCCGTTGACGTTCCGGGAGCTCGGGATCGCCGCCATGATGTCTCTGCCGATCGTCGTCTGGGTTCGGGCGCTCTGTACGTCCACGACAGGCGTCTCACCCGTGACGGTGATGGTCTCTTCCAGGGCGCCAACCTTGAGGTCGGCGTTCACCGAGGCCACGAACGTGCCGGTCAGCTCGATGCCTTCGCGGCGAACAGTGCTGAAGCCAGGCAGCGAGAAGGTGACCGAATAGGTCCCCGGTCGCAGATCGACGACACGGTACTGGCCGGTGTCGTCGGTGACGACGGAACGGACTTTTTCAATCAGTACGGGGCTGGCCGCTTCGACCGTCACGCCGGGAAGAACTGCACCGGAGCTGTCTCTGACAACGCCCGTAATAGCGGCTTGCGCATATAGCGCGGAGGGCAAAAGCAACAGACTGAGCAGAATCCCTGAGGCCCTAACACATCTCAACATCGGTCTCCTCCTCAACGTGGAAGTTGCGAGACGACGACGCCGGCGAATAGGACGCGAAAATTCGCGGGGAGAGAACTACATCAGGGCGAAGTTAGGCCCCTGCGAGAAGCGTGTCAAGGTCTGTTTGGGCCGTCAATCGATACCCGTCCAAATTAATACAGGATTCTGGATCCCGAAACCGAGAAACGGAGAGAAGACAAAGGAAAGTCGTGGAACAGGGGTGCGAACGTTGGAGCGGGCTACGGGGATCGAACCCGTCTAACTGGCTTGGGAAGCCAGGGCATTACCACTATGCTAAGCCCGCAGCGGTCAATCACTCGAATCGGGTAATCGAGTAATTGGGTAATCGGGTAATTGATTGGGCGATTAAGTGTGGTGCGGTCGGACCTCGCCCCGCTTCCAATCCCCCAATCAATTACCAGATTACCAGATTATCCAATTACCCGATTCATCGCTGATTCAAGGGTTAGCTCCGAATCAGCGCAAGGACCTCGTCCCGCTTGTGCGCCATCATGGCCGGCGTCTTGGCTTCGAGGTTCAGCCGCAGGAGCGGTTCGGTGTTCGACGGTCGCACGTTGAAATGCCAGTCGACGTACTCCACAGACAGGCCGTCCAGCTCGTATTGATGACCGTCGGCGTACCGGGCCGCAATCGCGGCCAATCTGGCCGGCACCAAATCCATACTCGACAGTTTCGTGTTGATCTCGCCGGAGATGAAATATCGCCGGCGAAGCGGCTCGAGCAGGTCGCGGAGGCTGAGTCCCTTCACCGACATGAGCTCGAGGATGAGCAGCGCCGGGATGAACCCGTTGTCCGCGAAAAAGTTGTCGCGGAAGTAGTAGTGGCCGGTGACCTCGCCGCCGAAGATTGCGTTGGTCTCGCGCATCCGGCGCTTGAAGAACGCATGTCCGACCCGGTTCATCAAGGAGGTCCCGCCGTGCCGCTCCACCACGTCTCTGACGGCATGGCTGGCGCGCAGATCGTAAATGATCGTCGCGCCAGGGAACTTCCGCAGAAAGGCCTCGGCGAGCAATGCCGTGATGAAGTCGCCGGAGATGAACTCGCCGGAGCCGTCGATGAAGAAACAGCGGTCCGCGTCGCCGTCCCACGCGATCCCGATGTCGGCCTTCTCGGCGACGACGCGTTCGACGATGTCGCGACGGTTTTCCTCGATGAGGGGATTGGCCTCGTGATTGGGAAACCGCCCGTCGATCTCGAAGCAGAGCCGGGTCGTTCTGCACGGCAGCCGATTGAACAGCTTCGGCGCGACCAGGGCGCCCATGCCGCTGCCGGCGTCGAGGACGACGTTGAAGGGGCGGACGGCGCCGGGCTCGATGAACGAAAGCACATGCCGGACATAGTCGTCCACGAGATCCCTCGCCTCGACACTCCCTCGTCGGGCAGCGGGCGGTGGCAACGTACCGGACGCGATGGCGTGGCGGATGTCTGAGATCCCCTCGTCGCCGCTCAACGGGAACGCCTCTTTCCTCACCATCTTGATCCCGTTGTATTCCCCGGGATTGTGCGACGCGGTGATTTCGACGCCGCCGTCGTGCTTATCGTGGGCCACCGCGAAGTACATCATGTCGGTCGGAATCATTCCGTAGTCGACCACGGTGGCGCCTTGCATCGTCGCACCGTCGATGAAGGCGCTCGCCAGCGAGGGCGACGAGAGCCGCATGTCGCGGCCGACGGCGATCCGTTCGGCCTTGAGATACGAGACGAACCCGCGTCCGATGGCTCGCGCCAGGTCCTCGTTGATTTGCCGCGGATACACGCCGCGCACGTCGTACGCCTTGAAGACATCGGAATCGAAGGGCAGGCTCATGTGCTCAGAGACGGCTGTAGTCGGTCACCACGGACTTGTCGCCGAGCACGACGCCGTTCTCGACGAGCGCGTTGCGTCCCACGTGGCAGTGACGGCCAAGAATCGATCCCCTGACGACCGCCTCCTGACTGATCCGGCTGTTTGGCCAGATGATCGCCCGTTCGAGCGTGGCGTGCTCCTCAATCCAGCACTGCCGGCCGACGACGGTGTAGGGTCCGACCCGCGCGCCGGCTTTGACGACGGCTCCCGTGTCGATGAAACAGGGGCCTTCCACGGTCACGCCTTCTTCCACGCGCGCCTCTGGCGAGATCCACGCCACGGGCGTCGATGAAGGCGACGCGGTTTCCGACGTCGGGGGCGGCGAAGAGACGGAGCCGGCGGCAAAAGGCGCAGCGCGAAATCGTCCATCCATGATATCGCGGTGAACCTGCATGTACTTCTCAGGCGTGCCGATGTCAATCCAATAGCCCTGATCGACATACGCCATGAAGGTCTCGCCGCGCTCGATCAGCGAAGGGAAGAAGCTGCGCTCGATCGACCAGGGCGTGTCCTTGGGAATCCGATCGAAGGTGTCCGGCTCGAGCACGTAGATGCCGGCATTGATCGTGTTGCACGTGATCTCGTCCGGCTTGGGCTTCTCGAGGAACCGCAGGATGCGACCATCCGGGGCCGTCTCGACGAGGCCATAGGCGGACGGGTTCTCGACCGGCGTGAGGACGATGGTCGCCTTGGCCTTCCGGTCGCGGTGCAGCCGGATGACCGACGCGAGATCGATGCCGGTGAGGACATCCCCGTTGAAGACCACGACCGACTCGCGGAGCGACTCGCCTGCATAGCGCACGGCGCCAGCCGTCCCGAGCGGCGCCGGCTCCACGACATATCGAATGCCCAGGCCGCTCTCGCCGCCGTCTCCGAAGATTTCTTCGATGCGGCGAGGTTGATAGTTGAGGCTGAGAATGACCTCGTCGATCTCAGGCACCTGTTTGAGGAGATCCAGCTGATAGTGCAGGAACGGACGATCGAAGATCGGGACGATCGGCTTGGGTGTATGAATCGTCAGGGGACGGAGCCGCGTGCCCTTGCCCCCCGCGAGCAGAATCGCCTTCATCGCAACCACCGATGATATCATGTGCATTCGCGCCCATGAACCTGCCGAACGCGTTGACGGTCACGCGAATCTTCCTCGTACCGCTCCTCGTGGTCGTGCTGTTGACGAAGTTCGAAGGCCGGCAGATCTTCGGCATCTCGAAGGAACTGGTCGGCGCCGCCATCTTCGGCCTGGCGTCGATCACCGATTGGCTCGACGGCTATCTCGCCAGACGGCGCAAACAGGTCACCTCGCTCGGACAAGTCATCGATCCGCTCGCGGACAAGTTGTTGATCTGCGCAGCGCTGATCTCGCTGGTTCAGCTTGACCTCGCGCCTGCCTGGATTGTGGTCGTGATCGTCGGCCGCGAATTCGCGATTACGGCGCTGCGCAGCCTCGCGTACGCCCGCGGGCTCGTGATTCCAGCCTCACCGCTCGGCAAGACGAAAATGGTCGCCGAAGTCATCGCCATTCTGGCGTTGATCCTGTCACGTGCCGGCGATGGTGAGATGAGCGCGCTCTACTTCGTTGGCCAGGCCGCGCTGTGGGCGGTCGTCGTCGCGGCGTTGGCCTCGGCCGCCGATTACGTCCGCCGTTTCAACGTGCTTCTCAGTCCCAGGATCGCCGACATCTCCGTCGCACGGAAGCAGCGATCGGACAGAAAGGCCGGGTAGGCCGGGTTCGCTGGACCGGCCTGCCCGCAGCTCCTTCTGTGTCCGGGTCCGTTCGCGGGTTACTTGTGTCGGACGACGTAGTCGCCGCTTTGAATGGCGTCTCTGGATGAGGTGATGCGCATGACCGGCGTGCCATTCGTGACGGCGACGATCACCCCTTCGCCGACGGCCGCCAGAGGAAGGCGCGCGACGTCGAGATCGCGATAGACCGCGACGCGAGCACCCGGTGTGAGCGGCGTCATGCCGCCGTCGATCAGCATGAAATCACCAGCCGCGCCCATGCGTCGTTCCTCGTCGCCGAATTTCACGCGGCCGAGCGAGGAGAAGTCGAGCGTCGCCGGCGTGCCCGGCTCGCCGTCTGCAAACATGACCGGCGCCGAAAATGGCTCCAGGAAATCACCGGCGACGATCCCGTCACAGATGGACTGAATCTGTGCGACGGCGGTCGTCTCGTTGACCGCGACGACCTTCAGCCACCCCACGGTGTGGATCGATTGAGACCGGGTCCCAGTCCGCGGCCGCCATCCATACGCGTACGGCCGCCGGATGAAATATTCCTGATTGAGCTGGACGCCTGATTGACTGCCGCCGTCGAGGACGACGAGATCGGTAAGGCCGTACAGCGTGCGGGGCGAGGTGTCCTGCACGCCGAGGATGCGAAGACCCTCGCCCGGTGCAGGGGCTATACCCTCGGACGGCGCGCAGGCCGCCGCCACCTCCGCCCCCGCCAGGGCAGCCGTTCCGGTTTGTGCGTGAACGAGTCGGATTCCCCCTACAACGACGATTGCGCACACGACGAGTACGCGGCAGCTCCGCATCGCAAGCCTCCTCAGGACTTGGCGACCGGCTGCGACTTCAGCTCGGTGATCCGCTTGGTCGCGTCGGCCAGATATTCGCTCTGCTGGAACTCCTCGACGAGCCTTTCGTAGTAGGGGAGCGCTTCTGCTTTCTGGTTGGTCCTGAACAGGGCCTCGGCCAGGAAAAAATAGACCGCGTCGCGGTTGCTGAACCCCGGGTCTTCCTTCAGCAGCTCCTTGAAACGATCGACGGCGCCCGGGTACCAGCGCTGTCGATAGTAAAAGTAGCCGACCAGGTAGTTCGACTCGCTGAGGCGATCGCGGGCGTCGCGGAGTCGCGCCCGCACCTCGGGCATGAGCTCGCTGTTGGGATACCGCTCGACGAACCGCTGAAACTCGTTGATGGCGTCACGGGTCTGCGTCTGGTCGCGTTGCGGCGCGCGCATCTGGCGGAAGTACGTCATCCCGAGCTTGTACTGGGCGTAATCGGCGCGCGGGTTCGTCGGGAAGAATCCGAGAAACTCTCGATACTCGTTGACGGCCCGCTCGAGTCCCTCGGCTGTTCCTTCCCCGAGGTAGGTATCGCCGAGGCCGAGCTTTGCGTCGGGCCGGTAGGGACTCTGCGTGTAGCTGTCCATGATCTGACGGAAGAATTCCCGGGCCGTCAGCCAGTTCTCCTCGTTGAGCTCTTCCATTCCCCGGTCGAACAGGAACTTGTCGGGTTGCGCGGTGCCCGGAGGGACGCCGCGCGACGCCGCCGAGGCGCAGGCCGACAGCACGGCGAGGCTGACGACGAGAGCCAGTCGGGCGATCAAAGCAGGCATCCTCATTACAAAATGTCGGCCAGCCAGGCGTGCTCGGCCCTCAACCCGGCTTCCAAACCCACCTTCGGCACGAATTCAAGATCCTCGCGCGCGAGCGACGTGTCCGCGCAAGTGTGACGCATGTCGCCTTTGCTCGCCGGGTCCACGTTGACCGTCGGCTGGCGGCCGGAAATGCGGCCGATCATTGCGAGCACCTCGTTGACCGAAACGCGCGATCCGCCACCGATATTGTACACACGGCCCGGGACGCCACGAGTGGCCGCCGCCAGATTGGCCGCGACGGCGTCATACACGTATGTGAAGTCGCGTGTCTGCTCACCGTCACCATACACGGTAATCGGCTGTCCGAGCATCGTTGCCCGGAGGAACTTGTAGAAGCCCATGTCCGGGCGCTGGCGCGGGCCGTAAACCGTGAAATACCGTAGCGATACGACTGGAACACGGTCGCTGACGTGGTACAGGTGGCACAACTGTTCCGCCGCCAGCTTGGTCACCCCATAAGGGGACACCGGCTGGGGCACGGCATCTTCACGCATCGGCATCGCGGGATTGTCACCGTACACCGATGAGCTCGATGAATAGACGAAGCGTTCGAGCGTCGAGGATCGCGCCAGCACTACCGCCTCCAGCAGCATCTGCGTCGCGTCGATGTTGTTGCTGGTATAGACGTTGAAGTCCCGCCCCCAGCTGTTCCGGACTCCGGCCTGTGCCGCGAGGTGGAAGATGTGCGTGCGATCGGCGATGAGCGGACGAAGGTCTGCGTCCTGGATTCGGGCCTCCACGAGCTGGAAGCGCGGGTGACGCCGGGCCGACGAGAGGTTCCGTTCTTTCAGCTGACGGGGGTAATAGTCCGTGAAACAGTCGAGGCCGATGACATCGGCGCCCTCTTCGAGCAACCGGTCCACCAGCGTCGAACCGATGAAACCCGCCGCGCCGGTGACGAGGGCCTTCATGACAGCAGTTGCCGGACCTGTTCGGGCAGGCGGCACGGCCGCCCGTCGCGATCGAGGGAAGCGTGCACGGTGAAGCCGGTCGCGAGCACCGCCTCATCGGCGGAGCGCACGACCTCGTAGTTGAATCTCACACGAACCGGCGACAGGAGCACGCCGGAGGTCTTCACGTCGATCTCATCATCGTACTTCGCAGACTGATGGTACGTGCAGCCGGCCTCGAGGACGGGCAGCCGGTATCCGTCCGCCTCCATGTCGCGGTAGCTCCACCCCGCATCACGCAAGAGATCGGTCCGCGCCACTTCGAACCACACCAGATAGTTCGCGTAGTAGACGACGCCCATCGTGTCGGTCTCCGCGTACCGGACGCGGACGCGCGACACCGACGTCAGCGCACTCAATGTCGAGACGTCGCACTGTTGGGTATCACAGCGCTTCTTGCGGCGGCCTTCAACTCGCGTGTCGCGCGCTCGGCATCGCCCGAATGGAAGATCGCCGAGCCGGCGACGATGATTTCGGCGCCGGCCTGGACGACGCGCCCCACGTTGCTGACATCGATGCCACCGTCGATTTCGACGGGCGCGGGATTCCTGTTGCGATCGAGCAGCGCACGCACCGCCGACACTTTCTGCACGCTTCGAGGGATGAAGCTCTGACCCCCGAAGCCCGGATTCACCGACATGACGAGCACGAAATCGACATCCGCCGCGATCTCCTCCAGCGCCGCCACCGGCGTCGACGGGTTGAGGACGACGCCCGCACGCGCGCCGAGCGCCTTGATCGCGTGAACCGTGCGGTGCAGATGCGGCAGCACTTCGACGTGGACCGAGATCATGCTGGCGCCCGCCTCGACGAAGGCGTCGATGTAGCGATCGGGTTCGTCGATCATCAGGTGCACGTCGAGCGGGACGGTGGAGACCTTTTTGACCGACCGGACGACCGGCGGCCCGATGGTGATATTGGGGACGAAATGGCCGTCCATCACGTCGACGTGAATCAAGTCGGCGCCGCCACGTTCGACGGCCATGATGGCATTCCCGAGGGCCGCGAAATCGGCGGAGAGAATCGAGGGCGCGATCCGGACGTTCATCGGCTGACCTCGAGCGAAATCGGTTCCCCGGGGGCAATCCGGAAACCGCCCTGCGGGCTTTGCCGGAGCACGATGCCGGCCGCGACGCCTGGATACGGGTTCGACGCCACCACGGCCACGCGGAACCCGTGGCCACGCAGGATCTCAGCCGCACGGTCGCCGTTGACGCCGATGAGATCGGGCATCACGTAGCTCGCGCCCTGGTCGGCACGGTTCACGAGCAGTGAGACCTGGGAGGCCGCCGTTTTCGCCGCCGGATTCTGAGCCACCACGACGTCGGGCGCGTAATCGCCCGAACGGATCTCCGCAACGGCGGCCGCGATACCCGCTTGTGACACCCGCATCTGTGCGGCGCGTTCGCTTTCACCAACCAGAAAGGGGATGGTGGCGGCATTGGCGCCGGCGCTCAGCCAGACGCGGACACTACGCTGGCGTCGCGCCGTCGTCCCGGCCGCGGGTTCCTGGGCCATGACGCGCTCGGCTGCAATTTTCGGATCCAGACGGCGTACGTCTTCGACTCTGAGAGCCAGGCCGACGCTGGCCGCGATGTCGGTCGCTTCGTCGGCCGTCCGATTGGACAAGTCTGGAACGTCGACTTCGCGCGTCTTCAACGCGAGCCGCATGGATGCCGCGGCAAACAAGAAGTACGTCGCGGCGAGTGCGCCCGCGAGCAGAAACAGCTTGCCCGCGCCCCAGACGCGGGTTCGAAAAGCCATCGGGGCATAGATCGTACTACAAGTTCGGATCAGTTCAACGGTTCGACGCCGCGTCTGCGGAACACGGCGCCGAAAAACGCGTCGAGCCCATGGACGTGCGGCAGAGTGCGAAAGTGTCCCTGTCGATCGACGACGGCGGCCGGCAGCGCATCCGACACATCGCGGGCATCGACGGTGACGAACTCCGGGTGGCCGCTGAGGAAGGCCGCGGCCACCGCTTCGTTCTCTTCGGGCTCGCTCGAGCACGTCGCGTAAACGAGCCGCCCGCCGGAAGCCACGGCGTCTGCCGCATGATCGAGCATCTCCCGTTGGGCAGCGGACAGAGAGATCAGGTCGCGCTCCTCCCGACGCCAGCGGATATCGGGATCCGTGCGGAGAACCCCTAGGCCGGAGCAGGGCGCATCGACGAGCACGCAGTCGAACCGACGTGTGAAGGGCAGGGAACGACGCGCGTCGGCCTGTACGAGGCGCACGTTGGTGGCACCGGTGGTTCCGACCGTGCGGCGCAGCAGTCCCATGCGTCGATTTCGGACGTCACAGGCGATCAGCATGCCCTCGTTCCGCATCGCCGCCGCAAGTGCGGTGGTTTTGCCGCCGGGCGAGGCGCACGTATCGAGCACAAATCTTCCGGGCCGATCGCCAGCCAGCAGCGCAACGAGCTGCGACGCCTCATCCTGGACGACAAAAGAGCCGGCATCGATACCGGCGGTTGCCGTGAGCTGTCCCGCCTCGACGATGAATCCATCCGGTGCGAAGCGCGCGGATCGCAAAACGATGCCCGCGTGCGCCAGGCGAGACGCCAGACTGTCGCCTTTCAGCCGGATAGGATTCGCGCGCAGCGTCAGCGGCGCGGGTGCGTTGTTGAAGTTGAGCCAGGCTTCCGTCGCTTCGAACCCCATCCGGTCGTACCATCGGGCGACCAGCCAGCGCGGATGAGACAACGTGATGCTGAGGTAATCCAGCACGGCCGCCCGATCGTCGAAAGCGGTCGGGCGTGGGGGAATGGGCAGTCGGTCGCGCTGGCGCGAAATGGTCCGCAGAAGCGCATTCACAAAGCCGGCCGCGCTTCGCTTGCCGGCCCGTCGGGTCAGGTTCACTGCGTCGTCGACAACCGCGGACGCCGGGACGCGTCCATGGCGCAGCAGCTGATACGCGCTCAGACGCAGAACCTCCACGACCTCCGGATCGAGCCGCTCAACGGGCCGCTTTGCGAACACGCCAATCAGATGATCGAGCAACCCGCGCTGACGCTGGACACCGGTCGCGATGTCGGTCGCCAGCGCACGATCTCGCTCGTCCACCAGCGTCGACCGCGCTGACGCGACGGCCGACGACAGGTCGGCGCGGCGAGCCGAAACGGCCAGGAGCGCGTTGTAGGCCGCAACCCGCGCCGGCGCGATCATGGTGATCTGAAGCGTTCGCCCGCAGATAGAGGATGCCCGGCCAGAAACTCTCGAGCGGTCATCGACCGCGTGCCCTCGGACTGAATCTCGAGAATCTCGAGAACGCCCGTGCCCGTGGCAACGGTCAGCCGGCCTCCGGACGCCTCGAGGACCGTGCCGGGTTCGGCGGAGGCCGACCCCGCGGTCCGTCGCGCCGACCGGAGGATGAAGCGGCGGCCATCCAGGAATGTGAACGCATGCGGCCAGGGGTGTAGTCCCCGAACGAGGTCATGGATGCGTTCCGCCGACCACCGCCAGTCCACGATCCCATCATCCTTCGTCAGCTTGCGGGCATAGGTGGCGTCTCTGTCGTCCTGCGCCATCTCCGGCACCTCGCCGATCGCCAGAGCGTCGAGTGTGCGGATCAGCAGCGCCGCTCCCAGTCGGGCCAAGTCGTGTTCCACGGCCACGCTGGTTTCATCGGGGCCGATTGGCCGCGACTCGCGGGCCAGCATCGGCCCGGCATCCAGAGCCTGCACCACGCGCATGATCGTGACCCCCGTCTGTGGCTCACCCGCGATAATCGCGCGATGGACGGGGGCGGCTCCCCGATATCGCGGCAGCAGCGACGCGTGCACGTTGAGGAATCCGCGCTCGGTGACCGCGAGAACGGCGGTCGTAAGGATCTTCCCGTAGGCGGCGACGATTCCGAAGTCTGCTTTCATTGACGCGAGATGCTCGAGCAAGGCGGCATCCTTCAGCGTGGGGGGCTGAAGCACTGGCAGGCCGGCGGTCAGGGCCAGCGCCTTGACTGGTGGACTCGAGATTCTCTGGCCCCTGCCGCTTGGCCGGTCCGGTTGCGTCACGACGCCGGTCACGGTGTGCCTCGAGCCGAGCAGCGCCTCGAGAGTCGGTACGGCGAAGGCAGGTGTGCCGAAGAATACGACCCGCAGCGTTTCAGTCGTCGACCGCGTCACCATTTCCCGGCACGTGTCAGCTTCCGGATCTTGCGAAGAATCATGTCGCGCTTGATCCCTCGCAACCTGTCGACGAACAGCGTACCGTCGAGGTGGTCCATTTCGTGCTGAAACGCCCGGGCCAGGAGTCCGGTGCCCTCGCGCTGATATTCGGTCCCCATGCGATCGAGCCCCCTGACGACGGCCCTGGCCGGACGAACCACGGTCGCGTTGAAGTCCGGCACGCTGAGGCAGCCTTCCTCTTCGAGCTGCATCCCTTCACGCTCGACGAACGTTGGATTGACCATGACCATCAACCCGTCGGGTTCGCGGCCGACCGACAGATCCACGACGAAGATTCGCAGCGGTACGCCGATTTGCGGCGCCGCGAGTCCGACTCCCGGGGCCGCGTACATCGTATCGATCATGTCGTCGATGATGCGTTCGACATCGTTCGTGAGCGCGGCCACAGGCGCGGCCACCTGATGGAGTACTTGATCACCGTACCGCAGGATGGGGCGAATCATCGTGTCGGGCGCCGGAGCCGCAGCGGTTTTCCGATCGGGACCATCATCGCAACCCCGTTTTCCCGTGAACGGTTTCGCAACGTTTTATCGGGGTTTGAAACGAGCCGCCGTCCGGGACCGAAACGCGTGCCAGCTCGCCATCAGTTCGATCATGGAATCCCCGCCGAATTTCTCCATCGCAGCGTCCGCCAGGACGTAAGCGACCATCGCTTCGCCAACGACCGCGGCGGCAGTCACGGCACAGACATCGCTCCGTTCGATGGCCGCGGGGCTCTCTTCCATCGTGGTGAGATCGAGTGAGCGAAGCGGCTTCATGAGGGTGGCTATCGGCTTCATGTAAGCGGTGACCCGTACATCCTCGCCGTTGGTCACGCCGCCCTCGAGGCCTCCGGCGTTGTTGGTCGGGCGGGTGACGCCCACTGCGGCCGGCGTGCGGCCGGCCGGCAGTATCTCGTCGTGAATCCGGGAGCCGGGCAGGGAAGCCACCATCGGCCCACGTCCGACGCCGACGGCCTTGATGGCGGGAATCGACATCAGCGCCTGGGCCAGTCGTCCGTCCAGTTTCCGATCCCACTGCACATAGCTGCCGAGGCCCGGCGGCACCTCGTGGGCGATGATTTCGAAGCTGCCACCCATCGTATCGCCGGCGTCGCGGGCGCGATCGATCTCCGCGATCATCCGCGATTCCACCTCCGCATCGGCACAGTGAAGCGGCGATTCCGCCGGGATCGCGCGAACGGCCGCATACGTCAGCGCCAAGGGATCCGGCACGCTCACCGCACCGATCGAGACCACGTGGCTGACGATGTCGGCGCCGAGCTGGCAGAGGAGCTGCCGGGCGATCGATCCCACGGCGACGCGGGCCGCCGTCTCGCGGGCGCTGGCGCGCTCGAGCACGTCGCGGATGTCGTCGTGGCCGTACTTCACCACGCCAGCCAGATCGGCATGCCCCGGTCTCGGCCGCGTCACGGCCGGCCGGTCGGCGCCAGAGGCATCAGCAGGCTGCTCGGGCTCCGCGTACATGGTCCGCTGCCAGTTTTCCCAATCCTTGTTCGGGATGAGCAGCGCGATCGGAGCGCCGGTCGAAACGCCATGGCGAACGCCGCTGAGCGCTTCGGCGCGATCGGACTCGATGGTCATGCGGCGCCCGCGCCCGTAACCGCCCTGTCGCCGCCGCAGCTGCACGGTGATCGCGTCGAAGTCGAGGGCCAGGCCGGCCGGGACGCCTTCGAGAATGGCGACGAGGCCCTTGCCGTGAGACTCGCCAGCCGTCAGAAATCGCAGCATCCGCAAGTCATTCTATCCGAAAATTTTGCGCGTCTCCGAAGGCCACGCGCCCGTTTCGGGCGCGATCGACGCGGGCGATTTTCTTGCACTGCGTGCATGTGAATCGCAACGAGGAGGTCGACGTGGCCGCGACGATCGTCCGCATCGTAGCCGACCGTTTTGGCGTGAGTGACGGGTGCACCATCGATTTGGCCACCGGGGCACCCGTGGTGCTGAAGATCGAATCCGGTGGTGACCGGGCGGAGCAGACGAGGTGGTCGGCTCGGTGCCAGGGGTTCTACTCGCTGCACCATCCGCGGTTCGCCACGCTGCTCGATTACGGAGCGCTCGGGACAACCGAACGGTTCGAGGCATGGCGAAGCGGATCTCCCTGCAAGGGGGACTCGCAGAAGCTCGAGGAGGCACTCCGGAGCGCGCGTCGATTCCTCCAAGGCTCCGATCTGACGGGTAACGACGGATCGCCAGTTGACGCCCGGGAGCTCCGCGGGCGTGTTGTCCTGGTGCCCTGTTCTACGTGGGGTTACCCCCGGGAGTCTGGCGTTCCACCCTCGACGGATACATCGATACTCTCCGGCGTGCGCCGCGCACTCGCGACGCTCGACGACTGTGGCATCAGCGCGATCAACCGCCGGGCCGACCTGGTCCTCGACGATCTGTTCGCCTCGGTCACGGGCGCCCGACCGTACGTGGTGTCGCTGTCGGGCCCGAAGGGTTCGGGGCGAACGACGATGGCGACTCGTTCGGCGCGGCTTGCGCGGGTGCACGGTTTCGTGCCGATCGCTGCGCACATTCTTCCGCTCGTCGATCGCCGTCTCCTGAGCGGCCGACAGGTCTGCCTGCTGGACCACGGTCTGGCGCCAAAGACGGCGCTCTTGACGCTGGCAGCCGCGTCGTGTCGGGCGCATGTCCTGGTGCACGTGGGGAGCGCGGACGCGAGGGGTGCGTGCCGCATTCTGCTGGAATCTATTCCTGCCGCCACCCTGGCCGCGGCAGTCCGGCCTGCGGTGCTCGACGAGGGGTTGCATCGCTCGGTCGTGCGGTTGGCCGCGGTGGCGCGAGGCCTGCCGGGTCGCTTCGCGCGGCTGCTGTGGCCAGGCCTCGCGAAGCCATCGTCCGAAGGCGGAGACCGGCGAAGACAGTTCGTGTGGCGCGTCGCGGAACGCGAACCCGCATATGGCGAGGAAACGGGCGAGGCTTGCGCAACGGTCTTCGCCTCCGAGCCATCCGTTTCGTGCGTGTGGCCCGTGCCCGGCGAGCTCGTCTCGCTGCGTCGGCGCGCCGAAGCCGCGAGCGAGCTTCTCAGGGACGGTCGTCATGCGCCGGGAGTTCGCCAGCTGCGCCAGGTCATCGGTGCTCTCATCCGGCGCGGAGATCGTCCCCATGCGGCAAGCTCGATGCTGGTCCTGGCAGGCGCGCTTCAGATGCGCGGCGACACGCGCAGGGCGTTGACCGTATTGGGCGAGGCTCACGCCTGCGCGGAGCGCGCTCGCCTCGACGGCGTACTCGTCGACGTCGCCGTGAGCACCAGTCACGCCTGGACTGATCTGGCGCGACTCGACGATGCAGAAGCCACGGCTGCGTCGGCGTTGGCCGCAGCCCGCTGCATCGGAGACGCGTCTCGTGTGTCGGCCGCCTCGCTGGCTTTGGGCCGGTGCCTCTTCTGGAAAGGGCAGTACGACGAGGCCTTGACGGCGTTGAAGGCGCCGACGTCCGCGGACACCGGCACAATCGCCCCGGAGCTCGGGGTGGCGGCCAAAACCGTCGCCGCTCGCGCGTGGTTAGGGGTCGGCGACTTTGCGCAAGCCACGGCACGGGCACAGGAAGCGCAGGAAGAAGCGACGGGCCGTCACGATGCTCGATCCATGGCGCGCGCCTTTTGCGGGGCGGCGTTCGTTCATCTGGCGCTCGGCGACGAGGACGCTCTGAAAAGCGACATCAGGCGTTGCATCGCGGCGGCCACCGCCGCTCACGATCCGATGTTGGCGATACGGGCGAGGCTCCTCGGCGTCGAATTCGACCGGCGCCGCGAGCGTCGCGCGATGACCACGCGGTTCGTTCGCCGCGTATGCCGGGTGACCACAGCCCACTTGCCCCCGATAGTTCGGGCTCGTCTCGAGTTGATCCACGACCTGATGCAGTCCCCGGAACACACCGATGACGTCGTGGCGCGGCACGTCAGCCGCTCCGGGCTGGGCGCCTTGCCGCTGTACGCGGGGTTGACTCGAGGATCGACCCCGAGCCCGATACCCCAGTCGGCGGAGGACATCATCGGCATCCTCAAGCTGTGTCAGACCGCCATCGACGAGCATCGCATCCTGGTCGATCTATGCGGCAGGCTTCGAGCCCAACTGCACGCTGCCGCAGTAGCGGTCTTCATACGCGAAGGGACGACGTTCATCGATCTCGCACGAGATGGGCCACGGCTCGAGCCAGAAACGGCCTCGCGAGCCGTCGATGGCGATATTCCCGTCGCCCCTCACCAGCTGCGCGATCGGCTGGAGGCGGCGGCACCAGTGCGTTACGGCGCCGCGGTGATCGGCGCACTGTCGGCTCGGTGGACGGCTGGTACGCCGTACGATTTGAGCCGGGCCGCCAGCGTCCTGACGCTGGCGGCCACCGCCGCAGCCCCGGTGGTTTCTGCCGCGCTGGCGCGCCGCGGCCGCGCTGCCGAGCCCGCCGTCACCGATTTGATGGGTGCGACGCCGGCGATGTCCGAGCTGCGCCACGCCATCGAACGCGCCGCTAGAGCACCGTTCGCGGTGCTCATCGAAGGGGAGAGCGGCAGCGGCAAAGAGGTCGTGGCGAAAGCCATCCATAAGGTGGGCCTCAACCGGGACCGACCGTTGTGCACGCTCAACTGCGCCGCGTTGCCCGACGACCTGGTCGAGGCCGAGCTGTTCGGTCACGCACGAGGCGCCTTCACGGGTGCCATCAATGAACGGGCGGGCGTGTTCGAGGAGGCGCACGGGGGGACACTGCTGCTGGATGAAGTCGGCGAGCTGTCGCTGCGCGCCCAGGCCAAGCTGCTGAGGGTCATTCAGGAAGGCGAGCTTCGCCGGATTGGCGAGAACCACTCCCGCCGGGTGGATGTGCGCATCGTGGCGGCGACCAATCGTGATTTGCGGCAGGAGGTCGCCGCGGGCCGCTTTCGGCTCGATCTCCTTTACCGGCTCGACGTCATCCGCCTCCACGTCCCCGCACTGCGAGATCGGCGCGAAGACATCCCGCTGCTCGCCGGTCACCTCTGGCAGGAGGCTGCCGCGCGGATTGGAAGCCGGGCCGTGCTCGCCGCAGCGACGCTGGCTGCCCTGGCGCGCTACGACTGGCCAGGCAACGTCCGCGAGCTTCAGAACGTGCTGGCCGCCCTCGCGGTTCGGTCACCCCGGCGGGGCGTCGTCCCACCGGCGGCCCTGCCGCCTCCGTTCGCGGAGGCGGTTCGGGTGGAAGGGTGCCGGCTGGATGACGCACGGCGCGTCTTCGAGGAACGTTTCGTCAGGGCCGCTCTCGTTCGAAGCGGAGGGCACCGCGCGCGGGCGGCGGCGGAGCTTGGCGTCACCCGCCAGGGCTTGACGAAGCTGATGGCCCGACTCGGAATCTGAGCCTTTCTGTGAGCCAGGACAGGACCCTGGGGTTTTGCAAAGAAATCCGACCGGCGTTTCCCCTGCCCGTCATAACTTTTCGTTGACACTGTTGACGCCATCCTCCATATTCAGCCGAACGGGAGGTATAGCCGATGAAGTTGCGGACGATGGCTGGGTTGGTGGTTTTGTCCCTGGCGAGTCTCGGAACCGTTTCGGTGATGGCTCATCATGCATTCGACACCGAGTTCGATGCCAAGAAGCCTGTGACACTGACCGGCGTCGTGACAAAAGTCGAATGGACGAATCCTCACGTCTGGTTCTATCTCAATGTGAAGAACGAGAAGAGCGGGGAGATGGAGAACTGGGGATTCGAGATGGGCGGGCCCAACGGTCTCCAGCGTGAAGGCTGGTCGCGCAACACCATCAAGATTGGCGAAGTGTTGACCGTTGAAGGGTTCCTCGCGCGGAACGGCAGCCGCAACGTCAACTCGAAGAACGTGATTGTGAAGAGCACGGGTCAGAAACTGGGGGCCGCATCCAGTATTGGAAAGACAGCTCCCGAACTCCCGTAAGGCGAGGCCGCTGTGCGACGTCATCTCATCGCTGCGCTCACCGCTACCGTCGCGGTCGGTTCGTGGCCGTTCGTCGTGTCTGCTCAGGAGGAACCGCGGACGCCGGGCTCGCTCACGGCTCCTGCAGCCCAGAAGGCCGCTAGACCGGCGCCTCGCTGGCCGGACGGTCGAATAAAGCTCGGTGCGCCAACCGGCGAGCAAGGGATCTGGCAGCCGAACGGGCGACCGATTCTGGCCGAACCCGAAACCGATCCCGCTATCAAAGACGGACAAGGCCGAGGCGCATTCTCCGGACCCCCGTTTCCCGGCAAGCCGAAGGAGAGCGAGGTTCCGTATCAGGCCTGGGCAAGAGCCCTGTACCGGTTCCGCGAAGCCAATCTGTTCGAGCCGCACACCCGGTGCAAACCTTCAGGAGGGCCCAGGCAGTTCATCACGCCGGGTGGCGTCGAGTTCGTCGATCCTCCCGATACGAACCAGATCTACATCATCGACCAGGCGGGGCCGTTCACGTACCGCGTCATTTACATGGATGGTCGTCCGCATCCCAAGGATGTCGTTCCCAGTTACTACGGGCACTCCATCGGGCGTTGGGAAGGGGACACCCTGGTGGTCGACACGATCGGGTTCAACGAACGATTCTGGTTCGAACGCCAGGGCGCGCCGCACACCGATCGGTTGCATCTGATCGAGCGTTTCACGCGCACCGATCTGAACAACCTCAAGATCGAGCTGACGATCGACGATCCAGGCGCGTACACGCGGACCTGGACGACCGGGTTCTACATGCGCTGGACCGACGGCGAGGATTCGGAAACGATCGAGTACATCTGTCAGGCCAACAATCGAGCTGGCGCCTTGATGATAGGCAATACTGACGGCGTGGACCGCAACAGCCCGATCGTTCCGTAGAGCGCGACCAACATCACGGAAAAAGGGGTCTGACCTTGGAACAAGGGTCAGACCCCTTTTTCTGTGCGGCCGGTTGCGCCGCTCGATCGGCGGGCGACCGCGGACTCGCTACGTCGATCGTGTATAGGCCGGCGCCGATGATGGCGACAGCGAACCCGCGAGCTCTCTCGCGCCGCGGCGCAGGCGTCGGATTCCCAGGTACAAGCCGATCGTGCTCGACGCGAGACCGCCCAGCATCAACGTGAGGACCACGATGTCCCACAACGGCCTCCGGTTGTACCAGAACGAGAAATCGAGGCTGTGCAGACCGTTGTAAATCCAGCGTTCTACCCGATCCATGCGGTGGATGCGCGCCACGACCTGGCTGACCTCAGGATCCACATAGACCCACGTCTTGTCAGCGTCGGCGAACTTCACGCGGAGAATCGGGAGCGGCAGCTGCCTGCCGCGCGAATAGAAGTACGAGTCGTACTCCTGGAGCAATTCGCTCTCGATAACCGGGACAGTCGGCACCGCCTCGGCCATCCGCGCGACGATTGATTCGGCGCTGAACGGCGCCTGCCGCACCGCGAGCGAATCCGCGTGGACGAAGACGCGGTTTCCCTGCAGACGGCCCGCGACGTTGTATGGCTGATGCAGCCGCTCGCGCCGCCATGGCTCCGTCAGCACGCGCGCCGTGCGCACACCGTAGTACGGCTCGTCGTGGATGCGCAGGAACTCCACTTCCTTGATTGCCTCGCGGCCCGCCATGATCTGTTCCCATTTCGCCGGGTCCATGACAGGGAAGCGTGCAAGATCCACAGCTCCGCCGGTGAAAGCATCGCGTGGAATCTGCAGCCCGGGCTGCGTCGCCCAGCCGAACGGCTCCATCGACAGCAGTCCGCTGAACACCCAGGTCAGTGTGAAGACGCCAAAGACGACGCCTGTCACGTAGTGCCAGCGCATCCAACCCGAATAGGGAATCCCGCTCGCTCCACGCGGTCTGGACCACCGGTACTGCGTCACGCCGAGAATCAAGCCGAGGAGCGCCAGAACCACGCCCAGACCGGAGGTCCAGACGACAATCTTGTACCAGAGCGGCTGGTTCGCCCGAAGCGCGGAAAAGTAGAACCAGTGAGGAATCGTGCCGAGCCAGGCGAGCGTCCGGCTCCTCCGACTCGTCACCATCGTGACTTCGGCAAGCCAGGCAGACACATACACCTGCGTTCGCGCCGGGTCGTCTATCTGAAACCTGTACAGCGGCATCTGGCGACTCTGGCCGATGGTCCACTGATCGGGTTCGGTAATCGTGCCAAGCAGCGTGATGGACGAGGTCGGCACGTTCATGAAGCGGCTGGCGACCGAGGCCGCACGCGTCGCATCGATCTCCTCGAGGAGTTCACCGCTGTCGGCGAACACCGTCGTGCCGTTGACGCGATAGGCCGGTCGATCCATGACCGTCAACAACAGCGTCTGTCCGGTATCCACGTCGGCCTTCTCAGCAGCCTCGGCCGCCGTCAGCCGTACAGCGCTCAAGTCGAGCGGAGCCAGACGTTCGAGCCGCTCGTCGGGAACGAGCCGTGGCATCCCCCCGGCGTACATCATGGTTATCCCGGAGGCGAACCAGACGATGAACAACAGGCTGAGGGCGATTCCAAGGTACCGGTGGGCCAGAATGACCGATTTGCGAAACAGCGTCATCATGCACACTCTCCTGGCATGTTCACAGAAAGCCTGGCGGACCCCATAATAGCCCGAACCCCTGGTCACCTCGTCAGGATTCCTGGACGAGGGGACCAGGGGACCGTCCGCTTCCATAGGAGGATTCACGATGGCCCGGATAGCCGGCGTCCTGGCAGTCATCTACGTCTGCGCGTTATCGTTTTCGGCCGCGGCACAGCCGCCGTCCGCCGACGGACCTCGGTACAGCGGAACAGCGTTGATCCGGCCCGCCGATTACCGGGAATGGGTATTTCTCAGTTCGGGGCTCGGCATGAACTACAACGCCCCGGCCCCAGGTTCCCCGCCGCCGGCGCGGCAGTTCTTTACCAACGTGTTCGTTAACCCGTCAGCGTACAAGAGCTTCATGCAGACTGGCCGGTGGCCAGACGGATCCATGCTCGTCCTCGAAATTCGTGCCTCGTCGGGCAGCGGTTCGATCAACAAGGACGGGAGATTTCAGACCACCCTCGCCGGAATGGAAGTTCACGTGAAGGATGCTCGATTCCGAGAGAACGGCTGGGCGTTTTTCAACTTCGGGGGCGGCAAGGAAGCCGCGGAGCCGCTGGCCGGTCAGGCCGTCGCTGACTGTGTGGCGTGCCATGCGGAGCACGGGGCCGTCGACAATACGTTCGCGCAGTTCTATCCGACCATCCTGGATGCTGCCCGGCAGAAGGGCACGCTGCGGCCGGGATTCTAGTACGACCTTGTCACATTCCTCTCATGCAGGCCGGAGCAGGCTGTTTCTGTCCGAAACTCTGGATGTGACGTCGTACTAGCGGGTCCCCCTCCGGCCAGTCGTGCCCTCACGCTCCGTAATGCTGTTGTGATGAGGCGATCCACTCGGCGGGTACGTCCACGTACGAGCCGTCGAGCTCGCCGATGGTCGCGCATCCCAGCAGCTTGAGGGTGCGCACGAGATCCGAGCGCAGGATTTCGAGCGCACGAGTGACCCCCGCACCTCCGGCCGCGCCCAGGCCGTACGCGTATGCCCGCCCTGCCAGCACGGCGCGCGCGCCAAGGGCAATCGCCTTGGCGATGTCGCTGCCGCGCCGAATGCCGCCGTCGAGGAGAATCTCGGTCTGGTCACTCACGGCAGCGACGACTTCCGGTAGAACCCGTACCGTGGCGGCGACTCCGTCCAGCTGCCGACCGCCGTGATTCGAGACGACGATGGCTTCGGCGCCCATGTCCACGGCTCGTCGGGCGTCGTCTCCCGTGTGCACACCCTTGACGACAATCGGTCCGTTCCACGCCTGGCGAATCCATCTGAGATCGTCCCAGCACACCATCGACTGTTCGAGAGCGGCCCCGACGTCGGCATACAGCATGGCTCCCCGGCCGGGAATGACCACGTTGGGAAACTTCATCAAGCCGCCGTCCCGCAGAAAGCTGATCAGCCAGCCGGGCTTTCGCAGGAACTGATGGACGTAAGGGAGCATCGAAAAGGGTCTTCGCGTCAGAAGCTGCAGAACGCCATTCCGCACGTCGCGTTCGCGCAGCCCGGCGACTGGAGTATCGATCGTGACGACCAATGCGCGGTAGCCGGCCGCGCGCGCGCGATTGATGGCGGCGGTCGCCACGTCGCGGCCGCCGACGAGGTACAGCTGGTACAGCACGGGACCGGTCGAAGCCGCCGCCACGTCCTCGAGGAGACAGCCTGACAGCGTCGAGAGGATGTAAGCCGTTCCGGCCTGGCCCGCCGCTCGAGCGGCGGCTTCTTCGCCGCGTGGGTAGAACATCCGACTGCTTCCCACCGGCGCGAGCAACAACGGCATCGACAGCTTCATGCCGAGCACGGTCGTCTGCAAATCGCACGACGGGGTCGCGACTGCGCAGCGGGGGCGAAACGTCACCGCGTCGAACGCGCTGCAGTTCTCACGAAGGGTCACCTCGCGGTCGGCGCCTCCATCGATGTAGTCGAAGACCACGCGAGGGAGCCGGCGCTCGGCGGCGCGGCGCAGGTCCGCGATGTTGACGACGTGGGGGGGGCGAACGGAACGGGGCATCCAGTTACCTCGCGCCATGGTCTGCGGCTGCCTGCGCGCGCGTCGCTTCGGCAAGCCGCCACCCGAAACCCGCCTCCGTGGACGCGAGCGGCTGATACTCGCAGCCAATCCACCCGCGATAACCGACGCGGTCGATGAGCTCGAAGAGGGCGGGATAGTTTATCTCGCCGGTGCCTGGCTCGTGGCGACCCGGTTCGTCGGCCAGCTGCATATGCCTGATTCGGGAGGTATGACGCTCGATCGCGGCCGCCAGATCTTCACGCATGACGTACATGTGGTAGAGGTCGAGCTGAAGGAACAGATTCCTCGATCCGACCTCGTCGATGATCGCGAGCGCCTGTGCGGTCCCGCAGAGAAAGAAGCCGGGCACGTCCCGGGTGTTGATCGGTTCAATCAGGAGCGCGATCCCGGCCGCCTCGAGCCGCGGAGCCGCATATGCCAGGTTCTTGATGAACGTGTCGCGTGCGACGTCGGCCGACACGGCCGCCGGTCGGACGCCGGCGAGGCAATTGACGCGGGCGCAACCGAGAGCGGTCGCGTACTCGATGGCACGCGCAACCCCGGCTTCGAACTCGCCAACGCGGTCCGGCAGGCAGGCAATTCCGCGCTCGCCTGCCGCCCAGTTGCCCGCCGGGAGGTTGTGGAGGACCTGGGTCAGGCCGTGTTTGTCGAGACGCGATCGGAGGACGTCCTTCTCGTAGGTGTACGGGAAAAGATACTCGACCGCGTCGAACCCGGCCCGGGCCGCGCCCCCGAACCGGTCGAGAAAATCGAGTTCATTGAACAGCATCGTCAGATTGGCGGCAAAGTTGGGCATAGGCTGATACCCGCGTGTCGCGACATGCGAACGCAAGGGCAAACAATAGTAGACTCTCCGAACTCAGCGGTTCCGTTAAAGCGGTTATTATTGTGCGGCCCTCGACCTAATGTCCCAGGCTTGGATCCAGGTCTACGACCCCCTCGGTAACGCGTGGCTCAGCACCGCCGCGGCGGCATTTCCTATTGTGCTGCTGCTCGTCGCGCTCGGCGTACTCGAATGGCGGGCGCACCTGGCGGCACTGGCGGCCCTCGTGTCCGCGCTGGGCGTGTCGATCCTGATCTTCGGGATGCCGGTCACCAATGCCACGGCCACGGCGCTGTATGGGGCGGCATACGGTTTTCTCCCGATCGGGTGGATCATTCTCAACGCGGTCTTTTTATATCAGCTGACTGTCGCCACAGGGCAGTTCGAGATCGTCAAGGCGTCCGTTGGACGCCTCTCCAACGATCGGCGAATCCAGGCCCTACTCGTGGCGTTTTCGTTCGGCGCGTTCATCGAAGGGGCCGCCGGGTTCGGCACGCCTGTCGCGATTTCGGCTGCCCTGCTGATGGGGCTCGGCTTCACGCCGTTGTACGCGGCAGGATTATCGCTCATCGCCAACACCGCGCCGGTGGCGTTCGGCGCGATCGGCACGCCTATCCTGACGCTCGGAGCCGTGACCAACCTGTCGCCGTTCACGCTCGGTCAGATGGCAGGCCGCCAGCTGCCGTTCGTGTCCCTGATCGTGCCGGCGTGGCTGGTCGTGACGATGAGCGGCTGGAGCGGTCTGCGCGCGGTCTGGCCGGCCGTGCTCGTCTGCGGCGGATCGTTTGCCATCGTCCAGTTCGCGTGGAGCAACTTCGTCGGTCCGGAGTTGGTCGATATCGCCGGCGGGGTGGTGTCCATCGTCGCGCTCGCGCTGTTTTGCCGTGTCTGGAAGCCCAAAGACGTGTGGGACTTCCCGCAGGACAAAGCGACTGCCGCACGAGGTCGAGGAGCGGCGGCGCAACCGGCTGCTGTCCTCCTGACGCCTGCGGCAGTCCGAAGGGCGTGGATGCCGTGGCTGTTTCTGAGCGTCGCCGTCACGATCTGGGGACTGCTGCCGGCCAAGGCCTTTCTGAACGGGGGATTTGAAGGGCTGTCGGCGTACCGCGCGGGTCAACCAGCGCGTGTCAGCCCCATCCTGCAACCGAGCTGGGCCGTGCCGGGACTCGACCGACTCGTTTTTCGTGACTTTCCGGTGGAGCCCGTCGCGGTGGATCGCGCGCGCATCGACGATCCCGCATACCGAGGGACCCGGGCCGAGGCGGCTCGCTTCACGCTGAACTGGGCCTCCGCCACCGGCACCGCGATTCTCGTGGCCGCTATCGCGACGGCGCTGTTCCTGCGGGTCCCTCTCGCCCAGTTCCTGTCCGTGGCCGTCTCAACTCTCATCCGGATGCGAACGGCGCTGCTCACCATCATGCTGATGCTGGCGCTCGGCTTCGTGACCCGGTACGGCGGGACGGACGCGACGCTCGGCCTGGCCTTCACGAAAACGGGCGGTCTCTACCCGTTCTTTGCGGCGTTCCTCGGCTGGCTCGGCGTCGCCTTGACGGGTTCGGACACCAGCTCCAACGTGTTGTTCGGCAGCCTTCAGAAGATTACGGCGGAGCAACTGGGTTTCAACCCAATCCTCATCGTCACGGCGAACAGCACGGGGGGCGTCATGGGGAAGATGATCGACGCGCAGAGCATCGTCGTCTCCACGGCGGCTACGGGCCAGGTGGGACAGGAAGGCAAAATCCTTCGGTTTGTCTTCTGGCACAGCATCGCCCTGGCCACCATCATGGCCGTGATCGTGATGCTGCAGGCGTACGTCTTCCCCTGGATGATCCCCGAGTAGCGGCCGAATCGAACCCGCCGTTACTTCGTCAGCTTCTTGAGACTCGCCTTCGTCACGTTGGGGTTTTCAGTCACCGTGGACGATGTGTATATGTCGCCGGTCACCGGATCCACCGACAGGCCATGGGGCCGCCCTTCGACCTTGACGATGTCGACGATCTGATCGTTCTTGAACACAGTGACGACGCCCGCGTTGACGTCGCTGACATAGATGGTGCCGTCAGGTGCCACCACCAGTCCGCCGCGGCTCGGCGCCGCCAGTGTTTTGACGAAGGTGCCGTCCTTCGCGAATATCGACAGCCGCTTGTTGTCACTGTCGGCGACGACGATTCGTCCCTGGGGATCGATGGCCACACCGTGCGGCAGCTGAAGCTCCCCGGGTGCGGCGCCCTTGTTCCCGCCGATGATTCGCAGGAACTTGCCGTCTGGTGTGAAGCTGACGATGCGCGAATTCACGTATCCGTCCGAGACGTAGATCTCGCCAGCCGGCCCAATTGCAACGGCGTTCGGCCGATTGAAGGTGTCGTGAGAGGTGTTGTCGCCGGCAATGCCTTTCTTGCCGAGGGTCATCAGGCGCTGGCCGTCCGGGCCAAACTTGTGGACGACATGATCATTGGGATCGGTCGCCCACATCGAGCCATCGGGCGCGAAGTGAATGCTGTGAGCCTGATTGAACAGACCTGCTTCACCCCAGGTCCTGACGGGCCGGCCATCGCGCGTGAACACACGAAAATAGGGGACGGCCCGGATCATGACCACGACCGAGCCCTTGCCGTCGGCCGCGACCCACGTTGTCATGCCGCCCCATGGCGGCGGGCTGCCGGACGGCTGCCCGAAGTTGGCGGTTACCTGATAGGTGTCGAACAAGCTCGCGAGACTCGACTGCTGCGCCGACACGGTCGTGTAACTCACGGCTACTGGAAAAGCGACAAGTATCAGAAGCTTCTTCATGGGCCGTTCCCTCCCTGTCCTGGGGCATAGTATCGCGTTGGGCGCCGAACTGAGGTGATTCATTTTCTGCTGCGGCGGCTGGTGCTGACCCTGCCTGTGCTGCTGGGCGTCGTCACGCTCGTTTTCTCGCTGATTCATCTGGTGCCTGGCGATCCGGTGGAGGCGATGCTCGGAGAGAGCGCCTCGCCGCAGGAGGTTGCCGAGGTCCGGGGCCGGCTTGGCCTCGACCGCCCTCTCTACGTTCAGTACGGCGCATATCTGCAAGGTCTGGCCGCGGGAGACCTCGGCACATCGCTCAGGACCAACGAACCTGTCGCGAGGGCCATTGCGGATCGGATGCCCGCGACCGTCCAGCTCGCCCTCGCCGCGCTGGGGTTGGCCGTGGTCATCGCCATCCCGCTCGGCATTGTCGCCGCCGTCGGCGCAGGGACGGCCGTGGATTATGTGGCCACGACGCTCGCCCTTGCCGGCATTTCGATGCCGAACTTCTGGGTCGGACCGCTGCTGGCGATTCTGTTCGCCATCACGCTTGGTTGGCTGCCGGTCTCAGGCAGCGGTACGCTGGCGCATCTCGTGCTCCCGGCCATCACGCTCGGCGCTCCGTTGGGAGCGGTGCTGGCGAGGATGACCAGGGCGAGCGTCATCGAAGAGCTGCGCGAGCTATACGTGATCGCCGCACGTGCGCGAGGGGTTTCACGCACGCGCGCCGTGCTGCGTCATGCGTTTCGTAACAGCCTCATTCCGGTTGTGACCGTGCTCGGATTGCAGATGGGCTCGGTGCTGACCGGGGCAGTCATTACCGAGACCATCTTTGCGTGGCCAGGCGTGGGCCGCCTCCTGATTCAGTCGATCAATTTCAGGGATTATCCTCTGGTGCAGGGCTGCATTCTGCTGATCGCGCTGACGTACATCGTGATGAACCTGCTGACCGATCTGGCCTACGGTTTCCTCGATCCCCGCATCCGCTATGACTAGAGGCGGATGGCACGGCAAGGGGCTCTTCGCCGCAGGCGTGATCATCGTTGGTGGGGTGGCGGTCGCAGCGATCGTCGGCCCGGTTGTCGCGCCCTACGAGCCATCGGTGCAGAACCTGCCGCTTCGTTTGGCTGGCCCGACGCTGACGCATCCCTTCGGTTTGGACGAGCTCGGCCGGGATATCCTCGCGCGCGTGCTCGCTGGCGCGCGAATCTCGTTCATCGTGGCGCTCACCGTCGTGAGCGTTTCGGCCTCGGTGGGCACGGTGCTGGGAGCTGTCGCTGGTTACTTCGGAGGTGTGACCGACGACGTCGTGAGCCGGGTCATCGATGTTCTCCTGGCGTTTCCCGGCCTCCTGCTTGCGATTGCGCTCGTTGCGGTGCTCGGGCCGAGCTTTTCGAACGTCGTGCTTGCGCTAACCGTGATCGGATGGGTTGGCTATGCACGTCTCGTGCGCGGACAGGTCTTGCGCACCAGGGAATTCGAGTACGTTCAGGCCGCGCGCGCGCTCGGCGCCAGCTCGGCGCGCATCTTGTGGCGACATGTGATCCCGGCGGCGTTCCCGGCGGTGGTGGTACAGGCCACGTTGGGAATGGCGGGAGCGATACTGGGCGAGGCGGCACTGAGTTTTCTAGGGCTTGGCGTGCAACCGCCGACGCCAAGCTGGGGGACCATGCTCAGCGGAGGCCGCGCCCATCTGCTCGACGCGCCCCACCTGACCATCTTTCCCGGCATCGCGATCGCGCTGCTCGTTCTCGGATTCAATTTCGTCGGCGATGGACTGCGAGACCTCGCCGATCCCAAGCAGTTGAGGCGTTAACGGGCGTTCTGCAGGCGTGTGCAGCCTACTGTGCGCGTTTCGCCAGCGCGAGCAGTGTGCGGTTACCCGGGTCGCGTTCGAGCCCGCGCGCAATGGTCTCTCGCGCCAAAGGGTCGCCGGCGCGCAGCTGAGTGTCGGCCAGTTGCTCGAGGATTCGAGTCTCCTCCGGAGCCAGCCGGAGCGCACGTCCGAACCAGAGCACCGCCGTGTCCGGATCGTTCAGCTTGAGCGAGAGATCGGCGACCCGCAGCGCCTGCGGCACCGCGTCGGGAGCATCAGCGACGAGACTGGCATGGTCGATCAGCGCCTGACGGGCCGCGTCCAGATGGCCCTGGCGTTCGGCGACCGAGGCATAGAGAAGTAGAGAGGCGGGGTCCAGCGGGTACCTGGTGCTTGCCTGCTGGAGGGCCAGCTCGGCGGGCTCGAGCTGCTCGTCCATCAACAGCGCGCGACCATACAGCGTCAGCACTTCGCTCGTGGCGTCCGGATTCGAAGCGATCCGCCCAAGCGCTTCCAGAGCCTTGACCACATACACACGTTCGCCGTGTACCTGGGCCTGGGCAAGCCAGATCTGACCAAGCGCGCGATAGGCGGAGGGGCTCGGAGTGCTCTCGAGCACGGCGCCGAGCGTTTTGAGGGCGGCCTCATCCTGACCGGCACGGGCCTGGGCGACGCCCAACGCGACCTGCCTCTCGATCTGATCGCGGTCGAGCTCGGCAATCAGCCACAGCTGTTCCAGTTCGTCGCGACGCCGATTCTGCGCTCGGTACAAATCGGCCAGCTCCTCGCGCGCGGGAACGTGAGCGGGGGTCAAAGCGATGGCCCGCTCGAAAGCCGCCTCCGCCTCGAGAATCTTCTGCTTGTCCCGAAAACACAAGCCTTGAAGGTAGTGAGCGTCCGACACCGACGCGTCGATCCGGAGTGTCGCCGCCAGCGTTTCGAGCGCGGCGTCGACGTCCCCAGTCTGGTACCGCGCCAGCGCGAGCTTGTAGTTGACAGAGGCGGCTCGATCGTCGAGCTGCAGGTACCGGCTGTAGGAGTCCGCCGCGCGGTCGAATCGCCTCATCGCGTAGAAGGCGTCGCCCAGCGCTTCGATTGGACGCGTGGCCGTCGGGTCCAGTGCGCCGGCGGCCCGAAAATCGCGCGCCGCCTGATCGAGCTCGCCGCGCCGCTGGTACGCCTCACCCCGACGCAAGTAGGGGAGCATCGAATCGGGTCGGAGGGCAATCGCGCCGCTGTATGCCTCGATGGCGGCAAAGGTGTCCTCGGTCCGGACCGCGGTGTCCCCTCGAGCCAGCAGAGCCCGATAGTCACGGTCGCGAGCGGCGGCCTGATACGCGAGGGCGACGGCGGCGGCCATCAGCGCAAACGCGGCCGCGAGGACCAGGTACTTCCTCACGCGACCCATCTTACCCGACCCTGGGAACTTCTTACCCAGGGCGGGGAACTTTCGCGTCTTGTGGGGGTCTAATCGTTTAAGTCCCCTTCGGTGTCCCTGGGCCGGTTGCCGTGCGACGGCCTCTTCGGGCTGATATAGTGAAAGGAGTTCTCGTTACGCCGTGGCAACAACGGCATTCTCTGCCGGGGAACTCTCAGTGAAGCAGGCTCGTGTCGCCACCTGGCTGGATATCGACGGTCGTGAAGCGGCCCTCATCCAGCGCTGCGTCAACAACGACGAATCGGCCTGCGCGGAGCTCGTTGCGGAGCACCAGCGCATGGTCGTCCAACTCGCCACGAACCTTTTGGGCGATCGCGAGGAGGCGCTGGATCTGTCGCAGGACGTCTTCCTCCGGATCTTTTCCACGCTGCACCGATTCCGGGGCCAGTCGAGTCTGCGGACCTGGATCTACCGCATCGCCGTCAATCAGGCCCGGAACCGGCACCGTTTCTGGCGCCGCCGCCATCGTGCCGATCAGGTGTCGCTCGACGAACACGTCGCCGTGCACGGTGACTGTCTGTCTGGACACGAGGCGAGTCCCGACGGCGTGTTTGCGCAGAAAGAACTGGCGACCCGGCTGCGGACGGCTCTCGACCATCTGCCGTTCGATCAGCGGACGGCGATCATCCTGCGGGAGATCGACGGCCTCAGTTACGAGGAGATCGCCTTTTCCCTCGGCATCGCCATCGGAACCGTCAAGTCGCGGTTGACACGGGCGCGCAAGGCGCTGCGCCGTGATTTAGGGGGCGCGAGGACCGCATGAAGACGCTCACCTGCGCGTCGACGCGGCGTCGGCTCGAAGCCTTCCTCGACCACGAGCTTCCAGTTTCCGATCAGATCGCCGTCAGTGCGCATCTCGACTGGTGCGATGAATGCGCCGCTTTGACGTCCGAGCTGCGTGCCGTCGGCGCCGTCCTGCGGGCGACCGCTCCCGGTCGTGCGGCGCTGTCAGCCGAGGAAGCGGCCGGTTTTGGCGCGATGCTCGTCAGCCGGCTCAACGCCGAGCGCGCGGTGTCGTTCGACGTACGGGTGCGCAGCCTGTTCGAGGATCTGCACTTCCTCTACGTCGGCCTCAGCGCCACCGTGGCGACCGCCGCGTGCCTGCTGTTGATGGTCGGGATGATGCGATTCGCCACGAATCATCGCCCCGATTCGCTCGCGGCGATCCTGACGTTGATGGCGACGCCTCTCGAGTGCGAATCGATCGGCCAGGTGCCGGATCTGCTGGCCTGCCGGGCGCGGTGGGTGGAACGCTTTCAGCGCGCCAATGAAACGGCCGAGCAGGATGCGGTCTTTACGTTGGATGCCATCGTGATCCACGACGGGCGGCTGGCGAACCTGGCCGTGCTCCGGGCCAGCCGGCGCGACGCCACCGGACAGGCCGAGGTCGTGGAGGAGCTCCTCGACACCGTCTACCGGGCGAGATCCGCAACGTCGCCGGGCGAGCTGCCGGCCCCCTTACTCCGCGTCGTCGCCAAAGAAACGGTTCGGGCGACGAGGCAGGCGCCCAACGACCTGCAGTTGCCATCGCCGCAGACGCCGGTCAAGTCGGCGGCGCGCCGCGTCATCGCCTAACAATCAGCTGCCCCCGCTCTAGCGTCCTGAGGCGGGCGGATCGACGTGGGCCGTCTCGACGTTGTTCATCGAGTCGGTCGCCCGCACGGTCAGGCCCCGCTCGTTCATCACGCCGTCGATCGACAGCTCGTAATGCTCCTGGAGTGAGTCGGCGATGCCGTCGCTCGGAAACACCCCGTGCCACTGACGGCCATCCTGAGAGAACTCGACCCGCTGAATGGGGGAGTGGTCGTCCTTGACGTCGAACGTGATCGTGGTGCGGCCGCGATCGAGGCGCGCTCCGGCGACGGAGATGACGGGCGGGACGTTGTCGATATCGAAGGCGGTGCTTTCCAACTCGCCGGTGAGCGCGGTCGCGGCAGGGTTGGACGGCCCATCCGACGCCACGACTTTCACGAAATACGAGCCGTTCGGCACCGTGTTCGTGTCCCAGACGAGAATCGTGTCCGACACGGCGCGTCGGAGCACCTTCCACGCGGTTTCTCCCTCGCGGCGATAAAGGATGTCGTACACAATCTCGTCGCCGTTTTCGTCGTCTGCACGCCACTGCAGCGTCTCGAGCCCCTTCTGGTACGCGCGGCGACCCAGCGCGTTGCCGCTCCCCTGAAGCGACGCCTCCACGGCGAGCTTGCGCTCCGGCGTGGTCTGGTCCTCGAAACCGGCGAGGTCCGGCTCTCCCGTCGTATAAGGCTTCTGGAAGACGATCCCGGGCGGATGCACGGTCACGGACCGCACTTGCGGGCGCAGGTTCCGCTGCAGGTAGGCCGCCGTCACGGAGGTCAGGACGGGGCTCGCGTCGCTCCCGGTGAGCACGGCGCGCCACTGCAGATAGCGTGTCTTCGGGCTGGTGATCGGCGACCCGGCGGCGTTGGTCGAGGCGGTCGACCAGACACTCCAGGTTTCGTCGGGCGTGGCGGTGTTGCCCGATCGCGTGAACAGCTCGATTCGGCTGTTGCCCGGCGTCGTGCCGCGCCAGCTCAAGGTGCCCCACGTGGAAACCATTTGCGCATCACGGGGTTCGGATTCGTAGGTGCCGCGCGTCGCACGCTCCGCTGCCAGACGAAACAGCTTGCCCGGGTTGGCCGTGGCGTAATAGAGGCGGCCTCGCGAGTCCCTGTGGAATGCGGTCACCTGCTGGGCGCTCGCGCGTGCCAGTAGGGTTGGACGCACAGGCTCGCCTTCGAGCCGGTAGATCATCCCCCGGCCACCCGTGCCGAGCATCAGCGCGCCGCGAGGATCGAACGTGAGATCGTACGGCGAGTCGTCTCGGGACTCCCAGAGCAGATCCCAGACGCCGTCGGGATTGATGCGGTAGACCCCGCCCTTTGCCGCGCGCTGATCTTCCCTGGGCGACGTCGTGGACGCCGACGTTCCCGAGGCATCCACGACGGCGATCGACGTGATCTCCGTGGAAACCGAGACCGAGGCGATGGGCGCTCGATCGGACGCCGTGGCAGGTTCTGCCCCTGCGTCCCCGCTCGGCGCTCCGGAGGCGGGTCTGCCGCTCTGCGCGCCTACGTACAGGATCCCCTTGTCATCGAAGCGCAGTACGCGAACTTCCTGAAACGACGAATCGAGCAGGACGAACGGCTTGGCATCCTGATCCACCCTGACAACCCGGCCGGGAGACCCGGTGCCCACCATCAGATTGCCCGCCCGGTCGAAGGCGAGGGCCGTCGCGTGCATCGCATTGGTCCGATAAAAGGGCAGTCCTCGTCCATCGGGACCAATCTTGTAGATCACGCCCTTTTCGCCTGTGCCGGCAAACACGTTGCCCTTCCCGTCCACGGCCAGCGACCAGACGTACCGATCGTCGGGGTCGAAGAAGGTGGAGGCCGAACCGTCGCGTGCGACCTTGTAGATCTTGCCATCCGGTGATGTTGCGACGTACACGCCGCCGTCCGGCGCCGGCGCCATTGCGTGAACCTCGAGTTCCGGGCTGTCGAAGAACAGCGAGCCTCGTCCCTGGCCGTCGATGCGGAACACCTTGCCCTCGTTGCCGGTGCCGACAAACAACGCATCGTCGACCGCCAGCAGCGACCACAGGAAGGGCGCCGCGGTCTCGTACACGAGCTCCGTCGCCGGACCGAGCGTGAGCTGACCGTTGAGATCGATCGAGAGGTTCTCGACGTCCCCACGGAGAAAGTCCGCTTGGGACTCCGCCTGGAAAAATTTCGGAGACGAGGCCTGGAGTGACGCCAGGCACAGCGCGGCGAGCGTGAGCGCCGTCGGGAAGCGGCTGAGCGAGGTCACGTTCAGTTGGACGCGAGGTTCAGCGACAATGTGCGCGCACCGCTTAGGGCGTGCTCGGTCGGCAGCTCCCATTCGCCAATGGTGGCGTTGCGCACCGGGTTGAAGTTCCCGCCGTTCCTGTCTGCCTCGAGCACCGCGAGGACCGATGGCGGCAGCGACGACAACACTTCGCCGTTCACCACGGCCCCGGGCTGCGCACTGAGCAGCCGGATGTACAGCGTGTTGTTGCGTCGAGCGTTGTTCAACGTTTTGATGACCTGCTCGACGCTTCGAAGCTGTGGCGAGGTGCGCGATTCCCGCAATTCCAGCTGCTCCAGCCGCGATCCGTCGGTCACCGTGATCGAAAGCGCGCCGCTGGCGTGCGCGGGGATCTGCACGTCCACGGTCCGCACTTCGTCCTCTCCGCGGTACGTTCGAAGCAGCATCTTCAGCGGAACCGTGCGGCCGGCGCGCGGACGCGGATCGTCGATCCAGACGCGCTCGAGCGTGGCCCGGCGCGGTTCCTCGGCCGAAGTAATCGTGAGCTCGAGCCCGCTGACCTCCACCTTCTCGTAGTCGTTGCTCAACAGATAGGTCAGCGGGGCGACGATGTAGGCGGACGCATCGGTCGCGGACTGGCTCGTCGAGAACAGATCGTCGAACGTGATGGCCTCGTGTCCCTTGACCATGGCCTGACCGCGCACGGCGAACGTGGCGGCGCCGTACTGCCGCTCGTAAGAGCTCAAGGTGTTCAAGAGCGCCGCGTAGGTCATCAGCGGAGTGAAGAGCTGATCGTTGACGACTTCGAACCGGAACGCGCGCGTCGATCCACGCGCCTGCGTCAGATTCACCTTCACCGGAATCATTCGCGGCCCCGCCCCGAGTCGGCCCGCGATCGCGGTCGCCCGGTCTTGCAGGAATGTCCCGATGACTTCGCCCGTGCTCGACAGCTTGAAGGATGAGAACAGACTCGGGAGTACGGTATAGACGTAGGCCCGGGTCATCGGGAATTCAGTCGGACCGAGGTTGTACAGGGGATGGCCGAACGCGTAGACGCGATCTTCGTCGATGTGCGTGACGGTCCCCGTACCGCCCATCTGCAGGTCGCCGTTGACCAGCATGACCCCGATGGCGTCGCCCGGCTTGAGCGGGCCCTCGAACGGCATCTCACCCGTCCGCAGGCCGGCCGCGCCGGCCGTCGGCACAAAACCCTGCGCGCTGAACGCGCTGCTGAAGAGATCCCCGACTTCGGCGCCGAAACCGGACATCACGAGCGGCGTCGCAATTGGACGAAGCAGGGCGCCGAGCTGGCCGCCGGCCAGACCTGCGACGGCCGCCGCACCATGAAGTTCGGCGTCGCGGGGTCCCTCCGCAAACGGCCGGTTCCAGTTGAGCGCTCTCCGGATTGCCGTCGTGAGGTTCTCGGCCGTCAGCGGGAAATCGAGCTGAACTTTGGCACCCGGCGGCCGGACGCCTCCGCCGAAGGTCGCCGAGTCGGTCATCTCCGCAATCGGCGTGATTCCTGCGATCGGCTCCTTGGAGAACGCACCGAGCGCATACGAAACTGCACCGATCAACCGGCCGTCGATGTACACCGGGCTGCCGCTCATGCCGGCGATCACACCGGTGTTGGCAAGCGGCCCGCCTTCGAGACGGGCCAGAATCAGATTGCGATTGGTTCCGATCACGTTCTCGAGGACGCCGAGAATGTTCGCGCGGAATTCCTCGACACGCGTGCCCTCGAAGACTGTCCGGCCCACCGCGACCATGCCGGGACGAATCTCATCCACGTGCATCGGGCCGGACGGGGAAGGCTGAGCTGACGTCGAGCCCGGCACATTCTGGGGCGCCGCGCCGACAAACGCGCCGAGGCCGATCAGCGTGGCGAGTACTGAGAAGGGGAGTCGGCGAAGCCGCATAGGTTTGCTTCCATTATTCGGGAGAAGTGCTTGAGGGTCAAGGAGAAATGGCCGTTCCAGGTTGACACGTCCGTGCCCGTCTGGTATCGTTGCCAGCCTGGTGGCAGGTCGAATGACTGTCTCTTCGTGCACCTCTGTGCTCCGAAACGTGATCGCAGGCCTCGCGGCGTCCGCCTGGCGCTGGTACTGGTATCGGGGTGCGACTGAAGGGGCTATCGCCTTGGCTTGACCAGCCATCACGCGATCGGGAGTTGTCAAAGCCTCTTCAGCCTGAACCGGCGAAGAGGCTTTTTTTATGTCCACACCCTTGCTGTGTGTCACCGTGACGGCGCCGACCATGTCGGAATTGCGGCGCCGGCGCGACGAGGTCGCGGAGGCCGACCTGGTCGAGCTGCGCCTCGACATGGTCGGCGATCCGGACGTCGCCGGCGCGCTTTCCGGGCGACGGCGACCGGTAGTTGTGACCTGTCGGCCCGAGTGGGAGGGAGGGCGGTTTCGAGGCTCGGAGGACGAACGCCACCGCATCCTCGCCGAGGCGCTGGCGCTCGGGGCGGAGTACGTGGACATCGAATCGCGCGCCCAGTTCACGGATTTGCTCAGTCGGACGGGCGGGCGGCGTATCGTCCTCTCGCATCACGATTTCCAGTGCGTGCCCGCCGATCTGCCGGATCTCGTGAGGTCCATGCGGTCGACGGGCGCCGAGCTCGTGAAAGTCGCGGTGCAGACCCGGTCGCTCAGCGACTGCGTACCGCTGCTCGAGCTCGGACGTGCGGCCCGTCCCGAGCCGGATTTGATCCTGATCGGCATGGGCCCCAGCGGTCTGGCGACGCGCGTGCTGGCCGGACGCTTTGGCTCCAGGTGGACGTACGCAGGATCTCAGCACCAGGTTGGCCAGATCTCCGCGGCGACACTGCTCGGCGAGTACCGCTTTCGCAAACTGCGCGATGAGAGCGCGCTGTATGGGGTCGTCGGATATCCGATCTCCCATTCGATATCGCCTGCGATGCACAACGCCGCGTTCGCGGCGCTCGACCTCGATGCCGTCTATCTGCCGTTTCCGGCCGCGACCGTCGACGACTTCGTCACGTTCGCGCGCGCCCTCGGCGTCAGGGGCGCCAGCGTCACGATTCCACACAAGGTCACGATGCTCGACCGCGTCGACGACGTAGACGGCGTGGGGCGACGGGTCGGCGCCATCAACACCGTGCGCGTGGCCGAGGGCCGGTGGCAGGGGACCAACACGGACGTTCAGGGCTTCCTGCGTCCGCTCGTGGAGCGGGTCTCGCTGAGCGGTCTCCGCGCCTCCATCCTCGGAAGCGGAGGCGCGGCGCGGGCCGTCGCCGTTGCCCTGGCGTCGCAGGGATGTCGCGTCCGGGTCCACGGGCGAAGTCTCGCGCACGCCGAGAGAGTTGCCGTGCTGACGGCAGCGGAAGCGGCGCCGTTTCCGCCCGAGCGCGGCAGCTGGGATCTCCTCGTGAACTGCACCCCGGTCGGGATGTATCCCCATGTCGACGAGACGCCGATCGACGCCAGTCACCTGACGGGCCAGTGCGTCTACGACCTGATTTACAACCCGGCGAACACGCGGCTGCTTCGCGAGGCGGCGGGCGCCGGCTGCCGGACAATCGGCGGCCTCGAGATGCTGGTCGCCCAGGCGCACGAGCAGTTCGAGTGGTGGACCGGCGTCCGACCGCCGGCTGGAGTCATGCGAGAGGCCGCGCGGACGCGGCTTGCGGAGTTCATGCGCGATGAGAATTACGTCGTTTGAGGAGTTCAAGGAGCTCGCCCGCCGGGGGACGTTCGTCCCGGTCTGCAAAGAGATCGTCGCGGATCTGCTGACGCCGGTGTCGGCATTTCTGAAGATTGCCGAACACGCCGACTACGCGTTCCTGCTGGAGAGCGTCGAGGGAGGCGAGCACGTCGGCCGCTACTCGTTCCTCGGCAAGGACCCGTTTCTGATTCTTCGCGCTCGTGGCAGCAAGACCACGATGGAGCGCGGCGGCGTGACCACGGAAAGCGACCGACCGTTCATCGAGACGCTGCGTCGGTTGATGGCCGATTTCAGATCGCCGTTCGTCCCGGATCTGCCGCGCTTCACCGGTGGAGCGGTGGGCTATCTTGGCTACGGCGCCTCCTCGTGGTTCGAGCCGGTCCTCGGCGATCTCGGGGCCGGCGTCGACGGCGCCGACGATGCAGGGTTCATGCTGTTCGATACGGTGCTGGCCTTCGATCACGTGCAGCACCGCATCCTCCTCATCGCGAACGCCCGGATCTCTGGCGACGACGATCTCGAGTCGCTGTACCAGTTCGCTTGCGCGAAGATTCAGTTTCTCGAGCGCGAACTCGAGCGGAGCCTCTCGCATTCCCAGGCCGACACAACGGGTGGTCTCGAACTGCGCTCGAATTTCACGAGGGAGCGGTTCGAGGAACAGGTGCGCACCGCGAAGAGTCACATCGCCGCCGGCGACATCTATCAGGTGGTGCTGTCGCAGCGCTTCGAGGCCGACGTCGCGGTGGATCCGTTTACCGTCTACCGCGCCCTCCGCCACGTCAACCCGTCGCCGTACATGTATTTCGTCCGCATGGGCACCGTTTCGATCGTCGGCTCGTCGCCCGAGATGCTGGTCAGGGTCGAGGGGGCGCGGGTCGAGACGCACCCGATTGCCGGCACGAGGCGCCGCGGCCGGAATGAGGAAGAAGATGTCCGGCTGGGCGAGGAGCTGAAACGGAACGAAAAGGAACGCGCCGAACACGTGATGCTCGTCGATCTCGGACGCAATGACGTCGGCCGCGTCTGCGAGTACGGATCGGTTCGGGTACCGCAGTTCATGGGTCTGGAACGCTTTTCCCACGTGATGCACCTGACGTCGATCGTGGAGGGCAAACTGGCCGGCGACTGTGACCGTCTCGACGCCCTGGTGTCGTGCTTTCCGGCAGGAACGGTGTCTGGCGCGCCGAAGGTCCGCGCCATGCAGATTATCCGGGACCTCGAGCCCTCCGGACGCGGTCTGTACGCCGGCGCGGTCGGATACTTGGATTTCGCCGGCAATCTGGATTTCTGCATCGCCATCCGCACCATCATCATGTCGGGCGGACGTGCCTACGTGCAGGCAGGCGCGGGCATCGTCATGGATTCGAATCCGACCGCAGAGTACGAGGAGACGCGCGACAAGGCGCGCGCGCTCGTCCGCGCGCTCGAGCTCGCGCAGGGCGGACTCTAGGGGGAATTGCAGAATTGCAGGATTGCAGGATTGCAGAAAGTGGAAGTGCAAGGTGTGGAATGACCATGATCGTCGTCATCGATAACTACGATTCGTTCACCTACAACCTCGTGCAGTATCTGGGCGAGCTCGGGGCCGAAGTGCGCGTGATGCGCAACGACGTGGTCACGCTGGACGATGTCCGTGCGGTCAAGCCGGATGCGATCGTCATCTCGCCCGGGCCCGGGCGCCCGGAGGACGCCGGGGTCACGATGGCGGCCATCGAACAGCTGGGCGAAACGACTCCTATTCTTGGCGTCTGTCTGGGACATCAGGCCATCGGGGCGGTGTTCGGGGGCGCCGTGGTGCGGGCGTCGGTGCCGATGCACGGCAAGGTCTCGACCATCGAGCACGACGGCCGCGGCGTGTTCGCCGGAATAGACGGGCCCTTCGTCGCCTCTCGCTATCACTCGCTCGTCGTTGCCGAAGAGGGGTTGCCGGCCGACCTGATCGTGTCGGCCCGCACGCGTGAAGACGGCACGATCATGGGACTGCGTCATCGACGCTGGCCAGTCCACGGTGTGCAGTTCCATCCGGAGTCGATTCTCACGTCCGAAGGACGCAAGATCCTCCGGAACTTCCTGGGGATGAGCCACGGCGCGCTCCAGCAGGATCGGGGACATGTTTCCTGAGCTCATCGAGAAACTCGGGCGCCACGAAGATCTCACTGCGGACGAGGCTGCGGGGGCGATGGCGGCTATCATGGAGGGTCGCGCCGCCCCGGCTCAGATCGCCGGCTTGCTGATCGGCCTCGCCATGAAGGGCGAGCGTCCAGGCGAAATCGTCGGCCTGGCGCGGACGATGCGGTCTCATGCGGTCCAGATGACTGAGCGTGTCGGGCCCGTGTTCGACACCTGTGGCACCGGCGGGGATCGCTCGGGCACGTTCAACATCTCCTCGTGTGCGGCGATCGTCGTCGCCGCCTGCGGCGTGCGTGTCGCCAAACACGGCAACCGGTCGGTTTCGAGCCGATCGGGCAGCGCGGACGTCTTCGAGGCGCTGGGCGTGAACATTGCCGCCGCGCCCGGCGTCGTGGAACGTTGTCTACTCGGGGCCGATATCGGATTCTTCTTTGCGCCGACCTTTCATCCATCGATGCGCCACGCAGCGCCCACGCGCCGCGAACTGGGCGTGCGCACGGCATTCAATCTGCTCGGCCCGCTGACCAATCCCGCGGGCGCCACGCGGCAGCTTGTCGGCGTCCCCCGGCCCGAGCTCACGGAGCTCCTGGCGCGTGCGTTGATGTGGCTCGGTTCGGAACGCGCGTGGGTGGTCCACAGCGCGGATGGCATCGACGAAATCTCGACCACCGGCTACACGAAGATCTCGGAATGCCGCAACGGTTCGGTGAACACTTTCTACGTGCATCCCGCCGACGTCGGCCTCCCGAAGGCGCAGCCCGATGCCCTCCTGGGCGGGGACGCGCAGCAGAACGCGGCGATTGTCCGTGGCGTGCTCGAGGGACGCCACGGTGCGCCTCGGGACATCGTGCTCTTCAACGCCGGGGCGTCCCTTTTCATCGCCGGGGCCGCGACCTCGGTGGCCGATGGGATCGCGCGGGCCTCTCGCGCGCTCGACCAGGGAGATGCGCGTCGAACTCTCGATCGGATGGTGGCCCTCTCGAGCGTCGACGAGCTCGCCGCTGAAGCATGATGGACGAGCGCGCACCGGCCACCGGCGACCTTTTGACGGCCATTCTGGCGGCCACGCGCCGCGTGGTGCACGTCCGCCAGCAACGCGAACCGCTCGACATGCTGGCAGCGAGAGCTGAGAAGAATCGCCGTCCCGGCGGCCGTTTCCGTGCCGCGCTGGACGGGTTGTTTCCCCGGATCGTTGCCGAGTGCAAGCGTCGATCGCCGTCGCGCGGTGTGCTCAGGCACGCATACGAACCGGTGGCGATCGCACGAAGCTACGAGCGGGCCGGGGCCGCCGCGATTTCCGTGCTCACGGAACCGACGTTCTTCGACGGTGCGCTCGCGCATCTCCAGGCGATTCGAGCGGCGGTCGGTGTGCCGGTGCTGCGCAAGGACTTCATCATCTCCGAGTACCAGTTGTTCGAAGCCGCGGCGGCTGGCGCCGACGCCGTGCTGTTGATCGTTGCCGCTCTCGACCCTCCGTTTCTGGCCGCGCTCCACGCGCGGGCGGCGGAGTTGGGTCTCGATGTCCTCGTCGAAGTGCACAGCGCCGACGAGCTGTCGATTGCGCTCGACGCGGGCGCTGGGATTGTCGGGGTGAACAATCGGAACCTGAGAACGCTCGGCGTGGACGTCACGGCATCCGAGATCGTGGCGGCGCGCATGCCGTCGGGGATCGTCCGGGTGAGCGAAAGCGGACTCAAGAGTGGCTCGGATCTCGCAAGACTGCGGCAGCTTGGGTACAACGCATTTCTGATCGGTGAACGATTTATGACTGAGGACGATCCTGGAGCGGCGTTGCGAGCGCTCGCTGCCTCGATCCCGGTTCCGACCGGCATCGACGCGGGCGACACGACCGGACGTTCCTCATCGTGACGCGCAGACGGAGCCATCCACAATGGTGGTGAAGATCTGCGGCATCACCTCGACGGGCGACGCGCAAGCTGCGGTGGAAGCCGGAGCAACGGCGCTGGGCTTCGTGTTCTGGCCCAGGAGTCCCCGGTTCATCGAGCCGCGACACGCGCGGGAGATCGTCGCGACGCTTCCAGCGTTCGTCGTGCCGGTCGGTGTGTTCGTCAATCAACCGGCGGCTCACGTCAAAGGTGTGGCGGCGCTGGTCGGCCTCGGCGCCGTGCAGCTGCACGGCGATGAAGATGTACTGTACGCAGCCAGCCTGGAGGGTCCGGTGATCAAGGCGGTGTCCCTCGAGACGGGTGCGGACGCCGATCGCATCGACATCTGGCCCCGGCGAACGACGCTGCTGCTCGACGTTCACGACACGGTCCACCGAGGAGGCACCGGCCGCACGATTGACTGGCAGGCGGCGGCGGCAGTGGCCGCGAGGCGCCGGACGCTGCTGGCGGGGGGCCTGACGCCCGACAATGTCGTCGACGCTATCGAGCAGGTCCGGCCGTTCGGCATCGACGTGTCGTCGGGTGTCGAACGCGCCCCCGGCGTGAAAGACCACGCGCGCATCCGCGCACTGTTTGAGGCGTTGAATGGCCATTACCCATCGCGATCCTGACGCACGAGGCTACTTCGGCGAGTTTGGCGGTCGATACGTGCCCGAAACGCTGGTCGAGCCCATCGAACAACTCGAACGAGCCTACTTGACGGCCCGGGACGAGCCCGCCTTCCGCAACGAGCTGGCACACCTGCTGAAGCATTACGTCGGGCGACCGACGCCGATCTCGGAAGCGCGGCGGCTGACGGAGGCGTGCGGTGGCGCTCGAATCTTCCTCAAGCGCGAGGATTTGACCCACACGGGTGCGCACAAGATCAACAACGCGCTCGGCCAGGCCTTGCTCGCGGTGCGGATGGGGAAGCGGCGCATTGTTGCCGAGACGGGTGCCGGTCAGCACGGCGTCGCCACCGCGACGGCATGCGCGCTTCTCGGCCTCGAATGTCACGTCTATATGGGCGCCGAGGACATGAACCGCCAGGCGCTGAACGTGTTCCGCATGCGCCTGCTCGGCGCGGAGGTGTGTCGGGTCGATGCCGGGAGCCGTACGCTGAAGGACGCCATCAACGAAGCGATGCGCGACTGGGTGACCAACGTCGAGGATACCTACTATCTCCTGGGGTCGGTGCTCGGGCCGCATCCGTATCCGCTGATGGTCCGGGAATTCCAGTCGGTGATCGGCGCCGAAGCCCGCGATCAGATCCTCGAGCTGGCCGGCCGCCTTCCGACCGCCATCGTCGCGTGTGTGGGTGGCGGCAGCAACGCGATGGGCATCTTCGACGCGTTCATCGAGGATCGCGAGGTGCGGCTGATCGGCGTCGAGGCTGGCGGTGAGCAGATCATCAAAGGCCGCCACGCGGCCCGGTTCGCAGGCGGGAGCGAGGGCGTGCTCCAGGGCACTCGCACGTTCATCCTGCAGGACGAGGACGGCAATATCGAGCTCACGCACTCGATTTCAGCCGGGCTCGACTACGCGGCCGTCGGTCCGGAACACGCCTGGTTGAGGGGGGTCGGGCGCGCCGAGTACGAGCACGTGAGCGACGACGAGGCGCTCGACGCCTTTCAACGGCTGGCCCGGCTCGAAGGGATTCTGCCTGCTCTCGAATCGGCGCACGCCGTTGCCTATGCCGGCAGGCTGGCGCCGGCGCTCGGAGCGGATGCCGTGGTGCTCGTCAACCTGTCGGGGAGAGGCGACAAGGATGTCCAGAGCGTAGAGAAGGCCCTGGCGGAGAAAGCCTGACCGTGACCTCCCGCATTACCGAAACGTTCGATCGACTTCGGGCCGAAGGGCGGCCGGGGCTGGTGACCTACACCACGGTGGGTGATCCGGATTTGGTGCGCGCGGCGGCCATCGTGGAAGCCATAGACCGCGCCGGCGCTGACGTCATCGAAGTGGGCGTGCCCTTCTCGGATCCCCTGGCTGACGGACCGGTCATCCAGCGCGCGACCGAGCGCGCGCTGGCTGCGGGAGGCAGTCTCCGGACGGCGCTCGCGTTGGTTGCCGATGTCAGACCGCGGGTCTCGGCCCCGCTCGTCGTGTTCAGTTACGCCAACCCCGTGCTGCGCATGGGGGTCGAACGTTTTGCGCGGGCCGCCGCCACGGCAGGCGTGGACGGCGTACTGGCGGTCGATCTGCCGATCGAGGAAGCCGGACGCTTCAGGGAGACGCTGGGCGCGTCGGGCCTTGATACGATCTTCCTGTTGAGCCCGACGACCACCGAGGCCCGAATCAAGAAGGCGGCTGAACTGGGGAGCGGGTTTCTGTACGGCATTTCGAGGCTGGGGGTGACGGGGGCGCGCGACCGCGTCGCGAGCGGCGCCGAGATGCTCGTCAAGAGGATCCGGGCCCACACGTCGCTGCCGATCGCGCTCGGCTTCGGGATCTCGCGGCCCGAGCACGTCGCTGAGGTGACGGCCTATGCCGACGCGGCCGTTGTGGGCAGTGCGCTCGTGTCGTTAATCGCCGAACACGGCGCATCGCCGGATCTCCTCTCGCGGGTGGAGACGTACGTCCGGTGGCTGAAGAGCGCCAGCGACCACAGGAAGAGTTCACATGCCTACGCTTGAGGATTTTCGCAAGGACATCGATCGTGTGGACGAAGTCATCGTCCGGCTGCTCAACGAGCGCGCACGTGTCGCGTGCGAAATCGGCCGGTTGAAGAAGGCGGAAGGCGTGCCGGTCTACCAGCCGGATCGCGAGAAGGAAGTCATCGATCACGTTCGCAGCATCGCGGTCGAAGGCCCTCTCGGTCCTGACGCGATTGTGCGGCTGTTCGAGCGAATCATCGATGAGGCGCGGCGCCTCGAGCGTCGCGTGGTGCATGGAGAAGAGACACCCGAACGTGTGACCTAACCGATCGGGCAGGGGAGGCAGTGGAAGCAATGGTCGTAGTCATGGAAGAACGGGCCACGGAAGCCCAAATCGAGCAGGTCGTCGCGCGTCTCGTCGAGATGGGCATGGACGTGCACCGATCCACCGGCGTCAGCCGCACCGTGCTGGGCGCCGTCGGACAGGGGCACCCCGACAAGGGATTAATCGAAATGCTCGACGGCGTTCATGAAGTGTTGCGCATTTCCGAGCCCTACAAGCTCGCCAGCCGGACGTTCAAGTCCGATCCGACGGTTGTCACGGTCGGGGACATCCGGATCGGAGGCGACGAAGTGATCGTGATGGCGGGACCGTGCTCGGCTGAGACCGAGAAGCAGGTTCGGGCGAGCGCGGCCGCCGTCCGTCGCGCCGGCGCGAAGGTCTTTCGCGGAGGCGCCTTCAAGCCACGCAGCTCGCCATATAGCTTTCAGGGCTTGGGCGAACCAGGACTGCAGCTGCTGCGTGACGCGGCGACGGCCGAGAACCTCGCGCTCGTGTCCGAGGTCATGGACGTGAGCCAGATTCCGCTGGTCGAGAAATACAGCGACATCTTCCAGGTCGGCGCGCGCAACATGCAGAACTTCACGCTGCTGAGGGAACTGGGCCACACACGCAAGCCGGTGCTCCTCAAGCGGGGCATTTCGGCGACGATCGAAGAGTGGCTGCTATCGGCCGAGTACGTGCTGAGCGGGGGCAACACCGAGGTCATTCTGTGCGAGCGCGGGATCCGGACATTCGAGACGGCCACGCGCAATACATTCGACATTTCGGCCATCCCCGTCGTCAAGAAGCTCAGCCATCTCCCGATCATCGCGGACCCAAGCCACGGTGCGGGGCGTCGGGATATGGTGGCGCCGATGGCGCGTGCGGCGGTCGCCGCCGGGGCCGACGGCTTGATCATCGAGGTCCACAACGATCCCGATCACGCGCTCAGCGACGGAGCTCAATCGATGTATCCCTCTCAATTCGATCGACTGATGGCCGAGTTGCGGATTATCGCACCGGCGATCGGGCGCAGTATCTGCCTCGAGCCGGTCGCTCGGCGCGGCTGGGGGAGCTGAGTGGAGCTGCCGGTCATTCAGCCGTCCAGACGACCGGAGGGCCAGCCGCCGATCTTCCAGCGGATAGGCATTGTCGGCCTGGGCCTCATCGGCGGGTCGATCGCGCTGGCAGCGCGCGAGCTCTGGCCCACCTCCCTCGTCATCGCCGTGGACAACAAAGACGTCCTCGAGACCGCGATGCGCCTGCACGCCATCGATGTGGCGGCGGACGACATGATCGTGCTGGCCGAAGCGGACATCGTCGTTCTGGCGGCGCCGGCGAAGCAGAACATCGCGTTGCTGAACGTCCTCGACGAGAACGTTCGCCTCCCGGCTGTCGTGACCGACACGACGAGCACGAAACGGGAAATTGTCGCGGCCGCGCGCGGGCTGCCATCGCGTTTCACGTTTGTCGGTGGTCATCCGCTCGGGGGAGCCGCCAAGGGAGGCCTCGAACACGCTCGAGCCGATCTCTTCCGCGGCCGCCCATGGTTTCTCACTCCAACCGGCGATGGCGCCGGCTCGGCGCTGGAGAAACTGATGGCGTTCGTGCGTGCGCTCGGCGCCGAACCCAGGCTGATCGGCGTGGAGGAGCACGATCGGTTGCTCGCTTTTCTCAGCCACCTTCCACAGATCACCGTGAGCGCCCTGATGCAGGTGGTGGGTGACGCGGTCGGCGTGGACGGCCTCGCCCTCGCGGGACGCGGGCTGGCTGATACCACGCGACTCGCTTCGAGCCCGGCGGACATCTGGAAGGACATTGCGGCGACCAACGCCGATCAGATCGGCCCGGCGCTGGAAACGCTGATCGAGGTGCTGCAGGGCCTGCGGCGCGACTTGCCGGTTGGCGACCAGCTCACAGAGGTGTTCTCGATGGCGAACCGATGGCGCGACGCCCTGGAAGGATCCAAGGGCTGAAGAAGCTGGACCCTCTAGCGGTCGAAGTCGTTGGCCCGACCAGGCTGAATATGAACGTTCACCGTCGCCGAGGCCAACAGTTTGTCGTTCCGCTTGAGGCGTATCCACACCTTATTGGACCCTGGAGTGCGAAACACGTGCTCCTGGATGAAGCGGCGCCGGATTTCGCTCTTGCCCGCCTCGTACGGATCGCAGTCGATCGTCGATTCCGACTCCGTCCCGTCGCCCCATTCCCAGAGCACGGTCGGGCAGTAGTACTCCTGATAGTCGTTCGCCCCCCCGGTCAATTCTGCGGTAAGGACTATTCGTGCGGGAGAGACGCCGACGTTAGGCTGGGCCCGAACGGAAAACTTCGGGCGGACATTCGAATCGTCTTTGTTGTCGCGCTGGGCAGCAACCGGGCCAGTCGCCACAAGGACGAGACACGCGGCGCCTGCCGTGACAATGCAGCGCAGAATACTGTCCATCGGCTGTCCTCTGGCGCGAGCCCGTGCAGACGCTTACAGGCATTGTACCGGGCGCCGTGGGTGTCAGCAAGCGCTTCAGCGATAATACTGAGATGCCGGGCACGCTTACCATGACGCCGATAGCCTGCACCTCGACGCCGCTCCTGGCCCTCGAGGCCGATCTCATTATCGTGCCCTGGTTCGAGCAGGAAGACCCGTCGGCTGTCCCGGGGCTCGACGCGGCCACCGGCGGCGATATCGCCCGGGCGCTCGCGTCAAAGGAATTCTCGGGACGGCTGTTCGAACATTTGCTCACAACGGTAGCCGGCACGAACGGCCGCGCCCGACGCCTCCTGGTCGCGGGTGCCGGCTCCTCCTCTGAGTACCGCACCGAGCTGGCGCGGCAGATTGCGGCGGCGGCTGGAATCGCCGCGCGCAGCCGGCGTGCGGGACGAGTCGCCTTTGCGCTGCGCGATCGGGGCGAGCCGCTCGACATGGCTCAGGCCGTGGCCGAGGGGCTGACCCTGTCCGAGTTCAACGTCGGAGCGTATAAGACGGACGAGACGCCTCCGCCCGCCGCGCCCACCTGGACCATCGTGCTCCCCGAGCGATCGGCTGACGCAGTCGCTCAGGTTCGCGCCGGCATCGACCGGGGCCGTCTGTTGGCGGAGTGCAGCAACCTCGCGCGTGTCCTCGCTAACGAGCCCGGGAATACGCTGACGCCCCGCGAGTTCGCCCAGCGAGCCGCCGCCCTTGCGGGCGAGAGCGGCGTGGGGGTCGACATTCTCGACGAGGCTCGCATCGCCCAGCTCAACATGGGCCTCCTGCTCGGCGTCGCCCGAGGCAGCAGCGAGCCGCCCCGCGTCATCGTTTTCGATTACACCCCGTCTCAAGGCCAGTACCCGCCGACTGCACCAGTGCTCGGACTGGTAGGAAAGGGGATTACTTTCGACAGCGGCGGCATTTCCATCAAGCCGGCCGATGGCATGGAGCGTATGAAGGACGACATGGCCGGCGGCGCCGCCGTGGCGTGCGCGATGCGAGCCATCTCAATCCTGAAAGCGCCCATTCGTGTTGTTGGCGTTGTGCCCGCAACCGAGAACATGCCGGGCGGTCGGGCGATCAAGCCTGGGGACATTCTGAAGAGCGCCGCGGGCAAGACCGTGGAAGTCATCAACACCGATGCCGAAGGTCGACTGATCCTGGGCGACGGTCTCTGGTATGCGCAGCAGCTCGGGGCGACCCATCTCGTCGATGTCGCGACGCTCACTGGGGCCTGTGTCGTTGCGCTGGGGAAGAGCACCAGCGGGCTGTTCGGTACGCCGCCCGAGTGGGTCGAACACGTTCGCCGCGTCGCAAACCGTGCCGGCGACCGTGTGTGGCCGATGCCGACGTTCGACGACTATCGAGAGCAACTCAAGAGCGAAATCGCCGACTTCACCAATACCGGCGGCCGGCCAGCCGGATCCATCACCGCCGCGCTGTTCTTGAAGGAATTCACGGGCGGGCGTCCGTGGGTGCACCTCGACATCGCCGGCACGGCGTGGGCCGAAGAAGCACGCCCCTATCTCCCAAAGGGCCCGAGCGGGGTCGGAGTTCGAACGCTCGCCGAACTGGCTTTCACCAGCACCGAATGGAACTTCCGCACCTAGCACTGCTTCAACTGTTCCTGCAGAACGTTCCGGAAGGTACGGTCGTCGTCAAACTGATGCCGCCCCCCGGCGAGCTCGAACGGTTGCGCGATGTTCTGATCCGCTCCCTCGGCCTGAGCGGGACCATTGCCCTCACCGGCGTGGTGCTCGGCGCAATCGTCGGAGCCGCGGTTTTTCTGCTCCGGTATCTGCGTTCAGCCTGAAGGCTTCGGGAAACAGCCCCGCACGAGCTGGAAGGGCCGACCTACTGCTGGGCCACTCTCGGAACGCTTTTGAGGGAGCTTTGGTACTTGCTGATGGCGTGAACGAGCGCTTCGGCGATCCGCTGACGGTAAGCACTGCCGCGCAGGAGACGGGCTTCCTGGGTGTTCGTCACGAAGGAGATCTCCGCCAGCACGCTCGGCATGGCGGCGCCGATCAACACGACGAACGGCGCCTGCTTCACGCCGAGATCCTTCACCGACTTGTTCGACTTGCGCAGCCGTTCGATCATCGCTGCCTGCACGGCCGTTGCAAAATCGCGCGACTCATCGAGTTTGTTGTTGAGCGCGATCTGCTTCAGGAAGTCCGGCAAGTCTCCCATCGCCTGCCCCGAGGCTGCGTTTTCCCGCGCGGCGACCGCCGCAGCACTCATGTTGGTGGCGAAGTTGAGGAAATAGGTTTCGATGCCGCCGGCCGAAGCATTGGGGCTGGCGTTGGCATGAATTGACAGGAACAGATCGGCCCCCTCGCGATTGGCGATCGCCGTTCGCTCCTGAAGGGGCACGTAGTCGTCGGAGCGTCGCGTCAGGATGACTTCGACGCCCGGCATTTTCTCGAGCAGTTTCTCGACGCGCAGCGCGATGTCCAGCACCAGCTCGGATTCGTCGAGCGACTTGCCCTTAGCCCCCGGATCATGCCCTCCATGGCCCGGATCGATGACGATGCGGGATACGCTCAGTCCCAGCTGCCGCGCCATCGAATAACCGCCGCCGGTGTTCTTCGCGGGTGGGCTGGTGG
>DATLLJ010000122.1:0-9872 GCA_035537875.1 Vicinamibacterales bacterium | reverse complement strand
ATGATCCTGAAGCAGTTTTATCTGAATTGCCTGGCGCACGCGTCGTATCTGATCGGCGACGAGCAGACGCACACGGCCGCTGTCGTCGACCCGCAGCGCGACGTCGATCAATACCTCGCGTTCGCCGCGGAGCATGGTCTGCGCATCGAGCACGTGTTCCTCACGCACCTCCATGCCGACTTCATCGCTGGCCACCTCGAACTGCGCGATCGTGCCGGGGCGACGATCTATCTGGGCGCGGCTGCAAAAGCCGAGTACGCATTCGTGCCGCTCCGCGACGGCGATATCGTCGATCTCGGCCGCGTGCGGCTCAAGGCGCTCGAGACGCCCGGACACACCGCCGAGTCGATTTCGCTCGTCGTCTACGACCTCGATCACAGCGAGACCGAAGCGAAGGCCGTTCTGACCGGCGACACGTTGTTCGTGGGGGACGTCGGCCGGCCCGATCTGCGCGTCGCGCTCGGCTGGTCGGCCACCGACCTTGGCGGCATGTTGTACGAGTCGCTCCGGAACAAGCTGCTGCCGCTTCCCGATAGCGCCGCGGTGTATCCGGCTCACGGCGCGGGGTCGCTCTGCGGCAAGGCCCTCAGCAAGGAGACTACGTCGACCATCGGCGAGCAGCGGCGTTCCAACTACGCGCTGCAGCCGATGAGCAAGGACGCGTTCGTCGAGCTGGTGACGGCCGATCAACCCGACGCCCCGTCGTACTTCAACTACGACGCGGTGCTGAACAGCCAGGAGCGGCCGACGCTGGACCAGACCCTGGAGCGAATCGGTGTGCTGACGCTCGAACAGGTCCTGGCGCTGCAGGCGGTTGGCGCGCAGGTGCTCGATACGCGCGACCCGGCCGAGTTCGCGGCCGCTCACCTTCTTGGGAGCATCAACATCGGCCTCGGCGGCCAGTACGCCACGTGGGCCGGCACCGTGCTGAACCGCGAGCGGCCGATCGTGATCATCGCTGACCCGGGACGTGAACACGAATCCGCGATGCGCCTCGGCCGCATCGGCTTCGACCAGGTTGTTGGCTATCTCGAAGATGGACTTCACAGCGTCGAGTCCCGACCGGAGCTGATGTCGTCCACCGAGCGGCTCAGCGCGCAGGTTGCGGCAGAGCGCGTGGCGGCTGCGAACGGAACAGCGCCGATCATCGTGGACGTGCGGGCCCCGGGCGAGCGCCAGCAGAAACGGATCCCTGGCAGCGTGAGCATGCCGCTCAACCACCTCACCGAACGATTGTCGGAACTGCCGGCCGATCGCCCCGTCCTCGTCCACTGTGCGGGCGGATATCGGTCGTCGATTGCGGCGAGCCTGCTCCAGCGCCACGGGTTCACACAGGTTGGAGAAATCGCCGGCGGCATCGCGGCGTGGGAAGCGGGAAAGCTGCCACTGGAACACTAGGAGTTCACCATGCCTCTGTTCATCGTGCGGCACCAGCATGACGCTGACCGCTGCCCGGCGCAGGACCCGTTCATGGGTGCCAGCCTCCTCAATTACCTGAGCCGCCCGAACGTCAGGAAATTCGGCGTGCAGATCCATGGCGAAGCGGTCGCACAGGGCGAGCACACGATGTTCCTGATCGTCGAAGCGTCCGAGGAGAGCCGGCTGCGGGAATTCATGCAGCCATTTCAGAGCGCGGGCAGTCTCGACATTTATCCAGCCTCGACCTGTGTACGCGCGGTGGCGAGTGGCGGCTGCGCGGCGCCGATGCCGGCGGCCGCAGACGTTCCCACACTGGATCCGGAAGAAGCCTGCCAGCAGGCCATCGACGCCGGCATGGTCGTGCACCGGGCGCACCCGCTCAACTGCGAAACGTCCCTCGCGGCGCTCGTCGGGAGCGTCGTCATGCCGAACACGCGCTTCTACATGCGCAACAACTTCCGGATGCCGACGCTCGACGGTGAAACCTTCAGACTGTCAATTGGTGGCCTGGTTGAACGGTCGCACAGCTTCACGTCCCGCGAGCTCCAGAACATGCGCTCGACGACGCAGGTCGTCACGCTGGAGTGTGCCGGCAACGGCCGGGCCCTGTTCGATCGGCCCACCGAGGGCGAGAAGTGGGGCCTGGGTGCCGTGAGCACGGCGGAGTGGACCGGTGTGCCTCTCGTCGAGATCCTGGATCGCGCCGGCGTCCGCCCGGAGGCGAAGGAGGTGTTGTTCCGCGGGACCGACGGCGGAGCGGTGGACGGGCGGTCGGAATCACTCCGCTTCGAGCGCAGCCTCAGCATCGACGATGCACGCGACGAAGACGTGCTACTGGCGTACGCAATGAACGGCGAGGCGCTGCCAGTCGAACATGGCTATCCACTGCGTCTCATCGTTCCGCGTTGGTACGCGGTGGCGTCGGTCAAGTGGCTGAGCGAGATCGAGCTCATCGACCGGACGTTCAGCGGACATTACCAGGGCGACAAGTACCGATATGAATGGGAGCGCGACGGCCGCGTCGTGAGCGAGCCAGTCACGCTCCAGCGCGTCCGCGCCCTTATTACCGAGCCGTCACCGCAGACCGAGGTGCAGCGGGGAGACCTGGCCATCCGCGGCGTGGCGTGGTCCGGAGCGGCGCCGATCGCGCGGGTAGAGGTGAGCATCAACGGCGGCGACTGGCAGGAAGCGCGCCTCGTGAGCGAGCGCAATCGCAACAGCTGGCAGTGGTGGGAACTGCTGACGCGCGTGGACAAGGCGGAGAACCTGGTCCTCCGCGCCCGAGCGACCGATCTGGCCGGTCGCACTCAGCCAGATCGCGCCGAGTGGAACCGGCTGGGTTACGGGAATAACGCGATCCAGGAGGTCCCGATTCGCGTGTCCTGATTGAGAGATCGGGGAGTGTTACTGTCCGAAGACGCGCTCCACTTCATCGAGCAGGCTATCGATCGTGACCGGCTTGGTGACGTAACCCGCCGCCTGAATGGACGCCGCCTTCCCGCGAGCGTTGCCATCCGCTGTGACGGTGATTACCGGGATGGACGCGAACGCCGGCACCTTTTGCTGCTCCTCGTGGAACTTCCACCCGTCCATCACCGGCATCATCATGTCGAGCAGGATCAGATCTGGATGATCGATCGTCTGGAGACGGTCGAGCGCCTCAGCCCCGTTGCCGGCAACGGCGGTGCGGTATCCCGCGGATTCGAGGACCTCCGCGACCAATTGCCCCAGGTCGGGATCGTCCTCGACGACGAGGATGAACTTCGCGATCGAGCGCGGGGATTCCTGTGCACTCGACCTCAGTGCCGGCTCAAGGCCTCTTCCCTCCATGTGCCTCCTTCGTTGAGAGTGGTGGCCCCCTTGGGAAGATCAATCGTGAACGTCGATCCGGCTCCGGGCTGGCTCTCGACGCGAATCGTCCCGCCGTGCGCCTCGATGAGCTGACGCGCGATGTAGAGTCCGAGCCCCAGTCCACCGAATGCGCGCGACGAGATGGCTTGCTCGTAACGGTGGAAGATCCTCTCCACGTCCTCGGGAGCGATGCCTATCCCGTGGTCGGCAACGACCAGGCGTCCTGTGAACCCTCCATTCTCGACGCTGATCTCGATCGGCTTGCCGCCGCCAAACTTGAACGCGTTGCTGAGCAGGTTTGTGACGACCTGCTCGATGCGACTGCGATCCCACATGCCAACGACGGGCATCGTCGTCCTGACCTCGATGGAGGAATTCGCCCGTGCGGCTTCCTCACCAAGACGGCCCACAACGTCACGGACGACGGCACACAGGTCGATTTCCTCGAACTCGAGTCGAAGACGGCCCGCGGTGATGCGCGAAACGTCCATCAGCTCCCCGATCAGCCGGGTCAGACGTTCGACCTGTCGATTTGCCATCTCCAGCTTCGGCTTCAGCTGCTCCGGCGAGAGGGGAGCCTGGGGCAGCCGCCGCGGCGGCTGGAGCAGCGTCTGGATCTGCAGCTGCAGCGCGGAGAGCGGGGTCCGCAGCTCGTGCGACGCCACCGAAAGAAATTCGTCCCGCGCATGGACCGCATCGACCGCCTGGCGATAGAGAAGCTCACGTTCGAGCTGCGTGTGCTTCCGCTCGGTGATGTCGCGAGCGATGGAAACGATGCGATCGGGACCGATACAAATGAACTGCACGGAGACGTCGATCGGTCCCGCCGACGGATCTTTCCGCCGAAACTGCGTTTCCAGCAGGATGTGAGGCTGAGAGCCGTCGAGGAGAGGCGCCAGGAGCTGCAGTAAGCCGGCGGCGTCGTGGTCAACCATGAAGTCGGCAGGCGCCATGCGAAGCAGTTCGTCCCTGGCGTATCCGAGCAGGACGCTCGCGCCGTGGTTCACGTACAGGATGTGCCAGCTCGTCGGGTCAAAGAAGATGACCGAATCGGGCTCCGCGTCCAGGGTGCGCTTGAACTCCGCCTGGATTGCCTGCACGCGCTTTTGATCTTCGATGTCGGTGAACGTGCCGACCCAGGAGACGATCTGGCCGGTCGGGCTCCTCTCCGGGACCGCCCGACAGAGATGCCAGCGGAACACGCCGTCGCACCCTCTCCGCAGACGGCACTCGGTCTGGAACATCTCGCCCGAACGCACGGCGTTTTCCCATTCGGTCAGGCATTTCGCCGAATCATCGGCGTGAACGATTCCCAGCCAGGAACCGGCTGCGTGCTCGACCGACAGGCGCGTGTATTCGAACCAGCGTTGATTGAAGTAGTCCACGGTACCATCCGGGCGGGCGGTCCAGACGATGTGGGGAATCGCCTCCGCCAGGGAGCGGTAGCGCCGCTCGTTCGCAAGGCGCAGGTCGATCAGGCGGAAATCGCTTTCGTTCCGTTGCGCCTCGAGCAGGAGCGCGGCCTGCTCCTCGTTTCGCTGTTTCTCCTGGAACAGCTGGGCGAAGACGGCCACCTTGGCGCGGACCATGTCCGGCGCCAACGGCGTGATCAGGTAGTCGGCCGCCCCGACTTCGTACCCTCGATGGGCAAGATCCGCGTCGGTCGCCTCAGCCGTCAGGAAGACGATCGGGACCGTTGCGGTCCGTTCACGCTCCTTGACAGCCGCTGCCAGATCGAAACCGCTCATGTCGGGCATGACCACATCGAGGAGAAGAACCGCGAAGTCCTCCTGGAGAAGCCGGAGCAGCGCTTCAGCGCCCGACGCGGCTTCGACGATCCGGTAATCCGGAGACGACAGGATCGCTCGAAGAGCGCTCCGGTTCCCAGGATGGTCGTCAACGACGAGAAGCGGGACAGGGCTTGCCACGTCCTCTCCTCACTTGCTCCGCAGATTGCGGACGATGACCGCGACGAGTTGCCTCGTGTCCGCGGGCTTGACCACGTAATCGGTGCAGCCAGCCGCCAGGCATTGCGCCCGATCCGACTCACTCGCCTTGGCCGTGAGCGCGATGATCGGCAGCCCGCTGAACTCCTTCATCCCACGGATTTCTCGCGTCGCCTGGTACCCGTCTATCTCGGGCATCATGATGTCCATGAGCACGAGATCGACGTCCGGATGCTCCCGCAGACGCGCGAATGCCTCCCGGGCGCTGTTCGCCGCGATGACGTGAACCTTGAACCGCTCGAGGAAACTCGTGACCGAGTAGAGGTTCCGGGCGTCATCCTCCACGACGAGAATCGTCTTTCCTGCCAGCGCCTCTTTCATCTCGGGAGTGAGCCCGTTCAAAAGCATTGGGATCGTCGCCTGTGCGGCCGGGCCCGCGACGGGATTGGCTGGCGCCTGCAGTTCGTCGGCGACGAACGGGAGATAGAGCGTGAAGGTGCTGCCCACGTTCGGCGTGCTCTGAACGGTGATCTCGCCGCCAAGGATTCGGGCATATTCACGGCTGATGGTGAGCCCGAGGCCCGTTCCGCCGTATCGGCGCGTGATGGATGCTTCGGCCTGCTGAAACACTTCGAAGATCCTTTCGAGCTGCTTCGCCGAGATGCCGATTCCCGTATCCGAGACGGCGAACGCAATCACCGCCGGGGCACGCTGCAGCGAGGCGCTGCGGAACCGGACGCCGGCAGCCCGTTCGATGCGCAGCGCGACTCGCCCGTGCTCGGTGAACTTGAATGCGTTCGCGAGCAGGTTCTTGAGAATCTGGTCGAGGAGCTGATGGTCCGTGGTCACGCTGGGTGGAACGCCGGCAGCCGCGTCGATGGAGAACTCGAGACCGCGCTGCATGGCGACTGGCCGGAACGTACGCTCGGCAAACTCCTGCACGGCCCGCAGCGGGTACGGCTCGAGATGCGTCTCGATGCGGCCCGCTTCGACCTTGGAGAGATCGAGAATCTGGTTGATCAGCGCCAGCAGATCCCGTCCGGCGGAGTGAATCGTCTCCGCCCACTCCCGCTGCTTGTCGCTGAGGTTCCTGTCCTCGTTGGCGGCCAGCATCTGCGCGAGGATCATCATGCTGTTGAGCGGCGTGCGGACTTCGTGGGACATGTTGCTCAGGAACTGCGACTTGTAGTCCGATTCCTGAGACTTCGCTTCGAGCGACGCGCTCGCCTGGGCGATTTCCCGCTTCCGGAACTCGAGCTGCACGGCCCGTTCTTCCAGCTCTTTCCGCCGCCGATCGAGCTCCACGTTCGAACCTTGCAGCTGTTGCAGCAGCTGCTCGGTGCGCATGCTGGTGCCGATCAGGTTGATGGCCAGGCCGACGGAGAGCATCAGCTGCTCGAGAAACGCAAGCTGCACGGACGTGAACTCGTGGAAGGAGCCGAGTTCGATGACACCTCTCACCTGATCCTCGAAGAAGATCGGGTAGACGGCGATGTTGCGAGGGGAGGCCTTGCCCAGGCCTGACGTCGTCTCGACGTAATTCTCCGGAACGTCGGTGACGATGATCGGCTTCCGTTCCAGCGCGCACTGCCCGACGATGCCTTCGCCCAGGGCGAAGCGATTCGAGAGCTGCTTGCGCTTCGTGTACGCATAGGTGCTGGTCAGCGCGAGCACGATCTCGTGGTCCTGCGGCTCGGCGAGGTAGAACGCGCCGTGCTGCGCGCCGACGACCGGCGTCAGCTCCGACATGATCTGGTTTGCCAGCGACTGGAGGTCGCGCTGGCCCTGCATCAATCCGAAGAACTTGGCCAGGTTTGTTTTGAGCCAGTCCTGTTCCTTGTTGGTCCGCGTCGTGTCGCGGAGGTTGGTGATCATCTGGTTGATCGTGTCCTTGAACCCCAGCACTTCACCTCGCGCTTCGACCGTGATGCTGCGGGTGAGATCGCCCTGAATGACGGCTGTCGCCACCTCCCAGATGGCACGGACCTGCGAGGTGAGGTTGGCGGCGAGCTGATTGACGTTGTCGGTGAGGTCTCGCCAGGTGCCCGCCGCGCCGGGTACCTTGGCCTGTCCGCCAAGCTTGCCTTCGATCCCGACCTCGCGCGCTACCGTGGTGACCTGCTCGGCGAACGTACCGAGTGTCTCCGTCATGTTGTTGATGGTGTCGGCAAGCGCGCCGATCTCGCCCTTGGCCACGAGCACCAGCTTCTTGTTCAAGTCGCCGCTCGCCACCGAGGTAACGACCTTGCTGATGCCGCGCACCTGGTCGGTGAGGTTGGACGCCATCAGGTTGACGTTGTCGGTCAGATCCTTCCAGGTGCCCGAGACACCAGGCACCAGCGCCTGACCGCCAAGCTGACCATCGGTGCCGACCTCGCGGGCGACACGGGTCACCTCCGCCGCGAATATCCGCAGCTGCTCGACCATCGCGTTGACGGTGTCCTTGAGCTCGAGAATCTCTCCCTTGGCTTCGACCGTGATCTTCTTGGAGAGATCTCCATTGGCGACGGCGGTCGTGACGAGGGCGATGTTGCGCACCTGCGCCGTCAGGTTCCCGGCCAGCGTGTTCACGCTGTCCGTCAGGTCCTTCCATGTGCCCGCCGCTCCCGGCACGCGCGCCTGGCCACCGAGCGTGCCCTCGATGCCGACCTCCCGCGCCACGGTGGTGACCTGATCGGAGAAGGTCCGGAGGGTGTCGGTCATGTCGTTGATGGTGTCCGCGAGCGCCGCGATTTCGCCGCGCGCCTCCAGGACCAGCTTCTGAGACAGGTCGCCAGTCGCGACGGCGGTCACGACCTTGGCGATGCCGCGCACCTGGCTGGTGAGGTTGGACGCCATCACGTTGACGTTGTCCGTGAGGTCTTTCCACGTGCCGGCGACGCCGGGGACACGGGCCTGCCCGCCAAGCCTGCCATCCGTACCGACTTCGCGGGCGACGCGGGTGACTTCGCCGGCGAAGGTGCGCAGCTGTTCGACCATGGCATTGATGGTGTTCTTCAGCTCGAGGATCTCGCCCCTGGCGTCGACGGTGATCTTCTGCGACAGGTCGCCGGCCGCCACCGCCGTCGTCACCGCGGCGATGTTGCGAACCTGGTTGGTGAGGTTCCCGGCGAGCAGGTTGACGTTGTCGGTCAGCTCCCTCCACGTTCCCGAGACGCCCGGCACTCTGGCCTGCCCGCCCAACGTGCCTTCGATGCCGACCTCGCGCGCCACGGTCGTCACCTGATCGGCGAAGGTGCGCAGCGAATCGGTCATGTCGTTGATGGTGTCGGCCAGGGCGGCCATTTCTCCCTTGGCTTCGACGACGAACTTCTGCGAGAGGTCGCCGGTGGCGACGGCGGTCACGACCTTGGCGATGCCTCGCACCTGGTTGGTGAGATTGCCGGCCATGATGTTGACGTTGTCGGTGAGGTCCCGCCATGTACCCGAGACACCTTTGACATCGGCCTGGCCGCCCAGCTTGCCCTCGGTGCCTACCTCCCTGGCGACGCGCGTCACCTCCGCGCCGAACGTCTGCAGACGGTCGACCATCGAGTTGACGGTGTTCTTCAGCTCGAGGATTTCACCCTTCGCCTCGACGGTGATCTTCCTGGACAGGTCGCCGTTGGCGACGGCGGTGGTGACCAGCGCGATGTTGCGAACCTGGTTCGTGAGGTTGCCGGCTAACAGATTGACGTTGTCGGTCAGGTCCTTCCAGGTGCCGGAGACTCCCTGGACGTCGGCCTGCGCGCCCAACCGGCCTTCAGTACCGACCTCTCCCGCGACGCGTGTGACTTCCGAGGCAAAGGAACGCAGCTGATCGAGCGTCGCGTTGATGGTGTTCTTGAGCTCGAGGATTTCTCCCTTCGCCTCGACGGTGATCTTCTGCGAGAGATCACCGTTGGCAATCGCCTTCGAGATGGCGGCGATATTCCGGACCTGGGAGGTGAGATTGCCCGCGAGCGTATTGACGCTGTCCGTGAGTTCCTGCCACACGCCAGACACGCCGCGAACGTCGGCCTGCGCGCCCAGCTTGCCTTCGGTTCCGACTTCGCGGGCGACGCGAATCACTTCGGCGGAGAACGATCGCAGCTGATCGACGGTCGCGTCGATCGCGTTTTTCAGCTCGCGGATTTCTCCGCGGGTCTCGACAGTGATCTTCTGGGACAGGTCTCCTCTGGCAATGGCGGTGGAGACGAGCGCAATGTTCCGGACCTGCGCCGTGAGGTTGCCGGCCAGCAGGTTCACGTCGTCCACGAGCTCCTTCCAGGTGCCCGACAGACCTTCGACGCTGGCTTGACCACCGAGCTTTCCCTCCGTGCCCATCTCACGGACAAGTTGGGACACGCCGGAGGAGACCGCACGGAGCCGGCCGACAACCGTCTTCACGCTGGTGCCGAGCTCGCGGAAGTGCCCCTGCAAGGGCGTTCCGCCCATATGGAGCGACATGTCGCGCGAGAGGTCGCCGTCGGCGACTAGCGCGAGGACGGATGTGGCTTCGCAGACGGGCCAGGCCATCCTCTCGATCAGCGAATTGACGGAGTCAACGGCGACGGTCCACGACCCGCCCGCGGCGAGGGCCGCCCGATCGGTCGTTGTCCCTTCGAACCCGACGCTCCGTTCCACGCGCCTGAGCTCTCGCACCAGCGCGTCGTTCTCCTCGACGAGCGCGTTGAA
>DATLLJ010000121.1:0-7183 GCA_035537875.1 Vicinamibacterales bacterium | reverse complement strand
CTACGACTTCGCGAAAAAGCTGTCGGTGAAGGAGGCGGTGCTCACCGGGAACTATCTGTATCAGCACCCTGATCCGGACAATACGTTCACCCGTCAGCTGGAACACGTCGTCTCGACTCACTTCCGTCTCGAAGCCACGAGGTGGGGCGTGCGCGGGGACCTCTCGAATGCCCAGGGCTATCTCGGGCAGCAGGACCTGTGGGCGGCGATGGTGATGCCGTTCTACAACATCACCGGCAAGCTGCAGGCAGTGACCAGATACACGCACATGAAAAGCGACGGCCCGAATGGCATCCGGCCGACAGGTTACGAGGCCCGTGTCGTGCCCGGACGCGGCGACGAGTTCGACGAGCTGTACCTGGGCGCGAACTACTTCTTCTACGGGCACCGGTTGAAGGTGCAGACCGGCGTGCAGTTCGCGGACATGAACGACAGCGCCAACGACGGCGGTGAATACTCAGGCGTCTCCTGGACGACGGGGATTCGGGTCGGCTGGTAACGGGTTCGCTGCCAGGCCACGGGACCTATGGTGCCGCCGGCGGATGGTGCCGGACGTCCTGCGCCGACACCATGAAGATCACGTCCTCGGCGATGTTCGTCGCGTGATCGCCGATGCGCTCGAGATGGCGCGAGACGAGAATCAGGTCGAGCGCCGGCTCGATCGTCTCCACGCTCTGCAGCATGTAGGTGAGCAGCTCCCGGAAGACCTGCGTCTTCAGCGCATCGAGCTCGTCGTCTGAATTCAACACCGAGCGTGCCAGCTCGGTATCACGCTTCACATACGAATCCAGCGAGTCGCGCAGCATCGTCTGCGCGATGGTCCCCATCCGCGGAATGTCAATCAGCTGCTTCACCGGAGCGTGCCCGAGATACCGGACGGCGGCCTCGGCGATGTTGACGGCAAGATCGCCGACGCGCTCGAGGTCGCTGTTGATCTTCACGGCGGCGACGATGGCGCGGAGATCGGTCGCCATCGGCTGATAGAGCGCCAGCAGACGGAAGCTGCGGTTGTCCACGTCGATGTGCAGCCTGTTGATCGGCTCATCGCCAGTCAGCACCTTATCGAGCAGCCCGTGATCGCGCGCGACAAGGCCTTCGACCGCCGCGCGCACCCGTTCCTCGGCCAGGCCGCCCATTTCGAGCAGCCGCCCCTTCAGCGTCTCGAGCTCCTCCTGGAAGTGACGAATTGTCTGTTCCACTAACCGAATCTCCCGGTCACGTAATCCTCCGTCAGCTTCTCGGTTGGATTCGTGAAGATCTTCTCGGTGCGGTCGTACTCGACGAGGCGACCGAGCCAGAAGAACGCCGTGTAATCGGACACGCGTGCGGCCTGCTGCATGTTGTGCGTGACGATCACCACCGTGTACTTCTTTTTGAGATCGTACGCCAGTTCCTCGATGCGCTGCGTGGCGATCGGATCGAGCGCCGAAGCCGGTTCATCCATCAGCAGGATGTCGGGACGGATGGCCAGCGCGCGCGCGATGCAGAGCCGCTGCTGTTGTCCCCCGGACAGCGCCAGCGCCGACTCGTGCAGCCGATCCTTGACTTCGTCCCACAGCGCCGCCTGGCGAAGGCTTTCTTCCACCTGTCCGGCAAGCTCCGAGGTGGTTCCGGCCAGGCCGTTGATGCGCAGGCCATACGAGATGTTGTCGAAGATCGACTTCGGAAACGGGTTCGACTTCTGGAACACCATCCCCACGCGCCGCCGCAACTGAACGACGTCCACACCCGGACCGTAGATGTTGGTGTTGTCGATCAAGACCTGACCGTCGACATGCGTATCAGGAATGATGTCGTTCATGCGGTTGATCGTGCGCAGGAACGTGCTCTTCCCGCACCCTGACGGACCGATGAACGCGGTCACGAGGTGCGGCCGGATCTGCACGGTGATGTCTTCGAGCGCCCGCTTCTGCCCGTAGTAGAAGTTGAGGTGTTTCGCTTCGATCTTGCACGGCTCGGACGACGACGAGGGGGGCGCCGCGTTGCGCGACGCCAACTCGCCAAGCGAGCCCGGAAGCGGACGCGTACGTGCGGTGGTCATCCGGCCACCTTTTTCTGATAGCGGTCGCGCAGCCAGATGGCCAGGCCGTTCATCGTCAGCAGCAGCCCCATGAGAAGAAGAATACCCGCCGCCGCGTTGGCGTGGAAATCGCGTTGCGGCCGCGACACCCAGTTGAAGATCTGAATCGGCAGCACGGTGAACGACGACCAGATGCTGTCCGGTGCGAACGATACGTAGGTCAGCGCGCCCATCGTAATGAGTGGTGCCGTCTCGCCGATCGCCCGCGACAGCGAGAGAATCAGGCCGGTGAGGATCCCCGGCGCGGCGACGGGCAGGACCTGGTGCCAGATCGTCTGCCACTTCGTCGCACCAAGCGCGTAGGACCCCTCGCGGATGGACTTCGGCACCGCGCGCAGCGCCTCGCGTGTGGCGAGGATGACGACCGGGAGGGCCAGCAGGGCAAGCGTCGCGGCGCCGGCGATCACGCTCCGTCCCATCCCCATCAGGCGAACGAAGACCGCCAGCCCGAGCAGACCGTAGATGATCGACGGGACCGCGGCGAGATTGGTGATGTTCAGTTCGATCGCCCGGGCAACGAAGTTTCGCCGGCCGTATTCCTCGAGATAGATGGCGGCAGCGACTCCGATCGGCAGCGCCAGAATCGCCGTCAGAAGGATGACAAAAATACTTCCCGCGAGCGCTGGAAAGATTCCCGCCTGGCTGGCCCGCCGCGACGGATAGCCGGTGATGAAATCCCAAGACAGCCGCGCAGTGCCGTCTCTCACGACATCGACAATCAGCGCCGCCAACGCCGCCAGTGCGGCGAGCAGCACCAGCAGCGCGCACGCCTGAAATGCCAGGTCGAGTGAGCGCCGCATCGCAACGCTCACGAGTATTCCTCGCGGTAGCGCTGGCGCAGCCAGGAGCTCAACAGGTTGAGTCCGAAGGTACCGACGAACAGGAGCATTCCGACCGCAAAGATCGTTCGGTACTCGAGCGTGCCCTGCGGCGTGTCGCCGAGGCTCACCTGGACGATGTATGCGGTCATCGTCTCGATCTGGACGAGAGGGTTCCAGGTCAGACGCGGCTGTTGGCCGGCGGCGATGGCGACGATCATCGTTTCGCCCACGGCGCGGGACACCGCGAGGATGAAGGCCGCGGTGATGCCCGAGAAGGCGGCCGGTACAACGACGCGGAGACTGGTCTGCATCTTCGTCGCCCCCAGCGCGTACGACCCCTCGCGCAGTCCGTTAGGGACCGCGCGCATGGCATCTTCGCTGAGCGACGAGACCAGCGGCAGAATCATGATCCCCATCACGATTCCCGGACCGAGCGCGTTGAAGCCGGCGAGCCCGGGGATGAACTGCTGCAGCAGCGGCGTGACGAAGAGCAGCGCGAAGTACCCGTAAACGACCGTGGGAACGCCGGCGAGCAGTTCGAGGATCGGCTTGAGGACCCGCCGCACGCGGGAGTTCGCGTACTCGCTGAGGTAAATGGCGCTCAGCAGTCCCATCGGGAGCGCGACGAGCATCGCGATCAGCGAGACGAGCGTCGTGCCGGCCACCAGCGGCAGGACGCCGAAGCTCGGTGAGGAGAAGAGGGGAGTCCACTCCGTCCCGAACAGGAAGTCGGTGATCGGCACCTCGCGCAGGAAAGCAGCGGTCTCTACCGCCAGCACCGCGATGATGCCGACCGTCGTGCCAACCGAGAGCAGGGCGCAAAGAAAGAGACCCCGCTCGATCACGAACTCGAAACGTCTCATTTCTCCCGCGCGAGCAGAGCCTCCAGCGTCATCCCCACCTGCGACCCGCCGCTGCCGAACGCCGTTCCTACCTTTCGTGCGGTGAAATGGGACTTGGCGAGCTCGTAAATCTGCGGGGTCAGTTCGACGTAGCCGACTTCGCGCATCAGTTCCGGCTGCGAGAAGTACGACTCGACAAACCGCTGGATCTCGGGCCGGTCGGCGGACTTCCGCGCCACATAAATGAACAGCGGCCGGGAGAGCGGCTGATAGGTTCCGTTGCGGACCGTTTCGAACGACGGTCCGATCGGTCCGTTTCCGTTCTCGGCCTTGCCATCGTCAACCGGCACGGACTTCAGCCGGTCCTTGTTCTGTTCAACGTAGGCGAGCGGAATGAAGCCGAGTGCGAGCTCGTCGCCGCCGACCCCCTGCACCAGCACGTTGTCGTCCTCGCTCTGGGTGAAGTCGCCGCGGCTGGCCTTTTCCTTCCCGTTGATCGCTTCGGTGAAGTAGTCGAAGGTGCCGGAATCGACGCCGGCGCCGAACAGGTGAATTTCCCGATCGGGCCAGCCCTTGCGCACCTGACTCCAGCGCGTGATCTTGCCCTGGGCGCCTGGTTCCCACAGTGTCTTCAGCTCCGCCGTCGTGATCGCGGCCGCCCACGAGTTCTTCGGGTTGACGGCGATCGCGAGCCCGTCATAGGCAATCGGCAGCTCGACGAACTCCACGCCGGCCTTCTGGCAGGCTTCCATTTCCGGGGCGCGGATCGGGCGGGAGGCGTCGCTGATGTCCGTCTCGCCGCGGCAGAACTTCTGGAATCCGCCGCCGGTCCCCGAGATGCCGACGGTGATGTCGACGTTAGGATTGGCGCGTTTGAATTCTTCGGCGACCGCCTCGCTGATTGGGAAAACCGTGCTGGAGCCGTCGACGCGGATGATGCCGCTCAGTTGGTCACTCGACGCGTCCTCGGTTGTGGCGCCGCGCCCGCAGCCGACCGCCAGTGCCGTTGTCAGGACGAGCCCCGCCACTCGCAGTGATCTGTTCATGCGAGTAACGCTATCTGGCGGGAATTTCGCGTCCGTTACCGCGATGTTAAATCCGTGTAACACGTTCGAGACGGTTCGAACCTTTCGGAACGTTCGAACCGTTCTGGAGCACGAACGACTCGAACGACCGAACGACCCGAACGATTCGAACGTTCAGTCAATAAACCGGTAACCCAGCCCAATTACCGTTTCGATCTGGCGCGACGCAATGCCGAGCTTGGAACGCAGCCGGCCGATGTGCACGTCAACCGAGCGCGTCTCGACCGAATCGTCCCATCCCCAGACGCGCTCGAGCAGCCGATCCCTTGAAATCACGCGATTCCGGTTTTCGACGAGATAGCGCAGCAGCTCGAATTCCCGCCGCGTCAGCCGGACCTGCGACCCGTCAACACGCACGGATATCGCATCGAAGTCGGCGATGAGATGGGCTCCGGAGTACGACGTTGCCGCCGGGAGCTTCCGGTCGTTGGCGCCGCCGCGGCGCAGGACGGCGCGCACGCGCGCGACCAGCTCGCGCAGGGCAAACGGCTTGGTGATGTAGTCATCCGCCCCGAGTTCGAGCCCGGCGACGCGGTCGCTTTCGGTTGCCCGGGCGGTCAGCATGATGATCGGGATGTGCGAGGTGGTCGGACGCGATCGTACGATCCGGCAGACTTCGACGCCGCTCAGCACGGGGAGGTTGAGGTCGAGGACGATCAGATCCGGGGGCATTTCACTGACGGCGCGAATGGCCTGATCGCCAGCCCCGGCGACGTCGACTTCGATGTCGCCCTTCCGTTCTAGCGCGTGTTTGATAAGCCCGGCAATATCCTGTTCGTCTTCCACGACGAGAACACGAGTACCCACAGAGCGAACCTAGTCATTGCGGGTTTCCACCACGTCACGGGACCGTTAAATCTAGGTTACGAAGCTGCGGTTACCAAGTCGTGATCTCCTCGTGATCCCACCGTCACACCGGGCTTTTACGCTGTCGGGTATGCACGTGGGTATACCACGGCTCGGTTCCCCAGCACGTCTGGCGCACGCCCTACGACTCGGGCTTCGGAGTCGCTCAGGGCAGGCGTGACGCTCAGAAGCTCATACCGACTCAGCGTCATCGTCTGCGCCCATAACGAAGCCCGTTTTCTTCCCGCCTGCCTTCATTCCCTGCTCGCGCAGACGCGCGTGCCCGACGAAATCGTGGTCGTCAACAATGCCAGCACCGATGAGACGCGCGCCGTGGCGCAGCAGATTCCGTTCGTCTATGTGGTGGACGAGCCGCGCAAAGGGCTCGTGGTCGCGCGCGAGACAGGCCGCCGCGCCGCGACCGGCGACATCCTCGTGTACCTCGATGCGGACTGCCGCGCGCCGCTGACGTGGCTCGAGCGGGTCGAGCGACGGTTTCTTCGCGCCCCCACGCTGATTGCGTTGTCCGGTCCCTATCGGTATTACGACTGGGACTGGTGGGGCCGGCTGTTGATCCGCGCCTACGACTTCACGCTGGCGCCGGCGACGCAGCTGCTCGTGAAGTACATCCTGCGCATCGGCACCGTCTTCTATGGTGGCAATTTCGCCGTGCGCGCCGACGCGCTCGCGGCGATCGGCGGGTTCGACACCTCGATTGAGTTTCATGGCGAGGACACCAACCTCGGGCGCCGCCTGTTTGCGATCGGCCGCGTCGAGATGTTTCACGACTGCTATCTCTATACCTCGGCGCGGCGATACAACGCGATGGGGAAGGGCGCCGTCTTCCGGCTCTACGTGCGCAACTTCACCTCCGAGCTGCTGCATCACCGACCGCGCGATACGTCTCACGTGGACGTCAGGAGCTGACGTGCCTGGATACGAGCCGTTCCTGCTCTGCGACTTTCACGTGCACACACAGTGGAGCGACGGGAAGCTGACCGTGCGTGAGGTCGTGGATTTGTACGGCAAGACCGGCAAGTTCGACGTCATCGCGATCACCGATCACATTCTGATGAAGAAGGATCTGCTGGCGCGGGCCGGGCGGATCGCCACACTCGGCCGCCGCGCGTTCGGCGTGCGCGAGCAGGACTTCGCGAACTACCTGGCCGACATCGAATCAGAAGGACAGCGCGCGCTGAAGGAATACGGGATGCTCGTCGTTCCCGGTGCCGAGGTGACCCAGAACCGCATTCGCGCGAAGAAGAACTCGCACATCATCGCGCTCGGGGTAAAGACGTACATCAGTGCCGATCAGAGCGCCGACGCCATCCTGCGGGAGATTCGCCGTCAAGGCGCGCTCAGCATCGCCTGCCATCCGCACCACACCACCACGAGGCGGATCGAGATCAGCACCTGTTATCTCTGGGATCACCGCGAGGAGCTGTCGGATCTGGTCGACGTATGGGAAGCCGCCAACCGCGACGACCTCTTTTCAGTGACCAGCCTCAA
>DATLLJ010000120.1:0-50100 GCA_035537875.1 Vicinamibacterales bacterium | reverse complement strand
ACTAGTGACCAGCTAGGGCTTCGACCCTCGCGCCGCGTCGTCCATCGCCGCGTTCGCCAGGCGGTCGGCGTGTGCGTTGCTCGAGCGGCCGACGTGCTCGAAGGTCACGCGCCCGACTTCGTTCGTCAGAAGGCGGGCTTTCGCGTACAGCGGCTGCAGACCGGGATGCTTGACCTTGAAGCGGCCGAGCATCTGCTGGACCAGGAGCAACGAGTCCGACTTGACATGAAGCCGTTTGCGCCCGTGCGTCAGCGCCCATTCGAGCGCGGCGAGGAGGCCCCGGTACTCGGCGACGTTATTGGTTGCATGGCCGATGGCTCCGCTGAATTCCTCGACGAGCGTCCCATCGGCCAGCTCGAGGCGGACGCCGTAACCGGCGGGACCGGGATTTCCGCGGGCACCGCCATCGATGTACGCGACGAGTTCCTCTGAAGTCACTGAGCGGGCTGAGAGACGTTGTCCGTCGGAGCCGGCGCCGCCACCGGCACGTAGTACAGGATGCGCTGGCAGCTGTCGCACTGAATGATCTGGTCGTTGCGCAAGACGGTATTGAACACCTGCGGCCGCAGGCGGACATGACACAGGGTGCAGATGCCGTCCCTCGCCGCCGCGACGGCCACTCCGTGGCGGCGGCGCGAGACGAGCTCGAAGACGGCAAGGGCGGCCGGAGTCAGATCGCGCACCACGGCGGCGCGATCGGTTGCGAGCGTCTCGAGTGAGGATCTGAGGCTCGTCATCTCCGAGGCGATGGTCTTGCGCTCTCCCTCAACCGCTTTCTGCTCCGCGACGAGCTCCGCTTCAGTGCGCTTGACGACCGACGTGAGATCGTCGGCCTCGACCATCAGCTCGAGAATCCGATCTTCGAGCGTCTTGATCTCGCCCTGCGCAAATCCGATCTCCTTCTGAACCGCGTGGTACTCCTGATTCGTCTTGACGGCCATCGCCGTCTCGCGAAACTTGGAAAGCCGGCCCTGATGGACCGCGACGTCCTTCTCGATGGCCCTTCTCTTGTTCTGGTTCTCCATCAGCCGTTCCTTGGCCGAGGCGACCGCCTGGCGCGCCGATTCGAGCCTGGCATCGAGCCCCTTCTGTCGTTCCGGCTCGTCGGCCAGCCGGCGCGCGGCGTCGTGCTCGGCGGAGACCAGCTTCTGCAGCGCGATGACGCGTTCGAGGTCAGGATGCATCGATCTGAGGCCTCATTCTAGCAATGACTCTCCCGGACCGCGGGCGTGCGGGCGGGCCGTACAACAAAAAGGCCCCGTCGAAACGGGGCCTTCAACCGCTCGGCGCTCCGGCGCCTGCGCCGTTCGCCATCTCCGATCATTCTGCAATCGGCCGTTATGTTCAATTCGAAGTCCTGCAATCTCGCGTATCGAGTGACTGGGCCCACCAGGATTTGAACCTGGAACCCGCCGATTATGAGCCGGCTGCTCTAACCGTTGAGCTATGGGCCCCTACGACGTTCGGCCTTCCAGAAACGCGCGCAGTTTGCGGCTGCGGGACGGGTGTCGCAATTTTCTGAGCGCTTTGGCTTCGATCTGCCGGATCCGCTCGCGGGTGACGGCGAAGCTCTGACCGACCTCCTCGAGGGTGTGTTCGCTCCCGTCCCCGACGCCGAAGCGCATCTTGATGACCTTTTCTTCTCGCGGCGTCAACGTCTTGAGCACCGACTCGGTCTGTTCCTTGAGGTTGAGGTTGATGACCGCTTCGGCCGGCGACACCACCTGTCGGTCCTCGATGAAATCGCCGAGATGCGAATCCTCCTCCTCGCCGATCGGTGTTTCAAGCGAGATCGGCTCCTGCGCGATCTTGAGCACTTTCCGGACCTTCGAGACCGGGATGTCCATCCGCTTGGCGATTTCCTCCGACGTGGGTTCGCGGCCCAGCTCCTGCACGAGCGCGCGGGACGTTCGAATCAGCTTGTTAATCGTCTCGATCATGTGGACCGGGATACGGATCGTGCGCGCCTGATCGGCGATGGCGCGGGTAATCGCCTGGCGGATCCACCACGTCGCGTAGGTCGAGAACTTGTAGCCTCGGCGGTACTCGAACTTGTCGACCGCCTTCATCAATCCGATGTTGCCCTCCTGGATCAGATCGAGGAACTGGAGGCCGCGGTTCGTATACTTCTTGGCGATCGAAACGACGAGGCGGAGGTTGGCTTCGACCAGCTCCTTCTTGGCCTGCTCTGCCTGATACTCACCCCGGAGCACGGTGTCGAGCGTCTGCTTGAGCTCGTCGGGCGACTGCTCGAGCGAGTCCGTCATCGCCTTCAGCTTGAGCTTCAGGTCCTTGAGTTGCGCCAGCACCTTCTTCCGGTCGTCTTCCTTGAGCCGCAGCTTCTTGTTTCTCGGGTTGAGCAGCCGATCGGCCGCTTCGATCTCGCGCTGGACGCCTTTAACCCCCTCGACGGCGTCTTTCATGTCGTCGATGAGCCGTCGCTTGACCGCCTCGGTGAACTCGATACGGCGGATCGCCTGAGACAACTCGATACGAGCGCGCATCGCGGCGAATCGGGCACGGCGATACTTCCGCTTGTCACGCGTGGTCGCGCCTTTCGGCGTCTCCGCCAGCTTCTCTTCCAGTTTTTCGGAGACGGCCCGCGCTTTTCGCACCGCGTCGATCTGTTTCTGGACCTGCCGACGCCGCTCTTCGATGCGTTCGTCGGTGATTTCTTCGTCGTTGAAGATCACCAGCTCGCGGATCGTCCGTTCGCCCGCGTGCAGGTTGTCGCCGAACTCGATGACCCGCTTCGCCACGAGCGGCGTGCGCGAAATCGACTTGATCACGGCCAGCTTGCCGCGTTCGATCCGCCGGGCGATTTCGACCTCGCCCTCGCGCGTGAGCAACGGCACCGTGCCCATTTCGCGCAGGTACATCCGAACCGGGTCGTTGGTCTTGTCGAGGGCGCCAGGGGTGAGATCGAGCTCGATCTCCTCGGCGCCTTCTCCGGTCCGGTCGATGACTTTGTCATCACGCAGGTACTTCTGATCCGAATCGATGACCTCGATACCTGCGCTGCCGAACGTGTTGAAGAGGTCGTCGAGCTCGTCGGAGGAAGTAATTTCGGACGGCAGCAGTTCGTTCACCTCATCGTAGAGAAGGTAGCCCTTCTCCTTGCCGATGTTGATGAGCTGCCGGACCTCGTCGTACTTCTCCTCGAGCGTGAGGTGGCCTACGTCAGGTCCTCGATGCGATGGAGTAGATCCTTTTTCCGCTGCCATAAATTATCAATCTCATTCCCGTGTTGAGTTGCGCCCAGTTCCTGCAATCGGTCGATTTCACGCTGAATTGCGGCGCGTTCCCGGTCGAAACGCAGCCGCTTCATTGCCCTGACACATTCGTCGACGAGGGTCGCGGGGGGGGCTGGTTCGGACGCGATTTTCGTCACCAGCTGAGCATCCACTGTACTTAGACGCTGAATCAACGCCGAAGGTAATCGTTCGGGCGTCTCGGTCTGCAGGCTCCGGGCCAGTTCGAACACCCGCCGGGCGGCCAATGCCCGTAAATCCTCATCCTCAAGGGTTTCCAGGACCTCCAACGCCTCAGCAGGCCGCTGGATCAGCCACCAAATCAGCGCCATTTCCGCCTTCTTGACCTCCCCGAGACTCGGAAGCTCGGTGGCTGCGAGCGTCGTCTGACGTCTGGCCGCGATCTTCCGGAACTCTGCCTGCACGACCTCGGCCGTAATCCGCGCGGTGTGCGCGACCTTGTCCGCAAACTGGTCGCGCATGGCGGGTTCGGGGAGCCAGGCGGCCAGCGCCAGCATCTGGGCCAGAAACGTGCGCTGCGTCTCCGGGTCGCCGAAGTTGAGCCCGGACGCGGCCCGGTCCCGCAAGTATTCGAGGTAGGGCCGCGAGCTGCGCAGCCGCCGTCGGTACTCCTCGGCCCCCTTCCGCCGGATAAAGGTATCAGGATCTTCGCCCCCGTCCAGGATGACGACGTTGACCTCGAACCCCTCTTTCACGAGCAGCTCGCACGACCGTGCCGCGGCGCCCTGCCCCGCCGCGTCCGGGTCGAAGCTCAGCACGACCTTCGACGTGAAACGCCGCAGCAGCTGCGCCTGATGCGTGGTCAGCGCAGTACCGCACGAGGCGACTGCCGGCGCCGCCTCGGTTTGCACCAGCTGCGCGAAGTCGAAGTACCCCTCCACGATGACGGCATACCCGAGCTGCCGGATCGCTGACTTCGTCAGGTTCAACCCATACAGTGTCCGACTCTTCGAGTAGATGGCGGTCTCGGAGGAATTTACGTACTTGGGAACCTGATCGGCGTCCATGGCCCGGCCGCCGAACGCGATCACCGATCCGGTCTCTCGACAGATCGGCACCATGAGCCGGTTGCGGAACCGATCGACGACCTCGCCGTTGTCGCGCTGAGAAACCAGACCGCTTTGATTCACGACCGCCGGAGCGAAACCCTGCTTGAGCAGCCGAGACTTCAATGCGTCCCGCGAGGACGGCGCATAGCCGAGCTCGAGCCGATCGATCGTCCTGGCTTCCACACCTCGTTCGGCAAGCTGCTGGCGGGCGCGCCCGCCAGCTGGGCTCGCGAGCTGCTCGCGGAAATAGCTCGCCGCGATCTCGTGCATCTTCAGCAGCGACTCGCGGACGCCGGTGTCGCGATTGTCGTCGCTGCCCTCATCCGGCGCGGGCAACGCGACGCCGAGTTTCTGCGCCAACATCTTGACGGCGTCGGCAAAGCCCACCTTTTCGTGCAGCTCGAGGAACTTGAAGACGTCGCCGCCTGCGCCGCACCCGAAGCAGTGAAAGAACCCGCGATCGGGATTGACGTGAAACGAGGGCGTCTTCTCCGAGTGGAACGGGCACAATCCCTTGAACGTCGTCCCGGCGCGCCTCAGCGGGACATACTCCTGCACGATCTGGACGATATTCGCCTGCAGCTTGAGGTCGTCGATGAACTGCTGGGGAAACAGGCCCACCTTAGTCCTTCAATTCCACGACCGTCACGCCCCCCCCGCCCTGCTCTGGCGGAGCAACCGCGAACCGCGCAACCAGCGGGTGCTGCTGCAGGAACCCGGCCAGGGCTCGCTTCAGCTGCCCCGTCCCGTAGCCGTGGATGAAGCGCACGGTGCGGTGGTCGGTGAGCAGCGATTCGTCCAGGAAACGCTCTGCGCGCGCGATGGCTTCGTCCACGGTGCAGCCGATGACGTTCAGTTCCGTCAGCATCGTATCGCGTGGCTGGAGCTCGACGTTAACCTTCACCCGCGCTGCCCCCGGCGAGGCGGTCGCGTGAGGCGCTCCCGAGGTCGCCTCGACAAGACTGAGATCGCGCGCGCTTGCGCGCATCCGCTTGCCGCGGACGTCGACTTCGGCCGTCCCGTCGTGCAACGCGGTGACGACGCCTTCGAGACCGAAGCCGCCGACAACAACCCGATCCCCCACTTTCGGCTCCCGTCCGCCCATGGCCGGTTTCGGTGCTGCCCGTTCGACCGGCTCCAGCAGGCGGGTCACCACTTGATCCACAGCGGCGCGGGCGTCGACCCGGGCGGCGCCGGTGTCGCCGGTCGTCACGGTCTGCCGGGCGACGTTCGTTTCACCGGCCTGGCGTGCAATCGCCGTCGTCTTCGCCTTGAGATCCGCGATGACGTCATCTATCTCGCGCCGCGCTTGACGAACCTGCGTCTCGAGCTCCTCGCTCAGCCTCCGGCGGAACGTGTCCTCGCGCTGCCGGAGCGCCTCCTCGCGCTGACGCATCCGCGTACCAGTGGCTTCGATCTCCTCGCGTTCGCGCGCTGCCAACCGGTGCTCGTGCTCCAAGGCGCGCATGTCCCGGTCGACTTTCGCCAGATGCTCCGCGAGCTGCGCTTCCCGGGCGCTCAGGTTCTCTCGGGCGTGGGCGACGACGGCAGGGTTCAGGCCGAGGCGCGCGGCGATCTCCAGCGCGAGGCTGCGGCCAGGGGAACCATAGACCAGTTCATAGGTCGGAGCGAAGCTGTCGGCGTCGAAGCCGAACGCCGCGCTCGTCACCCCCTCGGATGTCGACGCATAGCTCTTGAGCTGATCGTAGTGGCTGGTGGCAATCAGCGTGGCGCCGCGTGCCCGAAAATGGTCGACGATCGCTACCCCCAGGGCGCCGCCTTCGACGGGATCGGTCCCCGACCCGACCTCGTCCAGCAGGACCAGCGCCGGCGTCACGAGCAACTGGTCCATCGAGACGATATTGGCCACGTGAGCGGAGAAGGTGCTGAGGCTCGCCGCGATCGACTGTTCATCGCCGATGTCGGCGAACAGCGTACGAAAAACCGGCAGCCGCGAGCCGTCCGTCGCCGGGATCCTGAGCCCGGACTGCGCCATCAATGCCAGCAGCCCGGCAGTCTTGAGCGCCACGGTCTTGCCGCCGGTGTTGGGGCCTGTGATCAGCAGGACCGTCGCGGGCGGAATCACTTTGATGGTGACCGGCACAGGATGCGTGAGCAGCGGATGCCTGGCCGCGAGCAGCTCGAACGTTCCGTCGTGGGTCAGCGCGGGTTCGATGCCGTCGATCGATTGTGAAAAGCGGGCGCGCGCCTGGATGACATCCACCTCCGTGGCCGCGACGATCGTCCGCCCCAGATCGTCGCCACGTCCACGAAACGCGTCGGTCAAGGCCAGCAGGATTCGCCGGACTTCCTCCTGTTCCTGCTGTTCGAGCGCCACGATATCGTTGTTGATCTCGACCGTGCTCAATGGCTCGAGAAAAAGACTGGCCCCGCTCGTCGACGACCCGTGGACGATGCCTGGAATCGCGCTGCGGTGCTCAGACTTCACGACCAGGACGAAGCGTCCGTTGCGCTCGGTGACGACCTGATCCTGCAGGTGCTTCGCCGTGTCCTTGCCGCGCAGGTAGGATTCGAGCGTGCTGCGAAGCCGAGACCGCTGCTTGCGAAGACGCTCGCGAATGATCCTGAGCTGAGGACTGGCGTGGTCGACGACATCGCCAGACGGATCGATCGTGTCGCGAACAGCCGCGATCTCTCCTTTGAAGGAGGCCGCTCCGCCCATGACCGTCTCGAGGCGCGGAAACGATCCCGTGGCGCGGCGTATGCCGCTCCGGGTCTCATCGACCGAATCCAGAAAAGAAGCCAACGCCAGCAGCTGCGATGCGTCGAGCGCTTGGCCGTCGACCGCGAGCGCGTCGAACATCCGCGGGAGTTCCGCCGTGGCCCGCAGCGGCAGCACGCCGTTGGCCGCGATGAAACGCGCCGTCTCCGTGGTCTCGGCGAGCAGCTTGGCCACCGCGGCCTGATCAATGGAGGGAGCGAGCTGCCGGAGGCGGTCGCTGCCCATCGGCGTCAGCGCGAAGGCCGTGACAGCTTCGACGATCCGGTCGAATTCGAGGGCCCGCAGGGCGCCTGGATGCATAGTTGATTCGGAAGAGACCGGCCGCGCCCGGATGTGCGGGTAACCTCTAATACTATCGCGTGCGGAGGCTAGAGGCTAGAGGATAGATCAGGCAGGCCGAGGTTCGCGTGAAGGGGTTCGACATCGACGTCTGGACGCCAGCGGCTGAGCACGAACGGCAGCCTCTACAAGTGATTGATCAAACTGGCGATGCAGGCGGCGCCGAAGCCGTTGTCGATGTTGACGACCGAGACGCCGGAGGCGCAGCTGTTCAGCATGCCGAGCAGTGCGGCGATGCCGCCGAAGCTCGCGCCGTAACCGATGCTGGTCGGCACGGCGACCACGGGCACACTCACCAACCCGGCAACCACGCTCGGGAGCGCTCCCTCCATGCCGGCGACAACGATTACGACACGCGCCGTCGCGAGACGAGACCGCTCGCCCAGAATCCGATGCAGTCCGGCGACGCCGACGTCGTAGAGGCGGGTCACGTCGTTGCCCATCAGCTCTGCCGTGAGGGCGGCCTCTTCAGCCACCGGCAGGTCCGAGGTGCCCGCCGCGGCGACAACGATCGTGCCCTTGCCTGGCGTCACATCCTGTTGCTGAAACGCGATGATGGCCGCGTCCGGATGATAGATTGCGGCTGGAACTTTCTCTCGCACAGCCTGGAACGCCTCGACGCTGGCTCGCGTCACGAGCAGCGTCGATCCGCGTCCGGCGATGCCGTCGGCGATTGCGGCGATTTGGGCAGGCGTCTTGCCTACGCCGAGGATGACTTCGGGAAAGCCCTGTCGAATGGAGCGGTGATGATCGATCCGAGCGAATCCCAGATCCTCGAACGGCCTGGCGCGGAGCGCTTCGACGAGCCGTCCATGAGCCGTCGCCGTGTCGAGTTCGCCGCGCGCCACCTGTTCCAGCAGATCGTGCAGCTGTTTGTTTGACGTCATTCAGACCCAACAGTAATATTAAGTGATTGTTTTACTAGAACATGACGCTTGCCGAAACCCTGACGCTCGCCGCTTACTTCTTCGTCCTCATCGTTCTCGCTATCTACGGCTGGCATCGGTACTACCTGGTCTATCTGTACATGAAGTACCGCAACAAGGGGCCGGCGTCGGCGCCGCCGCTCGATCCGACGCCTGTGGTGACCATCCAGCTGCCGCTGTACAACGAAATGTACGTCGCGGACCGACTCATCGAGGCCGTGTGCCGGATGGAATATCCCTCGGACCAGCTCGAAATCCAGGTGCTCGACGATTCGACGGACGAGACGCGGACTGTTGCTGAGCTGGCTGTTCGCCGGTTCGCCGCCCAGGGCATCGACATCAAGTACTACCATCGGGCCGACCGTTACGGGTTCAAGGCGGGTGCGCTCGAAGCGGGATTGAAGACGGCGCGGGGGGAGTTCGTCGCGATCTTCGACGCCGACTTCATTCCGTCGCCGGATTTCCTGACGCGGTTGATGCCGCACTTCGCCGATCCGCGCATCGGGATGGTCCAGGCGCGCTGGGGGCACATCAACCAGGACTACTCGCTGCTCACGAAGATTCAGTCGATTCTGCTCGACGGGCATTTCGTCCTCGAGCACGGCGCGCGCAACCGCAGCGGCCGGTTCTTCAACTTCAACGGAACGGCGGGAGCGTGGCGCCGGGCGACGATCGATGACGCCGGCGGCTGGCAGCACGATACGTTGACCGAAGATCTCGACCTCAGTTACCGCGCGCAGCTTCGGGGCTGGCGGTTCGTTTTTCTCTCCGACCTGATTGCGCCCGCCGAGGTGCCGGTTGAGATGAACGCCTTCAAGTCGCAGCAGCACCGTTGGGCGAAGGGTTCGATTCAGACCTGTCGCAAACTGCTGCCGGGGATTCTCACCTCGAAGCTGCCGCTGAGCGTGAAAGCAGAGGCCTTCTTCCACCTGACGGCCAACTTCAACTACCCCCTGATGTGCGTCTTGTCGGTGCTGATGTTCCCGTCGATGGTGATTCGTTACAACATGGGCTGGTACGAGATGCTGCTCATCGACGTGCCGCTGTTTCTCGCCGCGACGTTCTCCGTCTGCAACTTCTACATGGTCTGTCAGCGGGAGATTCACCGGGACTGGCTTGCGCGAATCAAGTATCTCCCCTTCCTGATGTCGATTGGCATCGGGCTGTCGATCAACAATACGCGAGCGGTGATCGAGGTGCTCTTCAACAAGGCCAGCGAGTTCAACCGGACGCCGAAATACCGAATCGAGAAGAACGCCGACGAGTGGGTGGGCAAGAAATACCGTCAGTCGGTCGCGGTGCAGCCGCTCATCGAGCTCGCACTCGGGCTGTACTTCACGGCGACGGTGTTTTACGCGCTCGCCAATCAGATTTACGGCACGGTGCCGTTCCTGGTCCTGTTCCAGATCGGATTTCTGTATACGGGGCTTGTGTCGATCGTTCAACAGTACGCGGGCGACACCGACGTGGTCGCGGCGGGGGCCGCGGGCCTGGAACCGGGGCGTCAGGGTTCATGAAGTCGAAGGTCGCCGTTCTTCGGGTCACCGCCGACACGATCCTGTCCGACATCGACCGCCTCATTGAGTTGGGCGGGGTGTCGAGAGCCCTGGCGCCGGGCACGACGACCATCCTGAAGGACAACATCTCGTGGCACTTTCCGTTCCCGGCGGCCAATACGACGCCGTGGCAACTCGAGGGCACGATCCAGGCGCTCGCGCGCCGCGGCTTCACCGATCAGGTGTGCGTCCAGAACAAGACCGTGGTCACCAACGCCTTCAAGGGCGAGGACCTCAACCACTACGTGCCGATTTTCAAGCGCTACGGCATCCCCGTCCGGTACAACTTCAAGGACGAGGACATGAAGTGGGTTCGTTACACGCCCAAGGCGCGCATGCATGTGCTCGACCGAATCTTTCCGGAGGGGATTCACATCCCCGATTACTTCTTCGGCAGAAACATCGTCCATCTGCCGACTACCAAGTGCCACATCTATACGACCACGACGGGGGCCATGAAGAACGCGTTCGGTGGTCTGCTCAACACGCGCCGCCACTACACGCATTCCTGGATCCACGAGACACTCGTCGATCTGCTCGCGATCCAGCGTGAGATTCATCCAGGTCTCTTTGCGATCATGGACGGCACGACTGCCGGAAACGGTCCGGGTCCACGCACGATGTATCCAGTCGTGAAGAACGTGATGCTGGCGTCGGCCGATCAAGTGGCGATCGATGCGGTTTCAGCCAAGATGATGGGCTTCGACCCGATGTCATTGGAGTACATCCGCGTTGCTCACGAGGACGGTCTGGGCGTCGGTGATCCGCGAGAGGTCGAAATCGTCGGCGACGTCGACGCGGCGGCCGAGAACTGGCACTTCCACGTCGGGAAGAACCTCGTTCGCATCGGGGGCGGTGATCTCATCTGGTTCGGCCCGCTGAAGCGGTTCCAGAAGCTTTTCTTTCACACACCGCTCGTCAACGGGTTCATCCTGGCGAGCGACGTGTACCATGACTTCTACCGCTGGCCGATGATCGATCGTCGTGTGTTCGAACGGTGGTGCGAGACGACCGACTGGGGTCAGCTCTTCCTCCGGTACGCCCAGATGGGGCCTCAGGGTCAGCCGCCGTTCGAGGCGGTGGACCCGTCGCGCATCGCGACACCGTCGGCTTCCACGCGCATTCATTAGCCGCACGATTCGACGGAAGGAGTGCGATATGCACCCTCGGCTCGCGCTCGCAGCGGTCGGCGCCACGGTGGCGGATGCGGTGTACGGATTTGCCGTGTACGGCAATGCCTTGAACAGCCAGTTCAGTGCGTTTCCAGCCGTCTTTCGGCCGGCCGAGGCCGGTCCCGCCTATCTGCCCGGGATGTTCGTCGGCATTCTCGTCGCCATGCTCGCCGTCGCTTACATGTATGCCAAAGGGTATGAAGGCGGAAGTGGCCTGCAGGAAGGGCTGCGTTTCGGTTTCCTGCTCGCGATCGTCAATGCTGGTTATTTCGTCGGGGTCAATTACGCGATCCTCAACATCGGTCCCGGTGTAGCCATCGGGATGGCGCTTGCGGGACTGGGCGAATGGCTCCTGATCGGCGGCGTGATCGGCGCGATCTACAAGCCGGCGGGTTTGCCCCGCCGGGCGGGTGCGTCAGGCGTGTGACGCCGCCGGCGCCAGCAGCCGGGATATGATGGGGCAATGACGACCGCTGCGAAACCAAAGGCGGGGCTCGAGGATACGGTTGCGACCTCCTCGGCGATCTGTTATCTCGATGGCGAGCGGGGCGTGCTCGCGTACAGCGGCTACGACATTCACGATCTCGCCCGTCACGCGACCTTCGAGGAAGTCTGTTATCTGCTCTGGCATCGCCGGTTGCCCACCCGTGCCGAGCTCGGCGATCTCCAGTCGGCGCTGGCCGCGGCGCGACCGCTTCCCGAGTCGATTCTCAAACTGATTCGGACCTTGCCCGCCGGGCAGACGATGGATCTGCTGAGGACGTTGACGTCGGCCCTGGGCCAATACGCTCCGGAGGCGGGCGACGACTCGGTCCAGGCCAACCAGCGAAAGGCCGTCCGGTTGACCGCGCAGATCGGCTCGGTGGTGGCGACGCTCGGGCGAATCAATGCTGGCGGTGGGCCGATTCAGCCGGATCCGGTGCTGGGGCACGCCGCGAACTTCCTGTACATGCTCACCGGCGAGCGACCGAGCGGTCTCGCCACACGGGCCTTCGACGTGGCGCTCATCCTTCACGCTGACCACGAGTTGAACGCGTCGACGTTCGCGGCGCGTGTGGCGGCCGCCACGCTCACCGACATGCATTCGGCGGTCGTCGCCGCCATCGGCACGCTGAAAGGTCCCCTCCACGGCGGGGCCAACACCGACGTGATGCGGATGCTCATCGAGATCGGGCCGGAGGCGCCGCCGGAACGGGTCGATGACGTGATTCGGGCAAAGCTCGCAAGGAAAGAGAAGATTCCAGGGTTCGGCCACCGGGTGTACAAGGCCGTCGAAGATCCGCGCGCCACGCATCTGCGGCAGATGTCCCACGATCTGGGTCGCCGTAGCGGTCACCCGGGGTGGTTCGACATGTCGCAGCGGATCGAGGCGCTCGTGAAGTCAGAGAAGCACCTGCTCCCCAACGTCGATTTCTACTCGGCCTCCGCCTATCACGCGCTCGGCATCGACAGCAGTCTGTTCACGCCGATCTTCGCCGTCAGCCGCATCGCGGGTTGGACGGCTCACGTGCTGGAACAATACGCCAACAACCGTCTCATCCGCCCTCGCGCGGATTACATCGGCCCCGAGTACCCGCAGCGCTACGTGGGCGTGGAGAACAGGTAACGTGCCGGGCGCCGGAAACCCGGTGCCCGGTGCGGTGCCGGGAAGTGCCTCGCACCGCATCCCGGCCGAGACACACGGCACTCGGCTCCGGGCAGTCGTCTGAATGGACCCACGCTTCATCCGGAACTTCTCGATCATCGCCCACATCGACCACGGGAAGTCGACGCTGGCCGATCGTTTTCTCGAGCTGACTGGCGCGCTGCAGGCGCGAGAGATGGAAGCCCAAGTGCTCGACTCCATGGATCTCGAGCGCGAGCGCGGCATCACCATCAAGGCCCACCCGGTTCGGTTGAACTACACGGCCGGCGACGGTCAGCGGTACATCCTCAACCTCATCGACACGCCCGGTCACGTGGACTTCTCGTATGAAGTCACGCGGTCCCTGGCTGCCTGCGAAGGGGCATTGCTGCTCGTGGACGCTTCGCAGGGCGTCGAGGCTCAGACGCTCGCCAACGCGTATCTCGCGGTGGACAACGGTCTCGACATCATCCCGGTCATCAACAAAATCGACCTCCCCGGCGCACAGCCGGAGGAGGCGCGCCGGCAGATCGAGGAGATCATCGGGCTTGACGGATCGGGCGCGATGCTCGCCAGCGCGAAGTCCGGCGCGGGCGTCCCGGAGATCCTGGCGGCGATCGTCAACCGCCTGCCGCCTCCCGGGGGCAATCCAGACGCACCGCTGAAAGCGCTGATCTTCGATTCCTGGTACGACGCCTACCGCGGCGTGGTTGTCGTGGTCCGAATGATTGATGGCACCATCCGCCCAGGAATGAAGATCCGCCTCATGGCGCAAGGCCAGGACTACGAGACGCTCGAGGTGGGCATCTTCACTCCCAAGGCGACCGACATCGGCGAGCTCGGCGTTGGCGAGGTCGGGTTTCTGGTCGCCAACATCAAGAAGATCAGCGATGCCAAGATAGGTGACACCATCACCGACGCTGCACAACCGACGGCCGAGCCGTTTCCGGGCTTCAAAGAGCTGAAGCCGATGGTGTTTGCCGGCTTGTACCCAGTCGAAGGTCATCAGTATCCCGAGCTGCGGGACGCGCTCGAGAAGCTGCGACTGAATGACGCCTCGTTCTTCTATGAGCCCGAGACCTCCGCCGCTCTTGGATTCGGCTTCCGCTGCGGCTTTCTTGGTCTGCTGCACATGGACATCGTCCAGGAACGGCTCGAGCGCGAGTTCAACATGGATCTGGTGACGACCGCGCCAGGCGTCCTCTATCGCGTTACGACGACGGACGGCACGCTCGAGGAAATCGACAGCCCCGCGAAGTTGCCAGATGCCAGCCGCATTGAGCAGATCGAGGAGCCCGTGATCACGGCGATGATTCTCACCCCGGCTGAGTTCGTGGGCGGGATCCTGCAGCTCTGCCAGGACAAGCGAGGCGTACAGAAGGCCCTCGAGTATCTCACCTCGGATCGGGTGCTCATCACCTACGAGCTCCCCTTCAACGAAGTCGTGCTCGACTTCTACGACAAGCTGAAAACGATTTCCCGGGGCTACGCGTCGCTCGATTATCATGTCACGGGGTATTGGCCGTCGCCGCTCGTCAAGCTCGACATCCTCGTCAACGGCGAGCCTGTCGATGCCCTGTCGATCATCGTCCATCGCGACTCGGCCTACGAGCGCGGCCGCGCCCTGGCCTCGAAGATGCGTGAGCTGATTCCGAGGCAGATGTTCGAAGTGGCGATTCAGGCCTCGATTGGCAGCCGCGTGATCGCGCGGGAAACGGTCAAAGCCATGAGGAAGAACGTGCTGGCGAAGTGCTATGGCGGCGATATCACGCGAAAGAGGAAGCTCCTCGAGAAGCAAAAGGAAGGCAAGAGGCGGATGAAGCAGGTCGGTCGTGTCCAGATCCCCCAGGAGGCGTTTCTCGCCGTCCTGAAGATGGGGACGGAGGAGTGATTACCGGGAAGAAGGCCGAGGCCAGGAAACCGGAGCCGGCTGGAAGGCGAATGACTGAACCATTCAAGAAATCGACGCTCCGCGAGTACTTCGAATCGATCATCATCGCGGTGATCCTGGCGTTGTTCATCCGGACGTTCGTGGTGCAGGCATTCAAGATCCCGACGGGTTCGATGGAGAACAATCTGCTCATCGGCGATCACCTGCTGGTCAACAAGTTCGTCTTTGGACCGACCCCCAGCACGGTCGAGCGTGCGCTGCTGCCCGTCGATGCCATCGAGCGCGGCGACGTCGTCGTTTTCAAGTATCCGGAAGATCCGGCCCGGGACTTCATCAAGCGGGTTATCGGGCTACCCGGTGACGTGCTCGAACTTCGGGACAAGAGGGTCCTCATCAACGGGATGCCGCTCGACGAGCCCTACGTGCACTTTCTGGATCCGCCAGGCACCTCCGATGAATTCCGTGAAGTCACTTCGTTCGATGTGCGGGAGCGGTATGGGCCGGTGACTGTGCCGCCGAATCAGTACTTTGTGATGGGCGACAACCGGGACAATTCGCAAGACAGCCGGTACTGGGGTTTTCTGCCTCGCGACCACGTGAAAGGGAAAGCCCTGGTGATTTATTGGTCCTACGATGCCGGTGTGGCGGACTATCATGAAGCGAGCACGACGGAAGCGCTGAAGGGCCTCGGTTCGGTGTTCGTGCATTTCTTCACGCGGACCCGGTGGGACCGCATGCTGCACCAGATCCGTTGATCAAAGCGATTCTCAAACTGGTCATCGTCGTCCTCGTCGCGAACGCCAGCTGGCGCGTCGGGACGGCGTACGTCATGCATTACAAGTTCACCGATTCAGTCGAGCAGACGACGCTCTTTCGTGGGAAGCGCACCGACGAAGTGCTGCGCGATCGCGTTTTCGAGCTGGCCTCCGACTACGATATCCCGGTGACCGACGATGACGTCTCCCTGCGCAGCGAGAATCACCACACGATCGTCGAGGGCTCCTACCGCCGCAGCATAGAACTGCTGCCGGGATTCACGTATCCCTGGCCGTTCAGCTTCTACATCGACACCCTCTCGGGGATCCTCTAGCCTGTGGATCGATCGGCCACGTTCTAGTCTTTTTCGAGCCGGGCTCGCACCGCAGCCGCGGTCGTTCCGCGCACCAGAAGGCGTTTGTGGCGACTCCGCTCGCCCGAGACAATGTGAACCGTGCGACGTGGTAGCGCGAGCCACGACGCGACGAGATCGATCAGGGCCTGGTTCGCGGCGCCGTCGGAGGGAGGGGCGGCGATCCGGACGAAGAGAACGTCCTCGCGATATCCGGCGATGTCGGTCTTCTTGGCGCGAGGTGTGACGCGGACGTCGAGCTGGACGCCGTCGCGTGTGTCGCGGATCGTGAGCCTACTCGTTGGCAGCGGCCGACTGCCGGTTGGCGGCTGATTGTTGATCGACTGGCCGCGGGCGGTGGACGAGGACGCGATCGTCCCTGTCGTGTATTTCCTGTTCGCGAACGAACTCCAGCGCGTTGCGGAGACCCTGGATGGTGGCCTCGATGGTTGTCTCCACATCCTTTCGCTTCAGCTTCAGCCCGTCGATGCCGCGCTGCACGTCCTCGAGCCTGGCCTGGGTTTTGTCGAGGAGGACGGCGCAGCGCCCTTCGGCCTCGCGAACGATACGCTTCGCTTCTTCATCTGCCTGGGCACGGATGTCGTCTGCGAGCTTCTGGGCCGTGAGGAGCGTGGCGTTGAGGTTCTTTTCGTGCTCACGGTGCTCGCGCAGCGCGGCTTCCATCCGTGTGACGTCCTGTCGCAGTCGATCGGTCTCGCGGAGGGCCTGTTCGTAATCGTCGGCCACCGCGGTCAGGAAAGAAGCCACCTCGACCTTGTCAAAGCCGCGCATGACGGTCCGGAATCGTTGCTGTCTGAGGTCGAGGGGACTGACGTTCATACGAGATCGCTCTCCTTGGCTTCCCGGATTATCGGCTCGGCGCACTTGGGACGACAGCGCTGGGTCAAACATAGCCTCGGCTCCCAAAAATGGCGGTTCCCACGCGAATCATGGTCGCCCCTTCCTGGATGGCGACCTCGAAGTCATGGCTCATCCCCATCGACAGCTCGCGGAGCTGCGAGGGCTCGACGCCCCGTCGCGCGAGGTCGTCTCTCAAAGCCCGGACCGCTCGAAAGAAGGGGCGCGCGCCCTCCGGATCGTCGAATGCCGGTGGCAGCAGCATGAGGCCAACGAATCGCACGGCATGAAGGCCACCGCTCGCCTCGAGCAATGCAGGAAGCTCGTCGGCTCGCGCGCCATGTTTGGTGGCTTCCCCCGCCAGATCGACCTGCGCCAGCAGCTCAACGGATCGGGACGCGGTCGAAGCGCCCTGGTCGAGTCGCTGGGCCACATCGATCGTGTCCACCGAATGGACGACGTCGAACCGGGCTCCCGCCCGTCTTGCCTTATTTGACTGCAGGTGCCCGATCAGATGCCAGCGAATCGGGAGGTCGGCCGTCCGGTCCATTTTCTCCAGGGCTTCCTGGACCTTGTTCTCGCCGAAGTCCAGCTGGCCGAGGTCGGCAGCGGCCCTGACGTGATCGGCGCTGAAGGTTTTCGAGACGGCGACGAGCCGAATCGACGCCGGGTCGCGTGCGGCCCGGGCAGCCGCTGTCGCGACACGGTCGCGAACGTCGGCCAGCCGGGCGCGGAGCGCGGCGGCGTCAGGCACGGGCGCTGGTCCTACTTGACCAGCGGTTTCAGTGTGTTGACGTTGTCCTGAGCCTGCTTGGCGTTTGGCCCGCTCGGCGCGAGCTTGAGATACGTCTCGAATTCCTTGACCGCCTCGCCGAAGTTGCCTTCGCCGACGAAGACGTTGCCCAGGAAGAAATGCGCGTCGGCATGATCCGGTTTGGCGGCGAGGGCCGCCTGGAACTGCGTCTTCGCATCCGCCATATTGCCGGCATTGATGAAGATCTTGCCCTGGTTGACCAGCGCTTCGGGGTCGCCGCCACCAGCCGGGGTGGTTGCGGCCATCAGCTCCGCACCCTTCTTGGCGGCGGCTGACGCCTCTTCTGTCTTGCGCTGAGCTGTGAGGACCTGCGCCAGGCCGTTGTAAGCGTCAGCGAAATCGGCCTTCTGTTCGATCGCTTTCTTGTACGAGGCTTCGGCGCTTTCGTATTCCTTCTTGCCGGCCTGCGCGACGCCGATGTTGTAGTAGCAGTCCGGACACGTCGGGTTGGTTTTGATCGCCTCGTTGAACTTGGCAATGGCCTCGTCGAAGTTGCCGGCGGCGCTGGCCGCGACGCCTTCGTTGAAGACCTTGCTCAAGCCTTCGCCGGCGGTCATGCCGAGCACGAAGTTCGCCGGAACCTTTCCGCCACGGACGTTGATATTGCCCTTCGCCGTACCGACGCCTTCCTTCGTGACGGTGACGATGTACGCCCCTGCGATGAGTCCCACCTGGGTGTACTCGCCGTTCTTGTTGGTCTTGGCTTCGTACTTCCGACCGCTGCTGGGCTGCTCAATAACGACCGTCGCACCTTCGACTGGCTGAGCCTTCACATCGGTGACCCTTCCCACCACCATGTTCTGCGCCGAGACCGGGAGTGCCAGGCCCAGCGCGACCAGCGTCGCCAGAACGATCACATGAAGGTGGCGGCCATAATTTCGGCAGACCATGGAATTCCTCCTGGACAGTGAATACGAAAGCAGGCTGCCAACAGTTTACCCTTTTTCTATTCTGCCGGTTTTGCCCGAAAAAACGCCCCGACCGCCGCCAGATCATGGACCAGGGGCGCCGGTGGCATGGACGCGATGAACCTTCGTCCGTATCCCTTCGTCCGCAGTCGTGGATCAAGCACCGCCAGAATCCCGCGGTCGCGCCGATGGCGGATGAGCCGACCCAAGCCCTGCTGCAAAGCGAGGATGGCCAGCGGTACCTGATAGTCGCCGAAGGGATCGCCGCCGCGTTCGCGGATGGCCTCGATCCGAGCGGCCGTTACCGGTTCGGCTGGCGAGGCGAACGGGAGCTTGTCGATGATGACGCAGCTGAGCGCGTCACCGACCACATCGACGCCCTGCCAGAAGCTGGAGGTCGCGAACAGAACGGCGTGCGGTGTCTCGCGAAACGTCTTCAGCAGCTGGGTCCGCGGCGCCGATCCTTGCGAGAAAATCGGATAATCGAGGGCCATTTCGGCAATCGCGAGCACGTCCCGCATGGTCGCGTAACTCGTGAAGAGCACGAACGCGCGCCCCTCCGTTCTCTTGAGAATCTCGACGACCTCCCGTCCGGCAGCGACGGCGAAGCCCGGGGACCGCGGATCAGGCATCCGGGCCGGCAAGTACATGAGCGCCTGCCGCTCGAAGTCGAATTCGGACGGGAGGCGAATCTCCTCGGCTGTGCGGATCCCCAGCCGCTGGCGGATGTAGTCGAAGGTCCCCTCGACGGTCAGTGTCGCGGACGTCAAGACCGTGACACGCATCCGCTCGAGCAGCAGCTCCCGGATGACGGCTGAAACGTCCACCGGCGACGCGCGCAGAAAGATGCCGCGCCCCCGGAATTCGACGAAATAGACGTAGTCGGAATCGCCCGCGCGCAGCAGCAGGCGGATGTCGTCTCGCACTTCGCCAACCCGGCGCGCCAGCGTCGTGACAGCCTCGTCCCGGTCGAGGTCCCCGTCGACGTCAGACGCCTTGCCGTCCGACGCGGCAGCGTCAGGTGACCCCTGCCTGACGGCGCTCAAAGCCTGTTCCATGAGATCGAGCGCGCCCGTCAACGTCGCAGCGGCCTCGCTCGCCGCTGCCAGCGACGAAGCCGACGCCCGCACGCGATCCTCTCCACGAACGCGGCTGACGTTGCGATGGGCGAAGGCGAGCTCAGTGAAAAAGCCTTTCGCAGCGTCGCGCAGGCCGCCGATGGCGTTCGCGAGTCTCCAGCCGGCGTCAGGCAGCCTCTCGATGTCGTGCGCGAGCTCTTCGAGTCGATAGTTGCTGACGCTGTAGCCGAAGTACTGGGTGGCGACGTCCTCCAGCTGGTGAGCTTCGTCAACGATGGCGTTGGCGCACGCCGGGATGACCTCGCCAAACGCGTTCTGTCGGACAGCCGCGTCGGCGCACAGCAGATGATGGTTGACGATCACGACATCGGAAGCGGCGGCCCGCTGTCGCATGCGCGTTACGAAACAGTCGTCGTAGCGGGGGCATTCGGTCCCGAGGCACGCCTCCGCGGTCGCAGAAACGTCGTTCCAGACCGTCATGTCCTCGGGAAGATCGATGAGCTCGGCGCGATCGCCGGTCTCGGTGGTGGTGGCCCAGTCCCGGATGATCGGCAGGAAGACGTTCGCCACGGCGTCTCCCGTTGTCTGCGAGAAGCGGCCGTCCTCGCTGGCTTTCGCCGTCAGCTCATCGAGCCGGTGCAGGCAGAGATAATTCGCTCGGCCTTTCATGTAGGTTGCGGTGAACGGAATGCCGAGCGTGTCCCGCAGGGCGGGAAGGTCCTTGAAGTAGATCTGTTCCTGAAGGTTCTTGGTGCCGGTTGAAACGAGCACGCGCTGGCGGCTGAGAATCGCCGGGATGAGATACGCCAGCGTCTTGCCCGTTCCCGTGCCGGCTTCCGCGAGCAGCACTCCGCCCTCTTCAATGCGGCTGGCGACCGCGAGGGCCATCTCCAACTGCCCGATCCGGGCTTCGAAGTCCGGGATGGCGCGGGCGAGCGCACCAGCGGGCTCGAAAACGGCCCGGACCGACTCCCTCAGGCCGGTGCAGGTTCTTATGCCTGCTGTTCCGGATACAGGGGGAACTTCCGGCACAGGGCTTCAACTTCCGTCCGGATCATTGCGAGCGCGCGATCGTCGTCCGGAGTCCTGAGGCCTCGCGCGATGAGGTCACCGATGATGTCCATCTCTGCTTCGCGCATGCCACGGGTTGTCACCGCCGGCGTGCCGATGCGGATGCCGCTCGCCACCATCGGAGGGTTCTGGTCAAAGGGGATAGCGTTCTTGTTGACCGTGATGCCCGCCTTTCCGAGCGCCGTTTCGGCGGCTTTGCCGGTGATGCCTTTGGAGAAGACGTCCACGAGCATCAGATGATTGTCGGTGCCGCCCGAGACCAGCCGGAACCCCGCACCGGAGAGCGCGCCGGCAAGACGCCCGGCGTTGACCGTGATCTGCCGCTGGTACTCCGTGAATGCCGGCTCGCCTGCCTCCTTGAGGCACACTGCCTTGGCCGCGATGACGTGCATCAAGGGACCACCCTGAACTCCCGGAAAGACCGACTTGTCGAGTTCCTTTGCGTGCTCGTCGCGGCACAACACCATGCCTGCGCGCGGCCCCCTGAGCGTCTTGTGCGTGGTGGTGGTGACGAAGTCGGAGTGGGGCACAGGGCTCGGGTGGATGCCGGCGGCCACCAAGCCTGCGATGTGGGCCATGTCCGTCATGACCGCGGCTCCGACGCGGTCCGCTGTGGCGCGGATGCGGGCGAATTCGATGACGCGGGGATACGCGCTCGCGCCGACGACAATCATCTTCGGCTTGCGCTCGTCGGCGAGACGATCCAGCTCGTCGTAGTCGATCCGCTCGTCCGACTTCCGGACGCCGTACGGGACGATGGTATAGAGCTTTCCCGAAAAGTTGAGCGGGTGGCCGTGCGTGAGGTGGCCTCCGTGCGCGAGGTTCATCCCCAGCACCGTGTCACCTGGCTTGAGCACGGCGAAGTACACGGCCATGTTCGCCTGCGCACCGGAGTGGGGCTGCACGTTGGCGTGGTCGGCCCCGAAGAGCGCTTTCGCGCGGGCGATGGCCGCCCGTTCGACGACGTCGACGAACTCACACCCGCCGTAATACCGCTTCCCTGGGTACCCCTCGGCGTACTTGTTCGTGAGCACGGATCCGGCCGCCTCGAGCACCGCGCGACTGACGAAATTCTCGGATGCGATCAGCTCGAGGCCGCCGTTCTGGCGCTCGCGTTCGTTCACGATGGCTCGGGCAATCTCGGGATCGGCTTCGGCGAGCGTGCGCAACATCGGGATGGACGTCTCGGTGGTCATACTGGTCCTCCGCCGGCGTGCTCGACGCCCGGCCTACGCGCGCTCGGCGGCTGCAATCTGATCGAGTCGCCGCTGATGGCGGCCGCCTTCGAAGGCCGTGTCGAGCCAGATCCGGAGAATCTCGTCGGCAAGCCCGAAGGCGACGATGCGGCCACCCATGGACAGCACGTTGGCATCGTTGTGCTGGCGCGACAGGCGAGCCGTATATAAATCGTTGCAGAGCGCGGCGCGGACGCCGCGCACTTTGTTGGCGGCGATCTGCTCACCCTGGCCGCTGCCACCCAACACGATGCCTCGGTCCGCGCGCCCTTCGACGACAGCTCGCGCGACCCCGACGCAGATCGGCGGGTAATCGACCGCTGCGTCGCTGTGTGTCCCGTGATCGTCGACGACGTGTCCGATTCGCTGCAGCGTCCGCTTGAGATGCTCTTTCAGCAAGAACCCGGCGTGATCGGCGCCGATGGCGATGCGCACGACGGGCGATTGTACTATGGGTTCAAGGTCGAGCCGTGAACCCTTCTGTCATGCTGCTCCCACGAGGCGAACGTCGAGTCGCCGCCGGTCATCCGTGGATCTACCGCGCCGATCTGGCGGAGGTTCACGCGGGTGGCGGCGACATCGTCGTCGTTCGTGGCAGGCGGGGGCGCCCGGTGGGGCAGGCGATGTACAGCAGCGCCTCGCAAATCGCGTTGCGGATGCTGTCGTATGGTGATGAGCCTGCCGACACCAGGCTCATTCGCGGCCGATTGGCGTCCGCCATTGCCTTTCGCGACTCCCTCGCCATCGACGCCACGGCGTTCCGTCTCGTCCACGGCGAAGCGGACCTGCTTCCCTCGCTGATCGTCGACCGCTACGGCGACTACCTTTCGGTGCAGGCGCTGTCGCAGGGCATGGATCGCCTGTTGCCGACCGTCGTCGCGGCGCTCGGCGACATGCTGCACCCGCGCGGCATCGTGGCACGCAACGATTCCCGGACCCGCCGGCTGGAGGGCCTCGAGCAGCGGGTGGAGATCCTCTCGGGGGAAGTGCCGGAGAGGGTCGGCGTCACCGAATGCGGCGTCGAATACGAGGTCGATCTGCGCAAGGGACAGAAGACGGGGTTGTTTCTCGATCAGCGGGAGAACCGGACGGCTGCGGCCGCTTACGCGCGGGGACGCCTGCTCGACTGCTTCAGCTATCACGGCGGCTTTGCCATTACGCTCGGCCGCCGGTGCGCGACGACAATCGCTCTCGACGTGTCCGAGGAGGCCATCGAGCAGCTGCGCGTGAACGCCGCACGGAACGGCGTGGCCGTCGACGCGCGTGTCGGCAACGTCTTCGACGAGCTTCGCGGCCTCGAGCGGCTCGGCGAACGGTTCGACACGATCGTGCTCGACCCGCCCGCGTTCGCGAAGAACCGGGCGGCCATCCCCCGGGCGACCGCTGGCTATAAGGAGATCAATCTCCGCGCGCTGAAGCTCCTCAATCCGGGCGGGATTCTCGTGACCTGCAGCTGTTCATACAATCTCGGCGAAGCGGCTTTTGCCGAGCTGGTTTACGAAGCAGCGGTCGACGCAGGTGTTCACGTGACGGTGGTCGAGAAGCGAATGCAGGGCCGAGATCACCCGGTGCTGCTCGGCGTCCCTGAGACCTACTATTTGAAGTGTTTCATCCTTCGACGACTGACCTGACTCGAGGGACTGGATTCACGGTATAGTCGCTTCATAACCTAACCGCCAGGGGTATCCCACGGTTCGGCTCGGCCGGACTCGTGAGGGGATTGAGAGCAGACCCTTGGAACCTGATCCGGTTGAAACCGGCGAAGGGAGCGCGGCGATGTCAGCGTTCAACGAAGCTTTTCCCAACTCCACGAAAACCTACATCGAGGGCCCGACCGGGGTCCACGTGCCGATGCGCGAGATTCAGTTGAGCGGCGGGGAACCGCCGCTGCGCGTGTACGACACCAGCGGCCCTCAGAATCACGACGTCAAAGCGGGGCTGCCGAAGCTGCGGGCCCCGTGGGTCGGCTGCCGCCGTAGCGAACCCTGCGTGACCCAGCTGCACTACGCTCGCAAGGGTGAGGTCACCCCCGAGATGGAGTTCGTCGCGATTCGCGAAGGACTTCCTGCTGAGTTCGTCCGGGAGGAAGTCGCCAGGGGGCGGGCGATCATTCCGGCCAACATCCACCACCTCGAGCTCGAGCCGATGATCATCGGTCGCAACTTCCTGGTGAAGATCAACGCGAACATCGGTAACTCGGCCGTCTCCTCCTCGATCGAAGAGGAAGTCGAGAAGCTTCGCTGGGCCACCTTGTGGGGGGCCGACACGGTCATGGATCTGTCCACCGGCCGCAGCATCCACGAGACGCGCGAGTGGATCATCCGGAACGCGGCGGTGCCGATCGGCACGGTCCCCATTTATCAGGCGCTCGAGAAAGTGGGTGGCCGACCCGAGGAGCTCACCTGGGACATCTATCGCGAGACGCTCATCGAGCAGTGCGAGCAGGGTGTGGACTATTTCACGGTTCACGCCGGCGTGCTGCTGCGGTACATCCCCCTGACGGCGCGCCGCGTGACCGGGATCGTGTCGCGAGGCGGATCCATCATGGCGAAGTGGTGCCTCGCGCATCATCAGGAGAATTTCACGTACACGCATTTCCGCGACATCTGCGAGATCATGCGCGCGTACGACGTGTCTTTCTCGCTCGGAGACGGTCTCCGCCCGGGATCGATCGCCGACGCCAACGACGAGGCGCAGTTCGCGGAGCTGAAGACGCAGGGCCAGCTGACGCGGATCGCCTGGGAGCACGACGTGCAGGTCATGAACGAAGGGCCCGGCCACGTCCCGATGCATCTCATCAAAGAGAACATGACGAACCAGCTGGAATGGTGCGACGAGGCCCCCTTCTACACATTGGGGCCGCTCACCACGGATATCGCCCCGGGGTACGACCACATCACGTCGGCTATCGGCGCCGCGATGATCGGTTGGTACGGCACGGCGATGCTCTGTTACGTCACTCCCAAAGAACATCTGGGCCTGCCGAACAAGGATGACGTGAAGGCGGGCGTCATCGCGTACAAGATTGCCGCCCACGCGGCCGATCTCGCGAAGGGCCATCCGCGTGCGCGGGCCTGGGACGATGCGCTGTCGAAAGCGAGGTTCGAGTTCCGATGGCAGGACCAGTTCAACCTCTCGCTCGATCCGGTCACCGCTCGCGCCTTCCACGACGAAACGCTTCCTGCCGAGGGGGCGAAGGTCGCCCATTTCTGTTCGATGTGCGGTCCAAGATTCTGCTCGATGGAGCTCACCCAACAGGTGCGTGAAGAAGCCAGGCGCGGGATGGAGGAGAAATCGGTGGAGTTCCGACGGCACAACGAGCTGTACGTGAAGAGCTGACGAATCTGCAGTCAGGCCGGGATATCTGAGGACGCATTCATGGACCTGAGTGTCAATCCGCTGCAGCTCGACCGTGAAAATAGCGCGGAGGGACGGCGGTGTTCGACCGCTGGCCGCGCGGGCCTCAGCCCGCGAAGCAGGCTGCTGATAGCGTCGGCGTGCTGCGGCTTGATAGGTGTCGGGCTATCGATGGCTGAAGTGGATGGGCAAGCCGTTCCCGAGCTGTCACCGGCGAGCGTGGCATTGGGACGACTGCTCTTTTGGGATCCCATCCTGTCCGGAAACCGGGACGTCGCGTGCGCTACCTGCCACCATCCGGACTTTGCGTACGCCGACGGTCGAGATCTCTCGCTCGGGACGAGCGCTGTCGGCCTCGGACCCGAGCGCCGGGACGTATCGAACGGGCGCATCCCGCTCGTGAAGCGTAATTCTCCGACGGTCCTCAATACCGCCTTCAATGGCCTGGACCGCCAAGGGCGACGCCGCCGGCCCTCCGGCCAGACTCCTGAAACGCTCGATCCGGCGAACGCACCGATGCTCTGGGACAATCGAATCCGAAGCCTCGAGGCCCAGGCCCTCGAGCCGATCAAGTCCAGAGAAGAAATGCGGGGTGATGCGTACCCCGAGGCTGTGGCGGTGGAGACCGTGCTCGCGCGTCTCCGAGCAAACCAGGACTACGTCCGGCTTTTTGAAGCGGCGTTCGGAGCCGGCACGTCGATCGACGCCACCCGGCTTGGCCAGGCCATCGCGGCCTTCGAACGGAGCCTCGTCGCCATGAACAGTCCCTACGACCGGTTTCTAGCCGGCGAAGGGGACGCCCTGACGGCCCAGCAACGCCGCGGTCTGGAAGCCTTCGATCGGGCAGGATGCGATCGGTGTCACGAGGGCACGATGTTTTCCGACTTCGAGCTGCACGCCGAGGGCGTGCGCGAGAATCCCAGGCTTCCGGAACCGGACGCCGGTACGCGGCGTTATCGCTTCCGGACGCCTTCGTTGCGCAACGTGGCACTGACCGCTCCTTACATGCACAACGGCATGCTGGCGACGCTCGAAGACGTGCTCCGCTTCTATGACCGGGGGCGGTCTGAGAACCCCGCCGTGACCGCCGGGCGTGGTCGCATCAGCAGCGACGGGGCAGCGCGGCTGGCGGGACAATTCGTTCGCGTGGCTGACATGACCGACAGCGAGATGAGCGACATCATCGCCTTCCTCGAGTCATTGACGGACACCGGTTTCGATAAGACGATTCCTTCGCAGGTCCCGAGCGGCTTGGCTCCCGGCGGCCTGATTCACGCACGCTAGCGGCGCGGCGGGCCGACGGTTCTTCGTGAATTCATTTTCCCGGAGCAGGGACGATCTGGATGACGGTGGGAAAACGGGCCGGCTGTGCGCCCGGTTTCGGATTGGGATATCCCTGCGACAAGTCTGATTGAAAGTCCTTGATCGTGACCCCCGGAGGGAATGCCATGGTGTCGTTGTCGAACCGGCCGATGTCGAACTGGTGGGTGGCCGGGACTTCGAAGACAACGTCGCCCCGTTGCTTGAGGAGCGTCCGGTAATAGGTCACGAGGACAGTGAACTCCGCGGACGAGCCAAACAGGTAAAAGCGCTGGTTGCGGCCGGCATTGTACGACCCGATGAACTGGGCGCCCGGGTAGAGCGCGACGCCCAGCGTGGCCTCGGTGGGCGTATCGACAGTTTCAGCCTCCCGACGAGGCGGCTGCGGTTGGGCTGGCGGCACCTGCGTCGGGGGCGTTCCGGGCCGCGGAAACGGCTGCGGCACCGGCTGGCCCTGAAGAGCGGTGAAAAGGAGAGCCACGGCGAGCGAGGCGGCCACCATGACAAAAATTATACCGGGAACCCGCCGCCTGGATCGCGCGTCGTAGAATGTAGGTATGTCCAGCGTGATAAAGACCGCATTACTGCTTGGCGCGTTGAGCGCGTTGCTGCTGTTGATCGGCCAGATGCTTGGCGGCTCGCAAGGCCTCGTCATCGGCTTCCTCTTCGCCGTGGTAATGAACTTCGGGTCGTATTGGTTTTCGGACAAGATCGTCCTCAAGATGTACGGAGCGCGGGAGGTTGGCCCGGACCATCCTCTCCACAAGATCGTGAGTCGGCTCGCCAGTCGGGCCGGCCTGCCGCAGCCGCGCGTGTATGTGATCCCCCAGGCTTCTCCGAATGCGTTCGCCACGGGACGAAACCCGAAGCACGCGGCCGTTGCCGCCACGGAAGGGATTCTTCGCATCCTGAGCGAGTCGGAGCTCGAAGGCGTCATTGCGCACGAGCTCGCGCACGTGAAACACCGCGACATTCTGATCAGTTCGGTCGCCGCCACGATTGCCGCCGCCATCATGATGGTGTCGCGCTTTGCCATGTTCTTCGGTGGGGGGCGCGACGACGACCGGGGGTCGAATCCCATTGCGCTGCTGGCCACGATCATCCTGGCGCCGGTCGCGGCGATGCTCATTCAGGCGGCCATCTCCCGCTCGCGCGAGTTCGGAGCCGACGCCGGCGGGGCGGCCATCGCCGGGACCCCGCACGGTCTCGTCAACGCGCTTCGGAAGATCGAGTCGGCTGCGCGCGCCGTCCCGCTTGACGCCAACCCAGCCACAGCGCACATGTTCATCGTGAAGCCGTTCTCGGGGGCAGGTCTGTTCGCGCTGTTTAGCACCCATCCCCCGACCGAAGCGCGAATTCAGGCTCTGCTCAGCCCCCGATAGTAGACGGTCCCTCTGCCAGGGGACTTCGTCCTCCACTTTCCGTGTGTGGCTTCCGGGCCACGTTGCACGGTCCTGCAACCCAAGGGCGAGGACAACTCGTTGGTCGCCAGCCGCTTGCACGGGTGCCGAGGCGTTGTGCACTTGACGCTAATACTGGCGTGCATTTTGCTCGATACCACAGTAGAGGACGGAGGTCACCCGTGCACGTAGAAGATCTCGACATCGCGCCGGGCAAAATCGGGGAAACCGCGCAGCGGGTCATCGACCGAGCCATCGAGGAGGCGCGCCGACGCGAACATGCCCTGCTGACGAACGAACACCTGTTCCTGGCGTTCGTGCAGGTCGAGTGGGACATGTTCTCCGGCATCATGAGGGACCTCGAGCTCAACCCCCACACGATTCTGCAAGCCATCGAAGAGCACCTCCAGGTGACGCCATCCTTCGCGGGACGGGAGCTCCGGGTCTCGCCGTCGACCAAGCTGGTTTTCAAGCTGGCACTCCACCACGGGTCGCGCGCGGGCCGGCAGACCATCGAATCGGTGGACGTATTTTCGGGGGTGTTCGAGGAGATGCAGGGGGTGCCCGTCTCGATTCTGCGACGGCACGGCGTCGAACCGAGCGTCTTGATGGCGCGCCTCGACGCGCGAGTGCGCGACATGGAGCTGCGCGAGGAGCGCTTGAAGAAGCGATTCGAACTGCCGCCATTCCTCAAACACTTCGCGACAAATCTCAATCTGCTGGCCCGCCAGGACAAGCTGCCGCCCGTGTACGGCCGCGACAAGGAGATCCAGCAGGTCCTCGAGATTCTCTGCCACCGCGAGCGCGCCAATTCGGTGATGCTCATCGGCGAGCCGGGCGTCGGCAAGACGGCGATCGTCGAGGGTCTCGCCCACCGTATCGAGTTCGATCCCGACACGGTGCCGGTCCGCCTGCGCGATTGCCAGGTGGTCAACCTGCAGATGAACTCGATGGTGGCGGGCACGATGCTGCGGGGGATGTTCGAGGATCGGATTCAGAACGTGATCCGCGAGCTGAAGGAGCGGACGAACCTCATCCTGTTCGTGGACGAAGCTCACACCATGGTCGGCGCCGGGTCGGCGCTGGGCGCGCCCTCGGACGCGGCCAACGTGCTCAAGTCGGCGCTCTCGCGCGGAGAGATTCGGATGGTTGCCGCCACGACGCTGAGCGAATACAAGGAGTACATCCAGGAGGACGAGGCGTTCGCGCGGCGCTTCCGAGCCGTTCAGGTCGCGGAGCCCTCACTCGAGGAGACGCGTCGGATTCTCTACAATCTGCGGCCTCGCCTCGAGCGAAATTATTCCGTCCGCGTCCTGGACGAAGCGCTCGACGCGGCGCTCGAGATGGCGCCGCGGTATCAGCGTCATCTGCACCTGCCCGACAAAGTCATCGGCTGGCTCGACACGGCGGCCGTGCGGGCGGAAGTCGACAAGCGATGGGAAGTGAGCAGGAAGGACGTGATGTCGGTCATCTCCCACGCCGCCCGGATTCCGGAAGACATGGTCTACCGGGACGTCACCGATCGGTTCAGGGACATCGAAGCGGCGCTTCAGCAGCGCGTGGTTGGCCAGAGCGATGCCGTCCGGGCCGTGGCGCGGCGCCTGGTGCTGAACAAGGGCCCACTCAAGGACGGATTCGATCGCCCGGACGGGGTCCTGCTGTTTCTGGGACCGACGGGTGTCGGCAAGACCGAACTGGCAAAGGCGGTCGCCGCCTTCCTCTTTGGCGACGAGAAGAAGATGGTCCGCGTGGACATGTCGGAATATCAGGAAGGCAGCGCGGCCGTCGACAAGTTGATTGGCATGCCACGGGGAATCGTGGGCAGCGAGCGCGGCGGCATCTTGACCAATCAGTTGAAGGACAATCCGTGCACCGTCGTCCTGCTCGATGAGGTCGAGAAGGCAAGCCCCGCGCTGCTCAATCTCTTCCTCCAGGCCTTTGACGAGGGGTGGTTGACCGACGGCCGCGGCAAACGCGTGTACCTGAGTGACGCCGTCGTCATCATGACCTCGAACCTCGGGTCAGAGCATTTCCGCCGCCTGACGAGCCCGCTCGGGTTCCTTTCGCAGAGCGTCGGGCTCGAACAGGTTCGGCGGGAGATCCTGCGGGAACTGGCGCGACGCTTTTCCCCGGAGTTCCGGAATCGCATCGACGAGGTCGTGCTCTTTTCGCCGCTGGCGCAGAACGAGGTCCGCGAGATCGCGCGGCACTATCTCGGCGAGATGACGCTGACGCTCGCCAAGGCCGGAAAGACCGTGTCCATCGAAGCCGCCGCGCTCGAGCTCATCGTGGCGAAGGGTTACAACATCGGCTTCGGCGCGCGGTTCCTCAAGCGCACGATCGACGAACAGATCAAGCTGCCGATCAGCACGCGCTGGAAGGAAGGCTCTCACTTCGTAGTCAAGGCACGCGAAGGCGAGATCGTGGTCGAATCTTCCCAGCTGATATCGGCTGCCGAGGTGATGGACATGGGGGACGTGGCCTGACGGTTCAGAACACAAACCCTACCTGTTCGGGTTCGATGGGCTCTTGGGAGATGGCGTCGGATTCCTCTTCAACTGCGACGTGCTCGGTTCCCTTGCCACGCCCGTTCAAGCCATACCGAGACTGCAGCACCTGCACCATGCCTTGGACTTCTTTCCGGTACGAATCCGGCGGGTATTTTTTCGCGTAGAGCTTCCCGAACCGCGGTGACATCGCGGGAAAGTCGCGCGCGATGAACTTCAGGAAATGATCGCGCGTGCCGTCCTGCAGGTACATGACGTTGCAGCCGACAAAGCGCGCGCCGTGGTCGGCAATTGCCTTGACGGTTCGTTCGAGCTTCGAACGGGAAGAAGAAAACCCCGGGACGATCGGGGCCATCAGGACACCGGCGTTGAGTCCGGCGTCCACCAGTTCGCGGACGGCTCGAAGTCGCTGAAGCGGGTGCGCGGTGCCGGGCTCGAGCGTTCGCCAGGCGCCTTCGTCGACGGTCGGCACGCTCATGCAGATCGTACACCGCGCCACGGAAGCATGTGCCGAGAGCACATCGATGTCGCGCACGACCATCGGCCCCTTCGTGACGATGCCCACCGGCGTCCGACCGCGCGTCAACGCCTGTATCGACCGGCGGGTGAGCTTGTAATGGCCTTCGATCGGCTGATACGGATCGGTCGCCGTACCGAGAGCCACCTGTTCGCGCGCCCATGACGGCCGATCGAGTTCGCGCGTCAAGACCTCTACGAGGTTGTGCTTCACCAGAATCGTCGACGCAAACTCGTCGTCGCTGTCCATCTCGAACTGCGTGTGGTACCGGCGGGCAAAACAGTAATGACAGCCGTGCGTACAGCCTCGGTACGGGTTGAGCGTCCACTTGAAGGGCATCAGCTCCACCCGGTTCAGCGCCGACCGGCAGGTAATCTCCTGGTAGCGAGCGGCGTCGGCACGGACCTCGGCCCCGGTCAGTGCAGACGTGCCACCCTGTCTGACGATATGAGCGACGTCGCGGGAGGTTGGCCTGGCGGGCCCAAGGTCGAAGAGCAACGGAAATGAAGGCATTCCAGTCTGACCTTCGTCAAATATTCGCCCAATCATAGCCTCAAGCGACCTTCGTGCGCCAGTAATCCAGAACATCGGCGAGCGTGGTCTCCAGCGGGACGGTCGGCGCCCAACCCAATTCCCGCTGAAGCCGGCGAGGGTCCCCGCGCACCACCGCGACGTCGTTGGGTCGGAAGCGGGCGGGATCGACGCGCACCTGGACGGGTACGCGGGCCCTCGCGACGAGCATCGTCAACACCTCCCCGATAGTCAGGGCATGGCCTGAGCAGACGTTGTAGGGCCGCGCGGGCACTCCCCGCGTGGCGATGAGCTCGTACGCGCGCACCGTATCCCTCACGTCCGTCAAGTCGCGCTCGGCGTCCAGATTGCCGACGAGAATCTCGGGCCGTGTCAGACCGGCCTCGATCATCGCGATCTGGCGCGCGAAACCCGAGGTCGAGAACGCCGGATCTTGTCGGGGCCCGACGTGGTTGAAGGCCCGGGCAATCAGGACCTGTACATCCGCACCGTTCGCATGACGGCCGACGAGTTCCTGCGCGAGCTTGCTGAGCCCGTAAGGGCTGCTCGGCCCGAGTGGGTGGTCCTCGTTCATCGCGTCGTTGGCTGGACGATACACGAGCGCAGAGCCAGGTATCAGGACCCGCGTCGTCGCGTTCGCGCGACAGAGGGCATCGAGAAGATTGTGGGTCCCGCGAACGTTGACGGCAAAAGCCGCCTCGCTCTGTGCCCATGACCGCCCGACGTGAGCCGCTCCGGCGCAGTGGTACACAAGTCCGGGCTTGAGGCGCGCGATGGCGTCCATCACGGCCGGCTGATCCATCATGTCGACTGCCTCCCATCTCACTGCCAATCCGTCTGCGGGCGCCGTGCGTCCGGGACGATGCCAAGCGACGACTTCGCACCGCGAAGCCCCGGGAGAATCAGGGGAAGGCGAATTCGTGAGCAGGTCGAGCAAATGGCCGCCGACGAAGCCCGCGGCCCCGGTGACGAGGACCGGAGCCGACATCACGTCGCCTTCGGGCTGCGCCACGGTCTGACTTCATCCGCCAGGCGCTCGTGGGCCATCATCACCGTGGAATGCCGCCGAGGGCTCCATTGAACGGCGAGAAATTGCCGAGTCCAGCCAACGTGAACGACATGAAGAAACGTCGATCGGACGGAGTCGACGAGAAGGTGTTGAAGTTGACCGTCTGGTACTCGAAAGCGACGCCGCAGCATTGCGCGTTGTAGAACCCCGTCAGCCGCTGCTGAATCATCTTCGAGCGCAGCACGTCGTAGTTGAAGGAATAAATACTTCCGTACTTGTTGTTACGCGTGCGGACGGTCGACGATGCGCTGACTGTGTTATCGAGTGTCGCTGGGTTGTCGAAGCCGGAAAGCCCCGGGATATATCCCCGCTTGCTCCAGCTCGCAGTCGACTGGAGCTGCGTGCTCCAGTTGTACGTTCCCGTGACCGTCATCGTTCTCAGCTCGCGGTACCGGCTGTCGATTTCGACGCGCGCCGTCGCGTTGAAATCGAGGGTGGGCTGGGCACGAACCGTCAGCGAAATCGGCGAAAAATTGTTGTCGGTGACTCCTGTGTTGTTGATCGAGTTCTGGGGATCAGCCCGTGCGGCCTCGGCCTGCGAGTAGTAGACCTGCCGCAGATCGACCGTGACGATCTCGCGAGCCTGGCCGGGCTGACCCGCGGCCGCCGCCCGTCGTTTCGCGTAGAAGCGATTGGTGATGCCATACGTAAACTGCGTATTGCCGCCCACCGTATGGTCGGTTCCGTCGAGTTTGATGATTTGTCCCTGGTTCTCGATGGCCGACGTGCGCATCGCGTTGAAGTACGGCTCGACGGAGTGCTTGAACCGTTCGGCGTACCCGTTCTGGGGCGTGTCCCAGATTCTGTTGAACACGGGACCGGTTACCTGTGACTGAACCGTGAAGAACTGTCGATTCAGGTTGTCGCTGCTGATGATCGGCTGCCCCGTGATCGGGTCGCGCACCGGCTGATTGTCGGCCGGGTTGACGGCGGCGTAACTGCGCGAGTAATAGGTGTCTCGCCAGTTCAGCGTCGAATTCACCGTGAACCATTGAAGGCGGGTGAAGGGAAAGCGCACCTGCGGCGAGAAGTCCAGACGCGTCAAGCTTTGATCGAACGACGTGCCGCTGCTCCGGAAATCGCTGAGGATGTGAGCGACTTCGCCGCCGGACGAGAAGTAGAGCGCCGTATCCCCGATCGGGCGTTCGTTCCTGAGGACGTTGATGCGCGGCCAGCTGCCGGTCAGCTGCGAAGACGTCTGGCTCGAGAAGTACTCAATCTGGTCGACTCTGCCGGTCAGCATGTACGACCGCCAGGACCCGACGACGTTCCCGCCGAAGCTGCGGCGGCTGCGCGAGGCGTCGGCGATATTCGTGTTGAAGTTCTGGTTGGTGGCGATGCTGGAGAAGTAATCGACGCGCCCGGTTGACCGGAACCGTCCCGGCAGCGGTTGGCTCACGACGCCGTTGATGTCGTAGCTTCGTTGGGTGGGGATGGTCTGCGCAGCCTCGTCTGACGGTTGCTGGTCGAGCACGTAGGCCCGCATCGTGCCGTCGGAGCCGCCGCCGAAGTTGTACCGGTACTCGGTGCCGACGCCCTGGCCCGCCTTCGAAAACCAGTCGTGCATCACCGTCGCATCCTGGCTGCGATCGATGGCCCAGAAGAAAGCGTTGTGAAATGAGTGTCCCCGATAAGTGGAGGATCCATAGGTCGGCAGAAGGAACCCGGTCGCGCGATCTTCCCGCTTGGTCGGGTAGTACAGCGCCGGCAAGTACAGCAACGGCACGCCTTTGACCGTCATGACGACGTTGGTGAGCAGCGTGTAATGGTCCAGGTTCAGCACGATGGTATCGGCATTGAAATTCCAGCGCGGGGTGGGCTGCACGCAGGTCGTGAAACCACCGTTCTTGATCCGGTATTTTCGGGGACCGATCTTCTCGACGGTTTCTCCGATGAAGAGCACGACGGTGTCTTGTCCGGCGATCGGAGGAGGCGCCACCGTCCCAGGTCTGGCGGATGGCGGCTGCGGCTGGACGGTTGCGAACCCGCTGGCGTTGTAGAAAGTCCCCAGCCGGGTGTTCGTGTCGAACTCGGCCCGGTCCGCGGCGATCTGGTTACTCCCCTGACGGAACACGACGTTGCCCGTGGCGACCGCCCGATGCTCCTCGACGTAGTACCACACGTCGTCCGCGTACAGCTTGGTGTCGCGGAGCTGCATCTCGACCTTGCCGATGTAGTGGTGCTCTCTTTCGCTGATCACATCGTGGCGGTCGGCAACGGTCGTGTCGGTGTCGGCGCCCGGCTGTTGTGCCACCGCACGCGCCGGCAAGACGAGCAGCCAGGTCAGGAAGCCGATCGTGACAACTGATCCCCGCATTCAGGTCCCGTTTTCGAAGGGTATCATGAGCTCTGGCGTCGCCTTCATCACGTCGCCGAGCAGGAAAATCGAGCCGGCGACGATGATTCGTGGCGAGGCGCGCCAGGCGAGCTCGAGCGCCTCGACGGGAGACGAGGCCGCAGCCACCGTCAGACGCGGCTCGATTCGTCGCGCAATCCGACTGAGCTCCTCGGGGTCGGACGAGCGGCGATTCGACGCGCGTGTCACCACCAGAAGACCGACAACGGGGATGAGCTCCCGCAGCATGCCTTCGACATCCTTGTCCCGCATTCCCGCGAACACGAGCGGCAATCGATCGGCGCCGCTTTCCCGCAGGTAGGACGCGAGACTCGCGGCCCCGGCCGGGTTGTGCGCGGCATCGAACAGAACCTCGCGGCCATCCGGCAGACGGCGCACGTCGAGTCGTCCCGGCCACGCGGGCCGGGCGAGTGCCGACACAATCGCGTCGGGAGGGACGCCGCAGCCCCGCGCGTCGAGCAGCTCGAGCACGCGAACCGCGACGACGGCGTTGCCGATCTGATGGGCGCCTCTCAACCCGATGGCCACGTCGCCATAATCACGCCGCGGCGTTCGGAGGGCGACTGTGTCCGCGTGCGGGCGCCGGACGACTTCGACTCCTTCTGACGCCCGAATGAGGGGCGCGGCCCGCGCGGCGGCGATCGCCGCGATGCTGGCGGAAGCTTCCGCGTCCATGTCGCCGATCACCATGGCGACTCCCGGTTTGACGATTCCCGCTTTTTCCGACGCAATCGCCGCCAGTGTCGAGCCGAGGTATTGCTGGTGATCGAGGGCGATGGAGGTGATGGCGGTCACGAACGGCTCGATGACGTTGGTGGCGTCCAGGCGCCCGCCCAGGCCGACTTCAAGAACCGCGATCTCGACGGCCGCCCGTCGGAATAGCTCGAACGCCACGGCGGTGGTGACCTCGAAGAACGTCGGGTGAGCCTTCAGCGCGCCTTTCGCGATCAGCCGTTCGACGACATCGCGGACATCGGCGACGGCGGCCACCATGCGCTCGGTAGACACCGGCCTCCCGTCAATGACAAAGCGCTCGGTCAGATCCACAAGGTGGGGCGAGGTGTATCTGGCCGATCGATGCCCGGCCGCGCGCAGCCCCGCATCGATCATCGCCGTCACCGATCCTTTGCCGTTCGTTCCGGCGACGTGCACCGAGCGAAACGTCCGCTCGGGATGACCGAGCTCGGCGACGATCGTGAACATCGAATCGAGCCCGAACTTGATGCCGAACTGTCCGAGGCCGAAGAGATAGGAAAGCGGGTCGCTCACCGAGGAGTCTGCAGGGGCGGCTCGGCGACCGAGTCGCCAGCCGGCACCGTCACGGAGACCGGCCGGCGGCAGGCCGCGCCCATGAACCGGAACGCGGTCGAGATGGTCGATCGCATCTCACGCCGATCGATGACGAGATCGAGCATGCCTTTGTCGAGGAGGAACTCGCTGCGCTGGAACCCTTCGGGCAGCTTCTGCCGGATGGTCTGCTCGATGACCCGCGGGCCGGCGAAGCCGATGAGCGCCTTGGGCTCGGCGATGTTCAGATCGCCCAGCATCGCAAAACTCGCCGTGACGCCGCCGGTCGTCGGGTCGGTGAGGACCGACACGTAGGGCAGCCGCGCCCGATCGAGACGCGCCAGCGCCCCGCAGATTTTCGCCATCTGCATCAGCGACAGCGCGCCCTCCATCATCCGGGCGCCCCCCGAACAACAGACGATGACGACAGGACAGCGCAGATCGACCGCCCGTTCAATCGCCCGCGCGATCTTCTCGCCGACCACGACACCCATGCTGCCGCCGATGAACTCGTACTCCATCGCTGCGATGACCGTCGGTGCGCCTTCCATCGTGCCCGTCGCCGTGATCACCGCGTCCTTGAGTCCGGTCGCTTCGTAGCCCGCTTTGAGGCGCGCTTTGTAGGGCTTCGTGTCGGTGAAGCTGAGAGGGTCGGTGGAGACCAGCCCGCGGTCGTGCTCGACCCAGGCGTCGTCGAACAGCATGCGCAGTCGGTCCGCGGCGCTCATGCGGAAATGGTGGGCGCACTTCGGGCAGACGTACAGGTTGGTGGCAAGATCCTTGTTGTAGAGGATTTGGGCACAGCCGGGGCACTTGACCATCAACCCTTCGGGAACCCGACTGGATTTTTCCCCCTGCGAGACGATTTTCTTGCGTGTCTTCTTGAACCACGCCATGGAGTGTCAGCTTATCAGGTTCACTTCGTCCTCGGCACGTAGTACCTCGTGCCGGAACCCATGCTACGGATCTGTTTGATCAGATGATCGACGGCCTCATCGCTTCCGTCCGAGTCAAACTCCGAGGTTTCGACGACGAGCAGCGGCGTCGCCGCGTAATGGAAGAAGAAGTGATGGTAGGCCTCGTTCAGTTCGCGCAGATAGTCATCGTCGGGCTGGAGCGCGACCGATTCGGGGTCGCGCTTCCGCGTGTGCACGCGCCGGAGCAGCACGTCGGTCGGCGCCTGAAGGAACACGACGAGATCGGGAGTCGGGACATCGCGCACGAGCAGGTCGTAGAGCCTCTGGTAGATGAACAGCTCGTTGTCGTCGAGATTGAGGTACGCAAAGATCTTGTCCTTGTCGAACAGGTAATCCGCGATCGTGATCTGACTGAAGAGGTCGGTCTGACGGAGCGTGGTCTGCTGCCGATGGCGGTTCAACAGATAGAACAGCTGCGCTTGCAACGCCGCTCCAGGCCGGTCGGCGTAGAAGTCGGCGAGGAAGGGATTCTCCGGTTCCTCCAAGACAATGGTGGCATCGAGACGCGCGCCGAGCCGTTCGGCCAGTGCGGTTTTGCCGGCGCCGATCGGTCCTTCGATGGCGATGTGGCGGAACTGCAACGGTGCACGATGATATCATCGCGTGAGACCGCCTGAGATGCTGCGCAGGACGATCCTCATCACATTCGCGCTGGCCGCAGGCGCATGCGCGAGCGCGCCCCTGGTGCCGCCGCCCCCGCCATCGATCACGTTCGAACAGAAGATGGCGGCGATCCTTCGCCTGGAAGATCGGCGGATGCTCCGTGATCCGGCTCCGCCGGTCGTGCCGCCACCGCCGCCGCCCAGCGGACAACGCGCGCCCGTCGTCGTGCCGCCCCCGCCGCCACCTGATCTGATCAGTCTGCTGAGCGACGGCGAAGCGCGCATCAGACGCCGCGCCGCGCTCGCGGTCGGGCGTGTCGGACTTCGCGACGGCGTCGAACCGCTGGTGTCGACGCTGGCCGATGCGGATCCAGAGGTGCGGCACATGGCGGCCTTCGGGCTCGGATTGATCGGTGAGCGAAACGCGGTTGCGCCGCTCGTGGCGGCGCTCGACGACGTCTCGCCCATCGTGCAGGGTGGCGCGGCAGAAGCGCTTGGTCTCATCGGTGATACGAGCGCGGCCGATCCGATTGGCCGGCTGGCTTCACGAATCGTGGAGTCTGGCGCTCTTGCCGAGCCCCCCGCCGCCGACGTCGACGCGCGACGGGACGTGCCTGCGTCAGCGTTCAGGCTGGCCCTGTACGCGCTCGTGCGGTTGAAAGCGTACGAGCCGCTGGCGGCCGCCGTCCTCGATTCGACCGGCCAGCCCCGCGTGCGCTGGTGGCCGGTCGCCTATGCGTTGCAGCGCATCGAAGACAGACGGGCGCTCGGCGCTCTCTTGACGCTCGCCAGGGAGCCCGAGCCCTACACTCGCGCCTTCGCCGCGAAGGGGTTGGGGGGGGTGAAGGATGCCGCCGCGGTTCCCACCTTGATCGATCTACTCGGCAGCAGGGAAATGGCCGTGGTCGTCGAAAGCGTTCGCGCGCTCGGAGGCATCGGAGACGCCGCCAGCGCCGCCGCTCCGGTCCTGCTGAAGATGCTTCAGACGAAGGAAACGCCGACTCACGTGAGGCTCGAGGCAGTGGAAGCGCTCGGCGCCATGAAGGCGGACGGTGTGTACGACTTCATGCTGGACTCCCTCGCCGATCCGAACCCCTCAGTTCGCGCGGCAGCCCTGCGCGGGGCCGCCAGGCTCGACCCGCAGCAGTTCCTCGCGGTGCTCTCAGGACTCGATCCGGATCCTGTCTGGAGCGTCCGGGCCGCGATCGCATCGGCCCTGGCCACTCTGCCGGCGGACACTGCGGTGCCGGCGTTGATGCCCATGCTCGACGATAAGGATCAGCGTGTCGTTCCGGCCGTCCTTCAGGCTCTCATCGCTGTTCGCGCGCCGATGGTGACCGAGGTTCTTCTGCGCCACCTGATGGCGGACGACGTCGCGGTTCGTGTAGCTGCGGCTGCCGGACTCGGGGAGCTCAAGCCGCCCCAGGCCGAGCAGGCGCTGGCCGAGGCCTACCAGTTCGGCCAACGGGACTCCTCGTTTTCGGCGCGCGCGGCGGCGCTTGGGGCGCTTGCCCAGTACGGTGCCGCCCCGGCCACGCCGGTGCTGCGAGCGGCGTTGTCCGACAAAGACTGGGCAGTCCGACGGCGCGCGGCGGCCTTGCTGAAGGAGTTCGATCCGGCCTCGGCCGCCGATATCGATCAGCAGATCCGTCCCGCGCCCACCAACGTGCCGGCTGCGATGTACGAGAACGGCACGCTGGTCAATCCACCGGTTTCTACGGCCGTGTTCCTCGACACCGACAGAGGCACGATCGAGATCGAACTGGCGGTCCTCGACGCTCCGCTGACCGTCGAGAATTTCGTGCGACTGGCGCGGATGGCGCATTTCGACGGCCTGAGCGTCCACCGGGTGGTTCCAGATTTCGTGATTCAAAGCGGCGATCCGCGCGGCGACGGCGAAGGCGGGCCAGGTTACACGATCCGCGACGAGGTCAGCGAGCGCTCATATTTGAGGGGCACCGTCGGCATGGCGCTCGACGCGTGGGGCGATACAGGCGGCAGTCAGTTCTTCATCACACATTCGCCGCAACCACACCTCGATGCGCGATACACCGTCTTCGGTCGCGTGATCGCCGGCATGGATGTGGTCGATCAGATAGAGCAGGGTGATGTGATCCGCCGCGTCCGGGTGTGGGACGGCGTCACGACGTCGCAGATCATCAGGTGAGCGTTCGGAGAAAAGGGCGCGTACGTGGAAAAGGGGGCCCCAACAGGGCGCCCCCTTTTTGACGGGCGAGGTCAGCTTACCGTTTCTTGCCGGCCTTCTTCTTCCCGCCCTTGGCTTTCTTTGCCATTGTCTGTTATCCCCCCCTTCATGTGGGTTTACTAGCGCGAGTGCTCACGGCATGCTTCCGGGGCACAGCCCCGGACTTCACTCCGGGTCTCGCCCGGACGCTCGGTGGCTGCCGCCTGGCACGCTCACCCGATACCGGCCCTCGTCGCGTCGGGGCACCTTCCGACTTTGTTGAGCTTGGCGGAAGGGTGAGATCAACGATTTGACCTCACTAGGGATGGCCTGAGTTCGCCATCCTCATACCAGATGTAGATTATGGACGAGAACTGCGGAGTGTCAAGCACAATGTGCACGAAAAGTCAAAAAAAGTTGCGACGTCGAGGACATCGTCACGCGTCATCGCGATGATCGTCGTGCGATCGCGGCGCGCGACTCGCGTCGTGCGCGCTCGTCGGGATCGATCGGTTGGTCACAGGCATCTCGACGCGGTGCGGCGGCTCGATCCCGCGTCAATGCGCTTCAACGTGAGAATGCGCGCCCGAGTCGTCCCCTTCGCGGGCGCGTCCGACGAGCATCACGTGCTCGTTCGCAGGAGCTGCTTCTCCGCATGGCGCTCGAGCGCGAGCGCGATGAGCCGATCGAGGAGCTTCGGGTAGGACAACCCCGTGGCTTGCCACATCTTCGAATACATGCTGATCGTGGTGAACCCCGGAATCGTGTTCAATTCGTTGAGATACAACGTGCCGCTGTCGCCGGCCAGCAGAAAATCGACGCGAGCCATGCCGGCGCAGTCCACGGCCTTGAACGCCGCCACCGCCAGTGTGCGGACCCGTTGGGACTCGGCCTCGCTGAGGGGGGCGGGGATGAGCAGCGTCGAGGCGTCCCCGTCCGTGTACTTCGCGGTGTAATCGTAGAACTCCCTGGAGGGAACGATTTCCCCAGGCACCGATGCTTCAGGATCGTCGTTGCCCAGCACCGCGCATTCGATTTCCCGGGCTTGCGGAACGGCTGCCTCGACGACGATCTTGCGATCGTATTCGGCGGCGAGCTGGATGGCGGTGCGCAATTCTGCAGCGTGCTTGGCCTTCGAGATGCCGACGCTCGATCCCAGATTGGCCGGTTTGACGAACAGCGGGAAGCCGAGTCGCGCGACGATCGCCTGCATGACGGCGCGTTCGTCACGCTGCCAGTCTCGTTTCAAGACCACTTCGTAGTCGCACACCGGCAACCCACGCGCCGCGAACACCAGTTTCATCGTCGCCTTGTCCATGCCGACCGCCGACGCGAGCACGCCGGCCCCGACGTAGGGCACATTCGCGAGCTCCAGCAGGCCCTGGACGGTGCCGTCCTCTCCGTACGGCCCATGCAGGACTGGAAAGATCACATCCAATGCGAGGCCCGACACGCCCTTCTGACGTTGATCGACGGTGATGAGGGTGTCGCCGCCGGGCCGCGCGACGACGAGCGCCTCAGGAGTGGTCTCGGCCGAATCGGTGGCGCGAGCCTGGATCACGTCGGCAGCCGACAGCAAGGCTGGAGCCCGAGGCGGAAGCGACCATCGACCATCCTTGTCGATTCGAATAGCGATCGGTTCGTAGCGATCCGGGTCGAGGTTTGCGAACACCGAGGCCGCCGAGGCGAGCGACACTTCGTGCTCGCCCGAGCGGCCCCCGTAAATGACGCCAACGCGAAGTCGTTTCATGGACACAGCGGCCTGAATCTCCTGAGATTGTAGACTGTTCCTTCCCAATGGCCCCGTTCGTCTTTCGCGTGAGCCACACCGATGGCGGTGCCCGACGCGGCGTGATGACGACCGCGCACGGCGACGTTCCGACTCCCGCCTTCATGCCGGTCGGGACGCAGGGTGCGGTCAAAGGCGTCACGCACAGGGATCTTCTCGACCTCGGCGCCGATATTCTTTTGAGCAACACCTACCATCTGTATTTGCGGCCGGGCGCCGACCTGATCGCGCGGCGCGGCGGCCTCCACGCGTTCATCGGCTGGAGTCGGCCCATCCTGACCGACAGCGGCGGCTACCAGGTGTTCAGCCTCGCGGCGCGGCGAACGATCGATGAGGAAGGTGTGCGCTTTCGCTCGCATCTCGACGGATCTTCCCATCTGTTGACGCCCGAGAAGGCTGTCGAGGTGCAGGCGCAGCTTGGTTCCGACGTGGCGATGGTGCTCGACGAGTGTCTCGCGCACCCCGCCGAGACGGCGGTGGTCCGGGAGTCGATGGAGCGCACGCTCCGTTGGGCGCGCCGTGCGCGAGACCGCTTTCTCAGGCTTTCCGACGAAGGGGAGGCGACTTCGTTTCCCGGGGTGATGAACCCGGGCCAGGCTCAGTTTGGCATCGTCCAGGGAGGCGTGTCGCCCGAACTGCGCGAGGAAAGCGCCTGCGAGACCACGCAGATCGGCTTCGAGGGATACGCGATTGGCGGACTGAGCGTCGGCGAGCCGACAGACGTCATGTACGACATCGTGGGCCGCACGACGCCGTCGCTGCCTGCGGGCCAGCCGCGCTATCTGATGGGCGCGGGAACTCCCCAGGATCTCGTGGAATCGGTGGCCAGGGGGATCGATCTGTTCGACTGCGTGCTTCCGACCAGAAATGCCCGGAACGGCCAGCTGTTCACCAGCGAGGGTCCTATCAATATTAAGAATGCGCGGTACGCCGAGGACGATCGGCCCGCGGATCCCTCATGCACCTGCTACACCTGTCGAACCTTTTCCAGGGCCTATCTCCGGCACCTCTTTCTCGCTGGCGAGATCAACGCGTCCACCCTTAACACGTTGCATAACCTACACTTTTACCTTGACACGCTCGCAAGGATTAGGGAGGCTATAGCGTTTAGGCGGTTCGAAAGTTTCAGGGTAGCGTTCCACCAGAGCTTGTCCCGCCGGCTCCTCGATTCATGATGACGACCGACGTCGGTACTGTGTTCGCGCTGGCCGCGCCGCCGGAGGGCGGAAGCCTCTGGCTGCAGTTCATTCCGTTTGCGCTGGTCCTGGCGATCTTCTACTTCATCATTCTCCTGCCGATGAAGCGCAAGCAGCAGAAGATTCAGCAGTTCCTCGACGGTTTGAAGGTTGGTGACCGCGTCATCACGACAGGCGGGATTCACGGGCAGATCACTCGCCTGGGGGACGTCACCGTGCAGGTTCAGATCGCGGATAAAGTACGCGTGGAAGTGGCCCGCGCCGCCATCGGTGGCTACCAGGGACAGGAGCCGGTTGTCGAGCCACTCGCCGCCGCTGACAAGAGCTGAGCACGTGCCGGGAGCCTCCCGGAGGAAACATGAAGAATCTACGCTGGAAAATCATCACGGTCGCCGCGGTGCTCATCGTGTTTTCCGCGGTGGGCGTCTACCCGATCGTCGCCGCCCAGTTCGGCGTGCAATCGCCGGCATTCCTGATGAACCAGCAACTCAAGCTGGGGCTGGATCTGAAGGGCGGCGTGCACCTGGTTCTCCGCGTCCAGACCGACGACGCGCTGCGCCTGGCCACCGAGCAGGAGATGGAACGGTTCCGCGCCGAGCTCGTGACGCGGAACATCCCGGTCACGAACATATCGTCGCCAGATCCGACGCGGTTCGTGGTGGACGGCGTGCAGCCGGCCCAGGACGCCGCGTTCAGACAGGCGGCGGCTGACGTGCAGGTCAGCTTCGATCGGAGCGCGGGAGCCAATGGCACCTACACGTTCACGATGAAGCCCAACGTGCAGGTGACGCTGCGCGACGAATCGGTGGTTCAGGCGCGCGAGACCATCGAACGCCGGGTCAACGAGCTCGGCGTGACCGAACCGAGCATCGCGCAGCAGGGCGCGGCCGGCGATCAGATTCTCGTCCAGCTGCCCGGCGTCACCGACGTCAATCGCGCGAAGGAGATCATCCAGTCGACCGGGTTGCTCGAACTGAAAATCGTGGAGCAGGGGCCTTCGGCGTCGCGCGAGTCGCTCCTGGTCAACGGACAGGAGCCCCCCGGCATGGAGGTGATCCCCGGAGTGAGCGGGGTTCCGGGCGACACGTCGGGGGCGGTCTATTACCTCGTGCGGCGGGCTGCTGCCGTCAGCGGGAAGGATCTGCGAAACGCGCGACCGACGATCGACGAGAACAACCAGCCGGCGGTCAGCTTCACGCTCAACAACGAAGGGGGGCGCCGGTTCGGGGACGTGACGGGCCAGAACATCGGCCGCCAGCTCGCGATCGTGCTCGATGGTCGTGTCCAGTCCGCCCCCCGCATCGAGGGTCGGATCACGACCGAGGGTCGGATCACCGGCAGCTTCACGCAGGAAGAGGTGCAGAATCTGTCGTTGATTCTGCGTTCCGGAGCCCTGCCCGCGTCACTGACGTATCTGGAGGAGCGGACCATAGGTCCCACCCTGGGCGCCGATTCGATTCGCTCCGGCATCCTCGCGTCGCTCGTCGGGCTTTTGCTGATCGTCGCGTTCATGCTGGTTTACTACAAGCTCTCTGGCGTGAACGCGATCGTCGCCCTGGTGTTCAATCTCGTCATCCTGCTGGGACTCATGGCCTACGTTGGCGCCGTGATGACGCTCCCGGGCATCGCCGGCTTCGTGCTGACCATGGGGATGGGTGTGGACTCCAACGTCCTGATTTTTGAGCGCATCAAGGAAGAACTCGAGGCCGGTCGTGGGGTGCGGGCCTCGATCGACGCGGGGTTCAGCCGCGTCTTCCTGACGCTCGTGGACACGCACCTGGCCGCTCTCATTTCGGCGGCGTTCCTCTTCCAGTTTGGCACCGGTCCGATCCGCGGGTTTGCCGTCACGCTGTCGGTGGGCCTCCTGGCGAACATCTTCACGTCCACGTTCGTGTCGAAGACGCTGTTCGAGATGGCCCTGGCGCGACGCCATCAAGTGGCCACGCTGAGTATTTGAGCCATGCACATCTTCAAGAACACACACTACGATTTTCTCCGCTGGCGCTGGCACGCCATCGCCCTGTCGCTCGCGATTGTCATTGCGGGCGGGGTCACGATCGCGACCAGGGGCCTTGCCAAGGGTGTCGAGTTCGCCGGCGGAACGGTCGTCATCGAACAGTTCGAGCAGCCGGTCACGGTCGAGCAGGTGCGGGACGCCGTGACCCGGTACTACCCGGGTGGCGGCGAGATCGCGATCGTGCAGGCGTACGGCGACCCTTCGCTGCGCATGATGATGATTCGCGTGGCCCAGGTCGGTGCCGAAGCGGGAGCCTCGCTTGGGGACACGGCGCAGCACGTCGAGGATGCCCTGAAGCAGGGAAACGTCGGCCCCTTTCAACGGCAGGGCGCGGAGATTGTCAGCGCCACGGTCGGCCGTGAGCTCACGACCAAAGGCATCTGGGCCACCGTGCTTTCGCTGGTGGGGATTCTGGCCTACATCTCGTTCCGATTTCAGTTCAGCTTCGCGATCGGCGCGGTCGTCGCCACCATACACGACCTGGCCGTCACGCTGTCGTTTCTCGCGTTTTTCGGCTACGACATGACGCTGAACGTCATCGCGGCGCTGCTGACGATCGCTGGCTATTCGACCAACGACACCATCGTGATCTTCGATCGCGTCCGGGAGAACCAGCGCGGGATGCGGCGGGAACGTATTGATTCCATCATCAACATCGCCATCAACCAGACGCTCGGGCGGACGGTCATCACGGCGGGCACGGCGTTGCTCTCGGCGCTCGCGCTGTTCTTCTTTGGCGGCGACGTGCTGCACGGCTTTGCTTTCACGCTGGTTGTCGGTCTTCTGGCTGGCACGTACTCGACGGTGTTCATCGCGGCGGCGATCGTCAGCTTCTGGCGAAGCGCCACCCCGGGCCGGGCGGCCACGCGGGCCCCGGCGACGTCTTCGCAGCAGCCGCCGCGCCGGTCGAAGCCGCAGCGGAAGGCAAAGGCTTCGTAAGGCTCGAGGCTTCAGGCCGACAGCTCGAGGCACGACTCGAGTCTCTCGCCCTGACCCTTCAGCCATCCTATGTCCACCATTCTGCAGGCGGCCCTTCTCGGGGCGGTCCAGGGGCTCACGGAGTTTCTGCCGGTCTCCTCGACCGCCCACCTCTTATTGGGCGAGCGGCTGCTCGGTTACCAGGACGCGGGCGGTGTGTTCGTGGTGATGATCCAGCTGGGATCGATCCTGGCCATCATGACGTTGTACCGTGTCAAGATCCTCGACATCCTCCGCGGGCTGACGTCGCGGCCGGACGCGCAGCACTTCGCGCTGGCCATCGTGGTGGCCACGGTGCCTGCGCTGCTGGCCGGGGCGCTGTTGTCCGATTTCGTCACGAGCGTGCTCTACCGTCGGCCGGCTGTCTGGGCGGCGGCGTTCCTCGTCGGCGGCTTCGTCATGCTCGCGGTCGAACGCGCGGGTCCGAGGCCGGTGGTCGAGGACGCCGAGCGGACGCCGTGGCTGCGAGCGCTGGGCGTCGGGTTGTGTCAGATGCTTGCGCTCATCCCCGGCGTCTCACGCTCGGGTGCAACGATCGTTGGCGGAATGGCCATGGGCCTGGATCGACCGGCTGCCGCCGAGTTTTCGTTCTTTCTCGCGATGCCGACGCTGGCGGCGGCCTTCGGGCACGAGCTGCTCGAAGTCCGGCAGCAGATTTCTCCGGATCGCGGGCTGGAAATCGTCATCGGCCTGGTGGCGGCCTTCGTCGCCTCCCTCGTCGTGATCAAGCCGTTTCTGCTGTTCGTCCGACGCGCGGGGTTCGCGCCGTTCGCGTGGTACCGCATCGGCGTCGGCCTCGCAATCTTCGCGGCGATGGCCGCGGGGTGGTTGTAGCCGGTGTCGTGGCTGCGCCGCAACTTCATCGCGGGCTTTTTCGTGACGGTGCCGCTTTTCATCAGCGTCGCCGCGTTCATCTGGCTCTTCAACGTTGTCGACGGACTGACGGCGCCGTTTTACGACCGGTTGCTCGAGCAACGCTTTCCCGGCCTCCGCATCCCGGGGCTGGGGATTGCGACCACGGTCGTGGTCATTATCCTGGTGGGCGCGTTCGCGACGAACGTGATCGGCAGGCGGGTGTTGCAGCGCACCGAAGGGTGGCTGCTGCGCCTGCCCGTGTTCCGGACGATCTACGCGCCGGTCAAGCAGATCATCGTCGCCTTTTCTCCGGACAACGAATCGGGGTTCAAGCGCGTCGTCATGATTGACGACCCGAGGCGTGGGTACGTGCTGGGATTCCTCACGCGGGAATTCACCATTGATCGAGGCCGCGGTCCCGAACCGCTGTTGGCGGTGTACGTCCCGACCAACCATCTATACCTGGGAGATGTGCTGATATACGAGCGTGAACGGGCCACTTTTCCGGATATCTCCGTCGAAGAGGGGATCAAGATCTTTTTGACAGGCGGCATGGCGATTCCGCCCCGCCTGAAGTTATGATGCGAGCCTTTGTGCGAGGTGTGATGACCGTGTTCGCAGATATGCGTCTTGGACGTGCGCTCGTCGCGATGGTGCTGTTGGCGGCCCTGGCCGCGCTGGCCGACGTGTCTCAACCCCTTCTGGCGCAGGGGGCCGAACCGCCGCAGATCGCGGTACAGGAGGGCGGAGGAGGCGAGGCAAACCTGGTGCTGCCCGACCTGTCCACGGTCGATTTCATGGGCGTCAACGGCCGGACGCTGCTGATGGGCGGGCTCGTCGTCAGCGCGCTCGGCCTGTTGTTCGGGCTGACGGTGTTCACGCAGCTGCGAAGCCTGCCGGTCCACCCGTCGATGCTCGAGGTATCGGAGCTCATCTACGAGACGTGCAAGACGTACCTGATCACGCAAGGGAAGTTTATCCTGCTGCTCGAAGTCTTCATCGGCGTGATCATGGTGTTCTATTACGGCGTCCTGCAGAATTTCGAAGCGATCAAGGTCATCACCATTCTCATCTTCAGCCTGATCGGCATCGGCGGCAGCTATGGGGTGGCCTGGTTCGGCATCCGCGTGAACACGTTCGCCAACTCGCGGGCGGCATTCGCCAGCCTTCGAGGGAAGCCGTTTCCGATTTACGCGATCCCGCTCAAGGCCGGCATGAGCATCGGCATGCTGCTCATCAGCGTCGAGCTGTTCCTGATGCTCTGCATCCTGTTGTTCATCCCGGCGGATTACGCCGGCTCCTGCTTCATCGGGTTTGCCGTCGGCGAATCGCTTGGAGCCGCCGCGCTGCGCATCGCGGGTGGCATCTTCACCAAGATCGCCGATATCGGTTCCGACCTGATGAAGATCGTCTTCAACATCAAGGAAGACGACGCGCGGAACCCCGGGGTCATTGCGGACTGCACGGGAGACAACGCCGGGGACTCGGTCGGTCCGAGCGCCGACGGGTTCGAGACCTACGGTGTCACCGGGGTCGCGCTCATCTCCTTCATTCTGCTCGCCGTCCCCGAGGCGCGCGTGCAGGTGCAGCTGCTCGTCTGGATTTTTGCCATGCGCATCGCGATGATTGTCGCGAGCGGGATCTCGTATTTCATCAACGAGTCGATGGCGAGGGCGCGCTACGCCAACGTCGATCAGATGAATTTCGAGGCGCCGCTGACGTCCCTCGTGTGGCTGACCTCCGTCGTATCGGTCGTCATCACCTACGTCGTGTCGTATGCGCTGGTGCCGGACCTGGGCGACGGCACGCTCTGGTGGAAGCTCTCGACCGTGATCACCTGCGGCACGCTCGCCGGCGCCATCATCCCGGAGTTCGTGAAGGTCTTCACCTCGACCGAGTCGACGCACGTCAGGGAGGTGGTCACCTCATCGCGCGAGGGAGGCGCGTCGCTCAACATCCTGTCAGGGTTCGTCGCCGGCAACTTCAGCGCGTACTGGCTCGGCCTCAGCATCGTGACGCTGATGACCATCGCGTATTACGTGAGCCTGACCGGCCTCGGCTCGTTGATGGTCGCGCCCGCCGTCTTCGCGTTCGGTCTGGTCGCGTTCGGGTTCCTCGGCATGGGTCCGGTCACCATTGCCGTCGATTCCTACGGCCCGGTCACCGACAACGCGCAGTCGGTCTTCGAGCTCTCCGTCATCGAGGGCATCCCCGGGATCAAGGAGTCGATCAAGCGGGAGCACGGGTTCGACGTCCGGTTCGATCGGGCCAAGGACCTCCTCGAGGAGAACGACGGCGCCGGGAACACCTTCAAGGCCACCGCCAAGCCGGTTCTCATCGGCACGGCCGTCGTGGGGGCGACGACGATGATTTTCTCGATCATCGTGCTGCTCACCGGCGGGCTGACGCGGGACATCGAGAAGCTGTCGCTGATGCACCCGCCGTTCCTGCTCGGGCTCATTACGGGTGGGGCCGTGATCTACTGGTTCACGGGCGCCTCGGCGCAGGCCGTGACGACGGGCGCCTATCGCGCGGTGGAGTTCATCAAGGCGAATATCCGCCTCGAAGGCGTGGAGAAAGCGTCGGTGGCTGACAGCAAGCGGGTGGTGGAAATCTGCACGCAGTATGCCCAGCGGGGGATGTTCAACATCTTTCTGACGGTGTTCTTCTCGACCCTGGCGTTCGCGTTCTACGAACCGTTCTTCTTCATCGGCTATCTGGTGTCCATCGCGAACTTCGGGTTGTATCAGGCGATCTTCATGGCGAACGCCGGCGGGGCGTGGGACAACGCGAAGAAGATCGTTGAAGTCGAGCTGAAGGCGAAAGGGACGCCGCTGCATGCGGCGACGGTCGTTGGGGATACGGTCGGCGATCCGTTCAAGGATACGTCGTCGGTGGCGATGAATCCAATCATCAAGTTCACCACGCTGTTCGGCTTGCTCGCGGTCGAGCTCGCGGTTCAGCTGACGGCGGAAACCGGGCCGTTCGTGAGCCTGACCCTGTCGGCCGTGTTCTTCGTGCTGTCGTTGGTATTCGTCTGGCGGTCGTTCTACAGGATGCGGATCGGCTCGCCGGCGTAAAATCGCCGCGCCGGGAGGGCCCTCTCAGCCATTTCGCCGAATCCGGTGTCTAAGTCTGCAGTGACAAAAGCGGGCACTCGCGACCGTTCGAAGCGCCCTCTTCGCCGGAACTCTTCGCCGGAACTCTTCGTTGACACGTCGTTTTGGTCGTAGCTATAATCTGCGCCCTTGGCCTGCCGGCTCGGAGTGGGCCTGAGGGTCTTGGCTTCCAGAGAAACCGCTTAGGAGGGCTCCCCCGTGCCAGGTGATCTGTTTGGTGAAGTTACCAACCCAACCATGAAGCTGGGTGCCAAGAAGTGGTGGTACATGCCGGTCTCGATCATCGTGCATACGGTGCTCCTGGCCGCGATCGTGATCATCCCGCTGATGGCGGTGGGTGCAGTCCCGACGCCAAGCGGGATGATCACGATCGCGGCCAGGAGCACCGTATGC
>DATLLJ010000119.1:0-7261 GCA_035537875.1 Vicinamibacterales bacterium | reverse complement strand
GCTGAATTCGGCGACCGACGTCTGCTCACCGATCAGGAATTCGCGAAGCGCCAGGCGGACATCGCGGCGAACCGGATCCGTCTTGCCGGCGCCTGGGCCGAAGTGGGAGAAGCGAACCGGCTCACCTCGCTCGTCGTCGATCCGGCGAACGGCCGGCTACCGCCGTTAACCGACGAAGGCCGGAAACGGGCGGCGGCGATGACCAGCAGCTGGTCGGACATGCTGTTTGCGAGCGTCAACGACTTCAACGCCCTCGATCGGTGCATGACGCGCGGAATGCCGGCCTCGATGTTCCCCTTCATGTACAACAGCGGCATCGAAATCCTGCAGGCGCCGGGATACGTCGTCATCCGGTTCGAGTTGATTCACGAAACGCGGGTCATCCCGCTCGACGGCCGGCCCCGCCCGGCGGCGGCGATTCGGTTCTGGCTCGGAGAGCCGCGCGGCCGATGGGAGGGGCGGACGCTGGTGGTCGAGACCACGAACTTCAACGGGCGGACGCCGATGCTGATCGTCGGCCCGGGTGGCGGCGGCATCCCGACGAGCGAGTCGCTGCGTGTGATCGAACGCTTCACGCGCGTGGACGACGACACTATCGATTACGACATGACCGTCGAGGACCCGGTGGTGCTGACGCGACCATGGAAGGCGGCGTTTCCGCTGAAGCGGGATCCGGACTATTACCTCTTCGAGTATGCCTGCCACGAGGGTAATCAGGCGATCAGCAACGCGCTGCGCAACTCGCGGCATCTGGAACGCCAGTCGTCCCGCTGAGCCGTTGCCGGCGGAACCCTCCCATCCCTTCTTCTTCTTGATCTCAGAAACGAGTAGGATGCCGCCTACCTAAGGCAGCTGTGTGCTGCCGGCGGCGTTAGGAGCCCATATGAAGAGATGGTCGAGCCTGTTCCTGGTCGTCGGTGCATGCGGCCTGGCTTCCGCCGCTGCCTGCTCGCGAACGACCAGTGATTCCCCAGCGGACGCGACGGCGGCCGCAGCCTCGAGCGCTGACAACGACTGGTCGATGCCCAACAAGAACCAGTCAGCCACGCGCTACAGCGCCGTCAGCGAAATCACTGCCGACAACGTCAAGAACCTGAAGGTCGCGTGGTCGTTCTCGACCGGGGTGTTGCGCGGCCACGAGGGTGAGCCGATCGTCGTCGGCAGCACGATGTACGTGCATACGCCTTTCCCGAACAACGTCTACGCGCTCGACCTGAGCAAAGAGGGCGCGCCGGTGAAGTGGAAGTACACGCCGAAGCAGGATGCGGCGGTTATTCCGGTGGCCTGCTGTGACACGGTGAACCGCGGCGTCACCTATTCGAACGGCAAGATCTTTCTCAATCAGCTCGACACCCACACCGTGGCGCTCGATGCGGAAACCGGCAAGGAACTGTGGAAAGTGAAGCAGGGCGACTACCGCAACGGGCAGACGATGACGTCGGCCCCGATGGTCGTGAAAGACAAGGTGATTTCGGGCGTGTCTGGCGGCGAGTTCGGCGTGCGCGGTTTCGTCACCGCGAATGACATCAACACGGGCAAACAAGTCTGGCGGATGTACAGCACGGGCCCGGAGGAGGAGGTCGGATTCCCCGGGTCGGTGGAAACGTGGAAGGGCGACGAGTGGAAGCGCGGCGGCGGCACCACGTGGGGCTGGTACAGCTACGACCCCGAGCTCGACCTTTTCTACCACGGCACCGGCAACCCAGGCTCGTGGAATCCCGATCAACGGCCGGGGGACAACAAGTACTCGATGACGATCTTCGCGCGGAATCCCGATACGGGAAAAGCGGCGTGGGCCTACCAGAAGACGCCACACGACGCCTGGGATTACGACGGCATCAACGAGAACGTGCTCGTCGATCTGAACATCAACGGCTCGATGCGGAAGGTGCTCGTCAACTTCGATCGCAACGGCTTCTCGTATGTCCTGGATCGGAAGACTGGCGAACTGCTGCAGGCGAATCCGTTCGTCTTCGTCAACTGGGCGAAGGGCGTCGATCTCAAGAGCGGCAGGCCGATCGAGGATCCGGCGAAGCGCACCTCGTCGACGCAGAACACGAAGGACATTTGTCCATCGGCGATGGGCGGCAAGAACCAGCAGCCGGTGTCGTACTCGCCGCGAACCGGGTACTTCTACGTGCCGACCAACAACCTCTGCATGGACTACGAGGGCGTCGAAGTCAAATACCAGCAGGGACAGCCATACGTTGGGGCGATTGTCGTCAGCAAGCCGGGGCCCGGCGGCAACCGCGGCGAATTCATTGCCTGGGACCCGACGACCGGCAAGAAAGTGTGGGGCATCAAAGAGGAGTTGTCGGCGTGGGGAGGCGCGCTCTCGACCGCGGGTGACGTGGTCTTCTACGGGACCATGGAGGGTTGGCTGAAGGCGGTCAACGCCAAGACCGGCGACATCCTGTGGAAATTCAAGACGCCGTCCGGGATCATCGGCAATCCGATGACCTACGTCGGCCCCGACGGCAAACAGTATGTGGCCGTGCTGTCGGGCATCGGCGGTTGGTCCGGCATCGGCGTCGCTGCCGACATGAGCCTGGACGATCCGACGGCCGGGCTGGGCGCGATCGGCGCCTTCAAGGATCTGGCGAATTTCAGCAATCAGGGTGGCGTGCTGACGGTGTTCACGTTGCCATGATCACACTCGCCCTGCGCTGCGTCTGCGCGGTCCTGCTCTGGCCCGGGCTGGCCGCTGCGCAGGAAACCGGTCAGTTCCGCGTGTGCTCGGACCCCCAGAACCTGCCCTTCTCGAACGACAGGCTCGAGGGGTTCGAGAACAAGATCGCGGAGCTGATCGCGAAAGACTTCGCCGTCACGCCGAGCTACATCTGGTGGGGACAGCGGCGCGGGTTCATCAGAAACACGATGAACGCCACCCTGAAGGAGGGGCGCTGCGACTACGTCATGGGCGTGCCCGATAAGTACGACCTGGTGCTGACGACCAGGCCGTACTATCGCTCGACCTATGTGTTCGTCTATCCGCGGAGCAAAGGGCTGACGATCGCATCACTCGATGATCCGGCACTCAAGAAAATGAAGATCGGCGTGCACCTGCTGGGCGACGACTACACGAACCCTCCGCCTGTGCACGAACTGTCGAAGCGTGGAATCGTCGACAACGTCGTCGGGTTCAGCACCTTCTACTCCGCGGAGAATCCTCCAAGCGCAATCATCGACGCCGTTGCGAACGGGCGAATCGATCTCGCGATCGTGTGGGGTCCAGTGGCCGGATACTTCGCCGGGCGACAGCGTGTCGGCCTGGAACTGGTGCCCGTTCCGTCCGGCAAGGGCGACCTTCCGTTCGCGTTCGACATCGCGATGGGCGTCAAGCGTGGCAACGAAGCCCTGCGCACGCGACTGCAGGCCGTGCTCGACAAGCGCCAGCCAGAGATCACGAAGATTCTGAAGGACTATGGCGTGCCGCTTCTGGAACGAACGGGCAAGGTGCGATGACGCTGCGCTGGATCTCCGTCGCTGTGGTGCTGTATGTGGCGGTGGCCGGATCGCATGTTCGGGCCCGAGTACCCTTCCGGGCGGAATTGCAGGCGGCCGCACAACCGGGCTCCGAGACGTACCGCGACGTGTACAACGGGTGGAAGTGGTGGCACGTCTACTGTTTCAGATGCCACGGGGTTGATGCCGTCGGCACGACGAATGCGCCCAACCTGATCGACCCCACGCGACAACTCAGCGCGCGCCAGTTTCTTCGCGTCGTGCGCAACGGCGTCCCCGACAAGGGGATGCAGGCCTGGGACAAGCTTCTGGACGACAAGCAGATTAGCCAGATCTCGCTCTACGTGCGGGCGCGAACCGACAAGGTGCTGCCGCCGGGACGGCCCGACGAGGTCGGCCCGAAGGGAGGTGCCTGGGTTCCCCCTGACGGCTGGCCGAAACGCTGACACCCTTCCGACGTAGTGTCCGCCTTCAGGCGGACCAACCGATCGTGGCCGGCTTTAGCCGGCCGGCGCGACACATCGAGACACCGAGTCTTGGCCAGCCGCGACAGCAGATATCTCGCTCCACCGGCCGCTCGGTACGCCCGCCGAGACTCGACGAGCACAATCAATGGGAGTGAGACTTCAGCACTCACGACTTGGGCGCCACTCGAATAGCCGTTCCGGCCTGCGACTCGCTATAACCGGCCCCGGCGACCGAGTCGGCCGGCTCCGCGAGACACCTGCTGCCGCGTCTGGCGCAGCTCAATGGCGCGAGTCCTTGTGGTTTCCGTTCAGCCACCCTCAAGTTGTATTCAGAGGTCCGCTTCCAGACGCGGTTGGGGGATCTCGGTGAGGTGTACGGCCTTGATGCCGTAGTTCAGGAACGCGGCGCCGAGCGCGCCGATGATCGCGTCGCTTAACAGAAGCGTTCCTTCGTCGTACACTCCGATTCGCGGAGCAACAAGCAATGAGCGCCGGGAACGAGCATGGCTTCACCCGCGTGGACGAATCGTCGCGACCTGCCGCATTTGTTGAGTGCCTCGACACCCTGCATACACATCCGTTTTACCGTGAGTACAAAGCACGAGTCCGGGAAATCTTGCGGCCGTTGAGGGCAGGCCTCTATCTGGAAGTCGGCGCCGGCGTTGGTACCGACGCGAGGATTCCGGGCGTGAACGTCATCGCCCTCGACAAGTCGCTCACGATGTGTCGTGAGGCCCATGCTCGCGGTCAGCGGATCGTTATCGCGGCCGATGCGGAGTCGCTTCCTCTTCCTTCGAATACTGTTGATGGCTGCTGGGCTGATCGCACATTCCAGCACCTCCACGATCCTGTCGTCGCGCTTCGAGAGCTGACCCGCGTCATGAAACCGGCGGCGACGATCGTGGTTGTGGACCCCGATTACGGGACGCAAGCGATCGATTTCCCGGATCGCCGACTGGCCGACCAGGTGCTGAGTTTTCGCGCGCACGGACTGCTGCGGAACGGCACGCTGGCCCACCAGATGCCGCAGCGGTTCGTCGATGTTGGTCTAGACCAAGTGCGCGTCGAAGAACGTCGCCTGGTCGTTCGCGATCCCGCGTCGCTCGATGGCGTCCTCGGGTTGCGCTCGTGGGCGCGGACCGCCGCGGAACGCGGAAAGATGACCTGCGATGAAGCCGCCAGGTGGGAGAACCTCTACGACCAGGTGGTCGCGGAAGGAAGGTTCTGCTGGTCCGTGTCGTTCTTCATCTCCAGCGGCCGGAAGCCTCGGTGATATGGGCTCGAAAGTGTGTATGCCTCGGACGCTTTCCTTCGTGAGACGGCCACCCCGCGGTACCGCTTCGGCGCACGCGACAGCGAAATCGGGTTAGGCGAATGAGATGCCGATCGGCGAACGCGTAAGCAGTCGGGTCGCGAGCGACCCGACCAAGCCAGCACTGTTTCTGTCGGTCCGCGATGCGGACCGACCACGTATCGCGTAGCAGGAAATCGGGTGGAGCGAATCTTCCGCGTCCGTACTTCAGGTCCGCCTAAAGGCGGACGCTACGACCGTGTCAACGCCCCAATCGTTTCCGTTCGGCGAGTATCAGGTTGTATTCAGCAGTGCGCTTCCAGACCCGATTGGAGATTTCTGTAAGGTGCACGGCCTTGATGCCGTAGTACAGAAACGCGGCGCCGAGCGCGCCGATAATCGCGTAGCGTAACCAGGTGACCGTGACGTCTCCCCACGTCTCGCTGAGGCCTCCCAGGATCAGAAATGTCGCGACGCCCGCCGCGGCCAGCAGCGGACCGGTCACCGTGCGCACGCCCCACGAGCCGACACGCGAGTGCTTTTCCATCAACCCCGCGACAGCCTGCAGGCGATCGATGCCCGATTTGACGGCGGCGACGTCCGTGCTGAGCAGCACGTCGCGCAGGCTCACCTGCGCCAGGCACACGTTGGCCACCCGTCGATCGCCACTCCACCGCGAGAGGCCTTTCACGCGAATCTGATACGCCGGCATGCGCGCGCCGAGCAACTGGACGAGCCGGGCGCGTGAATCGTCCGAGTGCTCGCCCCACGTAGACACCGGATCGATTTCGATCCGCCTGGCGCCCGGAACAAACACGATCTCGTGCAGGTCGCCTGACGCCGCTTCCTGCACGTACGCGGCGGCGTGCGCCTCGGCGTGCTCATGGAGCATGGCCTCGTGATCGAGGCACGGAATGATGGGAACGTCTGGCGCCTGACTCCGTGCCAGGCGGTAGAGCTTGATGGCCAGCACGGGTCCGAAGTCGGCAAGTGCCGTCAGCAGCTGCTGGCCATCCTCCCGCGCGTGCCCGGCTACAGCCATCCCCAGATCCCGAGGCCGTGGGCCGTCGGGTCGTTCAGCCAATCCGGAGGCGTCAGCCACACGAATGCCAGGATGGCGATCACCCACAGGTCGTAGGGGAGCGTCGCCCGCTCGTCGCGCCAGAAGAACGCGCGGGAGAACGCCGCGGCGATCGGATTAGAACCGGTAGGAACCGGTTTCGCGTTCAGCACCAGGTAGGTGTAATGGATGCGATTGGCGACCGTGATGATCGAGAGCACGAGGATCACCCACATCACGGCGGCCATCCGATCGGTAAAGGCGCCGATCATGAAGAGGACAATCCGTTCCGGCCGCTCCATGAAGCCGACCTTGCACTTCTCGATCAGCGATTCTGCGCGGGCGCGCGTGTAGCTCGTCATAATCGTGAACATCATCGCCAACGCGGCGATCATGACGTAGTCGGTTCGCCGCAGGTTGGCGTACAGATGGATGAGGCCGAGGAACAGGACGATATCCGAGAAACGATCGAGCGTCGAGTCCCAGAACGCCCCGAAACGCGAGACGGTGTTGGTGATATGGGCGACCTTGCCGTCGATGAAGTCGAAGATGTTCGCGACGATCATGATGACGCCGGCGAGCACGAACCTGTCGAGCCCAAGGGTGACCGCCGCGGCTATGTTGATGAGGAGGCCGATGAGCGTCAGCGTGTTCGGATGAATGCGCAACGCCACGCTGGCGGCGATGATTGCGCGCATCGGGAACATGCACACGGTCCCGATGAAGCCGGTAAACGTCATCGTTTGTTACACTTATTGGTTCGGGATCGCGGGAAGATTCGTCATAGTAGCCCATGGCCGTGCAAGACCTCAAGGAACAGATCGTCAGGCTGCCCGAGCAGCCCGGGGTCTACGTGTGGTCGAACGCCGCCGGCGATGTGCTCTACGTGGGCAAGGCGCGATCGCTGCGCGACCGGGTGCGGAGCTACCTGGGCGCCCGCGGCCTCAGCCCGCGGCACGACGCGCTGCTCGACGAGAT
>DATLLJ010000118.1:0-7416 GCA_035537875.1 Vicinamibacterales bacterium | reverse complement strand
TTGCTGTTGCCGTGGCCAGTGGCCGCCCAGATCCAGAGCAGCGAACCGAAATGGTCTCTCTCGTTCGATATCGGGGGACAGAAACCCGTTTCGGGCGAAGTCCTGGGTGCGGACAAGGGGTTCGTGCTCGGCTTCCCGACCGACGTCGTTTCGGCGAGCTATGACGACATTTACGGCACCGGCTTCTACGTAGCCGGTGGAGTCGGCTATCGCGTGCTGCCGCGGGGTGAAGTGCGGGGCTCGGCCGGTTTCACGGTGAACGCCGCGGAACGGATTCAGGTGGGCACCGTGCCCTCGCTGCCGCTGTTCGCGCAGTTCGATGACTACAAGGCGTTCGCACTCGACGTGGGCTACCGGCAATACGTGTCTGGCGGCCGTGTCCAGCCCTTCATCGGCGGCGTGTTCGGGTTCACCAGGATCGACACCATCGAGGTGACCCTGACCGTCCCTGCCGTGAACGCGACACTCCCCGACGTGCCCTTCTACCGATCCTCCGTCGTACCCAGTGGCGGTTTCTCGGGTGGCGTCCAGTTCCTCGTGAACGGGAACTTCGCTCTTCAAGGGGGCGTCGATCTCCGGTGGCACGGCGATCTGAAGCAGAACGAGGGACTGGAGGGAACGGACCTCGAAGCGGTCAACGACCACAGCAGCCGCTGGGCAATGCCAATCACCGGCGGCGTGTCATTGCGGTTCTGATGTGCAAAGACCGGTCTCAATCCTCAGTCTTCTAGCACGAAAGTCACCATCATGTTGACCTGGTAGTGCGTGACGCGGCCGTTGTCGCAACGCACGTGCTGCTCCTTGATCCACGCGCCCTGAATGCCGCGCAGCGTCTTCGAGGCCCGGGCAAGGCCCTGCTGTATCGCGTCCTCGAAGCTCTTCGACGAGGTCGCGCTGATCTCGGACACCTTGGCAACTGACATCTCGTCCTCCTCCCGCAAGTGCTGCGATGACGACGACGGCTTGACGAAGCGGCCGATCAGCGACGTGACATCGTCCACGATCGACCACACTCAGGCCCGCCGGAGCATCCTGGTCAGCGCGACGAGGATGACCGCGCCGATAAAGGCGACGACAATCGAGCCGACGATTCCGGCCCCCGGCCAGATGCCCAGCGCACCGAATAACCAGCCGCCGATGACGCCGCCGAGCAATCCCAGCACGATGTCCATCAGCACACCGTAGCCGCCGCCTTTCATGACTTGACCGGCAAGCCAGCCGGCGACGAGTCCGACGATGATCGAATAGATCACGTTGCGCCTCCCTCGTGAGCCGAACCGGGCGGCTCGTACTAGCGGCTCGGCATGACTCCTGCCAATGGCAATTGCCTGGCGCCCGACCCCCTCCGTCAGCGCGAGCAATCGCCGACGCGGAAGCGATCGCCGGGTTTATTTCTGCCTGCCCTTGATCTCGTTCGCGATGCGCTCGAGGGTCGCGCGTTCCTCGGACGAGACGCGCCCAAACCCGAAGAGGCCGCCCGAGGCGTCGGCGATGGCCTCGCAGTACTTGAGGAGGTCGTCCGGCGTGATGTCGAAGCGGCCTCCCGACGCAAACAGCGCGCTGATCAGACGCCCCGCGCGGCGGAAGACGCTTTCCTCGGGTCGCCGATCGAGCCACTCCACGAGCTGACGGTCCGCCGCGCTTCCCTCCTCGACCCCGCGCGCGCGTGCGACGTCGACCACCATCTTGCGTTCAGCGGGGGTCACCCCGCCCTCCGCCCACGCCATTTCCAGGACCGGAATGAGCGGCAGCAACTTCACCGTTTCCAGCGTGAATCCCAGTTCAGCGAGCTCGCGGCTCACCTCCGGATCGGTGACCCCTACCCGCTCGGCGAGTTCACGCAGCTGCTGCTGGACCTTCGCCTGCTGTCGTATCTTCTCGATGAGTTCGCGATCCTTCTTCTGGAAGTAGTCCTCTTCGTGCGCGCGCCTGCCCGACAGGGGATCGTCCGCCATGACACCTCCGTGCTACGTAACCGCCTGCTAGATCCTAGCAGGCTTGCCCCGCATCATCTTGTCTTTACCCATCAGCCGTTCCTGTCGGGTGCCGTCGGAATTGGCGGTGTTCCTGAGTGTGGACGACCAACCGTTGAAGACTTCGACAAGGTGATTGCGCTCACGGATGCTCAGACCACCTCCCGCTCTCCGCAGTTGATCCCCCACGGGATGCCGAAGCGGTCCACGACGGCGCCGAACCGCTGAGCCCAGAAGGTCTGCTGCAGGGGAACGGTGATCCGTCCGCCGTCGGCGAGCTGCGTGAAGATGCGCTCGGCCGAGGCGGCATCGTCGAGATTGAGCTGAACTTGAAAACCCTGCGGGCGTTCGTACCCTCCGGGCAGGACGTCGGCGCCGGAGAAGGCCGTGCCGCCCAGGGACAGCGTGGCATGCAGGATCTTGTCGCGCCATTCGGCGGGCGCCTGGTCGGCCATCGGCGAGTCGCCCCACGTGAGGCGGAAGGTCACGCTACCTCCGAGGCACTGCTGGTACAGAGTGAACGCCGCGTCACACTCGCCGTTGAAGACCAGACTGATGCGTGGCTCGATTCGCATGCCTCAATCATGACCTCCGCCGATTTCATAGTCTTGCAAAAACGGGAGCTGGTCGAGCGTAAGGACTTGCCCTCACCGTCCGTTGCAGCTATTGTCTCCATCGCGTATCAGGGCGCCTCCGTGTCCGCGGGAAGGACTGCGTCCACCTGACAGCGATCGGACAACCACCGGTTCGATGAACTCTTTTCCGCCCGAGCGAGCGGACACCGGGCCATCCGGCTGACGTCTGCGCAGCCGGGGAAGGAGCTCATCATGCCGCGCCATTCGTTACCCACCCGCTCCCTTCCGGAGCACCCGGACATCGACCAGCTGAAACGTCAGGCAAAGGAACTGCTCGATGCGTTTTGCGTCAGGCAGCCGGGATGCCGCTGCCGAGGTGGGCGCGCACGATCGCGGCGCCGATCGCACGAAGTTCGCCCTACACGATGCGCAACTCGTGCTGGCGCGCGCGTTCGGTTTCGAGAGCTGGCCGAAGCTGAAAGCGTTTGTCGACGGCGCGACTGTCCGCCGCCTGCGTGATGCCATCGTCGCCGATGATCTGGCGCAGGTCCGCGCCATGCTGAAAGTGCGACCCGAACTTGCACGCGGGTCCATCGAGCTGCAGATGCTGCACTACGCGGTCTTCAACCGCTCGCCCGAGATGGTCCGCCTGCTGATGCGCCACGGCGCCCCTGCCCGCCACGGCGTGTATCCCTATCGGGACGCCACCACGCCGCTCGCGATTGCCGCCGCGCGTGGTTACGACGACATCGTCGCAGTCATCAACGAAGTGGAACGGCGTCTCGTGGAGAAGACCGGCAGCGTGGTCGAAGCGCCCAGCACCGGGATCACGCCGCTTCACGTGGCAGCCCGCAAACTCGATACGGGGCAGGTCGCCACGCTGCTCGAGGGAGGCGCCGACCCGCACGCCCGCGACGTGCACCACCATGTTCCGCTCGACTGGGCGGCTTATTCGTCTGCGCCCGAGAACCTCGAGCGGTTTCGAAAGATCGCACGACTCCTCCTGGCGCGGGGTAGTGCGCTCACCCCTCCGGCGGCGGTCGTACTCCGCGATACCACCTGGCTGCGCGCGCGCCATGCCGAGGGCTCGCTGGCGAACCCCGTTGAAGACAGCGGCGGTCTGCTGCGGATTGCGGTCACTCACGATTTCGCGGACGTGCTGTCGCTGTTGCTCGATCTGGGGTTCGATCCCGACGAACGTCTCCGTCTCGACATAGGCGACCCCGACGTGCCCACGTTCACGTGGGGCATGCCGCTGGCTCAATGTGCCCGTGCTGGGAAATACGAGATGGCCGAAATGCTTCTGATGCGTGGCGCCGATCCCAACGCCAGCCTCTACGCCAGCGGTGATCCCGTCTTCTGGGCCTACAGCGAGGGCGACGAGAAGATGGTGAAGCTGCTCGAGCAGTACGGCGGCGTTCCCACTGCCGGTATGGCGGCCAGCTTCAGGCAGACCGAGCTCGCGCGCAAGATGCTGACCGGTAAGGCGCCCCATCGGCTGGCATCAGCCGGGACGCTGGCCGAGGAGCTGCTCGGCGGCGCGGCGTGCGGTGGCGACCCGGAGATCCTGCGCCTCGCGCTCGATCGTGTCGACTGGCCGCGCGACGATCCGCGCTGGTTCGGTGTTCTCGAACAGCCACTGCGATTCTGGGCACACGGCACCATCAGCAGAAGCTGGGACCGCACGACATACCTGAAGTGTTTCCGGCTGCTACTCGGGCGGTGCGATCCGAACACCCGTGGGCGCAATCCCCAGTTCGGACTCACCATCCTGCACAGCATCGCCGGTTCGCGCGAGCATCCGACCGGAGATGATCGCGTAGGCTTTGCAACCGCCGCCCTCGACGCAGGCGCGCGGCTTGATGTGCGCGACACACTGCTGATCAGCACACCGCTTGGGTGGGCGTGCCGCTGGGGGCGTCTGGAGCTGGTCAGGCTTTTCCTCGAACGCGGCGCCGATCCGGTCGAAGCAGACGCCGAGCCCTGGGCGACTCCAACGGCTTGGGCAATAAAGATGAAACACGAAGCCGTGCTGGCAGTTCTGGAAGCACGCTCACCGTGACTGCTTCAGTCCGTTGATCTCGTTATTCGTTGTCATCGCTTGATAGTCATATTTGAAGTCGGCCGATGGGCCAGCCTTCATCAGAGCGAGACTGCGGACGAGATCGACGGCCGCCTGCGGCGTGGCGTCGCGGAGTCCGATCAGGACGAACTCGAAGTACTTTCGACAGAGATCCGGCAGTTCTTTCATCACCGACACGAGCGTAAGCGACGCTTCACTGTCGGGAGCGGCCCGCAGCCGTTCGGCCAGTTCGAGCGCGAGTGAGTCAAAGAGTCGCGCAATGTCCTCATCACGGAAGTTCTTGACCCCTCCACGCGCCTCTGCACACGGGGACGTTAGAGCCGTCCCTTGGCTGGCATGACGCGCGTTCTCAGCCTCTCGTGTGAGCAGCAGCAGTACCGCCAGGTAGACGCGCACTGCGATGAACAACCCCCCGACGACGGTGCTGTCCGCCTGACCTGCTCAGTTGCTCGATGGCGCTCCCACGATCTTCACGAAGTCTGCGTGTGGTCCGACGATGCCGTGGATTGGCACGTGTCGCGTCACGTCGAGCTTCAGCCGTTGAATGTTGTTATTCAGTGTCGTGATGCTCGGGTTCACCGTCGGAGCGGGCTGACCCGGAACCTGCGGCGAATACAAGTCGGCATTGATCAGCATCTTCTCCGTCGGCAGGTACACCACCAGCATGTTCGAGTTGTGGTCGAGCCCCTGCACCGGGTGAACGTCCATCGTCCGCACGCCGTCGCTCACGGTGTACTTCGTGGTCAGCGTTTGAATGGAGCGGGTGCGATTGCCGGCGAACCACGGATTCAGCATCGACAACCTGTCGGGCTGAAGCGTCCGGGGTGCCGGATAGAAGAACACGCGCTCGTACAAGTCCCTGTTCTGCTCGTGCGTGATCACCGTCGCCCCCTGCGCCACGTAGGTCCGCAGACCACCGGAATGATCGAAGTGGTGATGGGTGTTCACGACATATTGAATCGCCTTGCCGGGAACGAGACGTTCGACTTCGGCGATGACCGCAAGCGACCGGGTTTCGTTCTGCGGCGCCTCGACCACGGCTACGAAATCGCGGAACTCGACAAGGACGCTGTTGTGCGAACCGCCGGCAATCAGCCATACGCCCTGTGCCAATTGCGTGGACTCCGTGCGAACTGGAGGAACGCTCGCGGCACGCACCGCGTCGGTGACCGTCACAGCTGCCGCAGGCGCGTTCACCTGGACCGTGGTCGGCCGGACTTCCATCCAGTTATGGCCAGGGAAGATGCTCGGGTCTCCCTGGTGTGAGTGGAGAACGCCCGGAAACTTCACGCCGTTGTAATCCTTGTAGTCGGTGTATCGATGCTCGTACACCATGTCGCCGAAGACAGGATTGGCAACCCAAGTCTGGACGCGTTCCACGAGATTCTGATCCGTGATGTGGCCGTTGACCCTGTACTTGTTGTTCAGGGTGTACGAGAGGATCGTCATCTTCCGGCCCTCGAGCGTCATGGGCGTCGCCGTGAGGTCGGGTGCCGCCGCGGCCGCCTTTAGAAAGCCGTGCGGCGACAGCCAGATGTCGAGCTGACGCAGTTCGGCCGCCGCCGGCTGCGGAGCCACGGTAGTGCCGTTCACGTTCCAGGCATAAGTGCCGCTGACCACGGTGATGGCGCGCTGATCGCCCTGAAGCGGCGTGCCGCCTCCGCCGCGAGGCACGTTGTTGCCTTGACGGCGAGTCAGATCCTCGTAGGAAGTCTTGGCGTCATAGTCGATCGTCCGGGTGATGGAGGTGATGTCAAACCGCGGCCAGTCATCGGTCGGCGCGAAGCTCTGGCCCACCGCGGCATTCCATCCAGTCCCCGAATATCGAATGGATCTGACACGATCGGAGCCCATGGCCTTGGTGACGTTGGCAAGAACGGTCTTGGCGTCCTGGGCAATTGTGGTCGAAGAAAGCAAGGCAACGAACGCGACAGCGGTCGCACATCTTCTGAACATAAGGACCTCGCAGGAGTACTGAAGAGCAATCCGGTCTTTGATATATCAGACAGCCCTTCGAATCAAGCTGACTGATTTCATCGATCAGCTGGATCACCTGGCGGATACCCGGAGCGAGGTCCTCGACCGTGGCCTTTTCGGTTCTGCCCGCGCGGCTGGTTCGGCGGCGTGCTGGTTCTGCTGGTCTACCTCATTTTCGCCATGACGCTCTATCTGCTGCCGCCCGCGGCTCAGTGAGGGAGTGCCCCGGTCGGCCGCAGCACGCCTCATGCCGGTGTTGATGTGGGCGCCGGCTTACGACTACTTGAGTGGTACCGTCACCTTGATCGGTTCTTCGAGCGTCATACTGACCGTCGTTCCGGCGGGCAATTCGATTTCGTTACCCTTCGTCGCCAGCACGGCGGTGGTTCCACCGACCGCGGCTCCGATCGCCGCACCGGATCCCCCTCCGGCGATGCCCCCGACAACCGCACCGACACCGGCGCCGATACCGCCACGCCGGACGTCCTGTTTCTTGTCCTGTGCTGCTTCGACTCTGACACGCGAGGTCCGAATCTGGTGGGCTTCGTCCCGCACCACGATCCGGTTGAACTGAAGCGCCAGCGACGCACGGCCTTTGACGCGTCCCGATTCCTGCGCTTCCACGACCGTACCGGAAATCGTCGCACCAGCTGGTATGGCCGTGGCTTCAGACACGACGACGGGCTTCGAAAGCGTCCCGCTGATCGCGTCCTCCACCTTGCTGGTATCCGATGCGACCCTGCTCACCAGCGCCACCGTGAGCAGCGTCCCCGCGGGGACCGTCACTTCCCGAGAGGTCGGCTCGGGT
>DATLLJ010000117.1:0-26033 GCA_035537875.1 Vicinamibacterales bacterium | reverse complement strand
AGCAGTTATGCGTCGCACGCGCTCTAGCGCGGGACGTGAAACCCCACATCTGATCCAGCAACGGTTCAAAGACCGGAGTTCGAACCCATTGATCGGCTAGTTGCGCCTGCTTGACACCGTGAGACGCGTGCGGAGGTGTATTTGTTCACGGCTGTCCGGGGGCGGCAAAGCCTTCGCGCAGTCGCCCTGAACGCGCCGCAGGCATCATCGGCCGTCAGCCGAGGACCGCTGCGGCGATTTGAACGAACAGGATCTTCGTGACGGTCACCGTCGGAAACACCATCGCGTAGGCGACATCGGGCCGATCCGTGGGGACGGCGCGGTTCGCGTACACCAGGATGGCGGGATTTCCGGTTACACCGGAGACGATGCCGAACAGATCGTCGGCAGGAATTGCGAGCAGCCGTCCCGCGATCATCGTCACCGCGATCAGTGCGAGCATGATGATGGCGCCGAGCAGGAGCAGCGTGAACCCGCTCTCCGCAACTGTCGCGGCGAACTGCGGGCCCGACGCGATGCCGACTTGCGCCAGGAACACCGTGAGCCCGAAGTTTCGCAGCACCATGTTCGCGGAGAGCGGCAGCGTCCATACGATGCCGGTGCGACGGATGTGACCCAGCACGAGCGCAACCAGCAGGACGCCGGCGAGTCCCAGCGTGATCCGACCGACTCCCGGAATGGGAAGCGGGATCAATCCGACGAGGAGGCCCATTGCCGCGCCGACGCCGAGAGAAATGTAGCTGAAGTCGGCAACGCCCTTGATGGAATCGCCGAAGAAGCGGCGCACGGCATCGAAATCCGCGCGAGGGCAAATTACGCCGACGCGGTCGCCGAATTCCAGGACCAGGTCGTCGTCCGGCAACAGATCGACGTCACCCCGTCGCACGTGGATGTAACTGTAAGTGAAGCCGCCAGGAAGGTTCAGGCTGCCGAGTGGCATTCCTACGATGCCGCCCTTGGACGCGAAGACACGTATGTAGTCGAGCGCGGTTCGATCCACCGCGATCGACGCGGCCGCTTCGCCAATCAACTCACGCGCCTGCCCAATCGCCGCAGGATCGGTCCCGACGAGCAGGAGCACATCGTCCGCCTGCAGAATGGCGGTGGGGTCAGGTACGCGGTTCTGCCCGCTGCTGCGGATCGCCACCGCCTGGACGCCTTTCGGCAGGCTCTGCTGAAGATCGACGAAGGGCCGGCCGATGAGCGTCGCGTTGCGCACACGGACCTCGGCCGGTTTCATCAGCCGGTCCGCTGGAGCGGCAATCTGCGGTCTGAAGATCGCGAGATAGACGTACATGCAGAGGATTGGTCCGGCGACGCCCAACGGATACGTGAGGCTGTAGCCGACCGCGGCGTCCTGGCCTCCAAGCGCGTCGAGAACGGCCTGCAGTGTCGGCGTGCTCGTCGTGGAGCCCGCAAACATCCCGAGCGATGCCGGCAGGCTCGCCGCGCCCGTGCGGCGGATCGCCAGTGCGACCGTCCCGGCGGCGGCCAGGCCGCAGAGTCCCGCGGCATTGGCTCTCAATCCTGAGGGGCTCGTGAGCCCGCGGTACCATTCGTGGCCGTACTGAATGCCGACGCCGTAGAGAAAGAGCAGCAGGCCGAGGGTGCCCAGCATGCCGGGCGGCGCTGCCTTCGGCGCAAACGCGCCGCAGGCGAGGCCGACAAACAGCACCGCGCCCGAGCCGAGCGCGAACCCTTTGAAGTTGACTTCGCCGACGAAATAGCCGGCCGCAATGACCAGGAACAGCGCGGTCATCGGCGACGCCTCGAGAAGGGCTCTGAGCCAGTCCACAGTCCGTTCCTCCCAGGCTGGCGAACAAGGCGCGGCCGTCGGGCCGGCCGCGTCCGGAGGGTCGCGCGTTCGACCGCTCCGGACCGACCGCGGTGGGCCTATCGAGCCGCGGCAGCGAGAGGATTGCCACCCAACGCGTTGGAGATGGCGGCGATCGCCCTCTGCGCCTTGATGCTGTTGCCCGCATCGTCGAGCGGCGGCGCCACGACGGCGATGCCGAACTTCCCGGGCGAGACGGCGATGATGCCGCCGCCGACGCCACTCTTGGCGGGAAGGCCGGTGTGATACAGCCATTTTCCGGAGTCGTCGTAAAGACCGGCCGTCGCCATCACCGCCAGCACGCCGGGGACCTTGGCCGCATCCATGACCTGCTTGTTCGTCACCGGATTCCTGCCGCCCGCAGCCAGTGTCGCCGCCATGATGGCAAGGTCTCGGGCGTTCACCCCGATCGAGCACTGACGCGTGTAGAGATCGACCGCCTGCCTCCAGTCAGTCTTGATGTAGCCGTAGGCGTTCATCAGGGCTCCGATGGCCTGGTTCCGCTGGTTCGTGTCGGACTCCGACTTGTAGACGTCCTGGAGCACACTCAACGATCGGCCCGCGGCGTCGTTGTGGAAGCCGAGGATTTTGGCCCACACCGCATCGCTGTTCGAGCCGAGGACCATGCTCGTGGCCGAGATCGCACCGGGGTTGACCAGCGCGTTCATCTCCGGCGCACCGGTGCCCACCACGGTACGGACCCCCTCGACCGCGATAATCGAGTTGAATCTCGCGCCGGTGGCATCGACACCGATCCGCTTCTCGATCGCCTCGAGGCCCTGCTCCTGGATCACCTGCGCCATCGTGAAGACCTTGGAGATCGATTGAATCGACACTTCCGTCTTCACGTCGCCGGCCGTGAAGACCTTGCCGTCGACAGTGACGAGGGCAATGCCGAACAGATTCGGATCGACTTTGGCGAGCGCCGGGATGTAGTCGGCGTTCTTGCCCTCCTTGAGGTTCTGGAACTGCTTGAACGCACTGTTGACCGCGGCCTGCGGATCGGCCTGCTGTGCGACCAGTGAGAAACCCGCAACGGCCACGCCGGCGAGGATTCCAGCAGCCCAAGCTCGTCGGTGTGCCGATATAGCTTTCGAATTCATGATTAGCCTCCCACCCTGACCGAGAAGTTGTATTTGAACGAGAACTGGATCTTCAAGCCTTCGCCGACGAACGGGTCCCTGAACATCTCACGTTTGCCCCACTGCAACTCACCACCCATCATCACGCCGGGGACCGGGGTGTAGAGCAGATTGCCAAGTGCGTATTGCCCGGTCTTGTAGGCGTCGTCGGCCTGCCCTTCGAGGTTGTCGATGTCCGTTCGCGAATAGCCCGCCGAGGTCGACCAGTGGTCGTTCCAGTTGTGGTCGACGAACAGCACCGTTCCGGTGATGGGAATGGCCTGCCCCTCCACGGGCGTGACGATATTCCCGGGATTGCGGACGATGCCGACATCAACCGGGGCATCGTTCATGTAGTTCTGAATGCCCTCGCCGTACACCCACTGCAACCGAAGCGTCGTGCGCGATCCCAGCCTGACGTTCGAGCTCAGGTTGATGCCCCACCGCGTCGCGTCGCCGGAAAGGTCGAATTGATCCGCGAGCACGTCGTCCCAGCTCATTCTGCCCAGCAGCCCCGCAACCTCTAAGTAACCGCGCGAGCCGCCAAGGCGGTACTCGCCGGTGAAGTCGGGTATCGGGTTGCGGCCTTTCACGTTCTGAAGCTCGATGCGGTCGGCGAGTACGCCGGCGTCGCCCGAGGCACCGGGGCGTTCGACTGCGATCGTGAGACGGGTATCGCCCTGGATCGGCATCCAGCGCACCTGGACGTTGCGGAAGAACACCATACCCGTGGGACCCCAGTACTCGATCGAGTTGGGGAACACATCAGGGTCCATGAAGGGGCTCCAGTACTGCCCCGCGCCAACCTTGCCGAGCTCGCCATACGCATGGCGCAGGCGGAAGGTGGTCTGGCCCTCGTCCACGCCTGTCCCGAACAGTTCGAACTCGAAGGTGGTCCGCAGCTCGCCCAGTGCCGTGGGCGTGAACCCTCTCACCCCAAGCCGGCTCTGACGTACGCCGGCGAACGTGCTGCCGTCCTCGCCGAACTCACCCTCCAGCGAGGGCAAGCGGTTGACACGCATGGTGTCGAACCAGTTCGGGTCGATGGTTTTGAGGTTGAGGCCCATGTCCATCATCGCGAAGCCATAGATCTCAACCGATGCTGGTTGCGCCACCGCGTAAGGCACGGTTCCGAGCAGCAACACGAACGCCAGCGCCAGTCGCCTCACAATCGGGTTTCGATCTTGCCCGGGCAGTTGATCTGTCCGTCTCATGACGATCTCTCCTCCTGTGTGAGCGAGCCTCATTTGAGGTTCGCTTGTTCCCAGGCCCGCACGCGCTTCCGGGCCGCGTCGAAAATCCGCTCGTAGTTCCCTCTGCGCACGCTGAAGCTGGTCTCCGGCGTGAGCTGACGCCACACCGGCGCCCACAGGTCGAACACCGCGAAGTACGGCGCCGGTCCGGCCGGCGCCACCGTGTCGGTGCCGAAGAGCACACGGTCCGGATGCCGGTTCAGCACGGCCGCGACTCGTGCGATGGACTCCGGCGTCGCGACGGCATACTTGGCGACCTCGTCCCACGAGATATCGAAGGAGACGTGGGCGAACGAGGGATCGTTGAGGATCGTTTCGACAATCTCCATTTGCGCCGGGTTACGCTCCGCGGCTTCGGCCGACACCTGAACCGGACGGACGATGCGCCCGAGGCCGACGTGCGCCCAAATAATCGTCGTCTTGGGGTGCCGTCTCAGAAGCGCCTTCATCTGCTCGAGGTATACGGGCTCGGCGTCCTGCCGTGCGAACGGCATGTCGATATCGTTGTGAAGGATCACGACGAGACCGACCTCGGCGGCAAAGGCGAGGATCCGGTCGAGCGCCGGGTTCGTCAGACTGGCCGTTTCGCCGGGGATCTTGGCAGAAACGAATTCCTTGTGAATGCTGAACTCGCCGATGCCGGTGAAGACGCCGGGGAAGGTCTGAAGGACGCGGCGGATGTGATCGACGCCGTACATATCCGCCGGGTTGAAGCCCGTGATCATCGGGTCGAAGCGCGCCCGCTGTTCGGGAGGCAGCGCACGGTACGCACTCGCGATGTACGCGTCGGTGAACGAGTAGTAATAGAGCGGCGCGTCGGTGTGCAGGTAGTAAGTTGGCGCGAAGTCACCCGAGTTGGCGTACGACCACTGCTGCTGCAGAGGGATGCCGAAGAGCGTCGAACGTCCGACCCGGTTGCCCATGATCTGCAGGAACTGGCGGACTTCAATGCCCTGCTGGACATAGTTCGTCAGGTGGAAGTGCGAGTCGTAAAACTCGTTGGCGGCGCCCTGACCCTGTGCGTCGAGCGGCCGCGCGCGGACGTAGACGAGCGCCAGCAGCGTGAGCGCGATGAAGGCGCTGAGAAGGGCCGCCGAACGGGACGAAGGCCTGGAAGTCATGTTCACCCCGCCGATCAGAAGTTCACCTCGAGGTTGATGTGGAACACCGTGCCGCTGGCGCCGACCGGGTAGGGATAGGCCGGGTATCCCACGGGTGACCTGTTCGCGTTACGCTTCACTTCAGAAGAACACCGAGAACGCCGCCGACACAGTCGTACCCTTTTGACCACCCACGTAGTAGCCGAACGTGCTGCTGACGGGCGAGCGGTTCACTTTCTGAATCTGCACGTTCACCCGATGGTTGCGCGTGTCGAAGGGGTAGAAGTTTCCGCCGCCGATGTATTCGCTGCTCTTGCTGTAACCTGCCGACGTGTCGCCGTAAATCTGCGACGTTGCGCCGTAGACTTCCAGCTTCTTCTTGATGGGGTAGAACGCGCCCTGGACGTAGTACCCCCAGTCATGCACCGATTCGACCGGTAGAGGGCCATCGGCAACGAAGTCGTCCAGCCACCGGTTGTAGAACTCGGTCTGCAGGAAGGCCCCTTTGTATTTCAAGCCGGCATCGACCGACAGCAGCCGGTAATCCACGTTCTGCACGGTAACGCCCGGCGCCAGCGCGCCCGTGTCAAACACGTTCAGGCTGTCCCCCAGCTTGATCAAGGTGCTGCCCGTCGCGCCCGTATTGGAATCGGTGTAGCGTTCTTCAGGAGTGAAGGTGCTGGAGACGCCGAACCGGGTGGCTACTTCCTCGTGGTACTCCCAGTCGCCGTACCCGCCGCGCGGGCCGAATTCCTGCGTTGTCGGCATCCACCAGAACGAGGCGCCTGTGCCCCATGTCCGGTCCAGTTGCGTCGCCTTGAAGCCGAGCGCGCTCAGGTTGTTGGCGGCCATGACGTTGTACCAGAACCCAGGGAAGATCTCGCCCTGCGCCCAGACCCCGTTTGAAAAGTACGGCCGGAAGTACTCGTCGGCCATCACGCGGTCATGCCCGAGCCAGTAAGGGTGCGAGCCCTGCAGCGAACGCGTCCCCGGCAGCCCGTTCAGGCCTACATACACGCTGAAACGACGCGAGAACTGGTACCCCAGGCCCGCAAAGAAGTTCTTCTGGTCCGTTGGGTTCACGGTCCAGAAGAAGATGTTGTAGACGAGCTTCGGATTGCCGAGCCAGCCCTTGAAGAAGACCATGATTCGGTGCGGGAATAGGTCGTTGCGGCCGTCCACCGTGTGCTCGATGCCCAGATGGTCCGTGAACGTCTGCGTGCCGGGCATCTGGTTCATGTAGCGAACCAGCGCGTAGGCGCTGATCTCGAGTTCGCCCGCGCCGCTCCGGCCGACCAGGAATCCCTGGCCAGGGTCGAACTCGCCCCACGTCTCGATGCGTTCGACGGGTTGCGGTGTCGGCGTCGGCTGCGCGCCGGTGGCGCCCCCCGCTGCCTGGCCGACCATGAACTCGCCCCCGCACCCGTCCGAGACCCAGATCCCCTTGTCGTCGTAGCCCCACGTTTTTCCCAGCAGACATTGGCCAGGACTTGTCGACCGGACGAGCGCCACTCCCGCCGACGTGTCCGCTGGACACTGGGTGCGCTGGCCGGACGCTGACGAGCACGTCACCGTCGCGACATTGCCCTGCGACGTATCAGGAGCCGCCACGCCTGAACCTCCCGCAGCTGCGCTCTGCGCGGCGGCCGGGGCGGCACACAGGACCAGATACACAAGAATCGTGGCCGCCAGGGAGCGGCTCCAAGTCGGGTTTGCGCGTCGTCGCCGAATGTAGGTCATGGGCACGAGCTTCTAGCATCCGGAGTGCCACACTCCGATTCACCGTAGCAGTACGGCCTAAGCTGTTGATTCGTAAGACCGCTATCGACAGGACCTAGGGCTCGGACGCAACAAAGCAGTCCATCATTCCGGAGGTGCTCCGGATCACGGTCAGTTCCGTCTCCAGGGTTCCAACCTCCCTTGAGCTCACCGACTTCTTGAGAATCCGAGGCGCTCAAGAGATCTACGCAGGCCCGCCGAGACCTTTCGGGAGGTGCCCCGAAGGCCACAAAGAACCCAATCGCTGCGGCGATAGCCTGTGGTTCAAGTCACGACTTTGACCGGCTTCCCGCGCCTGACGTTCGCCAGGGTGAGATGACGACGGATCTGTGGCAATCGGTGCTCGAGCAGATCATGCCGCACGTGCGCGACACTGAGCGATCGAGCAACCTGATGGTCTGGCTCGGCGTCGGCTCGTTCGAGTAGTAGAGCGTCGAGGCGCCATGCGCCGAGGAGATCGTCGTTGGTCGGCTGTGTTCCGCGACCAAACAACACCTCGTGATCGTCGATGCCCATGTACGTGAAGGGGTATCGCCGCAGGAGCAGTGCGGTCCACCCGCGCTTCCCGTCCAGTCGATCATGACAAGATCCGGCTTGGACATCGCGCCATTCAATCACATACTCGCTCGGACGTGCTTTCTTCCGTCTGGCCTGATCTTCCAGAGGTGATACCGCGGCTCGAACGCGCCGGTCCAGCTACCATGACCTCCGAAACGAACGCCCTCGAGCCGCCTCAGAACGCCACCGCACCCAGGGAGGCGGCGCTGCGCTTCCTTCAATTGAGTGCGCGCCTCTTGCTCGAATACAACGTCGGTTCGAAAGATCTCGAGCGCGGCCTCGCGCGGATCGCGCGGCATCTCGGGGTCAACGCGCAGCCGGTCGTGGGGTATCGCGAGGTCACGCTCGCGTTGGCCGATGGGCGTGCTATCCATGCACGGGCGCCGGAGCTTCGCATCAACGTCGCAGTCGGCGTGGGCGTCCGGCGTGTGATCGATGATCTGTGCCTGGACCGCATCGGGCTCGAGGAAGCCACGAGGAGCCTGGAATCCATGGAACGCCTGGCGCCGCGGCACCGACGCTGGGTTGTGGTCGCCCTCTTCGGGCTGGCGGCGTCAGCCATCGCCTGGTTGCTCAGCGCGGACTGGGGCGCCATCGCCGTGAGCGGCGTCTCTTCCGGCTTCGGGTTGATCGCACGGCAGGAGCTTGCCAAGCGGTCTCCCGTGCTCTTCGTGCAGCCCTTCGGTGCGGGGCTGATGGGCGCGGCGTTTTGCGGTCTGGCGATCCGTCTAGGATGGACAGAGACGCCGGGCCTGTGCCTGATCGTTCCGGCGCTGATGCTCGTGCCGGGCCCGCATCTCATCAACAGCGTGCACGACATGCTGGAGAACCATATGCAGACGGGCGTCTGCCGCCTGGGGCTCGCGACGGGCATTCTCATCGCCACCGCCCTCGGCGTGGTCCTCGGTGGCTGGCTCATCCTCGGTCCGGCGACCCTCTCGACGTCCCCGTCCGCGGCCATGCGGATCACGCTGCCACTGGATGTGGTGCTGGCCGGCGTGGCCGCCTGCGGGTTCGGTGCGTTCTACAACGCGCCGTGGCGCGTCCTGTGGGTGTCGATCCTGTGCGGCATGGTTGGTCATGGTCTCCGCTATCTGTCTCTCGATTACCTGAGCGTGGAAATATCCACCCTGTTCGCGTGCATGGCCATCGGGCTGATCGCCAACGTGGCCGCCGATCGCCTGCGGCTGCCGTTCTCGGCCGTCGCCTTTGCGGGCGCTGTGCCGATGATGCCGGGGGTTTTCATCTACCAGAGCATCGCCGGCGCCATGCGCCTGTCCGCCGCCGGACCGGCGGCCGATCCAGCGCTCGCCGGCGCAACACTGGCGCTCTCCTTCAAATCCGTGTTCGTGGTCGGCGCCATGGCGATGGGTCTCGTGGTTGGCGCCCGGCTGGCGGACCTGGTCCACCGACCGAGCTGACCCGGCGCCGGTGGGCTGACGGCCAGAAACAGAGACGATTACCGCATGTCCCGCGGCTGACCGGTGGACGTCATCACACTGCTCCAGAGTGCGCCCTCCGGATCGATCTTCTTGCGCTCGGATACGGCGAGCGAGATCGGCACGTGGGTGAACTGGTGGTTCCAGAAGCTGACGACCATGTTCGTGCGCCCGCCGAGGCCCGCGTGGACCGCGCTCTGTCCGAGGAGCAGGCAAAAGGCCGCGTCGTGCGCGGTCGCCGGCACGCTCCGGATGGTGTAGCCGGGATCGATGTACTTGAGGGTGATCGCCGTGCCAGTGCGCCTGAAGTGGTCGTTGATTGCGTTGCGGAGAACGATGCCGATGTCGCCGTACTTGACGTTACCTGAGGCGTCGCGCTCCTGGCTCTTCGCCATGAGATCCTGGCCGGCGCCTTCCGCGACCACGATCGTCGCGTGGCCTCGGTGCTCGAGCCGCTGCTGAAGCGCTGACAGGAACCCCTCGAGCGTGAATGGCACCTCGGGAACCAGGCAGAAGTTCACCTGGCTGTTGACCAGTGCCGAGTACGCCGCGACGAACCCCGAATCGCGGCCCATCAGCTTCACGAGTCCGATCCCGTTGCGCGCCGCTTCCGCCTCGACGTTGGCTGCGTACGTCGCCCGCCTCGCCTCGGTGACCGCGGTCTCGAATCCAAACGTTCTCTGGACGAACGAGATGTCGTTGTCGATCGTCTTCGGGACACCGATGACGCCGATGTTCAAGCCACGCCGTGCCGCTTCCTCGCCGATCTTCTGCGCCCCGCGAAGTGTCCCGTCGCCGCCGATGGCGAACAGGATCCCGACGCCCAGGTCTTCCAGGTAGTCGACCATTTCCGCCGCGTCCTGGTGCCCTCGAGAGGATCCGAGGATCGATCCGCCGCTCTCGTGGATCCGGTGGACCGATTCGGCTGTCAGCTCGAGCGGCTCGTGCCGACTCCGGCGGACGAGGCCTTCGTAGCCAAAACGGAAGCCGTAGACCTTGTTCACGCCGTAATGGTGGCGCAGGGTCAGGACGACCGAGCGGATCACGTCGTTCAACCCTGGGCAAAGACCGCCGCACGTCACGATCCCGCACGCGACCTTCGCCGGATCGAAGAACAGCATGCGCCTCGGTCCGGCAACCTCCATGGCGGGAGGCGACACGCCTTTGTCCAACCAGGGTTTCATCCCCTCGAGCGTGGAGTGATAGACCACGCGCTCCTCGTCGCGCGTGAACCGGACACCCGAGATCGGCGACGGGGTGCGGGATTCGCCCAGCGTCGCTATCGTGAAATCGAGATCGTCGCCCATTCGATCCTCACCGCCCTTTCATCGCATCATCGTCGTGCCGGCCGACCGCAGTTCGGTCGTCGCCCGCACGACCCGTGCGGCCATCGCCTTCTCGGCGAGGGCGAGGTAGGAGCGCGGATCGTAGGCCTTCTTGCTGCCGACCTCTCCGTCCACCCGGAGAACGCCGTCGTAGTTCCTGAAGCAATGGTCTGCGATGGCGCGCGTAAAGGCGTACTGCATGTCGGTGTCGACGTTCATCTTCACCACGCCGTAATCCAACGCTTCGTGGATGTCGCCGAGCTCCGATCCCGATCCGCCGTGGAAGACCAGGTGGAACCGCGCCGCTTCGCCGAACGCGGCGACGACGGCATCCTGGCACTCCTTCAGGATGGACGGTTTCAGCTTGACCTGGCCCGGTTTGTACACCCCATGCACGTTGCCGAACGTCGCCGCGAGCAGGTAGCGCGCGCCTGGCACCGCCTTCAGGCGCCGCGCGACCTCCAACGTGTCCTCGGGCGTCGTGTAGAGCTTCGCGCCGGCGCTCGCCCTCACGCCGTCCTCCTCGCCGCCCACCACTCCGGCTTCGATCTCGAGGATCAGGTCGCTCTTCGTGAACCGTTCCAGCAGTTTCACGGCGATGTCGAGGTTCTCCTTGAGCGGCAGCGCGCTGCCGTCGAACATGTGGCTGTTGAACAGGTTCGGTTTGCCTGCCGCCCGCCGCCGCTCGGTCTCCTCCACGAGCGGCATCACGAACGTCTCCAGCTTGTCCGCCTGGCAATGGTCCGTGTGGAGCGCCACGTAGATTGGATACCGCGCCGCCGCGCGGTGGACATGTTCGGCAATCGAGATGGCGCCGAGCGCCATGTCCTTCACACCGGCGCCCGACGCGAACGCGCCGCCTCCGGTCGATACCTGGATGAACCCGTCGCTCTTGCTGTCGGCCAGTCCTTTCAACACGGCGTTCGCCGTCGTGAGCGACGTCACGTTGATAGCTGGATAGGCGAACCTGCCCTTCTGCGCGCGATCGAGCATCTGGCAGTACTGTGCGTAGTCGGCGACCGGCATCGGGACCTCCTTCAGTTCTTTCGCGATGACCGCGATGATGGGTGGCGCGGGCGGCGGCTCTCCCGCGCCCGTCTCTTTTCCACAGAAGAGACCCGCCGCGGAATGCGAGCGCGTTGTCTCCGGCCCGGCAGCCTGTCGACAGCGTGTCCAGCTTCGCGACGTTGCCGCCGCCAATGACCACGTCGTCGAGCTCGAGATAGTCTCATAGGTTCCGGCTTTATAGGGGAAATGCCCGAGTTCCATGGGCATGATGTTGCCGTCCACGACCAGGGCCGACCCGAGTCCCGTTTTCAGCACGAGGAAACATCTGCCTCGGCGTCTCGAGGTCCACTTTTACCGGAGGTTGTCCGAAATAGCGGAGCGCGCTCCCCCCAACGCCCCGCGCCTGGCGTCGTCCTCCCACCGTTCTGCAAAGAGCCTGCTGCCCGTCCGCGGTCGGTACTGGCCTTGCGTGTCGGACCATCGAGACACCAATAATCCGATGAGCGACTTCACCCTCGAGCCGCACCAACTGACCGTCGGGGAGGTTCACCGCAACCTCCCACCAAGTTCCCTCTACGAGCACGCCATTCGCTACGAGAAGGACGCCAGCATTGCCGAGAACGGAGCGCTGGTGGCCTATTCCGGCGTGAAGACGGGCCGCTCCCCCAGGGACAAGCGGGTGGTCAAGCACCCGGATTCTGAAAAGGACGTGTGGTGGGGGCCGGTCAACATCCCCTGCGACGCTCAGACGTTTGCCATCAACCGCCAGCGCGCCATCGACTACCTGAACACGCGGGACCGGCTGTACTGCTTCGACGGCTTCGCGGGCTGGGACCCGACATACCGCATCAAGATCCGCGTCATCTGCTCGCGCCCGTATCACGCGCTTTTCATGCGCACCATGCTCATCCGGCCGACGCCGCAGGAGCTGGCGGGCTTCGGCACACCGCAGCTCACGATCTACAACGCGGGCGCCTTCCCCGCCAACCGCCTCACCGCCGGCATGGGTTCGACGACGAGCGTGGCCCTCAGCCTCGAAGAGCGCGAGATGGTCATCCTCGGCACCGAGTACGCCGGCGAGATGAAGAAGGGCGTCTTCACGGTCGTCAACTACTTCGCGCCCAAGCGCGGGATTCTCTCGATGCACTGCTCCGCCACGGCAGACAGGCAGACGGGCCGCTCGTCGCTGCTCTTCGGCCTGAGCGGAACTGGCAAGACGACGCTCTCCGCCGATCCCAAGCGTCACCTGATCGGCGACGACGAGCACTGCTGGAGCCCCGAAGGGATCTTCAACATCGAAGGCGGGTGCTACGCGAAGGCGATCAACCTGACGCCGGAGAGCGAGCCGGACATCTTTCAGGCGCTGCGCTTCGGCGCCGTGCTCGAGAACGTCGTGCTGGAGGAAGATCGCACGGTCGACTTCACCGACACTGCCATCACGGAGAACACCCGCGGCGCCTACCCGATCGAATTCATCCGCAGCGCGAAGATCCCGTGCATCGCCGGCCATCCGAGCGACGTCATCTTCCTGACGTGCGACGCCTTCGGCGTCCTGCCGCCGGTCAGCGTCCTGTCGCCCGCGCACGCGATGTATCACTTCATGAGCGGATACACCGCCAAAGTCGCCGGCACGGAGATGGGCGTCACCGAACCGCAGGCCACGTTCTCGCCCTGCTTCGGCGGACCGTTCCTCGTGTGGCATCCCTCCAAGTACGCTGAGCTGCTGGCGGCGAAGATGAAGCAGCATGGGGCGCGCGTCTGGCTGGTGAATACCGGCTGGGGCGGCGGCGCGTACGGCACCGGCAAGCGCATCAGCCTCACGCACACCCGTGCCATCATCGACGCGATCCACGACGGCGCTCTCGCGAACGCCAGGACCGAGCGCGATCCAATCTTTGGCTTTGACGTAGCGACCGAGTGTCCCGGTGTGCCTCGGGAAATCCTCTGGCCGCGCGGCGCGTGGGCCGACGCCTCGGCCTACGACACGACGGCGAAGAAGCTCGCCGATCTGTTCCGTGAGAACTTTAAAAAGTACGAGTCCGGCGTCAGCGCGGAGATCAGGGCCGCGGGTCCGGCGTGAAGGGACTGGCGTTGTCGGCCGCGGCATGGTCGGCTCGACCTTCGCGCTGGTCACGAGCGGCGCGGCTGTCCTGACGACGATTCCGCTGGCGCTCAATGCGACGGAGCGCGAGGGGCCGCGCCGAAGCCCATGCGCGCCCAGTCCGCGCACGCGAAGGCGGTCGTACTGAATCGATGAGGGGGAACCAACTGATGGCGCGTTCCAATCTGCTCGATCGCTTCAACTGCGGCCCGGTCCAGTTCTCCGGTGGCAGCGACGCGCTGTACGAACGGCATCTGACCTTCGATCAGGTCGTCCCTGTCGCCGCCGCCACGCCGCGCGACAGGTTCGAAGCCGTCGCGCGCTCGGTCCGCGACGTCCTGTCGCAGCGCTGGATCAAGACCGAGCAGACGTACCAGACCCGGAATGCGAAACGGGTCTACTACCTGTCGCTCGAATTCCTCATGGGCCGCTCGCTGGCGAACAACATCACCAACCTGTTGCTCGACCCGGTCTGGAGCCAGCTCTGTGAGAAGCACAAGATCGATCCGTTCGAGATCGTCGAGCAGGAGCCCGACGCCGGTCTCGGCAACGGCGGGCTCGGCCGGCTGGCGGCGTGCTTCCTGGATTCGATGGCGACCCTCAGCATTCCAGGAATGGGCTCCGGCCTGCGCTACGAGTACGGCATCTTCAAGCAGACCGTGCGCGACGGATGGCAGCACGAGCAGCCGGATCACTGGCTCGCCCGGCCCGATCCCTGGGAAGTCCCGCGACCGGACCAAGCCGTCGAGGTGCGGCTGGCCTGCTCGTTCGACATTCACGTGGGAGCGCTGCGGACGGTCCAGGGCCGGCCGTCGACGCTCATCGGGATTCCCTACGACCGCCCGGTGGTCGGGTACGGTGGAAAAACCATCAATACGCTGCGCCTGTGGTCAGCTGCCACACCGGACTACTTCGACTTCCAGCAGTTCAGCGGCGGCGACTTCGTCGGCGCGCTGGCCGAGACGCTCACGGCCGAAACGCTGACGCGTGTGCTCTACCCCGACGACTCGACCACGGAGGGGAAGGGGCTGCGCTTCCTGCAGCAGTACTTCCTGGTGGCCTGCACGCTGGCCGACGCGACCCGCCGCTTCCGCGCCGCCGGCAACGACTGGTCGGCGCTACCCGACAAAGTCGCGATGCAGCTCAACGACACGCATCCGACGCTCGCGGTCCCCGAGCTGATGAGGATCCTTCTCGACGAAGCGAAGCTCGGGTGGGACGAGGCCTGGGATCTGACGCAGCGCACGCTCGCTTACACAAACCACACGTTGCTGCCCGAGGCGTTGGAGAAGTGGCCGCTGTCCTGGTTTGAGGTGGTGCTGCCGCGGCAGCTCGAGATCATCTACGAGATCAACCGCCGTTTCCTTGACGACGTACGCACGCGTTTCCCCGCCGATGACGGACGGGTCGCGCGCATGAGCCTCATTGAGGAGGGCCATCCGAAGCAGATCCGCATGGCGCACCTCGCCATCGTCGGCTCGCACAGCACCAACGGCGTGGCGGCGATTCACTCGGAGCTGCTCAAGCGCACCGTCGTGCCTGACTTCGCCGCGCTCTTCCCCGGCCGGTTCAACAACAAGACCAACGGCGTCACGCAGCGGCGCTTCCTCCTGCTCGCGAATCCGCCGCTCGCCGCCGTCATCACCGACGCCATCGGCGACGGCTGGATCGTCGATCTCGACCAGCTCCAGAAACTCGAGCCGCTGGCCGGAGACCAGGCGTTCCGCGCCGCAATTCGCGGAGCCAAGCGCGAGGCCAAGGGGCGGTTCGCCGGCTGGCTCAAGTCTGCCACGGGACACGTCGTCGACCCCGAGTCGATCTTCGATACGCACATCAAGCGCATCCACGAGTACAAACGCCAGCTCCTGAACGCGCTCCACATCGTCGTCCTGTACAACCGCTTGCGCGAGAATCCGAAGCACGACGTGCCGCCGCGCACGTTCTTCTTTTCCGGCAAGGCGGCGCCCGCGTATCACTTCGCCAAGCTGATCATCAAGTTCATCAATAACCTGGGGGCGACCATCGACGGTGACACGGCGATGCATGGGCGCCTGAAGGTGGTTTTCGTGCCCGACTACAGCGTTTCCATCGCCGAGCGGCTGATTCCCGCGAGCGACGTGTCGGAGCAGATTTCAACAGCTGGGTACGAAGCGAGCGGCACCGGCAACATGAAGCTCATGATGAACGGCGCGCTCACCATCGGCACCCGCGACGGCGCGACCATCGAGATGGCCGACGCGGCTGGCGAGGAGAACTTCTTCCTCTTCGGCCTGACAGCCGAAGAGGTCGCCAACAGCCGAGGCCGGTACCAGCCGCAGTGGCATTACGACAACGATGCCGAGACGCGCGCCGCGCTCGACCTCATCGCCGGTAATCACTTCAGTCGGCACGAGCCTGGCGTGTTCGCGCCGATCCTCGACGTGCTGATCCACAAGGGCGACCACTACATGCACCTCGCCGACCTCAAGAGCTACAGCGAGGCGCAAACGCGCCTGGGCAATCTGTATGCGGACCAGGAGACCTGGTCGCGCAAAGCGGTGCTCAACATCTCGGCATCCAGGAAGTTCTCGAGCGACCGGACCATCGCCGATTACGCCAGGGACATCTGGCACGCCGAACCGTGCCCGGTGGAATGACGTGGACGCGGCGCGGTCTCGAGTCAGGAAACGCATCGTGAGAGAGGACTGTTATGGCCAGGATTGCAATTCACGGTTTCGGTCGCATCGGCCGCTCCTTGATGAGGGTGGCGCTCAAGGAGAGTCTGTTCGTCCCGGTGTCCATCTCGGATATCAAGGATGTCCCCACGCTGGCCGCCCTCTTCGAGGTCGACTCCAACTACGGACGCTGGCCAGAGGCAGTCGCGACGAAAGGCAGCCGCTTCGTCATCGGCGGTCGCGAGATCCCCTACTTCGACTCGACGAAGGCGCTGCCGGACTGGAAGGCCCTTGGGGTCGACCTGGTGATCGACTGCACGGGCCGGGCCACCACGCGTCCCGGCGCGCAGGCCCATCTTGATGCCGGCGCCAGGCGCGTGCTCGTCAGCGCACCGAGCAAGAAGCGGGAAGACTGCGACGCGGTGTTGCTGCCGGGCATCAACCTCGACACGTTCGATCCGGAGAAGCACAAGATCGTCAGCATGGCGAGCTGTACGACGAACGCGCTCGCCCCGATGGTCAAGGTGGTGATCGAGAACTTCGGCATCAAATACGGCCTGTTCTCGACCATCCATGCCTATACCAACACACAGGCGCTCACTGACCAGCCGATGAAGGATCGCCGCGATTCCTGGGCCGCCGCCGAGAACATCATCCCTTCTTCGTCCGGCGCCGCGCGCGCCCTCGCCTTCATCTGGAAGGGCCTCAACATTACCGGGAAGGCCTACCGCGTCCCCACACGCACCGGCAGCATCGCCGAGCTGAACCTGCTCACCGAGCGCCCTGTGACCGTCGAACAGGTCAACGACGCGTTCCGCAAGGCGGCCGGGGTCTCACCCCTCAAAGGCGTGATGTCCGTCCTGGAGGACGAATGGGCGTCGTCCCGCATCGTCGGCGATCCGCATTCGTCGATCGTCGACCTGCCGCTGACGGCGGTTCAGGGCGAGTTGCTGTCCATTGCCGCGTGGTATGACAACGAGATGGGTTACTCGACGCGCCTGGCTGAAATGGCCGCGCATATCGCGGCCTGATCCGCCGTCTCGAAGAACGGACGCGGTTCGGCTGGTCGTGCGGAGGTTGACATGGATCTGCGAATTGCAAGCATCGAAGGCAGTGAGGTACTGGACTCGCGCGGGAGCCCGACGGTCGCAGTGGAGGTCACGCTGGCCGATGGCACCATCGGCCAGGCCATGGTGCCTTCGGGCGCCTCCACGGGGATCAACGAGGCAATCGAATTGCGCGACGGCGACAAGAAGCGGTTTGGCGGCAAGGGTGTGCTGAAGGCCGTGGAGCATGTGAAGACGGAGATCGCCCGGGCATTGAAGGGTTGCGACGCCAGCGACCAGCGCGGGATCGACCTCGCGCTGATTGCGCTGGACGGCACGCCGAACAAGGGCCGGCTCGGCGCCAATGCCATCTTGGGCGTCTCGCTGGCGTGCGCGCGCGCGGCCGCAACGGAGCTTCGCGTGCCCCTGTACCGCTACATCGGGGGCGTCGATGCCCATGTTCTGCCGGTGCCGATGTTCAACATCCTGAACGGCGGCAAGCATGCGCAGAATTCCACGGACATCCAGGAATTCATGCTCGTGCCGGCCGGCCTGCCGAATTTTCGCGAGGCTGTACGCTGCGGAGCCGAGGTCTATGCCGCGCTCAGGTCCGTCCTTCACGGCCGGGACGCCTCCACCAACGTCGGCGACGAAGGTGGCTTTGCGCCGTCGCTGCCGTCGAACGCCGCGGCCGTCGAGGTCATCCTTGCCGCCATCGAGAACGCCGGATACAAGCCGGGCCGAGATTGTTTCCTCGCCTTCGACCCCGCAGCCAGCTCGTTCTACCGTGACGGCCTTTATCACCTCGAACGCGAAGGGCGAAGCCTTACCAGCGCGCAGATGGTCGATTTCTGGGAGGATTGGGTCAACAAATACCCTATCGTGAGCATCGAAGACGGGCTGGCAGAGGACGACTGGGACGGCTGGCGCCTGCTGACGGAGCGACTCGGTGAGCGCGTGCAGCTGGTCGGCGACGACCTGCTGGTGACCAACGTCACGTTCTTGCAGCGGGCGATTCGCGAGCATAGTTGTAACAGCATCCTGATCAAGCTGAACCAGATCGGCACGCTCACCGAGACGATTCAGGCCATTCAGGAAGCCCATCGCGCTGCTTGGACGGCGATCGTGTCGCACCGCTCAGGCGAAACGGAGGACACCACCATTGCCGATTTGGTGGTAGCGATGGGCACCGGGCAGATCAAGACGGGCGCGCCAGCTCGCAGCGAACGGACGGCAAAATACAATCGCCTGATGAAGATCGAGGCGGAACTGGGTGCGAACGCGATCTTCAAGGGCATGGCCGCCTACCCTTTGGCGTCGAAGTAGCCTGAGTTCAACCTGGAGGAGAACCCATGCACAACGTCGTGCTGCTCCGCCACGGCGAGAGCACCTGGAACATGGAGAACCGCTTCACCGGCTGGACTGACGTGGATCTGTCGGAGCGCGGCTTTGCCGAGGCGCACCGTGCCGGACACCTTCTGAAGGCGGAAGGCTACGTCTTTGACGTGGCATTCACGTCAGTGCTCAAGCGGGCTGTTCGCACCTTGTGGGTTGCGCTCGACGAAATGGACCTGATGTGGATCCCGGTTCACCATTCCTGGCGTCTCAACGAGCGCCATTATGGGGCGCTGCAAGGGCTCGACAAGGCCGAGACAGCGGCAAAGTACGGGGACGCGCAGGTGAAGATCTGGCGGCGCAGCTACGACGTCCGGCCTCCGGCGCTGACCGAAGATGATCCGCGTTGGCCCGGTCGCGACCCGCGATACCGTGGTCTCGAGCCACAACATATCCCGTTGACCGAGTGCTTGAAGGATACCGTGATTCGCTTCCTGCCCTATTGGCACGAGGCCATCGCTCCGGCAGTCAGGTCAGGCCTGCAGGTGATCATCGCGGCTCATGGCAACAGCCTGCGCGCGCTGGTCAAGTTCCTGGACAACATCTCCGACGACGACATCGTGGAACTGAACATTCCGACCGGCGTACCGTTGGTCTACGAGCTTGACGCCAATCTCGAGCCGATCAAGCACTACTACCTCGGCGACCCGAACGAAATCCGCAAGGCACAGGAAGCGGTCGCCAAACAGGGGAAGGCCCGGTAAGGCCGAGACCGTCAAGCGACAGCATGACAGCCATCTCGAGTGCCCGGCCACCTGGCCCGATACCTGCGGGAAGTCCCTGGCCGTTCGGGGTCCAGTGGGTGGAGGCGGACGACACGTTCAATTTTTCCGTCTACTCGAGGCACGCCACCGGCGTCACGCTGTTGTGCTACACCGAGGAAGACCCAGCCAGACCGGTCTTTGAGTATCGTTTCCGGCATCCGGCGCACAAGACGGGGAACGTCTGGCACTGCCGCATCCCGGCGAGCGACCTTCTCGGCGCCACGCTCTACGCCTATCGGGTCGAAGGGCCGCACGAACCCGAGCACGGGCTCCGCTTCGATCCGCAGAAGGTCCTGCTCGATCCTTACGCGCCGTCGGTGTTCTTCCCGCCCGAGTTCAGCCGCGAAGCGTGCGCCCGAGCGGGCCCGACCGACGGACGCGCGCCGCTGGGCCGTCTGCCGAGCAAGGGGACCGTTGCCCTTCCGACAGAGGCGGCCCCGCGATACAGCTGCCGGGACGCCATCGTCTATGAACTGCATGTGAAAGGATTCACCGCGCGCGCGAACTCCGGGGTCACGCCCGCGAAACGCGGCACGTTTGCCGGCGTGACCGAGAAGATTCCCCACCTCAAGGAGCTCGGCGTCACGGTCGTCGAGCTCCTCCCCGTCCACCAGTTCGATCCGCAGGAGGGCAATTACTGGGGCTACATGACGCTGCACTTCTTCTCGCCCCATCAGTCGTACGCGCACGGCGAGGCCTTCGAAGAATTCCGGACGATGGTGCAGGCGTTCCACGCGGCGGGCATCGAGGTGTGGCTCGACGTGGTCTACAACCACACGGCCGAAGGCGACGAAACCGGGCCGACGTACAGTTACCGCGGCGTGGACAACAGCAGCTATTACCTGCTCACACCGGACCGGCGACAGTACATCAACGATACCGGCTGCGGCAACACGGTGCGTACCGGCCATCCCGGCGCGCGGGTCCTCGTGCTCGAAAGCCTCCGTTTCTGGGCGCGCACGATGGCCGTGGATGGTTTTCGCTTTGATCTCGCCTCGATCTTTTCACGCGCGGCCGACGGCACGATGAACGTCCATGAAGCCACTCTGGTGTCGGAGCTCAGCCTGCTCGCGCGCCTGTTCAACGTCCGGCTCGTGGCGGAGGCATGGGACATCGGCAGCTATCAACTCGGCCGCGGGTTCCCTGGCATTGGGTGGCTGCAGTGGAACGGCAAGTTTCGCGACGCCGTGCGTTCGTTCGTGCGGGGCGAGCCGGGCAAGGTGGGGGCCCTGATGCAGCGGCTCTATGGCAGCGACGACCTGTTCCCCGACCATCTCGAGGAGACGTGTCGCCCGCACCAGAGCGTCAACTTTGTCACCGCGCACGACGGGTTCTGCCTCTACGACCTGGTGGCTTATGACCACAAACACAACGAGGCCAACGGCCACGGCAACACCGATGGCACCAGCGACAACCTGAGCTGGAACTGCGGCGTCGAAGGCGACGCCAACGCGCCCGAAGGCGTGCTCGCCTTGCGCCGGCAACAAGCCAAGAACTTCTGCGCGCTGCTCATGCTCGCCAACGGCCTGCCGATGATCGTGGCCGGCGACGAGTTCCTGAACACGCAGCGCGGCAACAACAATCCCTACAACCAGGACAACGAAATCACCTGGCTCGATTGGGCGCGGCTGGACGACAACCGCGACGTCTTCCGTTTTTTCAAGCTCATGATCGCGTTTCGCAAGTCGCACCCATGCATCGGGCGGCCCACGTTCTGGCGTGAAGACGTCTCGTGGCATGGAGTCGACGGGCCGGTGGATCTCGGGCACGAGTCGCGGTGCATCGCCTACTTGCTTCGCGGTGCATCGGTTGGCGACGGCGATCTGTACGTGATGATCAACGGGCATTGGGAAGACCACCGCTTCACGGTGATGGAAGGCAAGGCCTTTGAATGGCGGCGCGTCGTCGACACTGCGCGGCCGAGCCCGGACGACATCGTTGAACCGGGACACGAGCCCCTACTGCAGACGGCGAGCTACGTGGTGCGTGCGCGTTCCGTGGTCGTGCTGCGCCGCGAGACGGACGCCCACCCTTGACGGCCCGTGGAGCGATCCTCACCTCATATTCCTGTCGGAGGAAGACGACGGCCTCAGCCGGAACCGAAAGTGTCGTCGGTGACCTTCCGTTCTGGTCTCCAGACGGCCGGTCGATCGGCTCTTTCAGGTACCACGAGCAGCACCCGAAGACCAACCAGTGGGTTGACATTCGGAAAGCCCAACGCGGAACACGGGATCAGTTCTGGGGAGGATATAATTCGCCCGACTTCAACCGGTGAAGCTCACTTCCGGCGTTCGCCTCGGCCCGTATGAGATTCACTCTGCCATCGGGGCCGGCGGGATGGGGGAGGTCTACCGCGCGCGCGACACGCGCCTGGATCGCGACGTCGCGCTGAAGGTCCTTCCCGCCAGCGTTCTGGCCGACAAGACGGCCCGCACTCAGCTCCTGCGCGAAGCACGACTCGCCGCATCGCTCAATCATCCGCACATCTGTACGATCTACGAAGTGGGCGAGACCGGTGGCGAGGTGTACCTCGCCATGGAGTACGTCGACGGTCGCCAGTTGAAAGATCTGATTCCCACCGATGGTCTGCCGCTCGAGACCGTCGTGCGCTACGGAATGCAGCTGGCCGACGCCGTTGGCTATGCGCACGATCACGGCGTCGTGCACCGCGACCTCAAGACGGCCAACGTGCTCGTCACGATCGACGGGCGTGTGAAGGTGCTCGATTTCGGTATCGCCATACGCCGGACGCAGGAGCTGGAGGAAGTCACGCGATCGCTCGCGACGCTCGACGGCCAGGACGTCGTGGCCGGCACTCTCCCCTACATGGCTCCCGAAGTGCTGCGCGGCGTGCCGGCCGCCTCACGCAGCGACGTCTGGGCGCTGGGCGTCATGTTGTACGAGATGGCGTCCGGACACCGGCCCTTCCAGGGTCAGAGCGGCGTCGAGCTCACCTCTGCCATCCTGCGTGACACGCCGACGCGGCTGCCGTCGAGCGTTGAGGAGCGCCTATCGGCCATCGTTGAGAAGTGTCTGGCCAAGGATCCGACACAGCGGTACCGGACGGGCGCCGAAGTGCACGTGGCGCTCGAAAGTGCGGTCCCACGGGGTGAGTCGCGGCTCGTGGAGGCACGAAGCAAGACCGCTCGACGGCTGTGGAAACACCCCGCCGCGCCGGGAGTCGTCGTGGCACTGGCCCTGGTTGCGCTGATGCTCTTCAACGCCCCGTGGTCGCCCAGCGAGCTCCGTCCGCCGCCGGACGCCGGGAAATATTCCTCGGTGGCGGTGTTGCCGCTCAAGAATTTCAGCGGCGATAGCAGCCAGGAGTTTCTGACCGATGGCCTGACCGACGCGCTGATCGGCGACCTCACCCAATTGGGGCAGCTGCGCGTAGTCTCGTTGACATCGGTCCTGCAGTACAAAGGATCGACAAAGCCGCTCTTGCAGATCGCCAAGGAGCTGAACGTCGACACTGTCGTCGAAGGCTCCGTCGTGCGCGCCGGCGACCGCGTGCGCATCAGCGCACACCTCGTGGATGCCCTCAGCGACCGCTCGCTCTGGAGCGACAGCTTCGAGCGGGACATCGGCGACATTCTCGCGACACAGCGCGAGATCTCTCGCACGATTGCCGGCAGGATCTCGGCTTTCACGCCGGACCAGCAGTTGCGCCTCAGCCCCCTCTCGCGCCTGAATCCCGATGCCTATCTCGCCTATCAGCGTGGGCGCTTCTATTGGAATCAGCGTACGGAGAGTTCCCTGAAGCTGGGCATCGAGCAGTTCAATCTGGCGCTCGAGGCCGATCCGACCTACGCCCTCGCATACTCCGGTCTGGCCGATTGCTACGCGGCACTGGGCTACGGCAGCTATCTCGCGCCCGACGACGCCTTTCCCAAAGCGCGGGCCGCCGCGGAGAAGGCACTGGAGCTCGACGCCAGCCTCGCGGCGCCCCACGCGACGCTCGGATACGTGCGCCTGTATTACGAGTGGAAGTTCGCGGACGCGGAGAACGACTTCCGACGTTCTCTCGAGCTCAATCCCAACTACGCCACGGCCCACCACTGGTACAGCGTCTATCTGACTGCGATGGAAAGGCCCACGGAGGCGCGCCGCGAAATCGAGGCCGCTCGGGCGCTGGACCCGCTCTCGGTCGCCGTGGCCACCGACATGGGATTCGAACAGTACTACAGCCGCGACTACGAGGGCGCGACGAAGCAGTTGCGGTCCATCGTCGAGATGACCCCGAACTTCTCGCTGGCGCATCTCTGGCTTGGCCGGACCTACCAGCAGAGGAAGATGTACGCCGAAGCGATTTCCGAATACGAACAGACCGGTGGCTTGCGCGAGTGGGTGCCCACGCTCGCGGCGCTCGGCCATGTATACGGTCTGCAGGGCAGGACCGGCGATGCCAGAAGGGTGCTGATGCGGCTCGACGAAATCGCGCGCGAGCGATATGTCACTTCGTATGGAGTGGCTCTTGTCCACGCCGGGATGGGCGACAAGGAACAGGCGTTCTCGAAACTCGAGCAGGCGTTCGGCGAGCGTTCGCACTGGCTGGTGTGGCTCAATCTCGATCCGCGTTGGGACAGCTTGCGGGCTGATCCCCGTTTCGACGAGCTGACGCGGAGGCTCGGGCTCCGTGTGTCCTGAACGGGCAGTGACCCGCGCAGCGAATCGTTGCTTCTGACTCGCTCAGTCCTCCGCAAAGAGCCTCGAGTCGACCCGCCTGCATCTCGATCGGAGTGGCGACCGAGCCGTCCGGTACCCGGATCAGCGAGCTTCGAATACAGCCTCGCGAAAAGCCTCCCGGCTGTCATCTAAGCTATGCTGAGCCCGGCGATTCGAAAATGTCTTCCACCGCGTCAACATGAGCCTTTCAAGCGGCGCGCGTCTCGGCCCCTACGAAATCGTCGCGCCGCTCGGCGCGGGTGGGATGGGCGAGGTGTATCGCGCTCACGATTCCCGTCTCGGGCGCGACGTCGCGATCAAGGTCATGCCCACGGCGTTCTCGGCCGACGCCGAGCGCCTCCAGCGATTCGAGCAGGAAGCCCGATCGGCAGCCGCGCTCAACCATCCGAACATCCTCGCCGTCCACGATATCGGGCAACACGACGGCTCGCCGTACATCGTCTCGGAACTGCTCGTAGGCGAAACGTTACGGGAGAGGCTCAACGTAGGAGCAGTCCCCGTCCGCAAGGCCGTGGAATATGCGATCCAGATCGCCCATGGATTAGCTGCCGCCCATGAGAAGGGGATTGTCCACCGGGATCTGAAACCGGAGAACGTGTTCCTCACCTCTGACGGACGGGTGAAAATTCTCGACTTCGGCCTGGCCAAGCTCACGCAGGCCGAGCCAGCGCTGGCCGGACTGAGCGCCCTTCCGACGGTTTCGCCCAACACGAGTCCAGGCGTCGTGCTTGGAACGGTCGGCTACATGGCGCCCGAGCAGGTGCGCGCGCTGCCCGTGGATCATCGCGCGGATCTGTTCGCCTTCGGGGCCATCCTCCACGAGCTGCTCTCGGGTCGCCGCGCGTTTGCCCGCGACACGGCGCCCGAAACACTGGCGGCGATCCTCAACGAGGATCCGCCGGATCTCGGCGCCGCTGCTGCTGCGATCCCGCCTGCCCTCGTGAGGATCGTCGATCGCTGCCTGGACAAGAGTCCGTCGAGGCGATTCCAGACGGCCAGCGATCTCGCGTTCGCCCTGAACGGACTCTCCGACGCGTCGAGCGCGTCAAGAGCCGCGCCCCCCCGCACACATCGGATACACCGAGCGTGGCTCGGGTGGGGCACCGCGGCGTTGCTGCTGGCGACGCTGGCGCCCGTGGCGTACCAGCACCTCCGAGAGCGGCCTTCCGCGCCGAGCCCGATGCGCTTCCAGATTCCCCCCGTCGTCGAGTTGGCGGTGCCCGGAAATTTCAGCCTGTCTCCGGACGGGCGCCACCTGGTGTTCGTAGGTCGCGGCTCGGATGGGATCGCCCGGCTCTGGATCCGCGCCATGGATTCGCTGGAGGTCCGGGCTTTGCCAGGTTCGGAGGCCGGCGATGCCACGCCTCCCCCTTTCTGGTCTCCCGACGGACGGTTCCTCGCATTCGACGCCGGCGGGAGACTCAAGAAGCTGGACGTGTCTGGCGGTCTGCCGCAAACCTTGGGGGAGGTGCCCGGCGTGGCCGTGGGCGGCTCGTGGAACCGTGATGGAGACATCATCATCGGGAACACAGCAGGGGGGCTGTTGCACGTCCGCGAGACCGGCGGCGCCACGTCTCCGGTCACGGTGCTCGATCCGGCGCGGAAGGAGGAATTCCATCTGCTTCCCACCTTTCTCCCGGACGGCCGTCACTTCGTGTACCTGCGTATCTCGCCAAGCGCACCGGAGGCCAGCGGCGCATATATCGGGACGCTCGATGCGAAGCCCGAAGAGCAGAGCGCCGAGCGGCTGCTGCCGTACGAGGTCGGTCTCACGTACGTAGGCGGTACCGATTCGGGGCCGGGACGGTTATTGTTCCTCCGCGAAGGGACGCTGATGGCGCAGCCGTTCGATGCGACCCGCCTCGCGCTCGTGGGAAGTCCCGTGCCGGTGGCGGAACGCGTCGGCTCGTTTAGAGACGGCGGCTTCTTCTCGGCCTCAAATAACGACGTTCTGTTGTATCGGAATGCCG
>DATLLJ010000116.1:0-31652 GCA_035537875.1 Vicinamibacterales bacterium | reverse complement strand
GCCGCAGGTCACGGACCTGCGGCTTTGCCGCCGACCAGTCGCCGAAGACGCGGTTTCCCGCGCCGTCGACCCGGTTCGCGGACGCGGCCGGTTTGCGGCCGGGACAGGCGCAGATGCTACACGGAAATGAATATTGCTTTAGAGAAGCGCTCGAGATCAACCCACCATGGCTTGGGGTTGGATGTCTCGTCGCGCCCTACCCGGCCAGCGATCGCCGCAGCGCGTCGCGCCAGTCCGGCATCGTCACGCCGAGACCCTTGAGACGCGCGTTGGAGAGCGCGCAGTACTTCGGCCGCTTCGCACGCAACCCGGCCTCCTCCACGGTCAACGCCCTCATCCGCGGCTGCAGGTCGAGCAACCGTCCGGCCTCCTCCGCGAACTGCCACCATGTGCAGGACCCCGAGTTGACGCAGTGATAGATGCCCGACGGCAGTTGCCGCTCCACGATCGACCGAGTCGCCGAGGCGGCGTCCACGATATACGTGGGGGACACCGTGCGATCGACGAACGCGAGCACCTCCTCGCCGGCCCTGATGCGGGCGCAGATGCCGTCGCCACTTCCGTGCGCCGGCCCACCGGCCGCGCGCCCGAACAGGCTTTCCACGCGGAGAATGTAGTGCCGAGGCACATCGGTCGCAAACCATTCTCCCAACAGCTTCGAGATGCCGTACGTGCCTTGAGGGTTCGTCGCGTCCTCTTCGATGTAGGGACGGCCGGTGTGACCGTCGAAGACGAAGTCGGTGCTGTACTGAACGAGCGTCGCACCCACGTCGACGGCCGCGTGCGCAAGCGATCGTACGCCGAGCGCGTTGACGTTCAGAGCGGTCACCGGATTGTCTTCCGCGTCATCAACCAGGTTGTACGACGCGCAGTTCACAATCACGTCAGGTCGTTCAGCCTTCGCCCGTGCGCGCGCCTTCGCGGGATCGGTCACGTCGAGCGCCTCGCGGCCGAATGCGACGACCTCGGCGTGCGGCCCGAACTGCTGCAGTACAGCCGAAGCCAACTGGCCATCTGCGCCCGCCACCAGTACCTTCATCGCGGCTCCGACACTGGACGGAACCACCCGCGCGCCCAGTAATAGACGAGGCCGGCATACCCGTACAGCGCCGCATCCGACACCTGCAGCGAATCGTCGTTCGGCACGAAGAAGCGCCGCCGCGGACGGTCGTCGGAGACGAGTCCCGACACCGACGGCACGACGTCGGCCTGCTGGGCGCGGAACAGGCGGACCGTCCGCGACATGTGTGCGGGCGATGTCACGACGACGAATCGCCCGATGCCACGAGACCTCAGCAGCCCGGTGACGAAGACCGCCTGTTCCTGTGTCGTGAGCGAACGATCCTCGATCAGAATCCGATCGCGCGGAACCTTCAGCGTTGACAGGGCGTCCGCCATGACTTCGGCCTCTGACACCCGGCGTCCAGCCTGGCTCCGTCCACCCGACGCGACGACAATCGGTGCCGCATCGAGCAATCTGAACACCCTCGCGGCCTCGAGCAACCGCAACGTGGTCGATTCGTAGGGGTAGGCCAGCGCATCGGCGCCAACCTTCAGATCGCGAATCCCGCCTCCGAGCACCACGATCGCGCCGACAGAGGCTGCCTCTTCGCTGCGCGTGATCGAGTGGAACCCCCGGGTCAGCGGGGTGATGAGGAGGGTGCTGCCGAACGGCGTGCTGACGAACCAGTACGCCAGCGCCACGGCGACGAACCAGCGTCGGCCCCATCGAGGTCGGACGAACAGAAGCAGCGCGCCGAGCGCGACGACGATGACGATGAATTCGACGTTGCCTATCCGCAACGTCTCCTTCGCCCAGTTGACGACGTCGGTCACATGCGTGCGGATCCACCGGCGGCCGTCGCGGTGGTCGCGACGAAGTCGGCTATGGCGCCCACGACTGCCTCCTGCTGGGCTGGCGTGAGTTCGCCGAAAATCGGGAGCGCGAGCGTCTCGGCTGAGGCGCGCTCAGCAATCGGGAAATCTCCGCGCCTATGACCCAGATACTCGAAGCACGGCTGAAGGTGGAGTGGGATCGGGTAATAGATCTCGGTGCCGACGCCACGCGACTTCAGGTAGGAACGCAGGTCGTCGCGGCGGGAAATGCGGATGACGAACTGGTTGAAGATGTGCCGCCGCCCGGACGGCTCAACGGGCAACCCGATGTGGTCTTCCAGCCGTCGACCCCGACACAACGACATGTAGCGACCGGCGTTCGCTCGTCGCGCATCGGTCCAGTCCGGCAGATGCCTGGCTTTGACGCGCAGGATCGCCGCCTGCAGTGCGTCCATCCGGAAATTGCCGCCAATCAGCGGATGCTCGTACTTTCTCTCCATGCCATGCTCGCGGAGAAGGCGGGCGCGATGTGCCAACTGGTCGTCGTTCGTCGTGAAGAGCCCCGCGTCGCCGAAGGCGCCGAGGTTCTTGCTTGGGTAGAACGAGAAGCAGCCGCACGTGCCGATCCCGCCGACGAGGCGACCGTCGTAGGCGGCACCAATCGCCTGGGCGGCATCTTCGATGATGGGGATGCGGGCGCCGGACGCCGCCTCGACGATCGGATCCATGTCCGCCGCGAGGCCGAACAGATGCACTGGAAGGACCGCCTTCGTTTTCGACGTGATCGCCGCAGGTATGCGGGAAGCGTCGATGTTGTAAGTGCGCGCGTCGATATCGACGAACACCGGCGTCGCGCCGGCGCGCGCGATTTCTCCCGCAGTCGCAAAGAACGAGTACGGCGTCGTAATCACCTCGTCGCCGCGGCCGATGCCAAGCGCCATCAGAGCCAGCAACAGGGCGTCCGTGCCAGATGACACCGCAACAGCATGGCGGACACGCAGCATCGACGCCAGCTCGTTTTCGAGCGCCTCGATTTCCGGGCCCATGATGAAACGCTGGCTGTCGCACACGCGCGTCACGGCGGCGAGAATCTCTTCGCGAAGCGGCGCATACTGCGCCTGCAAATCGAGAAGCGGAATGCCGGGCTCGATGCGCGGCGGTTGATTGGAAGCCATCGTCAAAACTGTACCATTATCACCGGCGGCTGATTCCGCTCATCGCCGCCGCTCCTTGATGGCCGCGCGCGTGTCCCGCTCGGTCTCGCGCCGCTTGATGGTTTCGCGCTTGTCGTATTCCTTCTTGCCTTTGGCGAGGCTGACAACCACCTTCACCCGTCCGCCCTTGAAGTACATCCTGACCGGCACGAGCGTCATGCCCTTCTCGACGGTCTTGCCGACGAGTTTCAGGATCTCGTTCCGGTGCAGCAGCAGTTTGCGTCGCCGCATCGGCTCGTGATCGGCGTAGCCGCGATGGCTGTACGGGCTGATGTTGACGTTGTACAGATAGACTTCCCCGTCCTCGACGCGCGCGAAGCTGTCCCGCAGGTTCACGCGTCCTTCGCGGATGGCTTTGACTTCAGTACCCAACAAGACGATACCCGCTTCGAAGCTCTCGAGCAGATGATAGTCATGGAAGGCCTTGCGGTTCTCCGCAATGTTGGCCTGGGCCTTCTCTCGTTCGGTCTTCTCAGCCATGTGGAGGGGGCGTCGGCGCGAGGAGAGTGAACATCAGCAGTTCACGCCGACCCGGCCAGTTGTGCAGCCAGCAACACTGCCGCGATCATGCTATCCGGGTTCGCGACTCCCTTGCCGGCAATGTCGAACGCCGTTCCATGATCGACCGACGTCCGCACGAGCGGCAGACCCAACGTGACATTCACGGCCTCACCAAAGGCGACGAGCTTCACGGGAATGAGTCCCTGATCGTGGTAGCAGGCCACGACGACATCGAATTCATTTCGCCTGGCACGCATAAAGACCGTGTCGCCGGGGAACGGTCCCGAAACATCGATGCCCCGTGCGCGACAACTCGCGACGGCCGGCGCAATCACCGTCTCCTCCTCGTGTCCGAACAAGCCGTGCTCCCCGGCATGGGGGTTCAGGCCGGCAACCGCGATGCGCGGGTGGGCCACGCCATATCGAGGCAATTCCCGCGCCGTCAAATCGATTGTCGCTTCCATGAGCGATTCGGACAACGCGCGAGGCACCTCGGCCAGCGGAATGTGAACCGTCGCAAGAACAACCCGGAGCGCCGGCGAATGAAACATCATCGCCACGCGTGGTGCGCCCGTCAGATGCGCCAGCAGGTCGGTGTGCCCGCACCAGGGCAGGCCCGCCAGCCGAAATGCCTCCTTGTTCACCGGTCCCGTCGCGATCGCTTCGACCCGCCCCTGCTGCACATCGTTCACGGCGCGCAGAATCGTGTCGTAGGCCGCTCGCCCCGCTTCGCCGCTCAAAACGCCCGGGGGAAATCGCTGAACGTCCGGTGGACCGTACACGATCGGCGTGCACACCGCCAGCACCCGCGGATCTGCCGAGGCTTTCATGGCAATCTCCGGGCCGATACCAGCGGGATCGCCCGTGGTGATGGCGACGCGGGGCTTGGCGCGGCTCAAGGCTCAAAAACTCAAGGCTGAGTCGTGAAGCGGACGGGGCTCAGGGCTCAAGAATGACAGCTGCAGCTTCCACATCCGCCGGCGCCGCACCCACTCGGGTTGTCGCAGCCACCCTCGCTGCCGCACCCCCCGTGCACGACACCCTTGGCGTTCGGAAGCTCGTATCGCAGACAGCATTTGAGACGGCCGCACAGGCCCGACAGCTTGGACGGATTCAGACTCAAGTCCTGCTGCTTGGCCATCTTGATCGACACGGGCTCGAACGTCGTCAGAAAAGTCGTGCAGCAGAGCGGCCGCCCGCAAGTCCCGTAGCCGCCAATCATCTTCGCCTCGTCGCGGACGCCGATCTGACGCATCTCGATCCGCGTCCTGAATTCCGTGGCCAGCTCCTTGACGAGCTCACGAAAGTCCACCCGGCCTTCGGCGGTGAAATAGAAGATCATCTTCGAGCCGTCGAAGGCGAGCTCGACCCGCGTCAGCTTCATGCCGAGCCCGCGCTCGTTCACCTTCAGCATCGCAATCCGATGCGCCTCGCGCTCCCTGTTCTGCTGCTTCAGACGCGACACGATGTCGTCGTGCGATGCGATACGCACGACGCGGTCGGGTGAATCCGCGGGTGGACGCCGACGATCGGTGACCTGAGACGGTGCTCGGACAACCGTGCCGACGCTCTGACCCGTTTCCATGTGGACCACGACGGTCTCTCCCGGTCGCGGTGCAGATTCGGGAGGAAGATCGTCGGCGACGAAGGTCTGCGCCCGGCCGACCGGATTGAACTTCACCGACACCAGTCGTTCTGCATGGGGCATCGTCACAGCTCAAGCACCAGCCAGTCGGCGACAGTCTTCACCCCCGCATTACGGTCGAGCGCGACTAGGGCCTGGTCGACCGCCTGGAAGGCGCGAAGACCGCGGTCGCCCCTGAATGTTCGGGTCAGTCCGTCGAGTGCCGGCCTGGCGTCCGGGTTCGCGAGGCGGCAGCCGTCGGCGCCTGTTTCGAGCAGCTCGACATCTCGTATCAGCGAGGCCATCGCGCGAAGGTGAGCGGAAAGCTGAGCGCGGTCTGTGGCGCCACCGGCACCGGTGTTGACGAGCAGCTCCCTGGCTCCCTCGATCCGGCGGCGCGGGTCGGGGGTCGAGGCGGCGTGGTTGAGCACGCGCTGCGCCACGTCGCGCGCGTCGGCGTCGATCTCGTGCTGCGCGCCTTCGGCAAACCACAGGCGGATACAACGCGACCGAACAGTCGGCAGCAGCATGTCCGGACGAGCCGTGATGAGTACGAAGACAGAAGATGGCGGCGGCTCTTCGAGCGTCTTCAGCAGCGCGTTCTGAGCCGCCGGCACGAGCGCATCGGCATCGTCGATGATGACGACGCGGCGCCGGCCTTCGAAGGGCCGATAGGCTGCGGAATCGATGGCCTCGCGCACCTGTTCGATTCTTATCGATCCGTTGTCGCCCGGTTCGAGCACCAGGACGTCAGGGTGCGCACCGCGGGCGATGCGTGTGCAAGCGGCGCAGGACCCGCACGCGTCCAGCGTGGCGAACGGCTGGCTAACTCGGGGCTGGGTCGCGGGGTCCGTGGAGTCTGTGGTGGAGATCGGGTGCAGGCAGTTGAGCGTCTGGGCGAGGGCCGTTGCGGTCAGGCGTTTTCCCGTCCCGACCGGCCCGGCAAAGATCAGGCTCGGTGGGAGCGAGTCGCGTGCCGTCGAGCGAGCGAGCAACTCGAGAATACGGCGATGGCCGATGACGTCGCGAAATGGCATAACCAGGGCTCGCCACGGATCGTATCACCTAGTTCTTCTTGCTGTCTTTGGCCTTGCTGTCCTGGCTGTCTCGGCTGTTGCGATTGTTGTCATTGCCCCGGCCAAACAGCTTCGACCAGAACCCCCGCTTCTTTTCCGGCTCCGGAGACGGCGGGATGACCTCAGACGCCTCTGGCTTGATGGCCGCGGCGACTTGGACGGTCGAGCCGGAGACTGCCGGCGCAGGCTCGGCGATGAACGGCTGCGCAGGACGGTCGGAGAAGATGCCGGCGAGCGTTCCGAAAAGACCTCGACGCTGGTGCAGATCGCAATACTCGGTTGGCTCCGATCCGCGAGAAAAGAACTCGGTGTAGACCATCGACCGGGTTTCGAGGCGGCTGTCGCTGATGACCTCGACATGCTCGCATCCTTCAGAGGCGAGCTTCCCCGAGATTCGACAGACGGTTGCAGTCGTCACACCGGGGGGCGTCTTGAACCACTCGGGGGCGTCACCCTCCGTCGCCGCCTTCATGAACATCGCCCAGAACGGCACCGCGACGTCGGCCGCAAAACCATTCGGCAGAATCGTCCGCGGCTGATCGAAACCCACCCAGACGCCCGTCACGAGCTTCGGCGTGTAGCCCACGAACCAAGCGTCGAAGAAATCGTTGGTCGTACCGGTCTTGCCCGCGGCCGGCAACGTGAAACCGAGCCGGCGCACGCCGGCCGCGGTTCCGGCGTTCACAACGTCGGCCATCATGTTGGAGATCAGGAAGGCCGTGATTTCGCTCACGGCACGAACGGCCTTTTCTTCTGCTTTGAAGAGCAGCCGGCCGTCTCGATCTTCGACGCGTCGAATGGTGAGCGGCGTCGGAACGTTGCCCTGATTGGCAAACGCCGCATAGGCCGCCGTCATCGACTCGAGCGTCACCTCACCTGAACCGAGAGCCAGGGACGGGACGCTCGGGACGTCGCCCACCCCCAGCATCTTCGCGTATTGAACGGTGTTGGGAATACCGACTTCCTGCAGCAGTCGCACCGCCGCGCGATTGCTCGACGTGCGCAGACCCGTGCGCAACGTCATCGCATCGTCGGTCGAATGCCCATCGTCCGGTACCCAGTCTCCCTCCGGCGTGGCAATCGGATCGTTCAACCGATCGACCACGCTTGCGGGGGTGAACCCGGCCTCCAGCGCGGCGGCGTAGACAAATGGCTTGAACGCGGAGCCAGGCTGGCGGCGCGCCTGAACGGCGCGGTTGAAACGGCTTTCGGAGAAGTCGCGCCCGCCAACCATCGCACGCACGTGTCCGGTCGCCGGATCGAGCGCGACGAGGGCCGCCTGCAGAGGCTCCGGATCGGTCGGGACGTTGTTGCGCCCAGCCGCCCGACGCAGGAGCAGTGCCTGTCGCCTGGCGTCCAGCGTCTTGAGCGCTTCGGCGGCCGCAGCCTCCGCGGCTATCTGCATCGGCATGTCAATCGTGGTGAAGACACGAAGACCGCCTTCGTAGACCCGTTCCCAGCCGAACCGCTCCACCAGCTCCTGACGGACCTGCTCCTTGAAGTACTGACCGTGAGGCTCCTCCGCGCCGAGACCCTCGGCCAGCGTCACCTTTGTCGCGCGTGCGCCTTCCCAGGTCGCGCGGTCGATCGCGCGGGTGTCGAGCATCGCCTGCAGCACGACATTGCGGCGGGCCACGGCGAGATCCATGTTGATGCTCGGCGCATACCGGGAGGGCGATTGCACCAGCCCAGCCAGCAAAGCCGCGTCCGACACCGACAAATCGGCCGCGCTCTTGCCGAAATAACCCTGCGACGCCGCCTCGACCCCGTACCACCCATCGCCGAAATACACTTTGTTCAGGTACAGCTGAAGGATTTCCTCTTTGGAATACCTGTCTTCGATCCTGGAGGCGAGGATCAGCTCCTGGAGCTTCCGGCGAAGCGTCTTGTCGGGCGTCAGGAAGCTCTGACGAGCAAGCTGCTGGGTAATGGTGCTGCCGCCCTGGGCGACCCGCTGCCGCCGAACGTTGGACAGGGCTGCGGACAACGTGCGTATCACGTCGAAGCCGTCGTGGTCGTAGAACCGCTGATCCTCGATAGCCAGGACGGCTCGAACCAAGTGAGGCGACACGCGGGCGAGGTCGGTGTCGATTCGCCGCTGCTTGAAGATCGTGAAGACCAGTTGATCCTGGTTGTCGTACACGGTCGTCGCCTGATCCATCTCCCCGATGCGGCCAATCGCGTCCTGGTCCGGAAGGCCGCGTTGAAGGTCGACGAGATACCAGAGAGGCAGGGCAAACGAGAGGAACGCGACGACACCGAACCCGGCGAGAACCGACCGGACTAGAACTGGATAGCGTCTCGAAAGCTGTCGTACCTCGGCCGTGAGCCGACGCAGCTGGGGAAGGGGCACACCTCCAGCCCTGCAACAGATGCGCCACGCACGTCCCGCGATTTGCTTCAGGTTAGGCGCCAACTGCTTGAAGCGTCACTGTATTTGTATTGGACGGCCGGATGTTTCCTTCACTGCAGAGCCTGGCTGCAGGCACCTTAGATTAGTCGAGGACAAACTCCTCGCGCCAGCTTTCGTCGTGGTCGATGGGCGATTGCAGCGCTTTTTCCAGCACGAAGTCTTCCAGCACCAGCACATCCATATCGGTGCGCATGAAACAGCGGTACGCGTCCTCAGGCGTGCAGACGATGGGTTCTCCCCGGACGTTGAAGGACGTGTTGACGATGACGGGGCATCCAGTGCGACGGTGGAACGCATCGATGATGTCGTAATACGCGGGATGGAGTTCTCTCCGCACGGTCTGGATTCTGGCCGAGTAGTCGACATGAGTGACGGCAGGGACGTCTGACCGCGGCACGTTCAACAGGTCAATGCCCCACAGCGGTGTGCTCGCTGGCGGAGGCGTGAAGCGGTGTCGGGACTGAACGTCCGCGACCAGCAACATGTAGGGGCTGTCGCCGTCGAGCTCGAACCAGTCGTGGACGTACTCGCGCAGGACGGCCGGCGCGAAGGGCCTGAAGGATTCGCGGAACTTGATCTTCAAGTTCATGACGGCCTGCATCTTCGGCGAGCGCGGATCGCCCACGATCGACCGCGCACCCAGCGCTCGGGGGCCGAACTCCATGCGTCCGAGCAGCAGCCCCACCACTTTTTGGTCGGCGATGAAGCGGGCCACCTCGTGGGCGAGCTCGGAGCGTGCGACCCGTCTCGCGCTGCACCCGTTCAGCTCGAGAAAACGCGCGATCTCATCGTCGGTGAAACGTGGACCAAGGTACGAGCCGCTCATGCCGTCCGCATATCGGTACGTATGAGACGGGCGGCGCGCGGGTGCACGATCCGCTGAGGCCGGGGCGGCGACGGCTCTCGGTGGCCGCTCCCACGTACCAGCACGCTCAGGGCTCTGGCGGGGGTGTCCCAAATGCCGGTGCCATAAGGCGAACGCGACTCCAAGCGAACCGCCCGCGTCGCCGGCCGCGGGCTGAATCCAGATCTGGTCGAACGGCCCTTCTCGGAGGATTCGGCCGTTGCCGACGCAATTGAGCGCGACGCCGCCCGCCAGGGAAAGGTCGCGCAGGCCGGTTTCACGATGCGCGAACGCGGTCATCTTGACCATCACTTCTTCGGTGATGTCCTGAATCGACCGCGCCAGATCCATCTCCCGCTGGGTCAGCGCGCCCTCAGGCTTGCGGGCCGGCCCGCCGATCAACTTCTCGAAGGCTCTTCCGGTCATCGTCAGGCCGCTGGCGTACGTGAAGTACTCCATGTTCATCCAAAGGCTGCCGTCGTCGCGGACGTCGACCAGGTGGTCCTTGATCAACTTGACGTATTTCGGCGTGCCGTAGGGCGCGAGGCCCATCACCTTGTACTCTCCGGAGTTCACTCTGAAACCGGCGAAATACGTGAAGGCCGAATACAGGAGCCCGAGAGAGTGCGGAAAACGCAGTTCCCGGAGCATCTCGATCTCGTGGCCGTGGCCGACGCCAATGGACGACGTGGCCCACTCGCCAACGCCATCCATGGTCACGATGGCCGCGTCCTCGAATGGAGAAGGATAAAAGGCTGAAGCGGCGTGCGACTCGTGGTGTTCGCCGAACAGAATTTCGCCCTCGTATCCATCGAGCCGCCGGCGGATGTCGTCGCTCATCCAGAGCTTCTCGCCGAGCCACAGAGGCATCGCCGCCAGATACGATCTGAGCCCCCGAGGAGCGCAGGCCATGTAGGTTTCGACGAGGCGCGAAAACTTGACGAGAGGCTTCTCGTAGAACCCGACGAGATCGAGGTCGTGTGCGCCGATGCCCGCCTCGTGCAGGCAGTACTCGATCGCGCGCGCGGGAAACGCCGCGTCGTGCTTCTTTCGTGTGAACCGCTCTTCCTGCGCAGCGGCGACGATCCGTCCATCCTCGATCAGGCACGCGGCCGAATCGTGGTAGTAGGCGGAGAGGCCCAGGATGCGGAAAGGAGCCCGATTCACATTCTCAGAAAAGCGTGTAGATGAACGGCGCGACAGCGCTCGTCTGGGAGAAGACGATGAGGAGACCGAAGACCACGAAGACGATGACGACCGGCACCAGCCAGTACTTCTTTTCCTCGCGCAGGAACTGCAGCAGTTCGGTCAGTACGCGTCCTCGTGTGCCCATATTCCCTAGAACATCCGCCGGTAGTGATGCGGATCTCGATATCGCGCCGGATACGGCGACCATCCCCGCCAGCGATCGCGGCCTAGCGCGAGGGGATCGAGGCCGATCGTCCGCCATACCAGCGAGATCGGCACGAACACGAGCGCGAACATCAGGGTGAGCAGGACTCTGGCATTGACCGCTCCAAGAACGCCCGAGAGCCGCCACCACCAGGCACTCGGCCGCTTCAACATCGAAGGGCGGAGCAGCCCGGCGACGAGCAGACCAATCCCGATGACCCCGACAACTTCTGCCCGGTTGACGTCGCCACGCCAGGCGAACGCGGTCGCAAGCGCGCACGAAACGAGCCCGACCGACACGCCGAAGGAGCGCTCCGGATTGGCCGGTCGTCTGCTCATCGTCGCATCGATCTTACCTTGGAAAACTCCGCTCAGGCGCGAGGCGAAGCTCGTCAGGCGCCCTGTCTCTCCATGGCTGCCTTCAAGTCGCTGAGATCCTGAGTGAGGACCTCGCGCACCTTTCCACTGATGGCCCAGCCCAGGGGTGAGAGCAGCGCGGGGGGGAGGCCAGGGCCGTCCATGGTGTACTCGATCGCGACGCGGGTGCCCGTGGCGATCGGCTCGAACGAAAAGGTGGTGACAATGCGCGCCGGTCCCTTGTGGTGCGTGATGGTGTAGCCGCGGTTGCGGTCGAACGACGTGACTTCCATCTCGGCATCGTCCAGGCGACCGAGCGGCACTTCGCGCACCTCGCGCCACCGGGTGCCGAGGCCGAACGGGCCGGGAGTCATGACCTCGATCGACCTGATCCCGGATACCTCCTGGGCAACGCGTTCGATATCGGTGAACTGGCGGAAGACCTGATCGACGGGCGCACCGATCTCCGAGGAAACAGTGAGTGTAGTCATCGATGATTCTCCTTGGCTTCGAGGACCGAGTGGAGCAAGTCCCGTTCCGCAGAAACCCCGTGAATCACTGAACGAAACACCTCCGGCGTATCCCCGCGCTGCGAATCTTTTCCCACGCATTGCGGGCTTTTTCGACGGACACCGTTTCTCGAACCGTCCCGGGTACGACACAATGCCTTCTGACGGAAGCGATGGATCCAGGCTGGGGCGAGGCGGTGCTGTCTGTAGGCGTGGGGCTCGGGCTCGCCGCGGCGGCGGGTCTTCGCGTGTTTCTCCCCTTGCTGATGCTGGGCGCGGCGGCGCGACTGGGCTGGGTCCCGCTGGTCGAAGGGTTCGATTGGCTCTCCTCTACCAGCGGCCTCACTGCCCTCGGCGTCGCGACGATCCTCGAGGTCGGCGCTTACTACGTGCCCTGGATTGACAACCTCCTCGACACCGTCGCGGCGCCTCTCGCGGTCCTGACCGGCGTCCTCGCGACAGCTGCGGTCACCACGGATCTGCCTCCGCCCCTCCGTTGGGCGCTGGCGGTCGTCGCTGGCGGAGGAACGGCTGGCGCCGTTCAGGCGGTGACCTCGCTCGCACGGCTCAAGAGCAGCGCCTTGACGGCAGGGCTCGGCAACCCGCTGCTCGCCACTCTGGAGCTGGCCGGCTCGTTCCTTACATCACTTGTGGCCATCGTGCTGCCAGTGGTCGCGATCGGCCTGGTGATCGCGTTCTTCCTGCTGATCCGTCGGGTCGCGCGCGGAATGTTCGGACGGCGCGTGCCGCAAGCCCCCTGACCTTACCGTGGCACCGCAGGCACGTCAGTATGCCCGTCTAGTACTCCGCAAACGCATCATCCGGGTAGCAATACAGCCAGCGCTCGCCTCGCTCCGCCGACGCAACGACGGGATGACCGCTGCTCCGCGCGTGTTTGGTCGCATGACGATTCGGTGATGAATCGCAGCAGAGCGTGACACCACAGTGCTGGCAGGTGCGAAGGTGCATCCATCGGCTACCTGTTTTCACGCATTCTTCGCATTCGCGCTTTCGCGGACGCTTCACGTCCTCGACCGCGTCGATGTGGTCGCACCTCCCATCAGTCACGTCGCCAACCTCCGTTCGAGCGCCGCGCGATCCCAGCGCGCCAGCGTCGCTGCCGCATCGTAGGTGGAGCTCAGAAACGCCGTCAGATCGGCCGCCGGCGCCGGGGCCGTCCGCACCGCCTCGTACGGCAGAATGAACTCTCCCAACTCGTGATTGTACGAAGCGGCGGCCGGGCTGACGGCCGCCGTCTTGAAGCCGGGCGGCTCGGGCGCGGCATACGCGTAGAACGCGGCGTCCGGCATCGCTCCTCCCCCGGGCCAGAAACCGTGGCTGATCACCTCGTGCGAATAGGACTCGCGCGTGACCGCATCCGCCCCCGGGCGCTCCGGCGCGCGCCGGCCGGAGAATCGAGTGACCGCGACGTCGAAGCCCCCCCAAAAAAAGTGCACTGGGCTGCACTTCCCGATGAACGCGGCCCGGAACTCGGCAAGAACAGGCTGGACGGCGACCAGCACCCGCCAGAAGGCATGGGCCGCGTCCGGGTCGTACGAGTGATGCTGATCGTCCAGATCGAAGCGGATGGGATTGGGGATCTCCACCGGCATCGGCCAGATGCGGACGTCGAGGTCGATCCGTCGAAGAGCGTCCATCACTCGCTGGTAGAACGCCGCCACCGTCTGGGGCTCGAGCAGGACGACCTCACGACGACCGTCGGACGACGAGATGGCCAGCTCGTGGGCGACGAAATCGAACGTCATCGTCACGACGCGATCGCCGGTAAAGAGCACGGGCGTCGTCAGACCCTGCGAGCTGAGGTGGAACGTGATGTTCCAGAAATGGTTCACGCGAGGGGTGAGCGCAAGACACAGCTTTCCGACGATCTGCGTCCACATGTGAAGCGTCGCATAGGTGTCGCGCCATGAGTCGAGTGGCAGCGGTGGCCAGGCGTCCGGTTTGAGAGCCATCGAGGGCGAACCTAGAATACTGCTGAAGCTTCCTCGTCAAGAAGGGTGGTATGGGCGTTCCTTCACGACGCGTCGTCATTGTGAGCTGGGGATCGTACGGCGACGTTTTTCCCTACATGGGTCTGGCGCTCGCCCTGGCGAGGCGCGGGCACCGTCCCGTCCTCGCCGTGCCTGCTTTCTACCACGAGTCCGTCGAGCGCGAAGGCATCGAATTTCGTCCCGTCGGACCGGAGGTCGATCCCAACGATCGAGCAACCATCGCTCGGGTGATGGACCCGGTCAAAGGGACGGAGGCCATTCTGCGTGGGCTGCTGATGCCGGCGCTTCGGCGTTCCTACGAGGAGCTGCAGCAGGCAGCCGCCGGCGCCGATCTACTCGTCACGCATCCCATCACGTTCGCTGCCCCTGTGCTGGCGCAGAAGCTCAAGCTGCCCTGGGTTTCGACCGTCCTGGCGCCGATTTCCTTTTTCTCGACGACGGATTTGCCCGCGCTTCCGCCGGCGCCGCGGCTGGTCCATTTGCGCCGGCTTGGGCCCTGGGCTGGACGGCTCATCGTCGGCCTCGCCCATCGAGCAACCCGATCCTGGATGGATCCGGTGTACGACTTGCGAAAGGAACTCGGGCTTCCACGCGGCGCCGATCCGATTTATGACGGTCAGTTTTCGCCGATTCGGACGCTCGCGCTGTTTTCACGCGTGCTCGCCGCTCCGCAACCGGACTGGCCGCCATGCGTTGATGTCAGCGGCTTCGTCTTCTACAACGGACCGGACAGACTGACCGCCGAACTGGACGCGTTTCTGGCCGCTGGTCCGCCCCCGATTGTCTTCACGCTGGGAACGTCGGCTGTCGGCGCTGCCGGCCGGTTCTACCAGGAGAGCGCTGACGCGATCGCGCGTCTCGGACTTCGTGCTGTCTTGCTGACCGGGGGATTCCCCGAAAACCAGCCGGCGGGGGTCGCGTCGCGGGAGTGCTTCGTCACCGATCGCGCGCCGCATCAGCTGCTGTTCCCCCATGCGGCCGCGATCGTTCACCAGGGTGGCGTCGGAACGACCGCGCAGGCGCTGCGATCCGGACGCCCGATGCTCGTCGTGCCCCATGCGCACGATCAGCCCGACAACGCATTCCGCGTCACGAACCTCGGCGTCGCCCGGACCGTGTTCCCGTCACACTACAGAGCCGCGAGAGTCGCTCGCGAGCTGAGGCGGCTCCTGAATGACTCCGCTGTCGAGCGTCGCGCGGCTGAGGTTTCGGCGATCGTTCGGGCCGAGGGCGGCGCCGAGGCCGCAGCCGACTCGATCGAACGGGTGTTGACGACGAACGCGCCCGGCTGAAGGCGGAGAGCTATACTTCATGAGCGCAGGATTCACATGCCGCGACCATTCTTTCGGCCCACGCTCAGCCGGGCCCATCTCGTTTGGCTCCTTCTCGGTGTCATCCTCATGGGTGGGCAGCGCACGTCGGTCGCGCTGGCGGCACAGGACGCCTGCCAATGGTCGCGCGACCTGAGGCTGGTCAACGGGCGCATCCACACGATGGACGCGAGGAACTCCATCGTTGACGAGGTCTCGATTCAGAGCGGGCGCTTCGTCGGCGTCGGACGCGTTGACGGGCAGCGCCTCTCCCCCTGCACCCGCACGATCGACCTCGGCGGCCGCGCCGTGATTCCCGGCCTCATCGACAATCACAACCACATCGTGCTGCTCGGCATGCGTCCGGGTCACGATGTACGCCTCGAGCGATCGTTCTCGATCGCAGATGTGCAATCGGCCATCCGGTCGCGAGCGCAGGGAGTCGCCGCTGGCAGGTTCATCACCGCGATGGGCGGTTGGGGGCCGGGTCAGTTTGCCGAGAAACGCAATCCGACGCTCGCCGAACTGGATGCCGCTGCCGCGAAGCACCCGGTGATTCTCTATCAGGGATTTCAGGGCCCCGCGGTCACGAACACGCCTGGCAAGGCGTTCTTCGAGGGTCGCGGCATCACGGTCAGCGAGTCGGGCGTGATCGCCTCTGGCGCATCCGCCATCGCCGCGCTGAACGCGTTGCGGTCGATTCAAACGTTCGACGACAAGAAACGCGGAACCGCCGAGGCCCTCGCCTACGCCGCGGGGCTCGGCCTCACCACCAACGTCGATCAGGGTTTCAACATCGTTCCGGGCACACCGGACATCGGCTCCTCGTCTGTCGAGGACGGACTGGCGAGCCTGAATCCCTGGACCGGCTACGATGCGGTTCAGGCGCTGCACCGTGAACAGAAACTGGCGACGCGCGTGCGGCTGTTCATCTACACGCAGGACACGGCCGCGGACACGCCGCTCCTCAAGCAGCGTTTGCTCAATCACTTCGCGAACTTCGGCGACGACATGCTGCGGGTGTCCGGCATCGGCGAGCAGGCGGTCGCCTGGAACGCCGGCGCCACGCCGATTGCCCCGAATTTCGAAGCCGCGCTGAAGCTGATCGCGGCGCACGGCTGGGCGTTTCATCAGCACAGCCTCACCCTCAACGAGGCTCGCTTCATCGCCGACGCATTCGAAGCCGTGAACCGGACAACACCCATCAGCGATTTGCGGTGGGCCCTCGACCACGCGCGCGGTATCGATGAGGCGACCGTCAATCGGCTGAAGGCCGTGGGCGCGGGCATTGCCGTTCATCCCGGTGGTCGCTATCTCGGGGGCGGCGGAGGGCCGCCGTTCCGGATGATCCTCCGAAGCGGCGCGCGGATGGGCGTCGGTTCGGACGCCGCGCAGGTCACCGCCCTCGATCCGTGGGCGATGATCTACTACATGGTCACAGGGCGGAATGCCGGCGGGGAGATGGTCAACGAAGCCGAGCGCATCACGCGCGAGGAAGCCGTGCGCTTGTACACGGCGGCGAACGGCTGGTTCACCCGTGAAGAGAACCTGCTCGGATCCATCGAGCCAGGCAAGCTCGCCGACCTTGCCGTGCTCAGCGCAGATTACTTCGACCCCAAGCAAGTGCCCGACGAGGCGATTCGCACGCTGCGGGCGGTTCTGACGATCGTGGATGGACGGGTCGTCCACGAGGCCATGCGGTGACCCTTTAGACCGTTATTCGGCTCGAAACGAGAATTTTGTACTCGTTGCGGCCGGCCGCATAACGGCGGGCGCGCACAGCGCGCCCGCGAGGAGCGGAGCGGGGCATGGGGCCCCGCGAGCGACCGAGCCGGGGTTCGGGGCAGAGCCCCGTCTAGTAAGGAGCTGAGGTAATGATTTCCCTGACCGTGAACGGCCAGCGGCACGACGTCGACGTCGCCGCCGACATGCCGCTGCTGTGGGTCATCCGCGACGTGGTCGGCCTGACCGGGACGAAGTTCGGCTGCGGCCTGTCGCAGTGCGGTGCGTGCACCGTTCACCTGAACGGCGAACCGATCCGGTCGTGCACGACCCCCGCGTCGACTGCCGCGGGCAAAATGGTGACGACGATCGAGGGGCTGTCGCCGACCGCGAGCCATGCCCTGCAGCTCGCCTGGATCGCCGAGCAGGTGCCGCAGTGCGGCTACTGTCAGTCGGGCCAGCTGATGTCGGCTGCCGCCCTCCTGGCCAGACGACCCGACCCGACCGACGTCGAGATCGACGCGGCGATGTCGGGCAACATCTGTCGCTGCGGTACGTATCAACGAATCCGGCGTGCCATCCACCGCGCAGCCAGAGGAGAAGGGCAGTGAAGGGCCCGCGAAAGGCGTCAACCATGTCATCCGCACACGCATCCGACAGACGCACGTTTCTGAAGGTGAGCCTCTCGGCGGGCGGCGCCTTGATGATCGGCGGCTATCTCGACGGCCTGGCCGCCAATCCGCAGAACGCTGCGGCCGCCGACGTCTTTTCGCCGAGTGTCTGGTTGCGCATTGCACCAGACAACACCGTGACGGTCATGCTGTCCCAGCTCGAAATGGGCCAGGGCGTCATGACGTCGATGCCGATGCTCGTCGCCGAGGAGCTCGACGCCGACTGGGCGACCATCAAAACGGAATGGGCCCCTGCCGATTCCAAGTACGGCAACCCGAACTTCGGTGGCGTCCAGCTCACGGCCGGCAGCAACAGCGTGCGCGGCATGTGGAAGCTGCTGCGGACCGCGGGCGGAACGGCGCGCGCCATGCTCATCACCGCGGCAGCGTCGACATGGGGAGTCCCGGAGAGCACCTGCTCGACCGAACGCGGCGACGTCGTTCATCTGCCGACCGGACGTCGGGCCCGTTACGGCTCGCTGGTTGACAAGGCCGCGACGTTGCCCGTCCCGACGAATGTCACGCTCAAGGATCCGAAGGATTTCCGACTGCTCGGGCGGGCTGTCGCCCGTCTGGACATCCCCGAAAAAGTCAGCGGGACCGCCGTCTACGGCCTCGATGTCAAACGGCCCGGACTGCTCGTCGCGCGCGTCGTCCGCTGCCCGGTGTTTGGCGGGAAGGTCGAGAGTTTCAACGCCCGGAAAGCCACGGCGGTTGCGGGCGTTCGGCATGTCGTCCAGATCAGCAGCGGCGTTGCCGTTGTCGCCGACCACTACTGGGCGGCGACGAAAGGCGTTCAAGCGCTCGAAGTCAAATGGAACGAAGGTCCGCTGGCGAATCTCACGAGCGCCGACATCAGCAGGCGGTACGCAGCGCTCGCCGAACAGCCGGGCAAGGTGGCCCGTAGTGATGGAGACGCGGCCGCCGCGCTCAAGGCGTCGCCGCGCGCCTTCGAGCGCGTTTACGAGGTGCCGTTCCTCGCGCACGCCACGATGGAACCGATGAACTGCACGGCGGACGCACGTGCCGACGGGTGCGACGTGTGGGTGCCGACACAGGGGCAGACCGCTTCTCATCAGGCGGCAATCGCCGCCAGCGGCTTGCCGGCTGACAAGGTCAAGATTCACACGACGTATCTGGGAGGTGGATTCGGCCGCCGCGGTGAAGGTGACTTCGTGACCGAAGCGGTCGAGGCGTCGAAGGCCGTCGGCAAGCCGGTGAAGGTCGTCTGGTCCCGCGAAGATGACATGCAGCATGACTTCTACCGCCCGATCAGCCACGTCCGGATGTGGGGCGCTCTCGACGACTCTGGCGGACCGGTTGCGTTCATGCAGCGGATTGTGCAGCAGTCATTGCTCAAGCGGATCGGGGCGCTGCCACCGAGCGGCGTCGATTTCATCTCCGTTGATGGATCCGTGGGGCTTCCCTACACGATTCCCAACATCAGGATCGAATACATCGAGCACGACCCGGGCATTCCGTTCGGCTTCTGGCGATCGGTCGGCGCCTCAGTCCAGGGGTACGTCGTCGAATCTTTCATCGACGAAATGGCCACGGCTGCCGGCAAGGACCCGTACCAGTTCCGCCGCGACCTGCTGAGCAAGGCACCGCGTCACCGCGCTGTGCTCGACCTCGTCGCAGAAAAGTCTGGCTGGCAGACTCCCCCGCCGCAAGGTCGTGGTCGGGGGATCGCCGTCATGGAAGCCTTCGGCAGCATCGTGGGACAGGTCGCGGAGGTCTCTGTCGCCAAGGGGGTCGTTCGTGTTCACAAAATCTGGTGCGCCGTCGACACCGGCTGGGTGATCGACCCCGACACCATCAAGGCACAGATGGAAGGCGGCACTGTTTACGGGCTGACTGCGGCTCTCCAAGGGGAAATCACGATCCGAAGTGGCCGCGTCGTCCAGAACCATTTCGGTGATTACCCGATGATGCGGCACAGCGAGATGCCGGAGATCGAGGTCTACATCGTCCCGAGCGTCGAGGCGCCTGGCGGGATTGGGGAACCGAGCACAGCTCTGGCTGCCGGCGCCCTGCTCAACGCGGTGGCGGCGGTCACCGGCAAGCGATTGTATCGCCTGCCGATCGGCAATCAACTGGCCTAGCGGGACTAATCCAAAAGCAGTTGAGTTGACGCGCCGCGTCGCGAAGCCCTGCGAAGGTCAGGCCGACAAGTATTGCCTGACCGCGCGAGAAGGTGGTGGGGACGACGCCAGGTCACGGACCTGGCGTCACGCGGCCTGGGGCGACCCTCGCAGCGCGAGTCCGGCCACCGAAGCCGGGATTCGCGACGCGGCGCGCGACTCAAGTGCATGCGGGGATCAGGTTCCGCCCCATCGTCCCGGATCTTTCTGCAGTTCCAGGGCGAGCTTCGTGTGCAGGACGCGGAGGTAAGCCGTCAGGTCGGCTGCACGGCCGTCGGGATCGCCCTTCTCCTTCAACCGGTCTATCTCCTGCGCGATCTCGTCGATTTCGCTTTCGAGCGGTGTACCCATCAGGCCGTCCTCCGCACAGAAAAATCCGGAGCGTGTCTCGACGCGAGTAGGATAATCTTCGGTCCGGAGCATCTTATGAGAAACACGACCGAGCACAACATCACCAGCCTGGCGACCGAGCGGTACAGCGTAACACCCGACCCGCGGCTGCGCGAGGTGATCACCTCCCTCGTCAAACATCTACACGGGTTCATCAGGGACGTCGAGCCGACCGAAGCCGAGTGGATGACGGGAATCGACTTCCTCACACGTGTCGGGAAGATGTGCGACGACAAGCGGCAGGAGTTCATCCTCATGTCGGACGTGCTTGGCGTGTCGATCCTGGTAGATTCCATCAATCACCGTCTCCCTGACAAGGCGACGCCTTCGACCGTCGTGGGGCCATTCCACATCCCCGACTCCCCTCCCTTCGACAGCGGCGCCAACATGGCCGTCGGCGCTCCCGGCGTCCCTCTGATCCTGACCGGTACGGTCCGCTCGCTGGAGGGCAACCCGATTCCCAACGCCGTCGTTGACGTGTGGCAACCCGACGGCGAAGGCGTGTACGAGGCGCAGCTGCCGGATCAGCAGGGCTCGTACTTGCGCGGTGTCTACCGGACCGACAAGGATGGCCGCTATGTCATTCGGACCGTCGCGCCGATCGGATACACGATCCCGCTCGACGGCCCGGTGGGCGCGCTGGTGACCCGGACCACCATCAGCCCGTACAGGCCGACGCACGTTCACTTCGAGGTCTCGGCGGATGGGTTTTCGTCCGTCATCACGCATATCTTCCGCAACGGCGACGCCCATCTCGACAACGACGTCGTGTTCGCCGTCAAGGATCGACTGGTCGTCGACTTTGCCGATCATCCGCCAGGGGTGGCCCCTAACGGGGAGCGGATGACGGTCCCGTACTGCACGGCCAATTTCGACTTCGTCCTCGCGCCAGTTGCAGTCGGAGTGATGTCCGCATGACCTACCCCGCACACTTGATTCCCACGACGGTGATCGGAAGCTATCCGCAACCGGATTGGCTCGTCGATCGAGAAGCGCTCAGGCGCCGGCGCGTGCCGCGCGTGCACGCGCCCGAGCTGTGGCGGGTTCCGGGCGATCTCCTGGAGCAGGCGCAGGACGACGCCACCGTCGTCGCGATTCGTGACATGGAGCGCGCCGGGATCGACGTCATCACCGACGGCGAGATCAGGCGGGAAAGCTACTCGAACCGATTCGCGCTGTCGCTCGACGGCATCGACGCCGAGCGGCCCGCCGAGGTGCAGGGGCGAACCGGTCCGACGCTCGTTCCGCGCGTCGTCGGCAAGATCCGCCGGCGTGGCGCCGTGGAGGTGCGGGACGCCGAGTTCCTCCGGCGTTCGACGAATGCGGCGACGAAGATCACGCTCCCCGGTCCGTTTACGCTCGCGCAGCAGGCGTCGGACGAGTTCTATCGCGATGAAGAGGCGATGGCGATGGACTACGCGGTGGCGGTCAACGAAGAGCTGCGTGACATCATCGCCGCCGGCGTTGACGTCGTGCAGCTGGACGAGCCGTGGATGCAGGCGCGGCCCGACCGGGCCGCGCGGTACGGGGTGCGAGTGTTGAACCGCGCGTTGGCCGGCATCGAGACGCCGACCACCGTGCACGTCTGCTTCGGCTACGCCGAGATGGTGCCGAACAAGCCGCCGGCGTACGCCTTCCTCTCGGAGCTCTCGGATTCCAACGCCCGGCAAATCGCGATCGAGGCGGCCCAGCCCAAGATCGACATCGGCGTTCTCGCGGACCTGTCGAACAAACAGATCGTGCTCGGCGTGATCGATCTCTCCACGACGACGGCCGAGACCGCCAGCCAGGTCGCGGAACGGATTCGGAAGGGGCTGAAGTTCGTCAAGCCGGACCAGCTCGTGGTCTCTCCCGATTGCGGAATGAAGTATCTGCCCCGCGATCTCGCCTTTGCGAAGCTCAAGGCGCTCGCCGAAGGTGCCGCGGTCGTGCGGCGCGAGCTGGCCGGCTGAGTGCCACGCTATGCGGCCACCCGCAATTGCCTTCGTCGGGCTGGTGGCGATCGCGGCGGCATGCTCGAGCGAAAACGTGAAATCGCAGCTCAGTCGGCCGGCGGCTGCCGTCCTCTACGAGGGCGCGCGGCTCATCCCCGGCGACGGCCGTGAAGCCGTCGCAGACTCCGCGTTCCTCGTCGAGAACGGTGCGATCTCACAGGTCGGCAAGAGGAATCAGTTGGCTGCGCCTTCCGGCGCCAGCCGCGTCGATCTCTCGGGCAAGACGGTCATCCCGGCTCTGATCAACACGCACGGGCACCCTGGCTTCCAGCGCGGGCTGACATACGGCGCGGACAACTTCACGCGCGAGACGATCATCGAAGATCTGAACCGCGCGCTGTACTTCGGCGTGTCGGTCGTCCTGTCGCAGGGCATCGAAAAAGGAGACGTCACGTATCAGATCCGCGCTGAGCAGGAGGCCGGAATGCTGGGCGGTGCCCGCCTGCGCATCGCGGGCCGCGGCATCGGCGCACCGAACGCGGGGCCTGGTGCCGCCGCTTACGCCGGGATCGCGTACGAAGTGACCACCGAAGACCAGGCGAGGAAGGCGGTTCGGGAGCTCGCGGCCAGGAGGGTCAACGTCATCAAGATCTGGGTGGACGACCGCAACGGCCGCGCCCCTCGATTGGCGTCCACTCTCTTCAGGGCGATTATCGACGAGGGTCACCAGCACGGCTTGCCCGTGAACGCGCATGTGTTCTACCACGCTGACGCCGTGGAGCTGGTCGAGGCCGGGATTGACGCGCTCGCACATCTCGTCCGCGACAAGGAGATGGACGATGGGCTGGTGGCGGCGATCGTGCGGCGCAACGTCTACGTGATGCCCAATCTCAGCCCGGAAAGAAACACCCACGCGGAGCTTCCCCACTGGCTGAAAAACGGTGACCCGCTGATGACGTTGCTGCAGGAATCGACACCGGCCGCGGTCATCGAGCGGATGACGAAGTCGTACGAGAACCGGGATCCTGTCGCCGTCGAGCGGACGCGGTCCCAATACGCGATTCTCCAGCGCAGCCTAGCAAAACTCGCCCATGCGGGGGCGAAAATCGTCCTCGGGTCTGATACCGGGCTCGAAGATCTACTGTTCGGCATGGCCGAGCACCGCGAGCTCGAGAGCATGGTCGGCAGCGGCATGTCGCCCATGCAGGCCATCGTCGCGGCCACGAGCCGGGCAGCCGAATACTTGAAGCTCAACACAGGGGCACTTCTGAAGGGAAAAGACGCCGACTTTCTGGTGCTCGACGGCAACCCCCTCGAGGACATCACCCATACCCAGCGGATCGCCGACGTCTACGTGAAGGGGACACAGGTCGATCGCGACGGCCTGCGACGCACGCTCGTCGGGAACTGACTCTCCCGTTTTTCTTTTGCCGCGCCGCCGGGGGCCTGCTATAAGAATCTCGTGCAGGCGGCTTCCTGTCTCACCGTTCTGTATTTGGTCGCGTTGCTGCAGACAGCCGCCCTGCTGCAGGCGCCCGATTCACCCCAATCCGTCGCTCCCGCCACGTTCGTCGGGACCTGGGTCGGCGTGCAAACCGTCGTGAATAACGCGTCGCCTGGCGTCGTCGAAGGCCAGACGGTGACGATGGCGATTGACCTGGTCGACGGCAGGCTCGTTGGGACGCTGACGCCTTTTTTCGGTGGCATCGACGGTGCCAGTTTCGTCGATGCCCAGGTTACCGGGGAAGAACTCCATGCGTCGGCGGTCGTCGGAAAGCCCGCACCCGCCGGCGGACGCGGAGCGCCACCTGCCTGGAAGGGCGATACGAAGATTCGCTTCACCCTCAGAGCCGATCGCACTCACCTGACCGGAACAGCCGACGTCGAAATGGACGGCGTGAAGTGGATGCAATACAAGTACGATCTGGAAAAGAAGCGGTCGAGGTACTAAGGCGACCGATAGGCGATCGGCCGGACAGCAAGGAGAAGGTCATGCAACGCTTCACGGTCTTGTTGGCGGTGGCGACGCTGGTGACGGCGCTGTCGATGCCGACCTCGATGTCCGGTCAGACCACTGGCAACAACCTGACGAATAGCGCGACGGTTGCCCCGGTCGGGCAGGAAGTGACGTTCAGCCGGAACGTCGCTCCCATTCTTTACGCCAACTGCGTGTATTGCCATCGTCCCGGCGAAGTGGCTCCGATGTCGCTCCTCACGTATCAGAGCGCGCGACCGTGGGCCAGGGCCATCAAGCGCATGGTTGCCGAACGACGGATGCCTCCCTGGCTGGCCGACCCTCATTTCTCGAGCTTCTCCAACGACCGGCGTCTGTCCGACACCGACATTCACACCATCGTCGCATGGGTGGATGGCGGCGCCAGGGAGGGCGATCCCGCCGACCTGCCCAAACCGCCGCAATTTGCCGAAGGTTGGCAGATCGGCGTGCCCGACCTCGTGCTGACGATGAAGGAGCCGTACAAGATCCCGGCGGCGGGCGCCATCCCGTGGGTCAGCCTCGCCTCTGAGGACTACGTCTTCCCTGAAGATGTCTGGGTGCAGGCGATCGAAATCCGGCCAGGCAATCGCGCGGTCGTGCATCACGCCGTCGCACAGGCGAACCTGATCGCTCCGGGACAGGCTCAAGCCCAGGCACAGGGTCTGCACCTCTACTCGCCAGGCCTCGACGCCATGATTTGGCGCGACGGTTACGGCAAGCTCATTCGGAAGGGGACCACCATCTCGTTCCAGATGCATTACAACGCCATCGGTAGAGAGGCGACCGATCAAACGAAGGTCGGCTTCGTGTTCGCGAAGAAGCCGGTGCACACCCAGGTGAACACGACGATCGTCTCGAACACGTCGATCGTCATTCCGCCGATGGTGAACAACTTCGAAGCCGTCGCCGCCTACAAGTTCACCGGCGATGCGCGGATTCACGCGCTTCGACCGCACATGCACCTGCGGGCCCGAACCGGAACGGCGTCGCTGATCTCAGAGAACGGATCGCGGCGAGTGCTGCTGCACATACCGCGCTGGGACGACTCGTGGCAGAACTATTATGTGCTGGAGAACCCGCTCAGGGTCTCGCGCGGCGCTTTCCTCGAGTACGTGGCGAATTACGACAACTCGCCCGCGAACGCGCTGAACCCTGACCCGACGGCGACGGTTGTCTGGGGACAGCAGGTTTCCGACGAGATGCATTCGACGTACATGATCTGGACCGAGGTCAACGACAAGAATCGCGACGACAACGAGCCGATCCAGATTTCGCCCAACAAGGCATTCACGACCGGCCTCACGGACAGTCGATGAATTTGGTAATTGGGTAATCTGGTAATTTGGTAATTGATGGTTTCAATTGGCCAATCCATTACCCGATTACCAAATTACCCAATTACCCAATTCAGCGATTTCTCACCACGTCTAGCATGACCCGCACTGGTGATCCGTCGACGAACTGCGGCGGCAGCGGCGAGCCTGCCGGCGGCAGAAGCGTGTCTGCGCCGTTGAGAACCGCCAGCACCTCGACGCGCGTTCCCTGCGGCAGCAGCAGCGGCCGGTCGAACCAGTACCGGCGCGTCCAGTCGGGTCGCACCGACAGTTGAATAACCGACGTGCGTTCGCCCGCGGCGCTCACGGTCGTGACGTGCAGCCTGGCGTTGGTCAGCGACTGATCGGGCCTGAACGCCAGCACTCGCAACTCCTCCGTCAACGTCCGCTCGAACGAGACGGGCGTGTCCGTGACCGCGACGGGAGGCGACGTCAGAGTCAGACGCTGAATTTCGTTCAGCGGACTCTCCGAGAGATACAGACCGACGTTGCTGCGATCGGTCATCTCCCGGCCTTCGTAGCTGTACGTCTTCCTGTAATGAATGCGAACGACGAGATCAGCGGAGACCGGCAGACGAAATCCGCCGTCCTGCGCGTCCACGGGATCGTCGCCCGGAACCCAGATTGCGAGCAGTTCCTCGGGACGTAATCGTCCGGGGTCGTCGGTGGTGTCCGTCTTGACCGAGATCGTGGCGTTGCGCACGATCGATGGCGTTCCAGGCAGCAGGTCGGCCGAGCGAACCCATATGGGCCGGGTCGTTCGCGTCGGGATCGTGAATTCACGAACCGTTTCCGACGCGTCGGGCGACATCGTTACCTCGGGCAGCGGCAACACCAGATCGGGCCGACCCATTGGCCAGTCGTGATGCAGCAATACGGGCGGTGGAACGTTCTGCGGGTTGCCTTGCGGCGAACCACCGCTCACCCAGACCAGCATTCGGTCCATCTCTGCGGCCGTGAGCGTCGGAGCGTTCCTGAAGCGGACCGGGCCCGGCTCCGCGTGCCAGGGCGGCATGTGGCCGGCGATGATCTCCGCCCGGATGGACTCGCCCCACGGAAACGCGTCCCCGTAAGTCATGAGCGACATCGGCGCGACGCCGCCCGGCACGTGACAACGACCGCACCGCTCGCGCAGAACGGGGAACACGTCTTCGTTATAGGTGTACTTCGACGTGATTGGCTTGTGCGTCTCTCCGCGTTGAACGTTCAGCGAGACCGCGAGGGTGACGAGACCGGCGAGCGCGAGTTGCCGCCGAATGGGACTGGTCACCGCGGTACCTGGGCGAACGACTCGATGCCGGAAACGGCCGCCCTGAAGTCCCCGTACGCGGCGACGACCTGGGCGAGGTTGCCGAGATCGCCGAATCCATCGAGCAGCCAGGCGGCCCGCAGCAGGCGCTGGATAGCCGGTTCGAGCGACGTCCGTTTGTACGTCGGCATCTCGGCGGCGTGCGCCCCCATTGCGAGGGCCAGTTCCTTGGCCTCGAAAGCGGGCAACCAGACATCGGTCAACCGGCCGCGATCGATCAACTCGCCAATCCGCCGATTGCGTTCGACTATCTGCGCGACGATCTCGTCGACGGTGTCCGGAATCGGCACGTCAATCCGGGCGGGAACGCCCGTCGGCACCGGAGCAGGCGTCGTGGGAATCTGCACGGGCGTCGTGGGAGTCTGCACAGGCGCCGAGGACGCCTGAGGCGGTGGCGGTTCCTCCGACAACCCGGTGAACGTGAAGTCGAAGTGATGCTCGGGGCCGTCGGCTTTCAACCTCACCTTCGCCACGAGCGAGGCTGGCAGCGTGAGGCCGTCCACCCGCGCTTCGAGGTACCGTCCGTCGCTTGACAGCACGAGCGGAACCGAACGCTCGCGCGTGACGCCCGCCGCGGCCGCGTTCGTGATGACGCGGCCCTCGACAGGCCGCATGCGATCGCGCGTCAGCGGCTTGGTGTAGTTGTCGTAGACGTAGATCCGGACCAGACGCGGCTGCGAAAGAGCGCCCTCGAGGTGATGCCAGTTGTCGGGCGCCATGAAGAACTGCCCGCCATGCTGCGGGTTGTGATTACCGTGCGGGCGCGGCGTGTATTTGACGACCGTTGCCGAACCATCCGGGCAGGACCCGGGGGTCGTCCGATCGATCTCGGGCCTGCCGGCGCAGGTCCATGACACGGCGACGGTCATCGGGACGAGAGCCCGGCGATCGATCGGACAGGCGCCGGCGTGCTTCTCGGCGACCACCGCATGGACCGGACACGTCCAGATGGTATCGAGGCGCACTGCCACCAACGCCATGTTGCAGATCGGACAATTGCCCTTCTCGGCCTCGTAAACGTCCGCGTGCATCGTGCCGTCGGGCAGGGCGACGCCGTTCATCGGGCAGGTCCACGACATCGGCGGCAGGTCGATATCCGCAGGCTGCCCCTGCTGGCGTGCTGAAACCGAGGTCGAGATCGAGCCCAGCACGACACCGACAGCCGCACACAACACCAGGGCCAGTCGCACCGCCATGGACGTCTCGATCTTACACCCCGAGGTTAGAGGTTAGAGGCTGGAGCCTAGCCTCTAGCCTCCAGCCTCTTCAGGAATCACGATAGCGGACTCACCATACAAGTCCATTTGTGTGACGATGTTGCGGAGCTCGCCGAGGCCGGTGCCGCGAACCACGACCGCGTCCCCAGCCTTGAGGTACAGCGGGGGGGTTCGCGACTGACCGACACCGGCCGGTGTGCCGGTGAGGAGGACGTCTCCCGGCCTCAGCGTCATCCCGAATGAAAGCTCGGCAATAAGCTCAGGCAGGGGAAACGCCATCTGGGCCACGAGCGCATCCTGGCGTTTGTCGCCGTTGACGAAACATTCGAGCCGCACCTGCGGCAGATCGACTTCGTCGCGCACGACCACGTGCGGACCGAGCGGCATCGTGCCGTCGATCGTCTTGCCTTTCAGCCACTGGCCGCCGTGGCGTCGCTGGAGATCGCGCGCCGAGACGTCGTTGGCAAGGCAGTAGCCGAACACGTGGTCCATCGCGCTCGACGCGGGAATGCTGCGTCCGGCCTTTCCGATGATCACGACGAGCTCCGCCTCGTAGTCCCACTTGTGCGAGAGGCGGGGATCGAACGCGATCGGATCGTACGGGCCGATGACGACGTCAGGACTCTTTGTAAAGAACGCCGGCGCATCCGGACGTTTGTCGGACGCGTCGCTGCGTCTGCCCCGCCCTTCTTCGAAATGGTCCCAGTAATTCCAGCCGGTACAGAGCACATCGCGTCGAAAGCGTCCGATCGGGCTGAGGAGGTGCAGTCGCTCCGGCTGAACGCGCTCGGCATCGCGGAGGTCCAAGGTGCCGGTCACCAGTCCCAGTGTGTCCGGGAGACCCTGGAGAACGTCCACCAGATCCGTCACGTACTCGGGCAGGAGAACGGCGCGATCCTCGTGGATGACGCCGACACGGACGCGTCCCTGATGCTCCGCTCGAAAGAATCGCATGGCCCGGCGCATCATCCCCTATTCCGCCCGCGGAAGGAAAGAGGCGCCGGCGTCAGATTACGCGTTCTGGTCGCAGGATGGGGCGACGCGCTGGAGCGCACGAGCCTGCATCTCGCGGTCCACGAGCGTTCCGGTCAGCGTGACGCGGCGGCCGACATGGCTCGAGAGCGCGAGACGGTTCGCCGTGTCGACGACGGCGATGGTTGCCGAGCTCTTTCGGAGGAAGCCCGATTTCCAGCTGCGGGCTTTCGGCGCACTCTCGCCGCTTGGGTTTTTCAGGCGGAACGCGTCGTCGTCCTGCTCGAGGCAGCCGGTGATCGTCACCGCCGCAACGGTCCCGCTGGTGGAGGTTAGCGCGGCCGACGCGACCGGTTCGACGGAGAGGGGTGTGATCGAACCAAGTGCGAGTGCGGCAGGCTGGATCGTCACCTCCGGCGCCGTGGGTTTGATTGGTTGAGTCTCCGGGGTGTCGACGCGCTTCGCCGGTTCGGGGCGCTTTGACGGTTCCTGCGGCGACGCCGGCTCTTGGGGCCGCGCCGTCGACATCGGACCGCTCGCCGGCCGTGTCGGGAGACTTTCGGCCACTTCGGTTTGAGCGGTGACGCTTGCGCCGGGGCCTTCCGAGACTTCGCCCGACCGAAGCGCGGCGCTGAGCATCGCTGCGCCCGAGAGGAGCACCATGACCAACACAAACGCCCACGCGCCGTTCGATCGCGCGGCCGGAGCGTCGTCCATCGGCGCCACCGCCGTCTGCGCCACAACCATCGGCGCAACGACCGGCAACTTCTCCCGCCTGTCCCGCACAGTGCTCTTCGCGCGAAGCGATCGTTTCGCTGACGCGGTCCTTCTCACTCGTGTCGATCTCTTCGCGCGGATCGATCTCCGTACGCGCATCGAGCTCCTTACGCGCATCGAGGCCCTCCTTCGTGAGACCTTCGGCATCTGAGCTGACTCAGCAATTGGAGTGCCCGCGCCGAGGCATGGAACTCGGCCTCTAACCCATCGGGAAAACGGGAGTTGAGGTCAGCACGAAAATGTCAGCGGACTGTGTTGCGGGATGGGACAGTCAATTCCGTCATCGCGCCGCGAATGCTGCGTAGGAGGCGTCCGCCGGGGCGCGAGCAGCGAAAGCTGCGACACGACCGATTACGGCTTCACATAAATAATGTAGAAGCGATCGTCGAACATCATGACCTTTTCCGCCAGCTTCAGCCCGGCCGCCTGCAGCCATGTTTCCGTCTGCGCTTCGCTGACGGTCAGTTCGGGCTGGGTCCGATGCGGCGAGACTTCAGGGACGAAATCGACGATCGCGAGGCGACCACCTGGCTTCAGATAGGACGCCAGGCTCTTCAAGTACGTCGGCCGATCGGCGACGTGGTGGAGCACGTCGTTCATGAATGCGAGATCGACCTGTGCCGGCAGCTTCGGGTCGGTGAACTCGCCGAGCACCGTCCTGATATTGGCGATCTTCTGGTCGGTCGCACGCGTGCCGATGTGGGCCAGCAGCCCCTTGTCGATATCAACCGCGTAGAGTACGCCTGACGACCCGGTCGCCAGCGCGAGCGGACCGCTCAGGAGGCCGGACCCTGCGCCCACATCGGCGACGATCTGACCGGGCTTGATGTTCAACGCCGCGATCATCTCGCCGATCTTCATCGAATTGACGCGATCGGGCGAATCGAGCGTCTTGATCCATTCCTCGGCCGCCCTGCTGGCGAGCTGCGCGTGAGCCGGTGCGGCGAGGGCGGCGGCGAGCAGACCCGCAGCGAAGACGAACAAGTACCGAAGAGACCCTGCGGAGCGCTGCACGCGCGAAACGCATATCATGACGTCGCTCACTTTCGGACCGGTCAGGCTCCTGGAAACAGCGTTCCGGCCACAATACTGGTTGGACGAAATGCGACGGTAACAGAAGCGCCCGGGAGTCGGCAAGGAGAGCCAGCAGCCGAAGGCGGCCCGCCACCTGGTCACTATGACTCTTCGCATTGTCGTCGTCGATGCGTTCACCTCCGAGCCGTTTCACGGCAATCCGGCGGCCGTGTGTGTGATGGATGGCGCCCGGGATGAGGCGTGGATGCAGCACGTCGCACGCGAGATGAACCTCGCCGAGACGGCGTTCGTGCGGGCTCGCAAGGACGGTCTCGAGCTGCGATGGTTCACACCGACGGTGGAGATCGACCTCTGCGGCCATGCGACCCTGGCCAGCGCGCACGTGCTGTGGGAAAGTGGGAGGCTTGCCCTCGATGAGACGGCGAGGTTTCACACGCACAGCGGTCTATTGACGGCCGTTCGACAAGGCGACTGGATCGAGCTCGACTTTCCAGCGACGCCTGACGAACGGGTCGAGCCGCCGGACGGTTTGCTGGAGGCGTTGGGCGTCTCACCCCGGTACGTGGGGCGGAGCCGCTTCGACTACATCGTGGAGCTCGAGACTGAAGGGGAGGTCCGGAGCGTACAGCCGGATTTTCGTGGGATGAAGGCCCTCGGTACGCGCGGCGTGATCGTCACGAGCCGAGCGAGCACCGACGGCGTCGACTTCGTTTCGCGGTTCTTTGCTCCGGCGGCCGGCATCGACGAGGATCCCGTCACCGGCTCGGCGCACTGCTGCCTGGCGCCTTTCTGGAGCACCCGTCTCAGCAAGACCGAATTTCTCGCCCACCAAGTCTCGGCCAGGCACGGTGTCTTGAGGGTTCGTCTGGACGGCGATCGCGTGAAGCTGGCCGGCCAGGCCATCACCGTCTGGCGAGGAGAGTTGCTCGCCTGAATCGCCTCGCTGCCCGCTGCCTGACGGTTACAGTTCCGGCGCAGGGATGCTCGCCGTGCCACATGAGGGAACCCGCTTGGTCATCCGGATTTCCACGCCGCCCTCGGGCACGTTCCGGATCTCGACATC
>DATLLJ010000115.1:0-11204 GCA_035537875.1 Vicinamibacterales bacterium | reverse complement strand
TCACCATCGGCGAACTCGCCGTTGAGCGAGAGAAGCGGCGGCGCGAGCTGTTCGGGTACGAACAGGGCGGTTCGTGGATGGCGGCGCGAGATGCGCGGCGCCAGTTGGCGTCGGTCGATGCCGAGCTGAATGCGCTGATCGACAGCGTTATCGCGGAGGAAACTGCCGCACTCGCCGCAAAGTGAGCACACGGCACAACAGCGCGATGAAATCTACTTGCCCGGACACTTACTCAGCGCACCTCGACGTTCACTTGAAGAACGTCGGGAAATGGTCCATAGGAGATAACCACGACGCGATAGGCCACGCCGCCTTGAATCTGCCCGCTCACATGCTTTGTCGGCCACGTGTCATCTGCAACCGTCCAACTTCCATCTGGTGCTACGAGGAAGACATCGGGGTTCCAACTACCGCGAGACGAGCCGGACGCCGTCAATGTGGCAACGAGCGTCCCGTTGGCTGGCGTCGTCACGTCGTATTGACGGCAACGGCCCGTCGCGTCCCAACTCGGAAAGCATCTTGGATCGCCGTCTTCAATCACCGCTTGGACATTGTTACCAGGCGGAATCGCCGTTCCGGTGATCGGGGCTAGACCACCAGATCCGCCGGGTAGCGACGGAGTGCTTGGAGTGACTGGCGACGGAAAGACGATCGGTGGGGGCGGTGAGTCAGACTCGCAAGCCGCGAGTAGGAAAACGAGGCCAGCCACTGTGATTAGCTTCAAGGCTCAAACCTCCGAATGCGGCCGAGTATAGCTGAGTCTTGCCGAAGTTATTGAAAACAGGCGATTTTCGGGGGAGATCCGAGGTCAGCAGACAAAAAATGCGTTTCACCCCCGAACAACGCCAGCACATTGATGATCTAGTCGAGCGGCGGCTGGCCGAGGAGCGCCGTCGGTTCGAGCGTGAGAAGGAGGCGCTGCGGCAGCTGTTTGCTCCGGACGATCCGACGATTGGAAGTGCAGCTTGTTGACGCGACCCGCGCGACGTGTGCAGCCTCACCCGACCCGGCGCCCAACAGCAACTCCGAGAAAGGTCCTGAGCCATGAATTACGACGAGGAGATCAGAGGGATTCTCGCCGACACCCGCACGCTCGACATCGGCACCCGGCGATTGCACTGGGCCTTGGCGCGGACGGTCCCTGATGCGATTGCCCGTGTTGCCGCCGACAAGATCATCGCGATGCGGAAACAGAACGAAGCGTTCGACCTGGCGGGGTCGCAGCAGCACGAAACCGCCCGCAGCAAGATTGCCTCGCAGGAGACGAGAACCCGGCTGCTCGCGGCATCGGTGCAGCGGTTCCAGGTCGAACCGGCAGCCAAGAGCCTCAGGCAGCGGCTCCAGACGGTCGTGAGCACCATGGAGAATGATGCGCTCCTGTCGGCGCCTGGAGCGCTCGACGGGCTCAATGCTGGTGGGATGGTGCAGCTCGGCATTCTGCGGGAGCTGCGGCAGCGGCGGCTCGAACGTACAGACTTCGACGGGCTCCTGCCGATTTACCGCGAGGCTCTGCGTCGGGGCGATGCCAGCGCCCTCATCGATATCGAATACGTCGAGCGCGTTGCCTTGAGCAAGACCGCCGCGACCGAGGACCAGATCGAGCACGCACGAGCCCTGCGGGAGCTGGTCGAGGGTACGCGCGAAATGCGCGTTGACATCAAGTTGGACGCCGTCGAGCACGTCATCAGAGCGGCGGAAACCTGTGTGACGCGGTGCGACCTGGTCCCGGCCCATCCCATCAACCCCGAAACCGACCAGACCGCCCGAGCCGCCCACGAGGCGGAAACGGCCGCCTTCCAGCGTGAGGCCAGCAACCAGTGACGAAGAATAACGAGCCGCAGGCATTCGGCGGAGGCGGCTACCTCGATCTCGTCAAAGTCCTGCAGGTCCCGGACCCAAAGACGAAACGTCTAGGGCCACTCATCCTGCATCCCGCCCAGATGCAGGCCCTGGCGACTCTCGATCAGCGTGATGCCGAGGGGCTGCGACGTGTCCGAGAGCTGCTCTTGCACTGGTTCCGGCAGAGCGGCAAGACGCTCCTCGATGCCATCATCGCCCTCTACGGCCTGACTGCCGATCCCTTCCACACGGATCGTTTGGTAGTCATGGCTGCGTCGGACATGGAGCAGGGCGAGCGGGTATTCGAGCAGTGTCGGCGTCTGGCATCACGCAGCCGGGCCCTCTCGGGTATCCGCTTCCTTGGAAAACATGCCGTGTACACCACCATCGAGCGGGAGCCCCGAACCGGGGGCGAGTTCAAGAGCGAGCACCGGATGATCGTCCTCGCAGGTCAGGACATCAGGGGCGCTCACGGCATGACGCCCAGTACGACGATCCTCGATGAGGTCTGGACCCAAGAGACGTACGATATGATCGAACCGCTCACCCACTCGCCCGCCCGAGCCTGCCCGCTGACGGTGTACAGCAGCTACAGCGGCCTGCGCAGTCAGCAACATCCCGGTATTCCCCTGTTCGATCTGATCGAGCGGGGTAAGCGCGGCGACGATGCCAGCTTCCACTACAGCTACCTCGGCTCCAGTGACTGGTACTCGGTGCCGTGGGTGACTCCGGCTTGGATCGAACGGGTTCGCAAACAACTGGCGACAGCACCGAGCCGCTTCGCACGGCTCATCGAAAACAGAGTAGCGGCTGGTGAGGATGCGTTCATCAGTGACGCGGAACTCGCCGACGCGATGGTCACCATGCCGCAGCCGGAACGCGGGACACCCGGCACCGTGTACAAAGCGGGGCTCGATGTCGGCCTGCGTGGAGCCTGGACGGCGCTGATGATCGGGCATGCCGACTCACAGGGCCGGTTCATTCTCGATGTGTGCGAGCACTGGCAAGGCGCTCCAGGCAAGTCGGTGGATCTCGATGCCGTCGAGCGGAGGATCGTCGAACTCCATCCGCTCTTCAACAAGTTCGACCTCAGTGTCGATCCCTGGCAGGCCGAACATCTCGCCCAACGGTTGCAGCGCCAGCGAGTCAACGTCGTACTGGCTGCGGTCGATGCTCCTCGGGTGGATCGCCTCACCACGATGATCAAAGGGCTCTTCGTGCGTCGCCTGATCAAGTTCGGCGCTCACCTGTTGCCCCTCCGTGAACAACTCGAAGCGATGACCGTCACCGAGTCGAAGTCACGCGGACTGCTCCGGTTCGAGGGTGGCGGCAAGAGTGGCGCTGGTGCTCATTCGGATCTCGTGTTCAGCATGGCGCTCGCCTGCGAAGCGCTCGAAGGCAGCATCGGCCGGATGGTGTTCCCGGCATCCTTCAACATGTGTTACCGAGCCGCCAGCCCGCCGAAGTTCGACATCCACCGGTGTTTCCTCTTCGACAGCGGGGGCTCCTACGTGCCTCCTGGCCTGTCCGATGCCGCCTGCGCAGCCTGCCCCGGCTGGTTGCATCTCCGGCAGTCCTACAAAGACTTCGTCGCGGCAGGCAACCCCGCTATCGGGCTGCGCGCCTATCGGAAGCAGCACATGGGCGACAACGAGTTCGTGGGCAAGGTCAAACAGAGCCGCTGGGAGAGCTGGTACCTGTGATGAGGAGAGCCAACGATGATCTTTGAAACACGCCAAGGCGGGTACTACTGCCCGGGCCCTGACCATGCCCTCGATGGGCGTCCGCTGACCTCGTTGTCCCGGGGCGAGCTGCTCTCGGAGATGCAGTGGCGGGAGGAGCAATTCCGGAAGGAGCTGGATCGGTATCGGCAGATTGGTGAGGATCGGGCCACGGAGCTGCGTGAGGAGGTGACAGCCCTGCGCAGGAAAGTGGCAGAACTGGACTGGTGGCTGATGTGGCTGGCGAGCACCGCGCATCAAGATAATTAGCGGAAATACTGAGGAAAACTGCTAAAATTGGCAAGTTCATCAAGACGGATCGCCGACGTGTACGACCACGTCGACGACCCTAACCCGTTCACTCGCAGCCGAGCGAAGCGGGCTGACCGTAGATTCTACGGCCATCCTCCCCCGCCCGGCCTTCACACTCTGGAGGCCATCACCAATGAGAGGCAGCATCGTCTACCAGCGCAAACGGGATGCGCGTACTAACCGCTGGTCCATCATCCTGGACCGTGGCGATCAGCTCGACCCGAAGACCGGCAAGCTGAAGCGCCGTCAACAGTGGATCCCGTTCAAGGGCACGAAGGAGAGGCCCAGAACAAGCTGATCGAACTCCTGCACGAGCAGAATCAGACCACGCTGATCGAGCCGAACAAGATCACGCTCGGCGAGTGGCTGGTCAAGTGGGTCGAGAAGTTCACGAAGCCCCGTACGGCCGACACGTACAAGGGCGTCCTCAAGAACCACTTGGTACCCAAACTCGGCGCGATCCGGCTCCAGGAACTCAAGCCGATGCACCTGGAGACCTACTACCGGGAGCAGCGGGGTACATTGTCCGAGTCCACACTGGAACAGCACCACATGATCATCAGCGGATGCCTGAAAGCTGCCGAACGGAACGGACTAGTCCCTCGCAACGTGGCGAAGTTCGTGGACGACAAGCCCAAACCCACTGCCGACGTACACGCCGAGGTCGAGCAGCACTGCTGGACCGAGGAGGAGCAAGCCCGATTTTTCGCGGCTGCCCAAGCGGCGGGTACTCAACCGGCAGCCTTCTACGGGCTCGGCCTGGAGACCGGGATGCGCAAGTCAGAACTCGGCGGCCTGCGCTGGAAAGACGTGGACCTCGTCAAGGGTGAGATCCGCCTGCGGGAGCAGATCGTCCTCCGGCCAGGGCATCCGTTCACGTTCGGTCCACTGAAGGGCAAGCGGCCTCACACGTTGTCCCTCAGCGCGGAGACCGTCGCCCTCCTCCGCCGACACAAGGCGCATCAGGCCGAGGTCAAGCTCCAGGCCGGAGGCAAGTACCACGATCATGGTCTGGTGTTCGCCCGGGAATGGGGCGGGAAGTACGACACCCTGGGCGAGCCGCTCCACTTGAACAACATCGGACAGCGGGAGTTCGCCACGTTGAGCAAGGCGGCAGGGGTACGGCGGATCAAGTTCCACGGCATGCGCCACACCAACGCCACCCTCGCCCTGGCAGATGGCGAGAGCCCCAAGGTCGTACAGGAGCGGCTCGGGCACAAGAAGATCACGACCACGCTCGACATCTACGCCCATGTGCTGCCGGAGCAGAACCGGGCGGCAGCAGACCGGATGGGTGCCCGGCTACATGGCAAGCGATGAAGTTCACGAAGTTCGAGGGCGACTGGCAGGAACTGCGGCGGCGTTACGGTCCGGCGGGGCTCACGGAGATCGACTTCCACCGTGGCCGACGCTCACGCAACTTGCCGTACATGGACGCGATGGCGGAGGTTGCTCACGCGGCGCCGACGGATGCTGCGCCTGTTAGACGGCAGTTGAAACAAGCGAGGTTGACCTACCGATTCACTTTGTCGAGATCGGCACTTTCACGGTGACATAAACGAGCGGGTCGTTACCAATTGGCGTGAGCTGATGAGCCATTCCTGCGGGAATCATCATGAAATCACCGGCACCAAGTTGTCGCTCGATGGGATCTTGAACTGCGTCACCACGCCATTCTCCAGGCGATTGCTCTCGTCGGCCAGCGAGGGTGTGTCCCGTTCGTAATACGCCTGTGCCGGATCGGATGATCGTGATATCGCTCAATTGCATGTGAATCTCAGCCAGGCCTGGCTGCTTCCGCGTCGCCACAAAATACTGATAAGCGCCATCTGGCAACAGGCGGGCAACCGCATTAGTACTGACTGCCGCTCGGGCACTCGCGGCGTCGATCTCTGCGGACGAGGCGAACGGGACGTCTGCTTTGGACTGAGCGCCTTGGGCAAAGGGTACGCCGGCTCCAGCCATCACAAGACCAACCACGAACGGAAGGAGTGAATTAAGTGGTATCCGGACATAATGTCTTAAACGCATTGCCGATTCTCCTTCCGAAGATTGATTCGATGGTCTGCCGTCTAACTAGTATTGGACCTGACCGAGCGACGGCGCACAAGCGACTTTAGTCGCATCTCCGAGGTGTCGGACACGTTTGGTCGGCGCGTAGGCGGGAACGGTTGGCTATCACTTTGGCTATCAAAATCGGCGATATTCGATGATATTGGGCAACCCGAATGGAGGGCGAAAGGCGCTGAAACCCTCAGCAAATCCGCACACGCCGACCCTCGACACCACTGCCCGATACCCACACGGCGCAATCCTCTCTTCCGCACCAACAACTAAGTCTTTACTGAAGAGTCGTTTTCGAAGAGATCGTGGCAGGAGCGTCCTGCAAAACGGCTAGCTAAGCTAACAACTAACAAGCCGCTTGCAGCCGACGGCGCGGGTATCATCCTTCGAAAGCTCTGTGGAACGAGCAGCGGCTGAAGCTGGGCGTTAGCCAAACGAACCGATGCAGGAAGTTCCGAAACGGATCAAACGTCTAGTTCGAGAATGGGCGGGGATCGCGCACGATCGTGACTTGCGCAAGGCCCTCGGTGAGCTTCGCTCGCAATTCGGTCGTTGGGATCGTGGCGAAATCGATTCGGTCGAGCTCAACAATCTTGTGCATCAATTCCATCAGGACACTGCGCGGGAAATATGGAAACGATACGCAACGAGACACCTTGAGCAGGCGGTCGCATCAGCGATTGCCGCCGGCGTGCATCTCAAAGAAGAGCTGCCCGCCGAACTTGTGCAGCACATCGCAGGTTTAATCGAATTCTACGAACACGATCTCCCGGCATCGTAAGCCGGCGGTGCAAACGTTTAGACTCGGAACCATGGGCAAACCGGGCCGAAAGACGAACCGATTTCGCATGGGCGCGTTGCCGCCGCGATATTCATTTGTGCTCAACTCGCACGTTCGCGAACGCTTCACGAAGTGTCCAAGCTGCGAGGCGCGCACTCGGATTCGGAAGCTCCCGCTGGTCGTTCACGTCGAACATCCCGGCGCACCAAGACTCGTTCTTCTGAATAAGACATGCCGGCTCTGTTTGCTTTGCGAAACACTGATCGTCGGTCGGGTCGAATTGGAGGGCGTTATCGTTGCCGCTGGCCTTTCCGCCTCGGCCAAGCCGCCGGACTACGTCGTGCTCGGTACTATTGACCGGCGCACCTGGCGCCGAGGTCTAGGTGGTGATGCGGAGCTTCCGGATATTCGAGAGCACATGGCCGATTTCAAGAAATACCTGAAGGTCGACGTCATACCCGCGCATCGGGAACCCTCGAATCGAAATGCTGGCTAACCTCAAAATGGGGGCGACGCGGGCGCCAGCACGAAGGTGTCATGAGCCCGCTCGCGGCTGAGCGGATAACGTTGATGTGGCTGTTACCTGTCAAATAAGCAGAACCATCCGTGCCTGAAATCTCGAGGTTCCTCGGCATCGTCATCGGTATGTTCTTCAACGAGCATGGGGTGGCGCATTTCCATGCGGTCTATGGGGATCACAAGATCACGGTCGAGATCGAATCCGGCACAGTTCGAGGCGACTTTCCGCCTCGAGCCCTGCGACTGGTGCTTGAATGGGCCGGCCTTCACAAGCGAGAATTGCAAGAGAACTGGGAGCGCGCGCGCCGGCGTCAGCCGCTCGAACGCGTTCCGCCTTTGGAGTGACACATGAACTACGACGTCATCGAGGCCCGGCACGTCGGCGAATACGCGATCTGGCTGCGGTTTCGCGACGGCACCGCTGGCGAGATCGACCTCGGCCCGGAACTGCATGGGCCGGTGTTCGAGCCGCTCCGCGATCCGGCAGTCTTCGGCCAGTTTCAGATCCATTCCGAGTTTCATACGCTCACGTGGCCCAACGGGGCCGACTTTGCACCCGAGTTCTTGCACGACAACGTACGGGGCACGGCCTGACACACGTCTCATTCGGCTCTCGCAAGGCATCCTGGACGGGTTATGCGGCGTTCTGAATGGCGTTGGGGATCGTCGACCGAGACGCGACGCGACAAGACGAAAAGAACGGTCTAGTGCGACGGGCTAGTGCGTGCGGGACGTCAACATCGTGAGCAAACTTTGGGGAACGGCATCCGAAAAACGGATCCTGAATCGGCCTCGAACGGCCGAACACGAAAACAGCCGACCCCGATTGGCTGTGATTTTCCGAGGTCGGCTGTCATCGGCCTTCGTTGTCCTCTGCCTCAGGAGCTAGTCCGGGAAACCGGGTGGAGGTTCAAATCCTCTCTTCCGCACCAGCTTTCAATTCAACGACTTACCGCGATTCTTGCGGTGCGTCCCGGTGCTCGCTTCGTCGTTCTGTGTGCGAACCGTGTGCGAAAAACTGCGAGTGGCCTTACGCTGCTGCGCGGCCTTCTTCTGTTCCGCCGCGACCTGCTTCCGGTGCGCTTCCAGCCGGGTCATGTAAGTCTTCAGGCCCCGCGCGGCTGGCCTTGAGGTACAGGACATGCGTCGTCCCCCTCAGGTCGGCTCAGATCGTCTGCCGACGTCAGAGCGGAACGTCCGTACCTCAGATAGAGGGCCGGCACGATGAAGAGGTTGAGCAGCGTGGACGTGAACAGCCCGCCGAGAATAACAACCGCGAGCGGATGCTCAATCTCATAACCCGCCCGGGAGCCACCGAGCACGATGGGTACGAGCGCGAGGCCGGTGGCCAGTGCGGTCATCAGGATGGGAGCGAGCCGCTCCTCTGACCCGCGGAGAATCAACTCTCGCCCGAAGGACAGTCCCTCCTGCAGTTCGAGGTGTCGGTAATGGCTGATCAACATGATGCCGTTCCGCGCCGAAATGCCGATCACCGTCACCAGTCCCACCAGCGAGCCCAGGGACAGGACGCCGCCCGTGACAAACGCGGCGACGATCGCACCGACCAGCGCGAACGGCAACGTGAGGAAAACCAGCGTGGCCACCCGCGCCGATCCGAAGTCGGCCAGCAGGATCAGGAAGATCGCTGCCACGGCGATGATGCTCAAGAGCATCAAGCGGTTCGACGACGCCTGCCGCTCCGCGTATTCGCCCATGACCTGCGCGTAGTACCCCTGCGGGAACGACAGCCCGGCAAGCTGCGCCTGAATGTCGCGCGCCACCGCGCCGAGATCGCGACCGCGCACGTTGGACGTCACGTCGATGCGGCGGGATCCGTTCTCGCGCGTGATCTCGTTGGGCGTCGCCGTCACCTCCACCGCTGCCACGCTGCCCAGAGGGACGGTGCCTCCGTTGGCGATCGGCACCTGAAGCGCCCGAATTGCATCGAGGTCCCGGCGCACTGCTGGCGTACCCCACACGACGACATCAAACAGCTGCTGTTCCTCGTAGAATTCCCCGACTTTCGTCCCCTGGACCAGCGTGGCCGCCGCCTGCCGGGCCGCGCCCGGCGTCACCCCGATGGCCGCGGCACGGTCAGGATCGAAGCGCACCTCGACCTTTGGCACGAGCACCTGCGCCTGAACGGTGAGGTCGGCGACGCCCTGCACGGTTGCTACGGCGCTACGAACGGCCGCCGCCTGCGTCCGCAAGGCGTCAAGATCCGGGCCGTAGACACGCACCACGATGGTTGCGCTCGCACCAGTCAGCACCTCTTTGATGCGCTCGCGCAGGTAGGTCAGGAGATCGCGCGTGAGGCCCGGATAGCCGTCGACGATTGTTTGAATTCTCGCGACCGTCGCCTCGTAGTCCACCGACGGATCCAGGCTGATCCAGAGTTCGGTAAAGTTCATGCCAACCACTTCATCGGCGACCTCGGCACGTCCGATGTGGGCGCCGAAGTTACGCACGCCCGGAACGGCCATCAGCTCACGACTGGCACTCACGGTCACGCGCCGCATCGCTTCGAGCGACGTACCGGGCTTCTCGACCCAGTGCATCAGGAAGTCGTACTCGCGAAAACTCGGCAGGAATTCCTCGCCGAGAAACGGCACGATGGCGGCGGTCAGCGCGACCATCACAGCCAGCGAGGCCAGCGCCGCCTTGGGGCGATCGACGATGCCGGTCAAGGCGCGGCGGTATCGCATCTTCAAGGCGCCGATCGCACGAGATTCACCCCGGTCGAGATGTCGCGGCAGCAGCAGGAGCGCCAGCGCCGGCGTGATGGTCAGGGCGACGACGAGCGATGCGACGATCGCCAGCACGTACGACAGCGCCAGGGGCCGAAAGAACGACCCGGCCAGGCCGCCGAGCATGAACACCGGCAGAAAGACAACGATGACGATCAGGCTGCCGTAGAGGACGGCGCTCCGGACTTCCATCGAGGCGTCCAGGACCACCGTGCTTGCCGGTTGCGGATGCTCCGCGGCTCGATTCAGGCGCAGTCGTCTGATGATGTTCTCGACGTCGATAATCGCGTCGTCCACGACTTCGCCCAGCGCAATGACCAGGCCCGCCAGCACCATCGTGTCGAGCGTGCCGCCACGGTAATGCAGTAACAACCCCGCTGCCAGAAGCGACAGGGGAATGGCAATGCTGCTGATCAGCGCCGTGCGCCAGTCGGCGAGGAAAACCATGAGGACGAGAACCACCAGGACGCATCCCACGAGGAGCGCCCGGCTGAGGTTCCGGAGCGACATCTCGATGAAAGTCGCCGGCCTGAAGATCGTCGGGTCGACGGTCACGCCCTGTAAGGCGGGCTTCATCTGCTCCAACGCTTCCTCCACCCCTCGGGTGACAGTCAGCGTATTGGCCCCGAGCTGCTTCTCGACGATCAACATCAGGCCCGGACCGCTGTTGATCACCGCATCGCCGATCGGCGTGGGGAACCCCTCGACGACGGTGGCGACATCGCCGACGCGCAGCACCGCCCCGTTTCGAGCCGAGACGACGATCGATTCGAGGTCACGCACCGATGCCACCGCAGCCCGGTGGGTGATGGCGAGCCGCTGGTTCGGCGTATCCAGAAACCCGCCGGCCTGAAACGAGACGCCGTCGCCCGCTGCCTGTACAACCTGGTCCACGGTCAAACCGTGCGCCCGCACTCGGTCGGGATCGACCAGCACCTGTAGTTGCCGATCGCGTTGACCCCAGATGGCCACGTTGGCCACACCCGGGATGGCCATCAGCCGAGGACGGATCGTCCACTTCGCCAGCGTGCTGAGCTCGATCTGTGTCAGGGCTTCTGACGTCACGCCGATCTTCATCACGCGGCTCAAGGACGACAACGGCGAGAGCATCACCGGCGGACGGACGACCGCCGGCAGTTGCAACGCGGCTCGAGACAGTCGTTCCTGCACCATCTGCCGCGCCACCATCACATCGCTCGCGGGATCGAGAATCAGGACAAC
>DATLLJ010000114.1:0-62104 GCA_035537875.1 Vicinamibacterales bacterium | reverse complement strand
GGGCCTCGGAGCTGGCGCACGAAAGTGCAGACCGATTTGCGCACCGACGAGGGAACGAAGTAGAACTCACTGGTCTCGGCCGAGGAAATTGCCGGTTTTGGCCTGTCCACAAATTGCCGGTTTTCAACTGTCCACCGAGGCCGATCGCGAAAGCGGTCGGGCCTTTTCTTTTGCTTGCAGCCGCGCGAGTCAGGCCCCATTTGTGCCGCTGCGACAGCGACATTTTTCTCGTTCGGCATCCAACGTTCATCGATGCGCGCACGGTGCTGTACGTGGCACCGGCGCAGGATGGGTCCGGTCCCTGGCTCTGGAGTCTCGACACCGAGCGCAGGGAATCGCGGCGCGTCAGCTTCGGGCTCGAACGATACACGTCAATCTCGGCATCCGCCGACGGACGGCGCCTCGTGGCCACCGTCGCGAACCCGACGGCGAGCCTCTGGCGCGTTCCCATCCTCGACCGGGTGGCCGAAGACGCGGACGTCAGCGCCTTTCCGCTCCCGACGGTGCGGGCGCTGGCGCCGCGATTTGCGGGCTCGACGCTCTTCTATCTCTCTTCGAGTGGCAGCGGCGACGGGCTGTGGACCTATCAGTCGGGGCAGGCGCTGGAGATCTGGAAGGGGGCGGACTCGCCGTTGCGCGAGGCGCCAGCCGTCTCTCGCGATGGACAGCGCGCGGCCATCGTGCTCCGCCGTGACGGCAGACTGCGGCTCTATCTGGTGTCGGCGGACGGCGCCGAGGTGCAGTCAGTGGCCGACGAGGTCGACGTTCAAGGTGCAGCCGAATGGTCTGCCGACGGCCGGTGGATTGTTGCTGGCGGCACCGACAGCAAAGGGCCTGGCCTCTTCAAGATCCCGGTTGAAGGCGGCGCAGCCCTGCGGATCGCGGACGGCCTTGCGTTCAATCCGGTGTGGTCGCCAGACGGATCGCTCATCGTCTACGCGGGGCCCAACGTGGACGCGAGGTTTCCGCTTTTGGCGGTGACGCCAGACGGCACCCCAATCCAGATGCCTGACGTGCGAGTCCCGTACCTCGGCGAGCGCGTACGCTTCTTGCCCGACGGCAAGTGACTCGTGTATGTTGACGGGCTCGCAATCTATCGACAGAATTTCTGGTTGCTCGACCTGACCACTCGCGAGACGCGCCAGTTGACGAGACTGAACGATGCGGGCGTGCTCCGCAGCTTCGATGTCACGCCGGACGGGCGCTCTATCGTGTTCGATCGGTCGCGTGACAACTCGGACATCGTGCTCATCGAGCGGCCGTGAGATCGGCCCGTCTCGTGAGCGGGCTGCCGGCATGAAAGGAGTGATCAATGGCCCACACCTTCCACGAGCTGAAAGAGAAAACCATTCAGGAGCTACGAGAAATGGCCAAGGATGTGCAGCACGAGGCGGTCCAAGGCTTTTCGCAGATGAACAAGGAACACCTGTTACCCGCGCTCTGCAGAGCACTGGGCATTGACGTGCACGAGCACTACTCGGTGTCTGGAATCGACAAGGCCGCCATCAAGGCCCAGATGCGGGAGCTGAAGCAAGAGCAGCAGGCCGCGATCGAAGCCCGCGATCACGTGCGGCTGCACCAGCTTCGGCGCCGGATTCACGCCCTGAATCGGCAGATCAGGGCGCACGTTTCGGGCTAGCGCACCACGGCCGCGGCTTACGCCACCGACGGTGAAACAACGACCGGCGCCGAAGGCGACTCGGGCATGATGAACCAGGCGATGACGTAGGCCGCGGCGCCGAGCAGCAGTGCGCCCGGGAAGATCGTCAGCACCACCCAGAGCACGCGCACGACGGTCGAATCGACGGAGAAATACTCGGCGACCCCGCCGCAAACGCCGCCAATCTTCCGGTCCAGGCGGGAGCGGGATAGATGCCGGCGCGACGGGTCGAAGGCCGCCGGCGATTTAATGTCCTCCATGACCGCCCAGGCGGCGATGTATGCCAGCAGTCCGCCAATGAAACACCCTGGGAAAATCGAAAGGACCACCCACCCCAGCCGCACGACCGTGACATCGACGTCGAGGTACTCTGCAATCCCCGCGCAGACGCCGCCGATGCGTCCAGCCGAAGAGTTGCGATACAGGCGCTTGGGCGAGCTCATCGTCACCCTCCACTGCTTATCACTCTAGTTGCTCCGCGCGTCCGCTGCCAGTAAATACGCAGTGGCCATCGAAAAGGTTCGAGTACACTCGAGCGGATGGCCGAAGAGGTCCGGCAGCGGAACGAAGAGAATTGGCGCAAGAAGCTGACGCCGGAACAGTTTCGCGTTCTGAGAGAACACGGAACCGAGCCGGCCGGCACGAGCCCGCTGAACGGCGAAAAGCGTGCAGGGATGTTCCGCTGCGCCGGATGCGGGCTCGATCTGTTTTCCTCCGCGAGTAAGTTCGAGAGCGGGACCGGCTGGCCGAGCTTCTGGGCGCCAGTGGACGGAGCCGTTGAGACGACCGTCGATCGCAGCTACGGGATGACGCGGACGGAAGTGCACTGCGCGCGGTGTGGCGGTCACCTGGGCCATGTGTTTCGCGACGGCCCTCAGCCAACTGGTCTTCGCTACTGCATGAACGGCGCGGCGCTCGGCTTCGAGCCGGATAGCGCTCCAGAGTAGGATCCGAGATGTTCTTCAAGAAGTCGCTCGATATCCCGTCGAAGACGGAGACCCTGCCAGGGCGCAGCCAACCGATCCCCGTTCCGGACACGCACTTCGTCAACGGGCAGCGCCTTCAGCCGCCATTTCCGGCGGGACTCGAACAGGCGATGTTCGCCATGGGCTGCTTCTGGGGCGCCGAGCGGAAGTTCTGGCAGCAGAACGGCGTGTACTCAACGGCGGTGGGGTACGCCGCCGGCCACACACCGAACCCGACGTATCGGGAGGTCTGCTCCGGGATGACGGCGCATGCCGAGGTCGTGCTCGTGGTGTTCGACCCGAAGATCGTGCGATACGAGGAGCTTCTGCAAGTCTTCTGGGAGAATCACGATCCGACGCAAGGGATGCGTCAGGGTAATGACGTCGGCACCCAGTATCGGTCCGGCATTTACTTCTACACCGAAGCGCAGCGCCGAGCGGCAGATGCATCGCGCGACGCCTACCAGGAGCGTCTCACGGCGTCCGGGCACGGCAGAATCACAACCGAGATCCTGCCGGCGCCTGAGTTCTTCTACGCCGAGGAGTACCATCAGCAGTATCTGGCCAAGAACCCGGGCGGATACTGTGGATTGGGCGGCACCGGCGTGAGCTGCCCCGTCGGCATCGGCGTGGCCGACTAGCGGCGCTCGATCGCTGAAACAGTGGCACGCGAGCGGACGTCCGCGGCCCGGCGCCGGCCCGATCACCAAGAGCTGATTACCGCTTCTGCAGCTCGTCGAAGATCACCTGCACGTTTGACTTGAGCCGCGCTGGCTGCGGCGCGGCGTACCCCTTGTACTTCTCGGGCAGTGTCCAGCCCCCGGCGATGTCGTCGACGCTCTTCCCGGCTTTGATCCCTGCCCGCACCGCATTGAGAAATTCACGGTTGAAGTCCGAGTACTCCCTGAGGTCGTTCATGCTCATCTGAGTGCTGTGACCCGTGATGATGGTCTCGACGTTCTTCAAGCTCGAGTGCGCTTTCGCCAGCGTATCGGGTATGGCCACGCCGCTGCCGCCGTTGTTGGCGTCGAGGAGCGGAAGGTTCTTGCCCGAGAAGATGTCGCCTGCATGCACCACGCGGAGTGACGGGAAGACCACCCAGGCGTCGCCGTTCGTGTGGCCGCGGCCGAAATAGTAGAGGTCGATCTGGTCGCTGCCGCTGCCGATGGTCATGCTGTCCCGGAACGTGCGCTTGGCCATCCCGCGTCCGTTGTTGGCCTTGAAGATGTTGGGTGGAGGAGGTGTGGGCGCGGCGATTCCGGTGGCGGATGCCATCCGCTCCATGTTCGCTTTCGTGTTTTCGTGGGTCACGACGTCTACGGTCCCGGGAAACTCCACGTTGCCGCTGACGTGATCTCCGTGTGTGTGAGTATTGACGATCGTCATGACCGGTTTGGACGTCAGCTCCTTGATCCTGTCGAGGATCGGCTGGCCCCACCCGGGATTCTTCGTGTCGACGACCACGACGCCGTTCGTGCCTACGAAGACCGCGGTATTGCCGCCGCCGCCCTTGAGGACGAACAGGTTGTCCTTGAGCTTTTCGACTTCTACGACCTTCGGCGCCGGGTCCGATGCCTGCTGGTACGCTCGAGCGGCGAACGTCCCGGCGCCAATGGCCATGAGGGCACTCAACACGATGACACGTCTCATTGCATGCCTCCCGGGAAGAAGACCCGTTGAACGAACCAGAACGCGCCGGCGGCGACGACGACCACCGATCCCGTCACCAGCAGCCAGCGTCCGGCGGCTTCGCTCCTGGCGCGAAGCGCGGCGAAGGCCGAGGCGACGATCAAGACAACGACCAGCTGGCCGAGCTCGACGCCGAAGTTGAACGAAAACAACGACCAGCCGAGAGCCCGTGAGGGCAGGTCCATCTCCCTCAGGACGTTGGCGAAGCCGAACCCGTGGATGAACCCGAAGGCGAACGCAATCCAGGCCCGCATGTCTCGGCCACCGCGTACCAGCAGATTATCCGCCCCGACGTAGACAATGCTGAGGGCAATCGCCGGTTCGATGAGACTGGCAGGCGGGCTGACCAGGTTGAGCGCCGCAAGGGACAGCGTGATGCTGTGCGCAACCGTGAAGGCGGTCACGACCAGGGCCAGCTGCCGGATGGTCCCGCCGAGCAGCAGCAGCCCGACGAGAAACAGGAGATGGTCGGGGCCAATCAGGATGTGGTGGATGCCGGCAGGCACGAACCGCTGAATCACCGCGGCGATGCCTTGGCGCGTGCCCGAGAAGTATTCGAAGTGTGCCCGGCTGGCGTCGAGAATCGCCTGTGTCAGCGCGTCGCCTTCGTAGACGTTGACGAAGGTCTGATGGTTGGCATCGTACGGAAAGAGCGACGCCCCGATGGCAATCGTGCCGGGTGGGCGATCGAGATCGACGCCGATGCGCAGCCGAACCGACTGGCGCTCGGCGACGACCTCGGGTGCGGACCATCGAAGGTCCAACGGTCGTCCGTCGGCCGCCAATTCGAGTCGGTGCGCGATGATCCGAACGATCGCATCAGCATGTTGCGTGACGACAGCGGGGTCGAGCAGCCGCTCGACCGGCTCGAGCTGCAGCTCGTGTGCCACGTCGAAGTCGTGCATGATGAGCGTGCCTTCGATCCCGGCCGGCTGCAGTCGCAGATCGAGGTAGCTGAACGGGATCGGATGGGCCCGTGCAGGCCCTGCGAGCGCCAGAACGACGAGCGCCGCGATCACGGGCCGTCTCATCGGGGCCAATGATATCGTACGCATATGGAGCTGACCGCCGGGGCGGTGCACCTGAAGCAGTACCTGTCGATCGATCAGCAGCGAGCCGTTGTCCGTCTGTGCCGCGCGCTCATGGACGGCGACGTGCCGGGATATGTCCCTGTCGTCCGCGGCGGCGGAAGAATGCACGTCCGTATGCTGTGTCTGGGCCGCCACTGGAATGGGCAGTTGTATCGATACGAACGGTCGCGCAGCGATTACGATCAGCTCGAAGTTCCGGCTCTGCCCTCCGCGCTTCGGGAACTGGCAGGCTGCGTCGCAGCCTCGGCCGGAATGCCGCTCGACCCGGACCTCTGCATCCTCAACTACTACGACGCCGACGGTCGCATGGGGCTGCACCAGGACAAGGACGAGAGCGAGCGTTCACTGACGGCGGGCTTGCCGGTGGTGTCGGTCTCTCTCGGCGATACGGCGCGCTTTCTGTTCGGAGGAGTCCGGCGCCGCGATCCGGTTGACACGCTCTGCCTCGAATCGGGCGACGCCTTCGTCTTCGGCGGACCGGCCCGGTTGCGATACCACGGCGTATCCAAGATCATTCCCGCGACGGCGCCCCCGGAGCTCGGTCTTTCGGGCCGATTCAACCTCACACTTCGTCAGTACTGATCACTACTGACCGGCGCGCGCGTGCGTCCAGTGGGCGGGATGTCACCTTTCGGGCCGTCCTACTCCTAATGAGGGTATGGCGACTTGTACGGATGAGCAGCACTCTCGAGCGGCAGGCCTCGGGCGCGCTCGAACGGGACTCGAGGGATGGCGTCCATGGTACCCTGAGCCGCGGAACGGCCCTTGTCGAAGAGGTGAGGATGCGCAACGGAATTCTCGGCGTGCTGCTAGGTATCCTCCTCGGTGCGACATCGGTGTTGCTGGCCCAGCGAGTCACCGACTCTACGCCAGATGCCGTCAGTGCCGATCCCATCCATTACTCGGTTTCGTTCGAGAACGAGCTAGTGCGGGTGCTCCGCGTCAACTACGGTCCTGGAGAGAAGTCGGTCATGCACAGACACTTCGCCAGCTGCGTCGTGTTCCTGACCGACCAGACCTTCAACTTCACGCTTCCCGACGGGACGACAGAGCCGGCGTCGGTCCCGGCAGGGGCGCTCGGATGCGGCGATGGGAACGTCCATCTGCCTGAAAACGTCACCACCGATCCCGCCGAGTTCATCATGATCGAATTCAAGGATCGCGAGCGGTTTCGCAAATAGACCAGCCGGCATGAAGCGGCTCAGAGGAGAGCCCCGATGGCCCAAGCACAGTACTTCCTCAAGATCGAGAGCATCGAAGGCGAATCGACCGACGAGCGGCACCGGGGCGAGATCGAGGTGGAATCCTTCGGCTGGGGCGAAACGCAAGCCGGGGGCGTCGGGCATGGCGGCGGCGCCGGTGCGGGCAAGGTTCAGGCTCAGGATCTGCAGATCGTGAAGAAGGTAGACAAGAGCTCTCCGCTGCTCATGATGGGTTGTGCCACCGGCCAGCATTTCAAGAGCGCCATCCTCACCGCGCGCAAGGCGGGCGGTGGACAGCTGGAGTATCTCAAGATCACGATCGAAGACGCGCTGATCAGCTCCTATCAGATCGGTTCCTCGCAAGGCAGTGTTCTCCCGACGGATCAGGTCGGCCTCGCCTTCGCGAGGCTCGAGATGAGCTACCGGGAGCAGAAACCCGACGGCAGCCCGGGCAGCGAGGTCAAGCAGAAATTCGATTTCGTGGCCAATAAGAAGGTCTAACCGAGCGGCGTGCACCCGTCATGACCGAAGCATCGGGCCCGGTTCGGTTCGAACGGATCAATAACCCGAACGATCCGCGCCTCGAGGATTACCGAGGGGTGGCGGAGCCTGAACTGCTGCAATCGAGGAACTTGTTTATCGCGGAGGGCCGGCTCGTCGTGACGCGGCTGCTGTCCGATCCGCGATGGAACGTGCGCTCCGTGCTCCTCAGCGACGCCGCGGCACGCCACCTGTGTGCCGAGGTCGCCTCCCTGTCGGACGTGCCGATTTTCGTATCCAGCCCGGCGAACTTTCTCGGCATCACCGGCCACAACATCCACCGCGGCTGTCTCGCCCTTGTCGAGCGCCCTCCCGCCGTCGGCTTCGAGCATCTGGTCGAGGTGAGCCGCCTCGCTGTGGTGCTGGAAGCTGTGACGAATGCCGACAACGTCGGCGGTGTCTTTCGCAATGCGGCTGCCTTTGGCGCGGACGCGGTCATGCTCAGCCCGCAGTGCTGCAGTCCGTTGTATCGCAAGGCTGTCCGTACTTCCATGGGCGCCGCGCTGCGGGTGCCGTTCATCCACTTCGAGGAATGGCCGGCGCCGCTGGCGAGGCTGCGGCAGCATGGCTTCACCCTCGTGGCGCTCGTGGCAGCGTCGAGTGGTACGCCGTTGACGACGCTGGAGGTCTTCGCCTCGAGTGCGCTTCCGACAAAGTTGGCCTTGCTCGTTGGATCGGAAGGTCGGGGCCTGACGTCCGCCGGGGAATCGGCGGCCGATGTTCGCGTGCACATTCCGATGCTGCCGGGCGTGGACTCGCTGAACCTGGCGGTCGCGACGGGGATTGCGCTCGAGCAGCTGACGCGCGCCACGCGCGGTCGCGGTATACTGCCCGGTCGAACCGACGCCCAGACGTAGACGTGGCCGCCATACCTGTCGAGTACGCATCAGAACGGAAGATTCGCGAGCGCAACAAGCTCTACTATCGCTTCAATCACTGGCCGATCTGGATCTTCGTGTTCTTTATCGCTCCTGGTCCTCTCACGTTTGATTTGTTCGAGCGCGGGTTCGACGCTCGCATGGCGATCTGGCTTGCCGTGGTGATGATCGGCACCGGCATTGCAGGCCTGCGCGGATCGTTGCCGGGCGTTGAGCCGAGGCCGTACATCATCCGCTTCACGGAGGACCGGCCGAATCCTCTCTATCGACGGATTTGTTACACCTTCGCCTGGAGCGAGGCGGTCACTTTCGCCGTCCTCAATATCACCGGCCTCGTGGTGGCGATCGTGACGGGGGAGTGGTATTTGAAGCAGATTTACCGGTACGCGTACTTTCCGGTTGCCGGCTGCTTGTGGATCCTTGGCGCCCTCGGACGCCTCCCCCGGGTCAAACCATCAACCAAGGGCGAAGGACATGAACGGCGCTATTTTTATGGAACGGTCTGGGCGGTCTGCGTTGCTCAGCCTGCGCTCTGGCTCATGTGGAAGGTCCTGCCTCAGACACGGCCAGGTGACGCGGCGAAGCTGATTGTCTTTCTGGCCATACTGGCCGGCATGGGCAGGCTCGCGCGGCTCGGCAGACTGCCTCGAACCCGCCCCATCGTGCCGGGTGAGATTGCGGTATCCGACTAGTTCCAACGGACGGTTGCGGCCTGAGGCGCTCACTCCATGAGTCCCGAGTTCACAGCCCGAACCCAATGAGCCCCACGGAAGGATGGCATGGGTGGGACGAGTACGCGCCGTTCTACGATTGGGAAAACGCACGAACGCTCGGTCGTCGTGACGTCCCCTTCTGGCGTCGGATCGCACTCGAGGCGCAGGGGCCCGTCCTCGAGCTCGGGTGCGGCACCGGACGTGTGGCCCTGCCGCTGGCCAGTGCAGGCGTTCATCTTGTCGGCATCGATCGATCGGCCGCCATGCTCGATCGCCTGCGGACTACATTGACATCTGGCAAAGACCGCCGCCTGCCTGCTCCGCGCTCGTCCAAGAAAAGAAGCCCACCCTGCCCATCGCTCCGGCTGGTCCGCGGCGACATTCGCTGGTTGCCCTTCGAGGACAGCGCGTTCAACACGGTGATCGCCCCCTACGGGATCCTCCAGTCACTGCTTGCGGAGCGTGACCTCGCGGACGCTCTCGCCTCTGTCTCGCGGGTGCTCAGGCGAGGGGGGACGTTCGGGCTTGACCTGGTGCCCGACGTGCCCAACTGGCGCGAGTATTCGAACCGTGTGCAGTTGCGAGGGCGCGCGGCCCGAGGAGTGCATCTGACGCTGGTGGAGTCGGTCCGGCAAAACAGGGCCCGTCGGCTGACGACGTTCGAGCAACGGTACATTGCGCGGCGGAACGGACGATCGACCGAACACCGTTTCGAGTTGACCTTCCGAACGCTCTCGGTCCCTCGCATGAGGGACCGGCTCGAACGCGCGGGGTTCGTCGTCGATCGCGTGCTTGGTGATTATCGCGGCGGACCCTGGGACGAACGCGCGGATGTCTGGATCATCCTCGTGAAAAAGAGGTAGAATTTCACCACATTTCCGAGGAGTTTTCCTGAATGTCAGGCCATTCCAAGTGGCACTCGATCAAGCACAAGAAGGGTGCCGCGGACGCCAAGCGGGGCAAGATCTTCACGCGGCTCATCAAGGAATTGACGGTCGCGGCACGGGCGGGCGGCGGGGATCCGGACATGAATCCGCGTCTGCGGACGATCATCGCCGAGGCCAAGCAGAACAATATGCCCGCCGACAACATCAAACGGGCGATTCGACGCGGAACCGGTGAAGAGCCCGGTGTGTCCTACGAAGAGGCCCAGTACGAAGGCTACGGCCCCGGCGGCGCCGCGCTCATCATCGACGTGCTCACCGACAACAAGAACCGGACGGTCGGCGAGCTGCGGCATCTCCTCGAGAAGCACGCGGGCAATCTGGCGGCTGCGAACGCTGTCGCGTGGATGTTCACGAAAAAAGGCTACATCGTCATCGAGAAATCGAAGGCCCCGGTCGTCGACGAGGACAAACTCATGGCCGCCGTGCTCGATGCGGGTGCCGACGACCTTCAGGACGACGACAGCAACTGGGAGGTGTTCTCCACCCCCGACGTATTCCCCGCGGTGAACGAAGCGGTCAAGCAGCTCGGTGTCGAGCCCGCGACGGCGCAGGTCTCGATGATTCCCCAGAACTACGTCAAGTTGGAAGGCAAGCCCGCCCAGCAGATGGTCAAGCTGATGGAAGCCCTCGAGGATCACGACGACGTTCAGCACGTCTGGTCGAATTTCGATATCGAGGAAAAGGAGATCGAGGCGTCGCTGGCGTGAGAGTCTTCGGCATCGATCCGGGATCGGAGCGCACCGGTTACGGTTGCGTCGAGACCGACGGGTCGCGCCATCGGATTGTGACCTGCGGGGCCGTCCGCGCGCCGATGTCCGCTCCGTTCGCGGACCGGCTCTTCGAAATCCACACCAGACTCGTCGAGCTGCTCGTCGAATATCGGCCGGACGCGGTGGCGGTCGAGAGCATCTTCTACGCGGCCAACGTGCGCAGCGCGCTGAAACTGGGACATGCGCGCGGCGTCGCGATGCTTGCCGCTGCGCAGGCGGGATTGCCCGTCGTGGAATACTCACCCGCTGAAATCAAGCGCGCCGTCGTCGGGTACGGACGCGCGGAGAAGCACCAGGTCCAGCAGATGGTCAAACTGCTGCTCGCCCTTCCGGCGGTGCCCTCTCCTCACGACGCAGCCGACGCGCTGGCCGTTGCCATCTGCCATCTGCATTCCCGCGTCATCGCCACGCCTGCGGTCACGGCCGGCGACTCTCGAGCGGCCAGCAGCTCGACGAGCTGGCGCCGCTATCGTCCTGCACGAACGTGATTGCGTATCTCCGAGGGCGGATCATCGTCAAGGAGCCTCATCGCATCGTGATCGACGTCAGTGGCGTCGGTTACGACGTGGCCGTGCCGCTCTCGACGTTCTACGGCCTTGGGGACCAGAGCTCGGAGGTTGCGCTGCGCATTCACACTCACGTTCGCGAAGACGCGCTGGCCTTGTACGGGTTTGGAACAGCTCTCGAGCTGACGCTGTTCGAACGGCTGATCGGAATCAGCGGCATCGGTCCCAAAGTCGCGCTGGCGGTGCTGTCCGGCATCGAGCCGAGCGACTTGGTGCGGGCGATTGAGCAGTCCGACCTGGCGAGACTGACCGCAATCCCGGGAGTCGGCAAGAAGACTTCCGAGCGAATCGTCGTCGAGCTGAAGGATCGACTGCCGCGGCTAGGTTCCGAGCCCGGCGCGCTGGCTGGCGCGTCGGCGCCGTCGTCAGCCCTCCGCGACGATGTGCTCTCGGCGCTCGTGAACCTGGGGTATCATCGGCCGCTCTCCGAAAAAGCAGTCGATGCCGCGGTCAAAGCGACGCCCGATGGCAGCTTCGAGCGTACGCTGAAGCACGCCCTGCGTGAGTTGGCAAGATGAATTGCAGCCTTCCCCGCCCTCTTCCTTCCTGCAATCCTGCAATCCTGCAATCCTGCAAACTCCATGGCTGATTCCCGAATCGTCACCACGGCGCGCGCCGACGACGACGCCCAGTACGAGGCCGGCCTCCGGCCGCGCGTCCTTGACGATTACATCGGTCAAGATCGCATTCGAGAGAATCTTCAGGTGGCGATCGAAGCCGCGACGCGGCGCCACGAGCCGCTCGATCACGTGTTGCTGCACGGTCCGCCGGGTCTCGGCAAGACGACGCTGGCCTACGTGATTGCCAACGAAATGGGTGTGCCGGTCCGCGCGACGTCGGGTCCCGCCATCGAAAAACCTGGGGATCTCGTCGGCATCGTCACGAACCTGGCTGCCGGCGAGGTGCTCTTCATCGACGAAATCCATCGCCTGTCCCCGGCCGTCGAGGAAATTCTCTATCCGGCGCTCGAGGACTACGAAGTCGACATCGTGATCGGCCAGGGTCCCAGCGCGCGGACGGTGAAAATGCGGCTCGAGCGCTTCACGCTCATCGGCGCGACGACGAGGACCGGTCTGCTGACCTCACCGCTGAGATCGCGGTTCGGCATCGTCCATCGTCTCGAGTTCTATGCGGAAGGGGACCTTCAGGAGATCATCCGTCGATCGGCTCGTATTCTCGACGTTCCGATCGATGATGCTGCTGCGGTCGAGATTGGCAAACGGGCCCGCGGCACGCCGCGTATTGCGAACCGTCTGCTGCGGCGCGTCCGCGACTACGCTCAGGTGAGGGCGGATGGCCGCGTGACCCTTGAGGCGGCGCACGCCGCCTTGAAGCTTCTCGAAGTGGACGAGCACGGCTTCGACGAGGCAGACCGGAAGCTGCTGAGGATCATCATCGACAAGTTCGGCGGGGGGCCGGTGGGGCTCAACACGATTGCGGCGGCAGCAAGCGAGGAAAAGGACGCGATCGAAGACATTTACGAGCCCTTCCTCATCCAGATTGGATTCCTCGATCGGACGCCGCGCGGCCGGGTGGCCACGCCGCTTGCATACGCTTACTTCGGGCTCGAGATGCCCGACGAACGCAGAAGGGATTCACGACTGTGGTGACGGGCCGGCAACTTCATGGCGACGGCGGCAGTTGGCCCAGGCGAACGACCACCCGGGCGGGGGGACGGCCGACGACGATTCGAGCGCTGGCGACCTACGTGCCGCCCCGCGTGTTGACCAACGCTGATCTCGAGAGAATGGTGGAGACGAGCGACGAGTGGATCCTGCAGCGCACCGGGATTCGCGAACGGCACATCGTCGATCCTGGCGTGGCCACGTCGGATCTTGGTCAGGCGGCCGCCATCCAGGCGATCGAGCGCGCCGGCCTGACCCCCGATGACATCGGCGTCATCATCGTCGGTACGGTCACGCCGGACATGCTGTTCCCGAGCACGGCCTGTCTCATCCAGCACAAGATCGGCGCCCGGCACGCGTGGGGGTTCGACCTGAGCGCGGCCTGCTCGGCGTTCACCTATTCGCTTACTGCCGCGAGCCAGTTCGTGGCGTCTGGCGCGCACGAGTACGCGCTGGTCGTCGGTGCCGACGTCATGTCGAGCATCATCGACTATCAGGATCGGTCCACGTGTGTGTTGTTCGGCGACGGGGCGGGTGCCGCCGTGGTCGCCGCTGCCGCGGAGGACGAGGGTCGAATCATCGACTTCGAACACGAGATCGACGGCAGCGGGGGGGCGGCACTGTGCATGCCGGCGGGCGGCAGCCTGCGGCCGCCGTCGCACGAAACGGTCGACGGGCGGATGCATTTCGTGAAGCAGGACGGGCAAACGGTTTTCAAGTTCGCGGTGAGAAAGACCGAAGAGATCGCCCGGCGTGTGCTCGAGCGGAACGGGTTGACGGCCGACGACATCGACCTGTTCGTGTCCCATCAGGCGAACCGCCGCATCATCCAGTCGGCGGCTGAAAAGCTGGGCGTTGACGACCGGAAAGTCATCATCAACATCGAACGTTTCGGGAACACAACGGCGGCGACGATACCGCTCGCCCTGAACGACGCCGTCTGCAGCGGCCGTCTCAAGAAGGGCGATCTTGTGCTGCTCGCATCGGTGGGCGCAGGCTTCACCGTCGGCGCGGTGCTGCTGCGCTGGAGTTTCTGACCAGGACGACAGCGACAGGGCGTCGGATGATCGTGAGTCGTATCTTCATCCTCTCGCCAGCCAACTGCAACGGTGCGCGCGCCAGGCAGGTGCTGTCGCTCGAGGCAGAGTTTCCACTGGCCCGCGAGCTTCGCTCGAGCACGGGCGCGCAGCTCGGCGAGGTGTTCAGCTTTGTCAGCGGTTTGTACTTCCGCGGAAAACTGACTTATGCCCGACGGTTTGCCGCGCCAGACGAAAGCGGGGGATCCGGCGTCCATATCATTACCCCGACTGCCGGTCTCCGTGGTCCCGACACCCTGGTCACACGCGCCGCGGTGGCCGCGTTCTCCACAGGCGAAGTCGATCCCGCGAACCTCCGCTATCGTCGGCCGCTCGAGCGGAGCGCCCTCAGACTGGCCGACGAGATTGGGCCGGACTGCGACGTGGTGCTGCTTGGCAGCGTAGCGACGCCGAAGTACGTCGACCCTCTCATCAGCATTTTCGGCTCGCGTCTTCGCTTTCCGATCGATTTTGTTGGACGCGGCGACATGAGCCGGGGCGGTCTGCTGCTGCGCCGTGCCCGTGAGGGCGTTGAGCTTGATTACAGACCGATTGCGGGAGCCGTGCTCCATGGCGCGCGGCCACCGAAACTCGGTCCTCGAAATTAGGAAAACTGGCGGCAACCCTTCCCCCTTTCCTTTCTAGCCAACCGGCCCGTGCTTGAGATACCTCGAGACACCGACAACGCCACGGTGATCGTTGACCGCAAGGATGTCCGTCTCACGAATCTGCGGAAGGTGTTCTGGCCCACGCTCGGTCTGACCAAAGGCGATCTGCTCCGCTACTATGCCGCTGTCGCGGAGGTGCTGCTTCCGCATCTCCGCGACCGGGCCATGGTCATGAAGCGGTATCCGCACGGCGCGGCGGGTCCGTTCTTTTTCATGAAGCGGGCACCCGCGCCGCGCCCGGCCTGGATCCAGACCTGTGCGATCGCGCACGGCTCGCGCGGCGTGATCGATTTTCCGATGATTCAGGATCGCGCCGCGTTGATGTGGGTCGTCAATCTCGGGTGCATCGACCTGAATCAGTGGTACGCGCGGTGCGATGACACCGATCGTCCCGACTATCTGCACTTCGATCTGGATCCGGCCGAGGGCACGACGTTCGACATGGTGCTCGGCGCGGCGCGTGTCCTTCACGAGGCGCTCGACACGCTGAAGATGCCGTCCCTCGTGAAGACGACCGGCTCCCGGGGGTTGCACGTATACGTCCCCATCCGACGGGGTCCGCAGCAGAAACAGGTATGGACCTTTGCGAAAGCGCTCGCCCAAGAGCTCGCCGGTCGCCACCCGGCGCTGCTGACCGCGGAGTACCGCGTCGCCAACCGCCCACGCGGACGCGTGTTGATCGACTACAACCAGAATGCCTGGGGCCGGACGCTCGCATCGATCTACTCGGTGCGGCCCCGCCCGGACGCGACGGTGTCGGCGCCGGTGACGTGGGATGAAATCAACCGTCGTATCCGGATCGAGGACTTCACGATGCGGAACATGCCGGCACGGATCGGCAGACGCGGGGACCTCTGGAAACCGTTGCTGCAGTCGCGGGGCCGCGTCGACCTGTCCCGGTTCGTGTAACCGCTCGCCGTTCGACCGTCTCCACGCGCTGCGCACGGTCGCAGTCGTCAGCTTCCGGCGCCTTCGTCTTCGAAGATCGGTCGCACTCGCAACGCGCACCTTGCAGCGCACTTGGCGCCAGGACTGACTTCATGGTTCCTTGAGAGACACGTGTTCAAATATGGAACACAGGCAGGATTGGCACCCAATCTCGTTGAGATTCGATTTGTTTCCTCTGCAAATTCGCAAGCCTGGGGCTCAGAACGGAACACGCGCTCGTGTCGCTTCGATTACGTTGCCGCAAGAAGATGTCTAAGTAACTATCTCGAAAGAAGCCACTTATAGCATTCGACCGAGACCGACTCATCAGTGGATCCCAGATTGCTCTCTGGGTGGGCGTGAAACTCTACCAACGCGTCATAACCGCCGCCGTGACTGCATTTGTGTGCAGCACGCCGGCCCTGGCCGCTGGCGGCAAGCCTGAGAAGGTCGACAAGGCACTCGCCGGCGCCCTGGGGTCAGGAGCGGCCACACAACAAATCATCGTCACCACGCAATCGGGTTCCCTCGAGAACGTTCGAAAGGGCCTCGAGAGTCGTGGGCGTCGGATCAGGTCCGCGCACGAGTCGCTGAACCTGCTCGCGCTCGAGCTGCCAAGCGAGGAAGTCCTCGAGCTCGCGCAGAACAAGGAAGTCAAGGCACTCTCGCTCGACGGCCCTGTCTCCGTGCAGCAGTGGGGCGGCGACTCCTACAACGGCGGGAGCTGGAGTTGGAGTGGATCGTCCGACCTGCCGGTTCTGACCACGACGCTTCGCAAAACGCTGGGGCTGCCGTCGGTCGCGACCTCGACGATGGACGGGGGCGGCGTCGGCGTGGCCGTCATCGACTCCGGCATCGCGCCAAGCCTGAATTTCGGATCCCGTATCACGCATTTCTACGACTACACCAACGGCCGGAACGGCGCGGCCGTTTCACCCTACGACGATTACGGGCACGGCACGCATATCGCCGGGCTCATCGGCAGCAACGGCATGTTGTCGCTTCTGGCGTTCCAGGGCGTCGCGCCTCAGGTGCGGCTCGTGGGACTGAAGGTCCTCGATGGAACCGGCGTGGGCAGAACGAGCGATGTGATCAGCGCCCTTCAATACGTCACCGCGAACAAGAGCCGGCTGAACGTTCAGGTCGTCAACCTGTCCCTGGGGCATCCGATCTGGGCGCCGGCCGCGAGCGATCCGTTGGTCCAAGCCGTGCAGCAAGCCACTGCCGCCGGTTTGACTGTTGTCGTGTCCGCAGGGAACGTCGGCAAGAACCCGGAGACTGGTGAAACCGGATATGCCGGAATCACGTCGCCCTGCAACGCTCCGAGTGCGATCTGCGTGGGCGCGGCGAACACTCAGAACACGGTGAGCCGTGGCGATGACGTGGTCACGCCCTACAGCTCGCGGGGACCGTCGTGGTACGACGGCTACGCCAAGCCCGATGTCGTCGCGCCTGGTCACAAGCTCGCATCGGACACCAGCGTGACCTCGTATTTGTACCAGACCCTGACGACGAGCCAGGGGCGAACCGCGACGGGACAGAAGGTGTTGGCGCTGAGCGGGACGAGCATGGCGGCAGGTGTTACGTCCGGTGTGGTGGCGCTCGTAGTCGAGGCGCACAATCGCACTGGCTTTTCCGGACAGGCTCCGCTCACCCCGAACGCGATCAAAGCCATCATGCAGTACTCGGCGGTCCCGCTGCCCGGCGTCGACTACCTGACGCAAGGCGCCGGAGAGATCAACGCGGCCGGCGCGACCGCGCTCGCCGCCGCCATCGACACTCGGGCGCCGACAGGCTCGTGGTGGCTCGCGTCGGGCGTGACACCGGCGTCGAGCATCGGTGGTGAAACGAGAAGCTGGTCTCAGAACATCATTTGGGGCGAGAACGTGTACGGCGGAAACGTCGTGTATCGGAACAACATCGTCTGGGGCACCAATATCATCTGGGGCGAAAACATCATCTGGGGCGAGAACATCATCTGGGGCGAGAACGTTCCCGTCATCGCCTCGAACATCATCTGGGGCGAGAACATCATCTGGGGCGAGAACATCGTCTGGGGTGAACGGTTGCTCGGCCAACGGCTCAACGGCACCAACATCATCTGGGGCGAAAACATCATCTGGGGTGAAAACATCATCTGGGGTGAACTCACTGCTCAGAACGTGGTGTGGGGCACGCGGGTCGACAGCAATACCGTGGTGTGGACCACGACCTTCGCCAACAACATCATCTGGGGCGAGACGACGAACATCATCTGGGGTGAGAACATCATCTGGGGTGAGAACATCATCTGGGGTGAGAACATCATCTGGGGTGAGAACATCATCTGGGGTGAGAACATCATCTGGGGCGAGAACATCATCTGGGGCGAGAACATCATCTGGGGCGAGTCGGTCGTGAAGGAGGTGTTCTGATGGAGAAGATGCCTTATCAAGCGCACCTCGAGCCCCAGTTGCCGCTGGTATCGCCTGCGACGCCGATCCCGGCGCCGGGCGACTGGCGGAGTGGGCTACCGTGCCTGACCGGGGATGTGATCAGCCTGCGGGAACTGCGGACGAGCGATGCCGCGGCGTTGTTCACGGCGCTGACAAATGAGCAGGTGTCGCGATTCATCTCCCCGCCGCCGGCGACGGTGGAGGGGTTCGAGCGGTTCATCGCGTGGGCGATTCGCCAGCGGCAGAACGGGCAATACGTGTGCTTCGCCGTGGTGCCGCATGGGACCGATACGCCGATTGGGATTTTCCAGGTGCGGTCGCTGGAGCCGGCGTTCGGCACGGCGGAATGGGGGTTTGCACTAGCGTCGGAGTTCTGGGGCACCGGGGTGTTCCTGGACGGAGCCCGGCTGGTGGTGGACTTCGCCTTCGACGTGCTGGGGACGCAACGCCTGGAGGCGCGGGCGGCGGTGAAGAACGGCCGCGGCAACGGCGCGCTGCGAAAACTCGGAGCCGTCCAGGAAGGGTTGCTTCGGCGGTCGTTCCTGCGCCACGGCGAGTATCTCGACCAGGTGTTGTGGACGATTCTGGCAGAAGAGTGGCGCTTGACGAAAAGCGTCTGGGGAACCCGCGTTGTTCACTGACCAAGACAATTGGCCGATCGCGGGCGCGTCAGCGTCCGCGATCTTGTTCCCTTTGCGACCCGTCGATCGCTGCTGATGGGCAGTTGATACTCAAGTCCTGCGGGCTTCCAACGATACGTCGTAACCGGGAGTTCTGGCCTTGTTGTGACATGATGTTCGATTAAGTGACACGAGACCTGTTTCGGAACACTCCCGTAATATATTTATTTACAAAGACTTAATGGACATGAAGCTATAAGACGCTCAGTCCGTGTGCTATTCTGATCCACTCGCCTTGTCCGCCCGAGCATTGAATCCTCTTCGAGTATCGCCCGCAACTAATTCATTAGCCAACAGTTAGTCCCGTCGCTTTCGCCGACGCAACGCGTGGCCGCAAAATTGCTCGACGGCTGCCCGTGCCGAACGCTCCCCAACAGGTCCTGGCCCTCGCCGCATGCGCGCTGGGCGTCACGCTGTCCGTCGCTGGTGCTGACGCGCAGACCCGTCCGCGAAGCCCGAAGGTCGATGAAGCGCTCGGCGAAGCGTTGCAGCGCAGTGAATCGGTCCAGAGGGTCATCATCCGCCTCAAGCCCGGCAGCCGTGAACAGGTGCGCGATCGGTTACAACAGCACGGCGATCTGGTCCAGTCGGAACACGCCGTGATCGAAGCGCTGGTCGTCCAGCTTCATCGCGACGATGTGGCCGAACTGGCCGCTCGGGAGGAAATCGAGTCGATCGCGCTCGACGCTGACGTGTACGCCGATGGCGCCGGACCAGGACGCGGCAACCGACGGGACCGCGACAACTTCAGAAGGTGGCGGCCTTCGAACGACGGCCTTGCGGGTTCGAGAGTGAGCAATGTGCTGCGCGAGACGCTCGGACTGCCTGCCGTATCCGCCAACGGTATGGTGGACGGTTCCAGCGGAATCGGTGTGGCCATCATCGATTCGGGTATCACTCCCGGGATCAATTTTCAGGGCCGCATCACGGCCTTCTACGACTACGTCAGCGCAAACGGCCAACCGGTTGCCCCGTACGATGACTACGGTCATGGGACTCACGTGGCTGGACTCATCGGCAGCAGCGGCGTGCGCTCGATGGAGTTTCAAGGCATCGCCCCCGCCGTCCGTCTCGTCGGCTTGAAGGTGCTCGACCAGAACGGCGTGGGCAGAACGAGCGACGTCATACGGGCCTTGGAGTTCGTGACAGCGAATAAGGACCTGCTGAACGTTCAAGTTGTCAACCTGTCGCTGGGGCATCCGATTTACGCGCCCGCGGGGGACGATCCGCTGGTTCAGGCGGTCCAGCAGGCGACAGCCGCCGGGCTGATCGTCGTGACATCGGCCGGGAACGGTGGCATCAACCATGTGACCGGCCGTGCTGCGTTCGCCGGCGTGTCGTCACCGTGCAATGCTCCGTCTGCCATCTGTGTGGGGGCGACCAATACGCAGAACACCGTGAGCCGCGGCGACGATGTCGTCGCTCCGTACAGCGCGAGGGGACCATCCTGGTACGATGGCTTTGCCAAACCTGACCTCGTTGCCCCAGGCCACAAACTGTCATCGGACGCGAGCAGGTCCTCCTATCTGTTTGATCAGCTGACCAACAACAGGGAATGGTCTCGAGAAGGTCAGCCGCTGTTGACACTCAGCGGCACCAGTATGGCAGCGGCGGTGGCGAGCGGCGTGGCCGCGCTGGTGCTCGATGCGCACAACAGGAGCGGGTTCGACGGCCAGACGCCGCTTACGCCCAATCTCGTGAAGGCGTGGCTCCAGTTTTCCGCGATCCCGCTGGATGACGCCCACCACTTGACTCAGGGAACCGGCCAAATCAATGCCGCCGGCGCCGTCGAGCTCGCCGGTGCAATCGATACGTCGCGGCCCGTCGGCTCCTGGTGGCTTGCCAAAGGTATGACGCCGGCGACGATGCTCGCCGGTACGACGCATGCCTGGGCACAGAACATCGTCTGGGGCGATCGGCTCGCCCACGGGGCCAGCATTTACTCGAACAACATCGTGTGGGGCGAAAACATTGTCTGGGGCGAAAACATTGTGTGGGGCGAAAACATTGTCTGGGGCGAGAACATCGTCTGGGGCGAGAACATCGTCTGGGGTGAAAACATTGTCTGGGGCGATCGGCTGATCGGCCAGCTGAAGGACAGCCAAATCCTCGGTGGGACGAACATCGTCTGGGGCGAGCTCGATCGCCGCACTGCAGTCTGGGGCACCGGCTACGGGAGCGACATCCTGTGGGGTCTCTGGCGAGACAACGACTTCGTCTGGACGAGAACCTCGGCTGAGAACATTGTCTGGGGCGAAAACATCATCTGGGGTGAGAACATCATCTGGGGTGAGAACATCATCTGGGGCGAGAACATTATCTGGGGCGAGAACATCCTTTGGGGTGAGGCTCTGTTGAACGAGGGAATCCAGTAATGGACATGATGCCCTATCAGTCGCATCTTGAACCCCAGCTGCCGGTGACGCCGGTGCCGACGCCTGTTACCAACGGAGAGGACTGGCAGAGCGGGCTGCCCCTCCTGGCGGGCGATGTGGTGACCCTGCGCGAACTGCGGACAAGCGATGCCGCGGCGTTGTTCACGGCGCTGACGAACGAACAGGTGTCACGATTCATCTCGCCGCCGCCGGCGACGGTGGAGGGGTTCGAGCGGTTCATCAGGTGGGCGATTCGCCAGCGCCAGAACGGGCAATACGTGTGCTTCGCCGTGGTGCCGCATGGGACCGATACGCCGATAGGGATTTTCCAGGTGCGGTCGCTGGAGCCGGCCTTCGGAACGGCGGAATGGGGGTTTGCGCTGGCCCCGGAGTTCTGGGGCACCGGGGTGTTTCTGGACGGCGCATGTCTCGTGGTGAATTTTGTTTTCGACGTACTGGGGACGCACCGGCTGGAGGCGCGGGCGGCGGTGAAGAACGGCCGCGGCAACGGCGCGCTGCGAAAACTGGGGGCCGTCCAGGAAGGGTTGCTGCGGCGGTCGTTCCTGCGTCACGGCGAGTATCTCGATCAGGTGTTGTGGACGATTCTGGCAGAGGAGTGGCACGTGACGAAGACCGTTTGGGGAGACCGCACGATTCACTAGAATCAGCCGGTTCTTCCAATCCACACGACCCAACGGCTCCCGGACTAAACTGCATCGCGGACATGTACGTCCGCGACTTCGATTTCCATCTGCCGGCGGAGCTGATTGCGCAGAATCCTGCGCGCGATCGCGGTGTCTCCCGCCTGCTTTGCCTCGATCGAGCCAGTGGCGCTCTCGCCGATTCAACCATTCAAGATCTCCCGAACCTGCTCGTGGCCGGTGACCTGCTGGTCGTCAACAATTCCCGCGTATACCCCGCACGACTGATTGGTCGCCGGGTTCCCAGCGGTGGAGCGGTCGAGTGTCTGCTTCTGCGGCGCCTCCAGGGTGATCTCTGGCAGGCGCTCGTGCATCCCGGCCAGAAACTGAAGCCAGGCGCCCGCATGGCGTTCCACGGCGCTCACGGGTTGCAGGCAGAGATTCTCGAGCGTCGATTCAGCGGCCGGCGACTGATTCGGCTCTGGACCGAAGATGGGGGCGACGTCGACGAAGCCATCGATGCCGTTGGCCACATTCCACTGCCGCCGTACATCAAGCGTCCTGACCGGGCTGAAGACCGTGACCGCTATCAGACCGTCTTTGCCCGTTCGCGCGGGTCGATCGCCGCTCCCACAGCAGGTCTCCATTTCACGCGGGAACTCCTGGCTGCCTGTACGGCGCGCGGCGTGCGGGTCGCGGAGATCACCCTTCATGTCGGATACGGCACGTTCCAGCCCGTTCGTGTGGAACGCGTGGAGGAGCACCGAGTCGAACCCGAATGGTTCGAAATCAGCCCTGAGACGGCGTTGGCGATCAGCGGCGCACAGGACAAGGGGCGACGGATTATTGCCGTCGGCACGACGACGACGCGAACGCTGGAGGCCGTGGGCGGCCAGCATGGCGGTCGCGTTGTTCCGGGAGCGGATTGGACCGATCTGTTCATATATCCGGGATTCACCTTCCGCGTCGTGTCCGGAATGCTGACCAACTTCCACTTGCCGCAATCGTCGCTGCTCATGCTCGTTGCGGCCTTCGCCGGACGCGAGCGGGTGCTCGCAGCCTATCGGCATGCGATCGAACAGCGCTACCGCTTCTACAGCTACGGCGACGCGATGCTGATCTTGTGAAATGATAAAATCCTGGATCCGGCCGGGGTAGCTCAGGTGGTTAGAGCGGGCGTCTCATAAGCGCCAGGTCGACGGTTCGAGTCCGTCCTCCGGCACCAGTTTGAAGCAGGACAGCGGGAAGCCGCGGGACGGATGGGAGACGGAGCTTCCTGCTGTGGCCTCCGCGCTCCCGCCGTTCCAGTCTCACCGGCGACACCATGCTGCTGCAACGCGTCCGCCGGTTCATCCGGCACCACGCGCTATTTCAAGCCGACACGAGGGTCGTCGCGGCATTGTCCGGTGGCTCGGACTCCGTCGCTTTGACGGTCCTCTTGCACGAACTCGACGCCTCGGGCGATGTACGCCTCGTGGGAGCGGCGCACTTGAACCATCAGCTTCGGCTGCAGGCGGAGCGCGACGAGCTCTTTTCGGCGTCGGTGGCGCGATCGCTCGGTGTGCCATTCGTGGTGGAACGGGAGGACGTCATCGGACGGGCCCGTCGCGTGAAGACCTCGATCGAGGATGCGGCACGGACGGCGCGGTACGACTTCTTTGAGCGCGCACGAGCCGAGCTTCACGCCGACGTCGTGGCGCTCGGTCACACGCGAGACGACCAGGCGGAGACCTTTCTCCTGAGGCTCGTTCGTGGTGCGGGACCGCGCGGCCTCGCATCGATTCATCCCCGTCATGGGTCGATTGTGCGCCCGCTGCTCGATTGTCGCCGGTCGGAGCTCCGCGAGTTCCTCGCTGCGCGGGAATTGTCCTACGTGGACGATGAGAGCAACGTGGACGTGACGATCCCGCGCAACCGCGTGCGCGTCGAGCTCCTTCCGCTGCTGAGCACCCGGTTCAACCCGGCCATCGTCGACGCCCTGGCCCATGCGGCGGGGCTGGATCGCGAACTGTGGCAATGGCTGGACACGGCCGCTGCTGACTACGAAAAAGGAGAACGCTCCTTTTCGGGAAAGCCGGCCGAGACTGGGACGTCTCCTGTAATCGAGCTGGATGTGGAACGGTTGCGCTCCGCGGCGCCGGCGCTCCGGAGACTGGTGCTCTGGCGCGCCATGAACCGTGCATCCAACGGCCGGCCTGTTGGCTTTGTCCACGTCGAAGCCGCTCTTCAACTGCTCGACGCCGCGCGGGGCGGGATTGACGCCCCCGGTCACCGCGTGCAGCGGATTGGTCCGAACCTCGTCTTGACCGGGACGTGCGCCGATACCAATAGACGCCGTGTTTCTGCGAAAGCGAACCTTTTTGCCTATCCGCTGTCTATTCCAGGAGAGGTCCAGGTGACCGAGGTGGGTTGCGTCGTTGCCGCCGAGCTCGACGCCAGCCCACAGGGCCTGAAAACCGGCGCCGCGTCGGGGCGGGGTCCGCTGGCTCAGGTGCGCTGGGACCTCTGCCAGAAGCCTTTAGCGGTCAGAAATCGTCGTCCCGGGGACCGCTTCCGCCCGGTGGGTGTGGGTGGCCGAAAAAAGCTCCAGGACTATTTTGTCGACCGCAAAGTGGCCCAAATCCGGCGCGATCGTGTCCCCATCGTGGTGGACGGGGCGGACCGTATCATCTGGGTCGCGGGCTACGGTATCGACGAGGAGTTTCGGGTGACGGACCCCTCGCAAAGCGTGCTACTCTTGAGACTTAGGCAGGTCTAGCTCGGGCCGCTGCCGTTTGGGAGGCTCTGCGTGAACTCGACGTTGAAGAGTCTGGTGTTCTGGGTTGTGTTGGTCGTGGTGGGTGTGATCATCTGGAATTTCTCGACGAAGTTCCAGCAACAGCCGCGGCCCGTGAGTTTCAGCGAGTTCATGTCGTCGGTGGATGCCGGCACGGTCGTGAGTGTGCTCGTCACGGGACAGGAAATCTCGGGCGTCACGAAGGCTGGCGACAACTTCCGCACGTACGCGCCGAGTCAGTACGAAGGTCTCGTCAACAAGCTGATCGACCGCGGCGTGATCGTCCAGGCGAAAGAGCCCACGGCCAGCCCCTGGGCGTCGCTGCTGTACTCCTGGGCGCCCGTGCTCCTCATGATCGGCTTCTGGATCTTCTTCATGAGGCAGATGCAGAGCGGGGGCAACAAGGCGCTCTCGTTCGGTAAGAGCAAAGCCAAGCTGTCGTCGAGCTCTCAGAAGAAGGTGACGTTCAAGGACGTGGCAGGCGTCGACGAGGCGAAAGAGGAGCTCCAGGAGATCATCGAGTTCCTGAAGGAGCCCCAGAAGTTCCAGAAGCTCGGCGGCCGCATCCCCAAGGGCGTTCTGTTGATGGGGCCACCGGGAACGGGCAAGACGCTGCTGGCCCGCGCTGTTGCCGGGGAAGCCAACGTGCCGTTCTTTTCGATCAGCGGATCGGACTTCGTCGAGATGTTCGTCGGCGTGGGAGCCTCCCGTGTGCGCGATCTCTTCGAGCAGGGCAAGAAGAACGCCCCGTGCATCGTGTTCATCGACGAGATCGACGCCGTCGGGCGTCACCGAGGCGCCGGTCTGGGGGGAGGGCACGACGAACGGGAGCAGACGCTGAACCAGCTGCTCGTCGAGATGGACGGGTTCGAGTCGAACGAAGGCGTCATTCTCGTCGCAGCGACCAATCGACCAGATGTGCTCGATCCGGCGCTTCTGCGTCCAGGGCGATTCGACCGCCGCATCGTGGTCAACCGTCCCGACGTGAAGGGCCGAGAGGGTATTCTCGCCGTTCACACCCGCAAAATCCCGATGGCCGACGACGTGGAAATCGCGGTCCTGGCGCGGGGCTCGGCGGGGTTCTCAGGAGCAGACCTCGCGAATCTGGTCAATGAAGCCGCCTTGAACGCGGCGCGGTACAACCAGAAGGTCGTGCGCATGCACGATTTTGAGTTCGCGAAAGACAAAGTGCTCATGGGCTCGGAGCGGCGATCGATGATCATCAGCGACGCGGAAAAGCGCGTGACTGCGGTTCACGAAGCCGGGCATGCGCTGCTGACTGTCTTGTTGCCGCTCGCCGATCCCATCCACAAGGTGACGATCATCCCGCGCGGCATGGCGCTCGGCTTGACCCAGCAGCTGCCGGCCGATGAAAAGCACAACTACTCGCGCGACTACCTGAACGACCAGATCGCGATTCTTCTCGGCGGCCGCATTGCCGAGGAGATCACGATGGACAGTCTGACGACCGGCGCCGGCAACGATCTGGAGCGGGCTACTGAGCTTGCGCGCCGGATGGTGTGCGAATGGGGCATGAGCGACGCGATGGGTCCGCTGACCTTCGGGAAGAAGGAGGAGCAGATCTTCCTCGGTCGCGAGATAGCGCAGCACCAGGATTACAGCGAGGACACCGCGCTCAAGATCGACCACGAAGTGAAGCGGTTTGTCACGAACAACTATGAGCGCGCTCATGGGCTGTTGATGGTCCACAAGGACACACTGCTCCGGATGGCTGACGCGCTCCTGGCGCGCGAAGTCCTCGACGCCGAACAGGTGAAACGTCTGGTGGCGGGCCTGCCGCTCGACGAGGCTCCACCTGCCGCCGCGCGCACTGCCGGCGCCCCTGCGAACGGCGAGGATCCATCCCGGCCGCGGCCGAAAGAGCGTGCGCCCATCGTTCCCGCTCTGAACAAGCCGTTGCCCCAGGAATAACGGTCAGGAGCCGACGGCCGGCAGTCAGCAGTGTGTTCGAGACCGCCGGCCGCCGAGCGCCGACTTTGATGTTCCCCGCTCGACGGTCCTATACCATTCCGCTTCCTGCCGGCGCGCTCCTGCTTGGCGACCGCTGCTTCGTCATGGGGATCCTCAACGTCACCCCCGATTCATTCGCGGAGCCGTCCGCCACACACGACCCTTCGGCCACCATCGACCGAGGAGTCCGCATGCAGGACGAGGGCGCTGATATCCTCGACGTCGGCGGCGAGTCCACCCGGCCTGGCACCGACCCGGTTGGCGTCGACGAGGAGCTGGCGCGTGTCCTCCCGGTAGTAAGGGGCCTGGCGCGCCGAGTTCGCGTTCCGATTTCCGTGGACACATATCGAGCCGCGGTGGCGCGCGCGGTCCTCGATGCCGGAGCATCTATCATCAACGACATCAGTGGGTTACGGTATGAGCCCGAGCTGGCAGGGGTCGTCGCCGATTCTCGAGCGGCACTCGTGCTCATGCACATGCGCGGCAGGCCGAAGACGATGTACGCCGAGGCCGTGTACCGCGATCTCATGGCGGAACTGGAGGCGGAACTGAGGGCGAGCGTCTCCAGCGCCGCCGCGGCCGGTGTGCCTCTCGACCGTGTGATCGTCGATCCCGGCGTCGGGTTTGCCAAACGGCCGCCCGACAGCTATGGTGTCCTAGCTCGGATCCCTGCCTTGGCAGCGGCGCTGGACCGGCCCGTGCTCGTCGGCCCCTCACGGAAGTCCTTCATGCGGGACGCTCTCGCTGGCCGCCCCGCTCCAGAACGTGACTGGGGCACGGCCGCTGCGGTGACCGCCGCTGTGCTGGCAGGGGCTCACATTGTCAGAGTGCACGCGGTGAGTGAGATGACGCAGGTTGTGCGCGTGGCAGAGGAGATTCGGAGACACGGATGATGGCCTGGCTGACATCGGTCGTTCAGTTTCCGCCCGTTACCTGGTGGGACGTGGCGGACATCGCGGTCGTGTCGTTCATCATCTACGAACTGCTCATCCTGATCCGCGGGACGCGAGCCGTGCAGATGGCCCTCGGGGCCGCGGTCGTTGTCGGCATCTTCTATCTGTCGGGGTGGAGTCACCTCGAAACCGTCAACTTCCTGGTGCGCAATTTTGCCGGTTACGTCGTTTTCGCCGTGATCGTGCTGTTTCAGGCCGATATCCGCCGCGCACTGGCTCACCTGGGCCGCGCCCCTTTCTTTCGCTATTTCGCGAAGGCCGAGGCGGCCGAGGAATCCATCGAGGAACTGATCGTCGCCTCGGGCTTGCTGTCGGCCAAGCGAATCGGCGCCATCATCGTCGTTGAGCGTCAAGTCGGCCTGCGAAACTATATCGAGGGTGGCATTCCACTCGACGCCGTGCTGACCTACGATCTGGTGGCGAGCATCTTCCAACCCTCTTCGCCGCTCCACGACGGCGCGGTGATCGTGCAGTCGGACCGCATTGCGGCCGCCGCCTGCTTCCTGCCGCTCACGGTCAACCCCAGGCTGAGCAAAGAGCTCGGCTCCAGGCATCGGGCGGCGATCGGCCTGACCGAGGAAAACGACGCCGTGGCGATTGTCGTGTCCGAAGAAACCGGCATCGTGTCCGTGGTCGTCGACGGCAAGATCGAGCGCGATCTCGGCCCTGACGCACTGCGCCTCAGGCTGCGATCGCTTCTCTTGGCACGCCGCACCGCGGTGGTCTCTCGCGACACGCGGACGTCCGAGGCAGCGGGTCACGTATAACGATGCGCGCCTTCTGGCCTTTTCGGCATCTCGGTCTGAAGCTGCTGTCGATCGCCATCGCCGTGATGATGTGGATGGCCATCGGCGGCGAAGAGACGGTCGAACGCGGTCTTCGTGTCCCGCTCGAGCTCCAGCAGTTTCCTCCTGGTCTCGAGCTGGTGGGTGACGTGCCGACGACGGCCGACGTACGTATTCGAGGGGCCATCGGCACAGTGGGCCGGGTGGCGCCCGGCGACATTCTCGCTGTGCTCGATCTGACCGGAGCTCGTCCTGGAGAGCGTCTCTTCCATCTGACGCCCGAAAACATCCGCGTCCCCTTTGGCGTGGAAGTGGTATACGTTGCGCCTCCCACCGTGGCCGTCGTGTTCGAGAACACGGCGTCACGGGTCGTGTCGATCAAGCCGGCCATCGAAGGGCAGCCAGCTCCCGGCTTCGTCGTCGGCCGGGTGTCCGCCGATCCTTCGAGCGTGGAGGTCGTGGGGCCAGAGAGCGCTGTCCGTCGCGCCAGCGAGGCGCTCACTGAGCCGGTTTCGGTCGAGGGGTCGCGGGATCGCGTGCACGAGACGGTCACGGTCGGTACCTTGGATCCCTCCCTGCGCCTGATGACCCCTCGGACGGCGACCGTGACGGTCGAAATCGTGCCCGCCCCATTCGAACAAACCGTGCCCGATCGACCGGTCCACCTGCGCAATCTGTCTCCGAACCTGACGGCAACCGCTTTGCCGAGCGTGGTCGACGTCACGCTGCGCGGGGACAAGGAAGCGCTGTCGAGGATGGAGCCAGACGATGCGACGGCGTTCGTCGATCTCGCCGGACTCGGCGCTGGCGAATACATGTTGACCGTCAGGGCTGAGAGCTCACGCAACGCCGGTGTGACCCGTATCGAACCCGCCTCGATTCAGGTACGAATCAACAGTGCGACGAACTGATCGTGAATCGATTGGCCCGCGCGACGTCGAGGGTCCACGCCTCTTCGGCACCGACGGCATTCGGGGGAAGGCCGGCACGCCGCCGTTGGATGCGGGGACGGTTCGGCGAATCGGCGCCGCGCTCGTGCGCGCGCTGCCTCGCGGGCAGGCATCTGAGCCTGCGCGCCTCCTGGTGGGACGCGACACCCGCGAAAGCGGAACCTGGATCGAGGCAGAGCTCGCGCACGGCGCCGGTGGCGAAGGCGCCCGGGTCACGAGCGCTGGCGTCGTTCCCACTCCGGCCATCGCTTATCTGACTCGGAGCGCGGGCTACGACGCGGGCGTCGTGATCTCGGCGTCGCACAACCCGTTCGAGGACAACGGCATCAAGGTGTTCTCCGGGCGTGGCGAGAAGTTCACGGAGCCCGTCGAACGTGAGATCGAGGCGATTGTGGCCGATCGGTCCTGGCACCCCCGCGACGGCCACGCACCGGCAGTGTCCCAGGCCGATCTCACAGGGGCCTATCTCGATCACCTGTGCGACGTGTTCCCCGACGCGCATTGGCTTACGGCATCGGGGCAATTTGGCCTGGCAATCGATTGCGCCAACGGTGCGACGACGACCGTCGCCCCGCCGCTCTTCGGACGTCTTGGCTTGGCTCCCGTCTTCATCGGCGATCGTCCCGACGGCCGAAACATCAACGAACGGTGCGGGTCGATGCACCCAGACGCGCTGGCGAAGGTCGTCGTCGACCGAGGTGTGTCGATGGGCGTCGCGTTCGACGGCGACGGCGATCGCGCCATCTTCGTCGATCATCGTGGGTCGATTGTCAACGGGGACGCCGTGCTGCTGATGTGCGCGGATCAGCTGAAGCGGGAAGGCCGGTTGAGGAACGGCGCGATCGTCGCGACGGTGATGAGCAATATCGGCCTCGAGCTCGCGCTGAAGGCCCGTGGTATCGGGCTCGTGCGCTGCGCCGTCGGCGACAAGTACGTGATGGAGGAAATGCTGGCCAGGGGATTGGCGCTTGGGGGCGAGCAGTCAGGCCACATCATTTTTTCGGACTACTTGTTCACCGGCGACGGGTTGTGCACGGCGTTGAACGTGCTGCGCACGGTGGCCCTGACGGGAAGGACGCTGGCCGATCTTGCCGGCGATTTGACGACCTATCCGCAAGTGCTGCTGAACGTCCCCGTGCGCGAGAAGACCGATCTACGCGAGGTTCCGGAGGTGGCATCGGTCGTCTCGCTCGTCGAGTCGCGAGTGGCCGGCCATGGACGTCTGGTCGTGCGCTATTCGGGGACCGAGCCGTTGCTGCGCGTGATGCTCGAGGGCCGGGATGAACGTGAAATCCGACGGTGGGCGCAGGAGATCGTCGATGCGGTGAAGGAGCATCTCGGATAGCCCGGTCATGGCCCGTCTGTCCGTCAACGTGAACAAAGTCGCCACGCTTCGCAATTCCCGCGGCGGCCGCGTGCCCAGCGTGATCGAAGCGGTCGCTGCCTGTGTGGCTGCCGGCACTCCAGGTATCACCGTGCACCCACGCGCGGACCGGCGTCACATCACTCCCGACGACGTACGGGAGATCGCCGGCGTGTTGCGGACGCTGCCGCCTGCCGTCGAATTCAACATCGAGGGCGATCCTCGGTCGGAACTGCTCGATCTGGTGGACGAAGTGCGCCCCGACCAGTGCACGCTGGTGCCGGTTCGTCCGGGCGAGATTACCAGCCAGGCCGGCTGGCAGGACGGTCGCGAGCGCAGTCGTTTGCCGGATGTTGTGGCCAGGCTGAAGGCAGCCGGGATCCGCGTCAGCCTCTTCGTTGACGCCGAGCCGGAACCGATTCGCTGGGCAGCGTCGGCTGGCGCCGATCGCGTGGAGCTCTATACCGAACCGTTCGCCCGGGCGTTCGAGATCGGCGGGGAAGAGGCTCGGCGCAGCTTTGCTCGATATGTGGAGTGTGCGCAGCTGGCGCACACGCTTGGGCTCGGGGTCAACGCTGGCCATGATCTGGATCTCGAGAACCTGCTGATCTTCCGGGACCTGCCCTTCCTGGCTGAGGTATCGATCGGCCACGCGCTCATCGCCAGGGCGCTCTTCGTCGGCCTCCCGGTCGTTGTCCGCGAATACCTGGCAGTGCTGCTATGATGAACGTTCATCTATGAAATCCGATGCGATCGTGTTCGGGATCGCCGGCATCGCCTTCGGCCTGATCGCCGGCTGGATCATCGGCACTCAGCAGGCGACGGTGAGGCCGGTCCCCGCCCCCGCGGCCGCCACCGCGCCGGCGTCCGGGACCCAGGCGCAGGCCGCCATTCTCGATGAGACCCAGGTGAGTGCGCTCAGGTCGGTTGCCGAGCGAGATACGTCGAATCCCAAGCCTCGCATCGATCTGGCCAATCTCTATTTCGACGCCGAGCGGTTCGACGAGGCGATCAAGTGGTACGAAGAAGCCCTCAAGCTGGACCCCACCGATGTAAACGTCAGCACCGACCTCGGCGTGTCGTACTACTACACGAACCAGGCCGACCGCGCCATCGCGCAGCTGAATCGGTCGCTCGAGATTGATCCGAAGCACGTCAAGACGCTCCTGAACATTGGAATCGTCAAGGCATTCGCCAAGCAGGATCTGCAGGGCGCCTCCGAGGCGTGGCAGCAGGTGCTCCAGCTCTCGCCAGACAGCCCGGAAGGTCAGGCCGCCAAACGGGCGCTCGACACCTTCCAGTCGTCGCACCCGGGAATCGGTGCCAGCTCGCAGAAACCAGGTAGCTGATGCTGCGCAATATCCTGCTGCTGATCCTGACAGTGCTCGTCGTGCGGGCCGTTTCGCGCGCACTGCTGGGGATGAGGGCCGGATGGGAAACGGGACCTCGGCGATCTCATCCGGGCCGTGGATCGGCGCAAGGCTCCTCCAACAGCAGCGTCCATATGATTCGTGATCCCGTGTGCGGGACCTATGTGATTCCCGACCGCGCCTTCCCGTTGTCTGACGGCGCGCGTCAGGTCTTCTTCTGTTCGACGGGATGCCGGGACAAGTATCGAGCCCGGACTGCCGAAGGACGAACGGCATGACTGTCGAGTCTTCCTTGCGCGCCGAGATGGTCGAAGTGGGCCGGCGCATGTACGCCCGGGAGTACACCGACGCCAACGCGGGGAACATCAGCGCCCGTCTGGGATCCGACCGGTTGTTGATGACGCCGAAGAGCGTGTGCAAGGGCTTCATGACGCCCGACATGATGTGCATCACGGATCTCGAGGGGCGCAAGCTGCAGGGGGATCGCGATCCGTCGAGCGAGATGCTGATGCACCTCGAGGTCTACCGGCAGCGCCCCGATGTGAAAGCGGTGGTGCACGCGCACCCGCCGACCGCGACGGGATTCGCGGTAGCCGGTATCCCGCTCGATCGCGCGGTGCTGGCTGAAGTGCTGACCACGCTCGGAAGCATCCCGATCGCCGAGTACGCGACGCCTTCGACCTCGGAGCTGCCCGAAGCCGTCAGGAAGTACATCAAGGCACACGACGGCATGCTGCTGGCGAACCACGGGGCGCTCACGGTGGGCCCGGATTTGATGGCCGCCTATTACAAGATGGAGACCATCGAGCACTTTGCGAAGATCAGCCTGGTGGCGCGGACGCTGGGCCGCGAGAACCTGATCACCCGAGAAGAAGTCGAGCGGCTGCAAGGGCTCCGGGGGACGTACGGCATCAAGTCGCCTGCACCGATCTGTGCCGATCCTGCCCTGGGTGACCTGCCCGCGGGCGAAGCGGGCGACATGGCGGACTGTCAGCTGGTCCAGGCGCCATCCGCCAGCGGCACGCGGCTCGTTCCCGACGTCGTAGACCTCCGTGGCCTGCCGAACCGACCCGATGGCGACGGTGAAATTCGGTTAACATACCGCGAACTCTCCGCGCTCATCGAGGACGCGATCAGGAACTTACGCTAACTGGGTTGAGGGATGCACTCATCCCTGCAAGGAGACGGTATGGGTGAGGCGCTCGGGATGATCGAAACGAAGGGTCTGGTCGCGATGATCGAGGCCGCAGATGCGATGGTCAAGGCGGCCAAGGTCACCCTGGTGGGATGGGAGAAGATTGGCGCCGGCTATGTGACCGCCATCGTGCGTGGAGATGTCGCGGCCGTCAAAGCGGCCACCGACGCAGGGGCGGCGGCCGCTCGGCGCGTGGGCGAGCTGGTGTCCGTCCACGTCATCCCGCGACCGCACGCGAACCTCGAGGACGCGTTGCCGATCGGCAAGGCGACGGCGAAAGCGTAGCGGCCCGCTCGGCCCGCTCCAAGGACTCCTAGGCTCCCGGCATGCTCCTCGGGAAGATCGTTGGGACCGTCGTCGCGACGCGCAAAGATCCGCGCCTCGTCAGCAGCAAGTTGCTCGTCGTTCGGCCCATCGATCCCCGCGGCAACTTCGAAGGCAACTACCTTGTGGCTGTGGACACCGTCGATGCCGGCACCGGCGAGACGGTCCTCGTCGTCAGCGGCAGCTCAGCCCGGATGGCGTTCGGTCTGAAAGACTGCCCGGTCGATGCTGCGATCGTCGGCATCGTCGACGAGATTGAGGTCAAGGACTAGGCGATGCAGCTGGCGCGCGTCATCGGCGACGTCATCGTCACGCGAAAGGACGAAGCCCTGATAGGGCTGAAGCTCCTCGTCGTGCAGCCGCTCACGCCCGCTTGCGAGCCTGTCGGACGGACGCTCGTGGCCACAGACTCCGTCGGCGCGGGTGTCGGCGAGCTCGTCTTCTTCGTACGGGGAAAAGAGGCCAGCTTTCCCTTCTATCCGTCCGAACCGCCCGTGGACGCCGGCATCGTCGGCATCGTGGACTCATGGCATATGGAATGAGTCGGTGATGCAGATCGCACGAGTCGTCGGCACGGTCGTTTCCACTCAGAAGCATCGAAAATTCGAGGGCGCGAAGCTGCTCCTGGTGCAGCCGCTGAACCTCGACGATACGCCGCGCGGCGCGCCGCTTCTCGCCGTTGACAGTGTTGGCGCGGGAGTTCGGGAGAAAGTGCTCGTCGTCCTCGAGGGACGCGCGGCCGGCGAAGCATTGAACCGCAAAGCAGCTCCGGTGGACGCCGCGATCATCGGGATCATCGATCACGTCGAGTGTGATGTCCCTTGAGGGCCCGACATCTGCCGCAAGTCATGCGGACACTTGCGAGAGAGATCGATGGGCTCGAGCTTCCGGCCGTCGAGAAGATCTCCGACAGCCAGGAGGAGGACCCATTTCAGGTTCTCATCGCGACCCTGCTCTCGGCGCGCACCCAGGACGCGACGACGCTGGCAGCCTCGACCCGCCTGTTTCGCATCGCGCGGACGCCGCGCTCGATGGCACGGTTGACGGCGCGTCGGATTGAGCGGCTCATCTATCCAGTCAGCTTTTACCGGAACAAGGCCCGGCACGTGAGAGCCACGTGCGAATTGCTGGTGTCCCGGTTCGGCGGGCGGGTGCCGACGACGATGGAGGAACTGCTGACGTTGCCTGGCGTCGGACGGAAGACCGCGAACCTGGTGCTGATTCTGTCCTTCAAAAGCCTCAAGAATATCTGCGTCGATACGCACGTTCATCGCATATCCAATCGGCTGGGATGGGTCCGAACGGGCACGCCGGAAGAGACGGAGCAAGCCCTATATCGATCGACCCCCGATCGGTGGTGGCCGTATATCAATCTCTATCTCGTGACATGGGGACAGAATGTGTGCCGTCCGCTGTACCCGCGCTGCGGGACGTGTGCGATTGCGCGCTGGTGCCAGCGGGTCGGAGTCACAGCGACCTCCAAGACATGAAGCGGGCGGCGTGGGCGATCGCGGTGTGCGGCGCGAGTGTTCTCGGAGGCGTCCTCCTCCTCGGCCAGGCGACCGGCATCGGTCCCGTAATCGTCGTTGAAACCACAAAGGGCACGTTCGCAATCGAAACGTTTTCGAGGGAAGCGCCGAAGACGGTGGCGCATGTGGTGGCTCTCGTCAAACGCGGCTTCTATGACGGCCAGCGCGTTCACCGGGCGGTGCCTGACTTTCTCATTCAGTGGGGAGATCCGCGCTCACGCGACGCCGCCCGCGAAGGGGAATGGGGGCGGGGGCCAGACGCGTCGAGCGGAACGCCGATCGGAACGGCCGAAGTTTCGAGGAAGCGTCTCCACGTGCCCGGGGCGGTGGGCGTCTCCCATCCCGGCAAGCCGGCCGCGGCGGACAGTCAGCTGTATGTGACGTTGGCGAAGCGACCCGATCTCGACGGGTACTACACCATCTTCGGTCAGGTCATCGCGGGAGTCGAGATTCCCTCACGGCTCGAGCGGGGTGACCTCATTACGAAGATGTACGTCCGGGAGTAGTCCTCCGAACGAGGGGCACGACCCCCTTGTCGACGACGCGAACGATGCCGGCGAGTTCTGGAAAGCGCGCGATGAACTCCGGCGAATATTCACCCTCCACGGGGTCGCCGAGTTGATGTTTGATCATCGCCGCGTTGGCGACCGACTTCGCCGAATAGTGGTTGTTCGCGTACAGGTACACCTTCTTGACCAGGTGGCGCGCGGCATCGGCCGTCGATGAGAACTCCCGCAGCTCGTCGGCCGAGTAGAGGTAGTCGTACCGATCCTCGGACTTCGCGTGCTTCCACCACTGCGCGGCGTTCCGTCCGTGCAGTCGCATGTAGTAGAAGCCGTGGACGTTCGGCAGGTAGTTCTGTCTGATCGAAAAACTGAACTTCGGCTCGTCGATCTGTACCCAAGCGGCCTGGAACTCGTTGAGCAAGCCGAGCGTCTCCCCGATGTGATCGCTCCAGCTCCGGTGACGCAGTTCGACCGCCACACGATAGTCGGCCAGTGCAGCGAGCAGAGTCGAGAGGTAGGTGCGCGCCTTGGGCGAGTCCTTGAAGCTTGGAGGAAACTGGGTAAGGAGCGCGCCCAGCTTGCCGGCGGACACCAGCGGTTCGATGCCACGCCGGAACTCGTCAAGGTCCGCCTGGTTCGGCCGGGATACGGCCTCGAGCCATTCACGCGCGACGGAGGCCGCCGGACCGTCGGCTCTCTCCGGGACGAGCGATTCCGCGACCCGATCTTCGTACATTCTGGGATGGGTGAATTTCTGATAGAGCTTGACCGAAAACTCGAAGCCGCGGGGAGTGCGCTCGGCCCATCCTCGACACACCGATGGACGCGGCTGTCCATAGAAGGTTGAGTTCACCTCAACGGTGTTGAAATGGCTGGCGTAGAAGGCCAGCTCGTCGAAGCCTTTGGGACGTGTTCGAGCAGGTGGGTAGAAGATGCCGTTCCACGTACCGCGGCCGGTCGGGTAGTTCCAGCCCGAAGTTCCGATCCGAAGCGAGGGCGTCACTCGTAAAATGATAGCGGATGCTGACGATCAACGAGATCTTCTACTCGATTCAGGGCGAATCCACACGCGCCGGGCAGCCGTGCGTATTCGTTCGCCTGACCGCCTGTGACCTGCGCTGCTCGTGGTGCGATACCCCATATGCCTTCGACGAAGGACGCAAAATGAGCGTGGATGAGGTCGTCGGAGCAGTTGAGCGGTATGGCTGCCCTCTCGTCGAGATCACTGGAGGCGAACCCCTTCTTCAGGAGGACGTGTACGAGCTCATGGAGCGTCTGCAGCAGCGGGGGCGAACGGTGATGCTTGAAACGGGCGGGCATCGCTCCATCGCGCGGGTGCCTGCCACCGTGCTGAAGATCGTGGACGTCAAGTGCCCGGGGAGCGGCGAGGCCGACAAGAACGACTGGTCCAACCTCGAGGCGCTGGCGCCGCACGACGAGGTGAAGTTCGTTATCAAGGACCGCGCCGATTATGAATTTGCGAAAGGCGTCATCTCGCGCCATGGGCTGGCCGATCGTGCGGCAATACTGCTGTCGCCTGTCCACGGTGTTCTGGAACCTCGAACGTTGTCGGAGTGGCTGCTGGCCGATCATCTGCCGGCCCGCCTCCAGCTGCAGCTGCATAAGTACATCTGGCCCCCGGATACCCGAGGCGTCTGAGTGCGTGCCGTCGTCCTGCTGAGCGGAGGGCTCGATTCGTACACGGCAGCGGCTATCGCGCAAAGCGAGGGCTTCGAACTGAACGCGTTGACCATCTTGTACGGGCAGCGCCACGCCCGGGAAGTCGAGGCTGCGCGTCTCGTGGCCCGGGCGCTCGGAACCGCGCGGCACCTCGAGTTGTCGTTCGATCTACGCGCGATCGGCGGATCCTCGCTCACTTCCGATACCGCCGTGCCTCGTGGCCGCGATCTCGAGTCATCGGAGATCCCCTCGACCTACGTGCCGGCCCGCAACACCATCTTTCTATCGCTGGCGCTGGCCTGGGCCGAGGTGCTTCAGGCATTCGACGTCTTCATCGGGGTCAACGCGCTGGACTATTCCGGGTATCCCGACTGTCGGCCGGAATTCATCCGCGCCTTCGAGGCACTGGCGGCGCTCGCGACGCGGGCTGGTGTCGAGGGCACCCCGTTTCGCGTTCATGCGCCGCTCATGCATCTCACGAAGGCGGACATCATTCGTCGGGGTGTCGCTCTCGGTCTGGACTACGGCCTGACGCACAGTTGCTACGATCCCGGGCCCGACGGGGCGGCGTGCGGGTCGTGCGACAGCTGCGTGCTGAGGGCGAGAGGATTTGCCGAGGTGGGACTCCGCGATCCGCTGGGTCACACGACGGGCTGACACCACGCCATCAATCGTGCGCATCCGCGAACGGCAACCGCTCGGTCCGACGTCCTTTATCGTCTGAACTCTGCGAGCTTCACGACGATGGCATCGATGGCCGTGAGGGCTCCTTCCGGCATCGTCCCGTAATTGTTCGCGATGATGGCGAAGACCAGACGCTCACCGCCCGCACTGGTCACGTATCCAGCGAGCGATCGAACGTTGGCGAGCGTCCCCGACTTCGCCACGGCGTTGCCTGCCGCTGCTGTGCCTTGCATGCGGCCAGCCAGCGTGCCGTCCTGCCCGGCAACCGGCAGCGACGCCTCGAACGGCCCGCGCAAGCGGTTGTCTCGATAGACGTGCGTCAGGACAGTGACGAGCGTGTCGGCCGTCACATAGTTGTAGCGGGACAATCCCGATCCATCGACTTGAATCAGCCCCGTCGGCGACACACCCCAAGGCCAGACCGTCTCACCGACGATCGTGCGTCCGCCCTCGAACGTCGGCGAGCTGGCCAGGATGCCGATCGACTTGAACAGCGTCTCTGCATAAAGGTTCTGGCTGTTCTTCATCAGCCGCATCGCCAGAACTGCCAGCGGAGGAGACCGGTGGGTCCACAGAAGGGTGCCAAGGTTCGCCGCCGGCCACGGGGCCAGATCGTCCACGTCCACCTCGGGTCCGTCGATTCTGATGCCGGCTGCGGTCAGGCCATCCCGTAAGGCGGCGGCGAAGAACAGCGTTGGGTTGTCAACCGACACCACGCGGACGAGGGGCGCGCTTCCGACCGGAATCGATCCCTCGAACTCCAGTCGGCCGTTCGCCGGGGACCGCCGCACGGCGGCCACCGGCGTCGTGCCGTCGTAGGATGTGATCACGCGATTGTCGACGGTGACTCTGCCGCTTGCCGGCGCGAACGAGACGGTCGTGGCGGATCCGACCGACGGCCCAGCCGCCACGATGGCCTGAACGGTGTTCTCGTTGTACTGAAGGCCGCCGATGGCTGGAGAATCCCGGCCGGCCAGATCGTCCCACGCCCATCCGGGTCCGTAGGCTTCGTCATCGAAGACGTTGTCGTCGCCGACGATACGTCCTGTAATGGCGTGCACTCCCTGCATTTTCAAGGCAGTGGCCAGGTCACTGAAAACGAGTGTCCCGTCAGCGTCCGTGGTGATGCTCGGATCGCCAGACCCCACGATCACCAGATCGCCTTCGAGGACCCCGGACTCAATCGGTCCCGTCGCGACAACGCGTGTGTCGAACGTGTAGTCCCACCCGAGCCGCTCGGCGGCGACCGCGAGCGTGATGACTTTCATCGTGGATCCCGGCATGAGAAGTTTGCCGCCGTCGAGCGTGTAGAGCGTCTCATCGCTTTCCAGAGACTTCAGCACGACCCCCCACTGGCTGCGCTCGAGCATCGGGTCGGCAAGGATTGTCTGGATTTCATGCTGAAGACGGTCCACTCCGCCGAGAGATGTCGCCGTAGGCGCGACAGTGGGGCGTGGGGCAGCGTGACAGGCGGACACGCCGAGCAGCAGGACCAGCGGAAGAGAAGAGTTCGACCTAATCTTTGACGACCGGTGGATACTCGCGGCGCTGACGAGGAACATCTGCGTAGTAGCTTAACTGTTCAGAGCGCCAGAATCGCAGGCGGGCCGAGAGATCCTCGACCAGATCCGGACGTGAAGCGGTCACGGGCTTTCGTTCCCCGGGATCGTTCACCTGATCCCACAAATAGTATCGGCCGTCCAACTCGTTGTGGAGAAGCTTGAAACCGGATCGCACGATGGCTGACTGAAACGCCGCCGGTGTCTGGACGATCATGTACAGCGATCGATTCGCGTCCGGCTCCGTGTCGAACAGCCCGATGCCCTGGAAACTGGGGTGGGGAGGAAGGCCGAGAAGCTGAAACAGGGATGGAGGAACATCCAGCAGCATCGCCGGCCGGTTGTCGAGTCCCGGTGCAAGCCCGGGCGCTCGGATGATCATCGGCACTTTCACGACCTCGTTGAACAACGAGCTGGCGTGGGCCGCGAATCCGTGCTCGTAGAACGCCTCGCCGTTGTCGCCCCCGATCACCACAATCGTGTTGTCCCAGACGCCGCGCCTTTTGAGGTGCTCGAACAGACGAGCAATCTGTGTGTCCTCGTAAGACAGGCTGTCCGCGTATCGACCCTTGACGATGTCCGTCTTTTCGATGGGGAATTTCCCCCACATGATCGCGAAATCGATTTCCTTCGGGCTGAATCGACGCGGGAAGTCCTGGGGAACGACGTACGGGACGTGGCTGCTCTGCAGGTTCATGTGGACGAAGAACGGTTCGCTGGAGACACTGTCGATCCACTTGATCGCTTCCGACATCGTGTACTGGTCGTCGACGCTGCCGGCACCTTTCGTCTCTCTGACCCATGCGGCGAAGCCCATGTCCTCCCACTGCGTGATGGTCGGACCGCTGAAGGTCTCCGCGTGAAAGAATCGGTCGAGGTTCTCCGGCCGATGGTAGTTCAGCATGCCCCCCCAGCGCTCGTTCTGAGAGGAGAAGACGGCCGTGCGATAGCCAAGGGCCTTGAGCACGTCGTAAATGAGCACGCGGGGATATGTCGGGTTGGGCGGGTACTCGTACATGTCCGTCGATCGCAATGGATAATGCGATGACAGCGGAACGAGATCCTGATAGTTCGAGTGACTCGCCTGAATGTAGGCATTCGTGAACACACGGGACTCGCGGGCCAGAGCGTCCACGGCCGGCATGACGTCGCGAGTGCCGCCGTAGATTCGAAGCTGATCGGAGCGCAACGACTCGATCTGCACCATCACGACGTTACGACGCTTGAAGTCAGTTTGTGAGACTCGCGCGACGTACTCGTCCATCGAAATGATCGGCCGTCGAATCACCCTGCCCGTGTCGTTGCTCGCGACGGCCGGACCCTCGGGCGGTCGGAAGGACCGCCGCACATCGGCGACCGCATGCACCAGCGGACCAGACTGACCGTCGCGACTGACGGCGTAGGCGGACTTGGGCTGATCCGCCTGGTCGGTCTCAGCGCCGAAGGTCAGTCCACCGATCAGAGCCATGAGACCGCAGACGACAATCCCGCCCGTTCCCGCAATTGCCAGGCGGCGTTGAGTCCCGAAGGGCCGGCCTGAGACCCACGACGGGACCAGTTGTGCGAGGACAAGCGTCGCCACCAGCGTGGCCGCAATGACCCCGATCGCCAGGGGTGGATAAATCCAGTGAAACACCTGCACCGGATTCATGGCCGCCAGAAAAGCAAACGCTTGACGATCCAGAAAGACTCCGGTGTTCCAGAAGAGCGCCCAGCTCGAGATGTAAAGGAGGATCGCGCTTCCCACCACGATGGCGCGAATCACCCTGGATCCCCACAGTGCGATGCGAGGATCACCCCATCGCACGGCACGCGAGACGAGCCAGGCGGGAAGCGCGACGGCGCAGATGGCCGGAAACAGAGCAACCAGGGAGTAGGCGGCGAGCGTGATCGCGGCAGTGAGTGGGATCTGCGCGTTGTTGAGCGCCGTTCCAGCGATCAGGGCGCTCAACGACAGCTCAATCACCGCGAGCAGTATCCACACAACTGCGAGCGGCGCGAACCTGGGCACCAGGCGGTCGAAAAACGGCGCAGGATCGAGTGGGGTGACCGCGTGTCGATGGCCAACCGGCGGGCGGGGAGCCTTGCGTTTGGCCATCGGCCTCTTACTTGGACACGAGATCCAGCGCAGCGATCATCTCGTCGAGTGCTTTCCCTGGGACAACGACCGCGCCTGGCTGGCCGGGGACCGTCGCGAACGCGTCCGGGCCACCGCTGGCGCCACGCGCAAAAGCGACGCGCTCCTCTTTCTTGCCCGAGTCCGACCGCGCGTAGACCGCCAGGGTAGGCTTGTCGAGACCGGTTCCAGCTGTGGAACTGCGAAACGACGTCGCCCGGATGCCTTCGAGCTTCAGGAGGAGGCTTTCCATGTTCATGGTTTCTGGCTCGCCGGCGCTGGGACTCGTGCGGCGCCACTTCTCGGGCTGGCCCTCGGCCACGACTTTTTCGAAGGCAATCGTCTGGCCGTCGCGTGAAAACTCGAGACGATCGCCCGAGTACCCGCGAAACGCCAGCAATTCCTTGCGGCGGTACTCATCCGCTCCTTTCTGAAGGTCGGTCAGCACTGAGCTTTCGGTCGTGACCACCAGCGGCCTCGACGAATCGCGCGCGTACACCGTCTCACCACTCTTTCCTCCGATGAAGAGCGTCTGGGTCGTTCCAGCCGCCGTCACCGCCACCGTGCTTTGCGGCGATGCGAAGCCGTATTGCTTCAGGTCCGCCGGCGTGGCTTGATCGGTGACGATCGACTTCATCTGGAGCGTGTTCAGGCGGTTGATGAGCCCATCAACGGACACCGAATCGGCGGCGGCGGCGGTGGGCCGCGTCAGATTCCATTCCATCCCCTGCTTCACGAGCTCCACGGTTTGACTTCCCGTGGAAACGCTGATTCGCTCCACCTTGTCGCGTTCGAAGACCAGGACCGCCTTGTCCCGAAGGTTGAATGGGGAGCGGTTGAAGATGGAGTCGACATAGCCAGGGATGAGCAGCACCCGGTTCTCGCCCTCTCGTTTCGCGAAGAGCTCGCCGGTCGCCGACTTGGAACCAATGAGGAGGCGATGTGCCGTCCCATAGGTCTTGTCGCCGGATGCCTTGAACTCGATTTCTGTGCGCGGCACGTCGAGACCGTATTCCTTCAGGTCCGACGGGTTTTCATCGACGACGCGCGTGATTGCGAGCGACACCAGGTTGCTGGTGATCGAGGCCGTCTCTGCCGGGTCGGCTTTCGCCGTGATTGGCGACGACACCTGCCAGACGTCACTCTCCTTCTTGAGCGTCGTGGTTTCGCCCGACTCGGCTTTGACATGGAGCTCATCAATCGTGTCGCTCTCGAGGGCGGCGAAGACCCGATCGCGCTCGGCTTCGGCGCCGGCCTCTGGCTGTTTCCAGGTCACGAAATAGATGTAAGCCGACAGGCCGATCAGGACGATGAGCAGGGCGATTGTCGATCGCAAGCCTCTCATGTCAGCGTCGCCTCCGAGACCACGCGTAGACTCCCGTCCCGAAGATGCTCGCGGGGATCACCAACAGTGAAAACCAGACGATATTGCTCTGTTGGGTGGCCGTGAGCGTGATCCGACGATCTTCAGGATCCTTGGGTCGAATCGCGATCAAGTTCTCCTGCTGCGCCAGCCAGCCAACCGTGTTCATGAACAGGTCGCGGTTGCCCTGGATGCCGAGTCCGGCATTGGCTGCGAAGTCCGAGTCTCCAACGACCGCCACGCGGGTTTCGGGCTGCGGCGCCTCGGGGTCGAGGGGATTCGCGTTCCCCGGGGCCGCCGGGGCCTTCGAGGTCGCGGACACTGCCGCGGCAATCGTGATCGGGCCTTTCTTGTCGCCGGCGGTTTCCTCGAGCGATACCTGACCGCCGCTGGCCAGCAGCCCTTTGATGTCGGCTTCGGCCCAGCTCTGCGCGCTCGTCTGGGCGAAGGGTTGGGCGGTGTGCCCATCGACCCCGCCGGTCACCGGGGTGACGGATCGCGCCAGTGGAAATGCCGTGACGTAGGTGAAACGGTCGGTGATGGGATGGGTGCCATAACTGGCGACAACGGGAACGGACGCGTCGGTTCCGATCAGACGGCCCATGCCGCTGGCGTCGACCACGACGTCGTTGCCGACGTCCATGCCCCAGTCGTGCGCCAGCGCAATCAGACTCGGCATCGAGCCGCTGTCGGCCTTGTCGGGCGGATCGAGTGCCAGCAGGAGCTTTCCAGCCTTTCCGAGATAGGTTTTGAGCGCCTCGATTTCAGGCGGGAAGAAGTCGGTTTTCGGCCCCGCCACGATCACGACCGAGGCGTCGTCGGGCACGGCACCGGCCTGCGCGAGCACGAGCTTCTCGACCATGTAGTTTTCGCTGCCGAGTGCGGCTGCGATGCTGCTGTAGCCATCTCGCTCGCTCGAGGCGGTATCGCGCTCCCCGTGACCCTGGACGAAGTACACCTTTTTCTGCTGGCCGGTCACGACCTTGATGATGCCGTTCGTGACGTCCTGTTCTGAGATGTTCTGTGTCGGTGGGGAGACGACCCGTTCGCTCCGGCCCTTGAAGTTGAGCACGATGGTGCCGTACTGCTGGACCTGGTTCTCCCGCGCCACCGTCGGTCGCTTGTCCGGGTCGATGTACTCCGTGCTCACCTGGCTGGACGTGTACTCATATTCTGCGAGCCGATCACGGTAGCGCGGGAAATCCGGCTCCTGCGCGAACACCATAATCTGCAGCGGCGCGTCGAGTCCGGTGAGCACATTGCGGCTCTGGTCGGAGAGGCTGAAGGCCTTGTTGGCCGTGAGATCCCAGCGCTTGTTCTGCCGCGCGCCGATGTAGTTCACGGCGACGAGGATGCCGAGCACGACCAGGACGCTGATTCCGGCGAGCGTGCCGTAGCGGGCCTGTCGGGTGCTGAACGCCCCGGCTATGTCGCGCCACTGTCCGGCGATGTAGACCAGCACGCACGCGAGACCTGCCCACACCAAATACGGGACGTACTGTTCCCAGGCAGGGTAGCCGAAGCGAAGGGCCGCGCCCGCGAAGACCAACCCTGCGCCGAGCCAGCCGATGAGGTTGAGTATGCGAGTCATAGCCAAAACCGCGCTAACCGCGCCATCGTTCGCTGTCGACCGACTTGACGGTCAGAAACAGTCCGAAGCTGATGAAGCTGATGTAGTAGATCAAGTGAGACGTATCGAGCACGCCCTTCGAGAAGTCGTCGAAGTGATCGATGATCGAGAGATACTGCGTCACCTTGTCGACGGTCGGCCCCGAAAAACTGCCGATCCAGTTGATGATCCACAGCAGCAGAAACACGCCAAAGGTGGCCATCCCGGCAACGATCTGATTGGAGGTCAGGCTGGAGATGAGCAACCCGACCGAGATGAAACAGCCGCCCATGAGAAGGAGGCCGAGATAGGCCGTCAGGATCGGCTTCCATTCGGGCGTGCCGTAGATGAAGAGGATGGCGATGTGAATGAGGCTTACCGCCAGCGCGGTGCCCCACAACGCCAGCGCGCCGAGGAACTTTCCCAGGATGATCTCGAGATCGGTGAGGGGAGAAGTCAGGAGCAGCTCAATCGTGCCGGACCGTTTTTCCTCGGCGTACGAACGCATGGTGACCATCGGCATCAGGAACAGGATGAGGATCGTCACGTTTTGGAGGAGCGGTCGGATCATCACCTCGTTGATGCTCATCGCCTGAGGTCCGCCGCCGCCGAACTGGCCCATCTGCATGCTCTGTCTGACGAAGAAATTGAGCATCGTCACGTAGAAGTAGCCGTACAACAACGCAAAAAACCCGATGACGATGTAGCCGATCGGTGAAGCAAAGTACGATCGCAGTTCCTTGTGCGCGATCGCCAGGATGTTACGCATTGACGGTTTCCTCATCGGCCGGCGTCTCCGCCGCCGCGGTTTCGTCCGTGGTGAGTGACAGGAACACTTCTTCGAGGCTCATGTGCATGGGACGCAGCTCGAGCAACCCCCATCCACCGGTCACGACGGCTCGCGCCAGATCGCGCCGCACATCTCGTCCGCTTTCGGTGTCCACCTCGTAGCCGACCGCGCCCTCACGCCGGTCGGCCTCGGTGACGCGGGTGACGCCGGGAATCCCCTGAAGCGCGCGGACGGCGTCCGTGCCGTTGGCGTCCACCTGCACGTACATTGTTTCCGATCCGCGCAGCCTCGCGGTCAGGTTGTAAGGCGAGTCCTCAGCCACGACGCGCCCTTTGTTGATGATGACGACGCGTTCGCACGTCTGCGACACTTCCGGCAGGATGTGGGTGCTCAGCACGATCGTGTGGTCGCCGGCGAGCTCCTTGATGAGGTTGCGCGTCTCGATGATCTGCTTGGGATCGAGGCCGGCGGTCGGCTCGTCCAGAATCAGAACATCCGGATTGTGAATAATCGCCTGGGCCAGACCCACGCGCTGCCGATACCCCTTGGAGAGCTTCGCGCACATCCGGCCGGCCATATCCTCGATCCGCACCCGCTCCATCACCTGTCGAATCCGCTCACGTCGCCCGGCGGACGGCACGCCCTTCACCTTGGCCACGAAATCCAGGTACTCATTGACCGTCATGTCCGGATAGAGGGGCGGGGTTTCCGGCAGGTATCCTGTCCGGCGCTTGGCTTCGATCGGCTGCTCGAACACGTCGAAACCGGCGACGATGGCGCGGCCTCCGGTGGCCGGCATGTACCCGGTGAGGATCCGCATCGTCGTGGTCTTGCCGGCGCCGTTCGGGCCGAGAAAGCCCAGAATTTCGCCCCGCTCGACGCGAAAACTGATGTCGTTGACGGCGGTGACCGGACCGTACTGTTTCGTGAGGTGCTGAACCTCAATCACGATGGGCTCCTAATGTATTCTCGGGAAGTCGCGCCGCATGAAACGGCGCCAACAAAAATGCTATCCGAACAGTATCAAAATGTGTAGGGGTGCCCCCAGGAGGACTCATGGCCGTAGAGGTCGGATCGACCGCCCCGGATTTCACGCTGCCGAACCAGGATCGCGAGCCCGTGACGCTCAGCACGCAGAGGGGGCGGCCGGTCGTACTGGCGTTCTTTCCGGCAGCGTTCAGTTCGGTGTGCCAGAAGGAATTGTGCACGTTCCGCGACAGCCTGGCCCAGCTCAACAAGGTCAATGCACAAGTCTACGGCATCAGCGTCGACACATTCTTCGCGCTGAAGGCGTTTGCCGACCAGCAGCATCTGCCTTTTCCGTTGCTCAGCGACTTCAACAAACAGGTCATCCGTGAATACGGCGTCTTCAACGAGGACATGATCGGGCTGAAAGGCATCGCCAAACGCGCCGTGTTCGTCCTGGACAAGGCCGGAATCGTTCGATACCGGGAGGTGCTCGAGGACGGTCGGCTCGAGCCGGATTACCAGCAAATCTACGGCTCCGTAGCCGCTCTGGGCTGAATCGCCGAGCCGCAGCACGCCCATTCGCTAAGGCCTCGAGCGGCCCATGGACGAGCGGTCGGCTATGCAGTACATGTCGTTGTCCTCGCAGCCTTCGACCTCGACCTGCACGGTCGTGTGCGTGATGTGGAAGCGGCGCTTGAGATCGTCGACCACGGCCCTCAGCACCTGTTGGCCATCGCGGATGCTTTGCTCGGCCACGATGATGTGGCAACTGCAGGCGACGACGCCGGGCCCTACCATCCAGACGTGCAGGTCGTGGACGTCGAGCACGCCGCTCACGCCCTTGATGGCGGCGATCACGGCCGGCATATCCGTGCCGGCCGGCGTGCCCTCGAGGAGCACGGTCGTGCTCTCGCGCAAGATCGCCGAGCTGCTGTAAAGGATCAGGCCGGCGATGATCAGCGAGACGACAGGGTCCGCCAGGGGCTGCCCCGTCGCCTGGACCAGCACACCCGCGATGACGACACCGCCAGCCGACGCCGCGTCGCCGAGCTGATGAAGGTAGGCGCCGCGGATGTTGATATCGTGCCGCGCTCCAGCGCTCAGCCAGAATCCGATGATGAGGTTGATCGAGATGGCCGCGGCCGCGACGGCGATCATCATCACGCCATTGACGGGCTGCGGTTCGCGGATCCGCACGATCGCTTCCCACCCGATCCACAACGCTATGCCGACGAGCGACACCGCGTTGGCGAGAGCAGCCAGGATCCCCACGCGGTGATAGCCGAACGTCATGCCGTGATGCGACCGTTTGTCGGCGATCGACAGCGCGTACCAGCTGAATCCGAGGGCGATGCCGTCCTGCAGGTTGTGGCCGGCGTCAGACAGCAGGGCCAGGCTCGGGCCGAACCATCCGAAGAACGCTTCGACCGAGACGAACACCAGGGTCAGCGTCAGCGCGGCCCGCAGCCGCTGCCGCGACACGTTGCGTGGCACGTGCGGATGCTGGTGCCCCTCGTGATGCGTGTGACCGTGATGGGTGTCGTTGGACATCGAGCTGTTTACGCGTTCTCCGGCTTCGAGAGCCACACCTTCGCCACGCGGAGGCCGTCGAGTTGATCGACCCGCATCCGCCGTCCCTCGATCTCGATCGTATCGCCAATCCGGACCCGACGGCCCAGTCGGCCGAGGACGTACCCCCCGATGGTGTTGTAGGTCTCCTCGTCGATGTGGAGGCCGAACTGCTCGTTCACGTCCTCGACGAGGGCCAGCCCGTCGATATCGGCGGAGCCGTCACCGCGCGCCGCGATCCGGGCCACGCCCCCGAATTCCCCCCCGATGTCACCCACAATCCGCTCCATGAGCGACTCGAACGTGACCAACCCGGCGGTTCCGCCGTACTCGTCGATGACGATGGCTTCTCTGACGCCCCGACGTCGCATCTCGCCGAGCAGCTCGTCGGCGCCGAGCGTGGTTGGCACCGTCAGCGCCTCCCGCGCCAGGGCGCCGGCATCGACCGCTCCCCCCGGTGTCGCGACCGCGCGGAGCAGATCGGTCACGTGCAGAAAGCCGATGGCGTCGTCGAGGTCCGTTCGATAGACCGGCAACCGGGTGTGGCGGCCTCCACCGAGTCGATCGACGATTTGCCGTGCGGGCGTGTCGGCCGCCACTGCCACGATCTCGGTGCGGGGCGTCATGATCTGTCCGGCGGTCAGGTCGGCGAAGCCGAATACGCGGTGCAGCATCTGCTCTTCGTTTTCCTCGAGGACGCCCGCTTCCTGGCTGGCGGTCACCAGCATCTTGAGCTCTTCTTCCGAGTGCACCATGGCATGGCCGCCTTTGCTGCGCAGCCCGATGAGCCGGACCACACCCTGCCCGGTGCCGTTCAGCACGCGGATGAACGGCCAGAACAGCTTCATGAAGATCTCGGTCGGTTTTACGACCAGCAACGCGGTCGTTTCGGCCCGTTCGAGCGCGACGGTCTTGGGCGCGAGCTCGCCGAACACGATGTGGAGGGCGGTCACGATCGTGAACGCAATCGCCACGGCGACGGTGTGTGTCGTCGTTTCCGCGATCGGAGCGGGGATGGCGGAGAAAGCCGGCTCGATGATCGAGGCCAGCGCAGGCTCGCCGATCCACCCGAGTCCCAGGCTGGCCATCGTAATTCCCAGCTGCGTCGCGGCGATGTAACGGTCGGGGTCGCTCACCGCTCGGCGTACGGCACGCGCGGCTCGATGGCCCTCGGCAATGAGCTGGTCGATCCGCGTCTTGCGGACCGAGACGATCGCGAACTCCGCGGCGACGAAGAAGCCGTTGGCGAACACCAGGGCCACGATCCCCCCGATGCGCCACAAGACGTCTGTGACCGTCAGCTCCACGGAAGCCTCCCTGGTTTGATGCGCGAGCCCTGCCGGCTATGCTTTGCGGTTGGAAAAAAAATGCGCGTCGACAAACGTATCGATGACCGCCTGATTTGCGGGATCGACCTTTTCGAACTGCATGCCCATACCGACGCGGCGGTCACTCCACGCCACGTGCCCATCGGCGTCGATGTCGCGTCTGGAACCGGGCATCCGGAAGCGAACCTTGATCTTCGCGCCGGCATCGAGCGGACTGGTGGTCCGAATCGCGACACCCCCGTGGCTCAGATTCAGGGTGAGCGCCGCCGCAATCGTATTGCCGTACCGGTACTGTATCGGAATGCCGAGTACGACGCGCGGGCTCGCGCGGCGGTTGAAGTTGTCCGGAAACAGGTGCGGGGCAATCGAAGGCAGGATGTGCTGCACGGCGCTGTATTCGTTCACGTACCCGGCCACGCCGAGCGCCGCCAGCTGCCGCACCTCGTCGGCGCTGGCGATCGTGCCGCTGAATACCAGCACCGGGAGCCGGCCCTCGTCGAGCTTTCGAATCGCGCGCACGAGATCCACGCCTGGGGAGTGCGGCAGGCGGAGGTCGAGCACGATGAGATCGATCTGTTTCAGATCGGCTCGAATCTGCGCGAGGAGCTCGGCGGCACTCTTGACGGCCACCGCCTTGTGACCGGCGTTTTCGATGGCAGTCCGAAAGCGATCACGCACGAAGGCGGTATCGTCGGCGACGACGACCATCTTGGCTGTGACCGAGGTCGTGGCCATCTCTGAGAGTATCGGAACGGGACAGCGCGAGCCGTAGGCGCTATTTGAGTGCCCCCCCAGCTTGCCGCTATAATTCGAACACTTATCGCGTTCGCGCCTGCCGAGCCGGATTCTGGCACGTCACCGACCCAAATGCCAACGGTCAGCCATGCGCGACGGCTGCGCTGTCGATCCGCGCTGGAGAATGGACGAGGAAAGCATGGCGAATTGCCCTGAATGCGACGCCGAAATCGAAGTCGACGAATTCGATGTCGACAAGGGCGACCAACTGAGCTGTCCGGAGTGCGGCACCAGTCTCGAAGTGACCGGCGTGTCGCCCATCGAGCTCGACCTCGCCCCTGACGACGACGAAGAGGACGACGACGACGATCTCGACGACGACGACGATCTCGACGACGACGACGAGGATCTGGAAGACGAGGAGGACGACGAGAAAGACGAATGATGGAGCATGCGAACGGGCGCGTTGAGGCCAAAGGTCAAGCGCTTCGCGATCTGCTGACGTCGCTTGGCTCGGTCGTCGTTGCCTACAGCGGAGGGGTCGACAGCGCATACCTCGCATACGCTGCCAGCCGGACGCTTGGCGGCCGGGCCATGGCCGTTACCGCGGACAGCCCCAGTTACCCCGAGCGCCACCGCCGGCTCGCGATTGACATCGCCGAACGCTTCTCGCTGCAACACGAGATCATCGTCACCCACGAAATGGATCGCTGGGAGTACCGCTCCAATCCCTCGAACCGCTGCTACTTCTGCAAGCACGAGCTCTACACGCAGCTCGCGGAGATCGCACGCGCGCGGCAGGCCGTGGTGGTCGATGGCAACAACGCCGACGATCGCGGAGACTACCGTCCGGGACGCCAGGCGGCTCGCGAGTTCGGGGTTCGCAGCCCGCTCGACGAAGCGGATCTGGGCAAGGACGAAATCCGCCAGTTGTCGTATCGGGCGGGCCTGCCGACCTGGGACGAGCCGGCCTCGGCCTGTCTCTCCTCGCGCATCCCGTATCAGTCAGAGGTGACGGTGGAGAAGCTCCGCGCCATCGAACGGGCCGAGGAAGCGCTTCACGGTCTCGGGTTCCGCGTCTGCCGCGTCCGGCATCACGACGAGCTGGCCCGTGTCGAAATTGCGCGGGACGACCTGCCCCGCGCTCTCGAGCCCCAGGTCGCGTCGGCCATCGTGAGCGCCCTCAAGGACCTCGGCTATCGCTCGGTGACGCTGGATCTCCAGGGCTACCGGACAGGCAGCCTCAACGAGGGCCTTCGCCTCCGGCAGGTTTTCTAGCCAGACACAGCAGTGAGCTGCCGAAGGGGTTGTCGACCACCCGGAGCCACTGGCTTTCCACCCAGAGCAGCGCGCTGAAGGCTCCGTTGATCGGCGCGGGGGGCACCGTGATTTCACGACGCGCCTCCGCTTCGCTTGCAAGCCCACGCAGTCTCTGATACCAGCGAACGACGATGAGCGGCACGACCAACGTGAGGTTGGTGTAGGTCAGCCGAACGATCGAAAAGCCCCCACGCTCGAGCAGCTCGCGGAGCGACGATCGCGTATACCGCCGCCGTTCGTGGCTGAGCACCGAATGGTCGCCGGTCAGCACCGGCATGGCGGCCACGTTGATCAGCGCGAACCCCCCTGGTTTCAGGACCCGGTACAGCTCAGCGACCGCGGCGGCTTCCTCCGACTCGCTGAGGGAATACAGGACGTCAAACGAGGTGACGAGATCGAAAGCGGTGGTCGGAAAGGGCGCTGCGGTCACGGTCGCGCGCGCCACGGCCGTGCGCCCCGCCCGTCTGGCAATGGCCGGGCCGCTCTCCGAGAGGTCGAACCCGACGGCGCGGCCGAAGCGCCCGAGCAGTTCGAGGTTCGCGCCGGTGCCGCAGCCGCAGTCCAGGATGCGCGGCGCCCTCGTGCCGTTCAGTGCAGAGCGAAGCAACGGGGTGACGAAGGCGCGGAAGCCGCGGAACCAGAAGTGCCGCGCCTCGGCGCTGGCCGTGGCGCGGACCAGTTCTTCCACGCCGCCGATTGTAGCGGCTCGGCTCTGTGGGAACGCTCTTGTACGTCCGAAAAGTTTGTAGTAAGCTCCCGACCATCCCCAGGAGTGTGACTACTATGACGCGTACGCGCTATTTTTCCGTCGTCGCTTTGGCTCTACTCATAGCCGTAGGTGGCTGTCGTAGAAATCCACCACAGGTGGCGGCTGCGCCGCCGCCGCCGCCGCCGGCGGCCCCCGCACCACCGCCGCCGCCTCCGCCGCCTCCAGCCCCCAAGCCTGCGCCACCGCCAGCCCTCACCGAAGAGGAATCCTTTCAGCGAAAAACGCTCGACCAGTTGAACGCCGAGCGGCCGCTGAACGACGTCTTCTTCGATCTCGATCAGGCTGACATCCGCGCCGACGCGCAGGCACCGTTGAAGGCGAATGCCGACTGGATGAGGAAGTGGACAACCACGCAGGTGACGCTCGAGGGTCACGCCGACTCACGTGGCAGCTCCGAGTACAACCTCGCACTCGGCACCCGGCGAGCCAGCAGCGTCAAGGAGTACCTCGTCAGCCTCGGCGTGCCGTCAAATCGGGTGACGGTCATCAGCAAAGGCAAGGAATCGCCGTTCTGCCGGGAAGAGAGCGAAGCCTGCTGGCAGCAGAATCGCCGGGGGCATTTCATCGTCACGGCGAAGTAGCGGACGCCTCGAGCCGGAAAGCACGGTCCGCGAGGGCGGGACCGCCACGGCGGCAGGATCGTGAGGAGCCTGCCGAGCCGGGCTATCTCGCCCTCAAAATCCGCAGCAGCTCGGTCCTCGTCACTCGGTATTTGGCCGCCTTCTTCCCGTTCACCAGCAATACGGGAATTTCTGCGCCGTAGAGCGCCTCGAGCCGGGGCTCGGTTTCGACGTTGATTTCGTCGAGGCGGACGGGCATGGGGGACTCCTCGACGACTTGGGCGACGAGCGTTTTCATCTCGTCACACAGATGACATCCGGGCCGCGAATAGATCGTCAGCGCGATCACGACGTGCGGGCCCCATGGCACTCCGCGACGATCCGTTCGGCGGCGACGCGTGGATCGGGCGCGCTGATGATGGGCCGCCCGACGACGAGATAGCTCGCCCCCGCGGCGAATGCCTCTGCGGCCGTCAACGTCCGGCTCTGGTCGCCTCTGACGTCTCCCGGTCCTCTCACTCCGGGGGTCACGATCGTAAACGTCGTGCCACACCGCTGCCGGATGAGCGCGATTTCCTGAGGAGATGCGACGACACCGTCCAGACCGGCAGCCTGGGCGAGGGCCGCCAACCGGCTCACCTGGTCGGCGACGTCATCGCGGAAGCCGATGTCCGACAGCGCCTCGCGATCCAGGCTCGTCAGCATCGTGACTGCGATGACGAGCGGTGGTTCGCGTCCGTCTAGTCTGGCCGTCTCGCGCGCGGCGTCTCGCGCCGCTCGCATCATCGCCGTGCCGCCCGACGCATGAACGTTAATCATCCAGGCGCCGAGACGCGTCGCGCTCGCGACTGCCCCGGCAACTGTATTGGGAATGTCGTGAAACTTCAGATCGAGAAAGACGCGGTCGCCCCGATGGACGAGGTCCTCGACGATTGAGGGCCCCGCGCTGGTGAAGAGGCGGCTTCCGATTTTGAATCCCCCGACGATCCCGCGAAGGGCGTCGGCGAGCGTATGTGCTTCAGAGGTGGTCTCGACGTCGAGCGCGACTAGGAGCTGATCCATTCTTTGTCCCTGGCGCCGACGTCCACCGTCCCAACCAGATCGGTGATGCGCGCGATTCGATGCCGACTCATGTACGTGGTGAGACCGTCGAGCAGCTTGGACCAGATGGATGGATCGACGAAGTTGGCCGTCCCCACCTGGACAGCCGAAGCGCCCGCAATGATGAACTCCAACGCGTCCCTCGCATCCGAGATGCCCCCCATGCCGATGATCGGAATCTTCACCACCTGCCGGCACTCGTACACCATCCGGACTGCGATGGGACGGATGGCCGGTCCGCTCAGTCCGCCGACAATGTTCGAAATCTTGGGCCTGCGGGTCTCGACGTCGATGGCCATGGCCAGAAAGGTATTCACAAGCGAAACCGCATCCGCGCCCGCGTCTTCGGAAGCGCGCGCAAATGATGCGACGTCGGTCACGTTCGGCGTGAGCTTGGGAATGATCGGCAGACGCGTCGCCCGCCGAACGGCGCTGACGACGTCGAAGGTACCGGTGAGACTGCAGCCGAACGTGATGCCGCCCTCTTTGATGTTCGGGCACGAGATGTTCAGCTCGATGGCGCCGACCCCTTCCGCGTCGGAAAGGATGCGCGAGACCTCGACGTATTCGTCCAGAGTGGTTCCGCAGACGTTGACGATGACCGTCGCCCCCCGCGCGCGCAGCTCCGGCAGTTTTTCGTCGATGAAACGGCGGACGCCGATTCCCTGCAGGCCGATGGCGTTCAGCATGCCGGCCGGTGTCTCCACGATCCGAGGCGGCGGGTGACCCTCGCGTTCGCTCAGGAAGAGACCCTTCACCGCGACACCGCCCAGCGAAGCAAGGTCGACGATGTCCGCGTACTCGACGCCGTAGCCAAAACAACCACTCGCGGCGATGAGCGGATTCTTCAGGGTCAGAGCGCCGACTTGAACAGTGAGATCCATCGATAGCTATCCAATACCGTCGGCCGGCTGAAGCCTTGTGCCGACGCTCATCGGCGGCGACACCTACTCCCAGACTATCTGATCTGCCGGCAGCACGGGGCCCGTGAGGCACGATCGGACGTGATGAAATCCGCCCTCGGCGTTGCGCATGGGCACCACGCAGCTGTAGCAGCCGCCCAAGCCGCACGCCATCACGCGTTCGACCGAGACCTGGCAGGGGCGTTCATGGCGTGCGGCAACCGCTGCGGTGGCCGCAAGCATGCCCTCCGGCCCGCACGCATAGGTCATGACCGGCGCATCTCGACGACGGCCGGCCAAACGCCGGTCGAGCGGTGCAGTGACGCGCCCGCGCTCGCCGGCGCTCCCGTCTTCGGTGGTCAGGACGAGCTCGACGCCGCAAGCGAGGAAGAGGTCGAGACAGAACAGCTCCTCGCTTCGGCGCGCACCGTAAAAGAGCGTGCAGACCACGCCGCGCCGAGTGAGTGCTTCGACCAGCGTCGCGAACGGCGCCAGCCCCACACCACCGGCAACCATCCACGCTTCGACCGGTGGATCGACGACCGAGAAAGGGCGGCCAAGGGGACCAAGACATGCGACGGGTTGGCCGGGCTGCGCGGCGTACACAAGAGAGGTCGACGGTCCGACGCGTTTGTTCAGCAGCGACAACCCTGTGAACGTGTCCCCGTCGCGCAGGATCTCGAAGACGGAAAAGGGGCGACGCAGGAGCGGGTCGAGTCCGAGGCCGGCTTTCACCATGACGAACTGGCCCGGCTCGGCACCTCGCGCGATTTCCGGCGCCCGCAGCGAAAGGATGTTGTAGTCGGGCGACAAGCGACGGTTGGCGATCACTTCGGCGGCGACGTCAACCGGCATTGGGGGCAGTATACTGCACGCAAATTCCTCGACCGGGGCGATGGTTCCTGATCGGCTCGGACAGGCACCACGCACCAGGAACGAGGGACCACAGTCAAGCCGTGCGCTACCTTCGAATGCTCACCAACTCAATCGTGGCCGGAGGTCTCGCCACCACGTACGTGCTCGTCGTGGTCCTCCAGCTCAATCCCGCGCTTTCGTTGCATCCCGCCCGCGTCATGCCTCTGGTGACAACCGTTGGTTCGTTCTACGCCATTCAGTTGACGATCCTCAGCTTCACGATCCTGTTCGTGCGCTCGCTCCTGACACGCGGGGTCGCGTCGCCCGCCTGGATCAGCGTGGGCGTGCAGGTGTGGTTGAGCGCGCTGGCGTCGGCGGGAGGAGCGGGCCTGATGTGGGCCAATCTCGCGACCTTCGTCCGGGTGCTCGACGAGCGAACGGTTACGACGATGAACAGCGGAGCGGCAACATTGGCGCTCTGCAGCTTCTGCCTCTTGCTGCTCGCCTATGCTCGTCGGACCTTCGGGCGTGAAGCCCGCTGGACGTGGGCGGCCGTTCTTGTGGTCGTGGTTGGGACGTCCGTGGTTGTTCCAGTGGCGTTGCGCGGCGCCGGTGAAACGTCGCCCGTTGGCGGCCCCCCGCCCTCAGCAGCGATCGTCGAAGATGCGGCCCCGGCTGCACCCGGGTCTCGCCTCCGAGTCCTGGCTATCGACGCAGGGTCCCTCGAATTCATCGCCCGCGCCACCGCCGAAGGGCGGTTGCCAAACTTCGGGCGGATTCTCGATCGAGGAGCCGTCATGCACCTGGCCACGATTCACCCGACCTCCGCCGAGGCGGTCTGGGCGGCTGCGGTGACGGGGAAGCTGCCGCTCGAGAACGGCATCCGCAGCGCGGGAATATACGACCTCCGATACGGGAGCGACGCGGTCCAGCTTCTCCCGAACTACTGCTTCGCGTACCAGCTCGTGCGGTTCGGCTTTCTGGTCGAGCGACCTCATACCTCGGCAACGCTCCGGGCGCAGCCTCTGTGGAGCGTGCTGAGCGCCCACGGGATATCGGTCGGGGTCGTGGCCTGGCCATTGACGGAGCCGCCACCGCCCGTCCGCGGATATGTCGTCAGCGACACCTATCTACGGGAACCGGCCCCACTCTCGCACGCTCTTCGATCGCCCGGGGTGTCTCCGGAGACCGTCCGGGCTGCGGTGGGCCGCGCGCTCGAGGATCCGGCCGACGCGTCGGGCGCCGTGCCCGCGGCGATGACGCCGCTGCAGGTCCGGGATAGGACGGCCGGACGCATCGATCGAGCATCGGACCGGGTGGCGCGCGAACTCGACGCACTGTTTCGACCGCAGGTGACGTTCACCCGTTATCAGAGTCTGGATCCGATCGGCCACTATTTTCTGCGCTACGCGACGCCTTCGGTCTTCGGCGACCTGCCCGACGAGGAGCATCGCTCCCTTGCCGCTGTTCTCGAGCGCCACTATCGGCTCATTGACGAGGCGATTGGCCGGGCGATCGAGGCCCTCGGTCCTGACGATCTGCTGCTGGTGGTGTCGGGCTTTGGCATGGAGCCGATGGGCATCGGGAAGCGGATTCTCGAGCGAGCCATCGGAGACCCGGATTTGAACGGGACACATGATGCGGCGCCGGACGGGTTCCTGATGGCGTACGGCTCGCAGGTGGCGCCCGGTCGCCTGATCACGCGAGCGTCAATCGTGGATCTGGCCCCGACCATTCTGTATGTGCTCGGCCTGCCGATTGGCCGGGACATGGCCGGCTTCGCACGCACGGATTTGTTTCAGCGGGAGTTCACCGACGAGTATCCCATCACCTTCATTCCGACGTACGAACGGTAGAACGGCAGACTAGGTTTTGCTGCTATAATGCTTCCGCTCTTTAACGTGCTCCAGTGAGAGCGCGAAGAGGTGCCCATGCCCACCAGAAATCCGACGGTTCGCGATCACAATCTCCGAAGTCATTCCGAAATCAGTCTTCGAGCCGCTGACCGACACAGTGCCGGAGACCGTCCCGATCGCAACCCTGGGGTGACTCCCGGACTCAATCCCGCCAATCCCTCAATCAATTACCCGATTACCCGATTACCCAATTACCCGATTCCCTTTCGGAAGGTGCCGTCGTGGCCGTCGTGATGGATGCCGACCGCATGGACCGCACCCTCACGCGCATCGCGCACGAGATTCTCGAGCGCAACCGCGGCATCGAGGAGCTTGGTCTGGTGGGGATCCGGACCCGCGGTGTCCCTCTCGCTCGTCGTCTCGCCCGCGCAATCGCCGAGATACATGGGCACGAAGTGCCGACGGGCGCCCTCGACATCACGCTCTACCGGGACGATCTGATGCGGCACGCGGTCGGACCGCAACCCGTCGTCCGCAGCACGGAGATCCCGTTTTCGATCGACGACAAGAAGATACTGCTGGTCGACGACGTGCTGTATACGGGACGGACCATACGGGCTGCGCTCGATGCGCTGATCGATTTCGGACGCCCGAAGGCCATCCAGCTGGTCGTGATGGTCGATCGCGGCCATCGCGAACTGCCCATCAAGGCGGACTACGTCGGCAAGAACCTGCCCACGTCCCTGTCGCAAAGCGTGCAGGTTCATCTGCAGGAGATTGACGGCCGCGACGAAGTCGAGATTCAGGAATCATGACGAAGGATCTGCTGTCGATCGGAGATCTTTCGCGCGAGGAAATCTACCTCGTCCTCGAGACCGCCGAGGCCATGCGGGAGATCGGGGAGCGCCCGATCAAGAAAGTGCCCACGCTCCGGGGCAAGACCGTCGTCAACCTCTTCTACGAGCCGAGCACCCGCACGCGCACGTCGTTCGAGATTGCCGAGAAACGGCTGAGCGCCGATACGCTGAACATCGCCGTCGCGGTCTCGAGCGTGCTCAAAGGCGAAACGCTGTCGGACACGGCGAAGAACATCGAGGCGATGGCGCCGGACATGATTGTGCTGCGTCATCCTTCATCGGGCGCCTGCCATCTGCTGTCCAGATTGTGTCGATCGCGGATCATCAACGCCGGCGACGGGATGCACGAACATCCGACACAGGCGCTGCTCGACGCCTTCACCATCCGCGAGCGGAAGGGCCGGATCGAAGGCCTCAAGGTGGCCATCGTCGGCGATCTGCTGCACAGCCGCGTGCTGCGCTCGAACGTGCAGCTGCTGACCAAACTCGGCGCCGACGTGTGGGCCAGCGGGCCGCGCACGCTCATCCCGGTCGGACTCGACAGGTTCGGTGTGACCGTATCCACCTCGGTCGACGAAGCCATCGCCGACGCTGACGTGATCATGATGCTCAGGATTCAACAGGAACGGATGCACGGGGCCTTCTTCCCATCGGTGCGCGAATACTTCCGGACATTCGGGATGACGCCAGCCAGAGTCGCGAATGCCAAAGCCGACGTCATCATCATGCACCCGGGCCCGATGAACCGAGGCGTCGAGATCGCGTCGGAGGTGGCCGACGGACCATATTCGGTCATCCTGGAGCAGGTCGCCAACGGCGTCGCGGTGCGAATGGCGGTGTTGTATCTGCTCGCGGGTGGGGCGGAAACGAATGATTGACGATGCGCTGACGAGGTCCGGCCGATGAGGCGACTGCTGAAGGGTGGCCGCGTGATCGACCCGGTCAACGGGCGAAACGGCGTGTTCGACGTGCTGATCGACGGCGACAGGGTCGTCAAGGTGGGGCGCGACCTCCCGCTCGAGCCTCAGATGACGGTCATCGAGATTCCGAGCGGGCTCGTGCTGTGTCCCGGCCTGATCGACATGCACGTCCACCTGCGCGAACCCGGGCAGGAACACAAGGAAACCATCAAGACCGGCACGGCGGCCGCCGTCGCCGGGGGGTTCACGGCTGTGGCCTGCATGCCCAACACCGACCCGGTCAACGACAATGCCGGCGTCACCGAGTACGTGCTGAAGAAAGCGGCCGAAGCCAACATGGCGCGGGTGTACCCCATCGGCGCCGTCTCGCGAGGGCAGAAGGGCGAACAGCTGGCGGATATCGCGGAACTCAAGAGCGCAGGGTGCGTTGCCGTGACCGACGACGGGCGGCCCGTCGCGACGGCATTGCTGATGCGGCGGGCCCTCGAGTACGCGAGCATGTTCAACCTGCCGGTGATCGAACACTGCGAAGAGCAGACCCTCAAGGGGGACGGCGTCGCACACGAGGGGTTTCATGCCGCCGTGCTCGGCCTGCGCGGGATCCCCGGAGAAGCCGAGTCCATCATGGCGCATCGGGACATCTCGCTTGCCGAGCTGACCGGCGGCGTCGTCCACGTCGCGCACATGAGCGCCCGCCAGACGCTCGACGCGGTACGGTACGGTAAGGCCCGCGGAGCGAAGGTGACCTGCGAGGTGACGCCGCACCATTTCGTGCTCACCGACGAAAGGCTCGCGTCGCCTGAACCGTACGATACCAACGTCAAGATGAACCCGCCGCTCCGCGAGACGGCCGATCGCGATGCGATGCTGCGGGGCATCGCGGACGGGAGCGTCGACGTCATCGCGACCGACCACGCGCCGCACCACTACGATGAGAAGCAGGTCGAGTTCGACCACGCGCCGTTCGGCATTACGGGATTGGAGACGGCAGTCTCTCTGTGTCTCGACAGACTCGTGCACGCGGACGTGATCTCTCTGTCCAGGCTGATCGAGCTGCTGTCGGTCAACCCTGCCCGGATCCTGCATCTCCCTGGTGGTTCGATCTCGGAAGGGGCAGCGGCGGACTTGACCATCCTCGCCCCCGATCTTCCGGTGACCGTGTCGGTGGCCCGCATGCGTTCAAAGTCCAAGAACACGCCCTTTGACGGCTGGTCCCTGCGCGGAGGCATCGCCGCGACCATCGTGGGCGGGCGGATCGTATACGTGAACGAAACCATCGACGCCTTCGCGCTCGAGCCGTGAGCCGTGCGCCCGGAGCCGTGACTTTGGCCTTCGCCAGCGAGGATTCGAGAGTGGACCGACGAGCGGAAATCCGGAACAAAGCCCTGAAGGACCTGCAGGAATCGGCGGTCCTGATGATTCGGGGGCACTTCGATTACGGCAACGGTTACCATGGTCGCGTCTACCTGAATCCACATCAGCTGTTTCGACAACCCTCGACGATCTGGCGATTCGCCCAGGACCTGATTGACATCCTGCCGGCGGAGCTGGTTCAGAAGACAGAGGTTGTCGCCGGTCCTGCGACCGGCGGCGCACTGCTGGCCCATACCATCGCCGGTCTGCTCGACAGCCGGCGCAGCCTGACGCATCCCCCTTGCAGTTTTGCGCCCTTCACGTATGACACCAACGGCGCCTTGACGCTGCGGCGCTTCTATCGCGGCGAGCTCGACGGCAAACGGGTGCTGCTTGCCGACGACGTGCGCAATACCGGTCAGACGTTCGCCCGGGCGGCATCGCTTGCCCGCGAAGCGGGCGCAACCGTTCTCGCGACGGTAGAAATCTACGACCGGATGGAAGCGCTCAATAACCTGGACGTTCCCAATATCGCGCTGGCGGAATACAAGGCTCCAGAGAACTACAAAGCTGACGACTGTCCCTTGTGCCGGGACGGCGTGCCGATCACGCGATTCTAGTCTTGCACTGAACGACCCAAGTTTCCCCTTGCGCCTGCCAATTCGCCGGTGCCAGACTACCCGCGTCCTTTGCCTGGAGGGTGGCCGGGTGACCAGATCTTTTCGTCGCTCGTCGTGGCTCGGCGTCATGGCCGTCCTGGTGGTTTGGGCCAATCCCGCCCGGGCCGAAGTAAGAAAAATCGTCGTCGACAAGAAAGTGTCCCCGGCGTTCGAGGGACAGTCCTTCGGCGCTGCGGGCCAGTACGAGACGCTGGCCGGCCGAGCATTCGGAGAACTCGATCCGAACGACCCGCGCAACGCCATCATCACCGACCTCAGACTGGCCCCCCGAAATGCGCGCGGCAAGGTCGAGTACGTCGCCACCTTCTTTCTCGTCAAGCCGATCGACATGGCGAAGAGCAGTCGGCTCATGTGGCACGACGTGCCGAATCGCGCGGGTCGTGTGACGATTCCTGTTGCCGAACGCCGCTTCGGCGACATCGGTCTGAGCAGCGGATGGCAGGGTGACAACGCCGGCAGCACGGTTCCGCGTGCGGATAACGACTACGTCGTGGTGCCGATTGCCAAGAACGCCGACGGCTCGCCGGTGACGGGCCCCATGATCGGAAGAATCTTCAACGCGCGCGGCGTCGAGTCGCAGCCCATCCTCGTGCAATCGAATCCCGTCCCGTACAAACCCCTGACCCTCGACACGACCAAGGCGACGTTGACGACCCATGCGTCGGAGACCGTCGAGGGGGTGATTGGCGAGACGAGGACGATCCCGGCGTCGGAGTGGGCGTGGGCGAAATGCAGCGCGACGGACCCGTTTCCCGGCACGCCGGATCCCGCTCAGATATGCGTGAAGAACGGATTCGACCCGAAGCTCCTGTATGAGGTCGTCTTCACGGCGAAGGATCCATACGTGCTCGGAATCGGCTTTGCCGCCTTTCGCGACGTCGCCACGTTCTTCCGCAGCGCCAAGCAGGACGCCGAGGGGACGGCGAACCCTGTTGCCGGAAACGTGTCGTGGGTCATCAGTCGGGGTCGGTCACAGTCGGGGAACTTCCTGCGGGCGTTGGTACAGCTTGGCTTCACGCAGGGCGAGGACGACAAGCCTGTCTACGACGGCGTGTGGCCGATTATTGCCGGGCGCCGCATCACGCTCAATTCGAGGTTCGCCATGCCCGATGGCGCCTTGATGGCCTATCAGGCCGGCAGCGAAGGCCCTCTGTGGTGGACGTCATGGCCGGACCCGGTTCGCGGCGTGCCAGCGGCGGGCATTCTGGATCGGTGCACGGCAACGAAAACGTGCCCGAAGATCATCGAGCACTTCGGCGCGGCGGAGATCTGGGGCCTGCAGCTGAGCCCGGACTTCGTCGGCACTTCGGCCGACAAGGACATTCCGCTGCCCGCGAACGTTCGGCGGTACTACATTCC
>DATLLJ010000113.1:0-24201 GCA_035537875.1 Vicinamibacterales bacterium | reverse complement strand
GACGGCGAGCTCTACGTCATCGGCCGTTCCAAGGATCTCATCATCGTCGCCGGCAAGAATATTCATCCCCAGGACGTGGAGCACATCGTCTGCCAGCATCCGGCCATTCACGATGGCCGCGCCGTGGCGTTCGGTGTACACAACCCGGATCTCGGTACGGAGGATATCATCGTGGCAGCTGAAGTTGAGAACGAGAGCCAGCTGGACGACCGCGTTCAGATCGAGAGAGCCCTTCGCGATGCCATCGTTGCGGAGCTGGATGTCGCGGTGCGGTCCATCTTCCTGAAGCCGCCTCGGTGGATCGTCAAGAGCACCGCCGGTAAGGCAGCGCGCTCGACGACGCGTCAGAAGCTGCTTGATGAGCACCCGGAATTGAGGCGTGATCAGCCGATAGCGTGAAGAGGAGCGGCAATGAGTGATCAGACTCAGCAGATGATCGACTACATCAAGAGCGACGTGATTCGTCGCCCCGACATTCAGATCGACGAGAATACGCCATTGGTATCGTCTGGCTTGATCGATTCGCTGGCGCTGGTAGACATCCTGATGAAGCTGGAGGACGTGACGAACAAACGGATATCCGCCGGCAAGGTTCAGCCAAAAGACATGGATACTGTCGGATTGATGTTCGCAACCGCGGCGAAGGTCGGGAAGCCCCGCAAATAGATGAATTCGTTGACGGTGGTTCTGGCGCCAGGTCCCGTTCACTACCTGGTGTGTGCGCTGCTCGTGTGTGTGGCGGTTGCCGCACACCGATCGCAGAGGGCACGGCAACTCGCGCTCCTGCTGGCCAGCTGGCTCTTCTACGTCGGCTGGGGAGCCGGCTTTCTGTCGGTGCTTATCGCCAGCTCCGTGATGAACTACCTGTTCGGGGCTGCTCTCAAGCGCCACGTCACCGCCGGGCGACTCTGGCTCGGTGTCGCGATGAATATCGCGCTGCTCGGGTTTTTCAAGTACGCCAGCGCGCCGCTGGCCGGCGAACCGGGCCTCGGATTCCTGCACGAGCTCGTTCGGCCAATCGGCATGTCCTTCTGGACTCTGCAGGCGCTCAGTTACCTCTTCGACATCTACAAGGAAGAAGAACTGGATCCCTCGCTGCTGGAGTTCTGTCTGTACATGGCCTTCTGGCCGACCGTGCTGACGGGACCCATCAGTCGTCTTCCCACGCTGCTCCCGCAGTTCCGTCAGAGGATCGGCCCCAGCCTGGACGATCTGTCCGTGGGCGCCAGCCGCGTGTTGCAGGGCCTCTTCATGAAGATGGTTCTGGCCGAGATACTCGCGGCCGGTTGGAGGCCCGGGGCTGGTGTCAATGCGGGCTTTGACAGAATCAACGGAAATTTGGGCGGCCTGGACGTCTGGTTCCTGGCGATCGGCTTTGGCTTTCAGCTTTTCTTTGATTTCGCAGGCTACTCACACATCGTGATTGGAGCAGCGCGGCTGATCGGCATCCAGCTCGACGAGAATTTCGACCGGCCGTATCTGTCGCCCACACCAGCAGCTTTCTGGACGCGCTGGCACATGTCGCTGTCGTCCTGGATTCGCGACTATGTCTTCCTGCAGCTGGCTTCGCTGCGTCGAGGGCGCTCGTGGGTTTATTTCAGCCTGTTGCTGTCAATGGTCGTAGTCGGTCTCTGGCATAACGCAAGTGCCACATTCATCGTTTGGGGCGCCTATCACGGGCTCCTGCTCGTCGCGCATCGAATCGGCCAGCAGGTGAAGCGGTCATTGCGGTATCAATTGCCGCAGTCTCTGGGCCTCACGCTGTCATGGGCGAGCACCTTTTTGCTGGTATCGTTCGGCTGGTTGTTCTTCCGCACGCAGACGCTGGCGCAGGCGATAGAGATGTCTCGCGCCGTTTTCGCGCCGGGATCCTACAGCGATTTGTCCATGCCCCTTACTTTTTATGCGGTCACGTCTGCCATCGTCATGGGCTATGCGATGTATCACGCCGGTGAGGCGCTGCTGGCTCGTTGGCGAGTCGCCAATGCACCCGACGGTCTGCACGCCGTCGCGATCGAACTCATGGACTTCGTTCTGGCGCGACGGTGGTGGTGGCTCGCGCCAGCGATGGTTGTGGTCGCGTTGTTCGTGGGCCTTGCGATCGGTGATCTGAAGCCAGCGGCACCTGCCACGCCTTTCATGTACACTCTGTTTTGACAGCGCGGGCGCACCGGGGCCGCGCAAGATTACGCCCGACAGCTCGCGCGCCACTTTGAGAGCGACTCTCAATCTCACGTTTCTGCCCCTGCAACACTCCGCGTTTGAATGGGCCTAGAATTCCAAGGGGCCCTCATGTTGTTCAGCGCTCAACGTGGACTCATGCTCGTCGTTGCCGCCGCCTGCACGACAGAGGCAATTGGAATCACGGTGTCAAATGAAGACGCGGAATCGGTTGCTCGTTGCGGTTGGCAGCTGGGTCGGCATCGCGGTGGGACCTAGCGCCGAGAGTATCGCCCATCTGCGGTGGTCTGGCCGACGCGCCGCCGATGTATACAAGAAAACCGCAGTCCTGGTACTGAATGCCATCGTCTGTTTCGCGTGTCTCGAGCTAGCGAGCGCCAGTGTCATACAGGCCCGAGTTGCGCTGGTTGCGCTGATAGGGCCTGGGGAACAGGAAGTCCTCGATCCTCGTTCAGCGTCATCGTACTATTCGTCGCAGGACTGGGCGCCTGTGTATTGGCGTGAGTTCGGGGTCAGTCGGCGCCAGGCGTATCGCCCTTATGTTCTCTGGCGCAGACACGCTTTCTCAGGCAAGACGATCAATGTCGATGCCGAAGGCGTCAGATTGACTCCGGGGGCGGTCTGCGGTCCGAGCTCGTTCAGAGTCTTTGTGCTTGGCGGATCGACCGTGTGGGGCACCGGTTCGGCCGATTGGAACACCCTGCCTGCTCATCTTCAGACAGAGTTGCAGCGCGTCAGCGCCAGGCCGGTCTGCGTGGTGAACTTTGGCGAGTCGGCCTATGTCTCGACTCAGAGTGTTCTCCAACTGTTGCTGCAGCTCCAGGCAGGGAACGTGCCAGACCTGGTGATTTCGTACGAGGGCTACAACGACGCATTCAGTGCGTACCAGTCGGGCCGGGCCGGCGTCCACGAAAACCTTGCACAACTGGTCGCCACATTCGAGGGGACCAACCGAGTTGAGCAAAGTGCGATCGGTCGGCTGATGAGAAGTACATACTCATACTCGCTGATTGCCGACCTCCTGCTCAGAGTCACGCATCCTCCGGAGGAAGAGCCGAAACTGCTGACCTACCGGACGATGGGTGTCGATGAGACGGCGCTGGCCGCATCAGTCGTTCAGACATACCAGGAAAACTACAATCTCGTTGCTGGCCTTGCACAAAAATACGGCTTTGAGTTTCGGTTCTTCTGGCCGCCGTACATCGCGATCGGCAGGAAGCCGCTGGTTGCGGAGGAACAAGCGCTTGCCCGCGCCGTCGATCCCGCGCTCGACAGCCTGTACCACTCGGTTCATCGGATGATCGAGGCGGCAGCGCCGGGGTATTCCAGAATTTCGGATCTTACGGGGATCTTCGATGACTATTCGGGCCTGATCTGGATAGACGACATGCACGTGACCCCCTTAGGCAACCAGATGCTTGCGTCGAAGATGACGAGTGTGCTGAGAGTCTCTGGCCAGGAGACGGGCGGCCGGAAAGATTAACGAGTCGGCTGCCACATCGATCGCCAGCCAATGATCGTCTGGAGTGGGCGAAATCGTTCCTGCGATCAAAACCGCCGCACGTCCCCCTACGTGAGAGCCGTCCACCACCCCGTCAACCGCGACTACGGTGCGGCTCACCTCTCGTGAACAAGGAACTTATGAACAGCAGACATGAGTTGTTGTGCGTCGTATGCCCTTGCTACAACGAAGAGGAGGTGATTGGTGACTTCTACCATGAGCTCAAGACGGTTCTGGACTCGATCGGCGATCTGGATTACACCATCCTTTTCGTTGACGATGGAAGTACTGATGGGTCGTTGCAACGGCTCAACGCGTTGGCCCGCAACGATAACTGCGTTCAAGTTTATTCATTATCAAGGAACTTCGGACACCAGATTGCTTTGACCGCAGGCCTTGATGTAGCCGTGGGTGACGCAGTGGTTATGATGGATTCCGATCTCCAACATCCCCCTGCGCTCATTCGCCAGATGGTCGACTTATGGCGTGAAGGCTACGATGTGGTGTCGGCAGCGCGGAAGAGTACCGCGGATGCTTCCTTTCTTAAACGCCTCACATCCAACGGCTTTTACTGGCTCTTGAATCGGCTGAGCGACACGCCAATTGCCACTGGGGTAGCCGATTTTTGCCTGCTTTCCCAGCGAGCGCATGCGGCTCTCCGAAATATGCCCGAGCGACGCAGGTTCCTGAGGGGAATGATCTCTTGGATCGGCTTCAAGAGGGCCTTCCTGCCCTACGATGCGCCTTCAAGGCCCCGAGGTAAGTCTAAGTACACTTTAGCCCGGATGTTGACCCTGGCCTTTGACGCCGCATTTTCGTTCTCCGTGGTGCCAATCAGGATTGCCGTCCGTCTCGGTCTAATCATCGTCAGTTGCGGTGTTGTGTACTTGAGCTACGTGATCTTTCGGTATTTTGTCTTAGGTGATCTTGTTCAGGGTTGGGGCTCACTTATCGGTGTCACTCTGATTCTCGGCGGCTTACAGCTCGCTTTCATCGGCCTGATCGGCGCTTACATCGCGCGCATTTTCGACGAAGTCAAAGAACGACCGCTCTATTTTGTCAAACAAAAGCCTGCCGACCAGGCGGCCGTCACTCAAAGACAAGGCTCCGGCAAAAGCTTCGCTGCCAGAACAGGGACCACTGTGTCATGAGAACGCCCAGCAGGGAAGAGTACTGCCACGAACGGCTCGGCGATAGATTTGCCCAAGCCTTGTCCTCCTATGATACGGAGCGTCGTGTGAAAGTCCTGATAGACGAATTCCTCTCTGAGGATATGGTGAGAGGGAAAGCGGCGCTCGATGTTGGGTGCGGCCTCGGTTTTTTCAGCGAAGCGCTTCAGAAGCGTGGGGCTCACGTCACGGCGTGTGACATTGGCCCGACTCTCTTGGAACGAACCAGGCAACGCGTTGGCTGCGCGTGCGAACTGGTCGACGCGCTTCAGCTTGCGCAGCATTTTGGCAGCAATCGCTTCGATCTGGTCGTGTCTTCAGAGTGTATTGAACATACTCCTTCGCCTGCTGCGGCTCTCCGTCAAATGGCTGACGTGCTAAAACCGGGAGGTTATCTTGCCGTTAGCACACCAAGCATCCTCTGGAAGCCGGTCGTAACGTTAGCCACGATCGCTCGTCTTCGCCCTTTTGATGGCTATGAAAACTTCAGCTCATGGGGGGGCATCAGAAAGACCCTTCATGCGAACCAAGTGCACATTGTTCGTGAATATGGCTTACATCTCTTCCCATTCCAATTGGGCCTGCACAGGATATCGACGTGGTGTGACCAGGACCTGCAGGTAGCGAGAAAGCTCATGATCAACATTTGTGTCTTGGGTCGAAAGCAAATGGTTTCGTGACAGGGCAAACTGATGACAAGAGACACTTATGTGCAATACCTGTTGCGTGAGTGGCCTCTCGTCTTTGTGTGCGGATGTCTTGTCTTCATGATATGGCCGATGCTAGACGCTGATTTTGGCATGATCGATGATCATGAAATCGTCAGCATCGTAGGAAGAGATAAGCGAGTCAGCGTGACGGAACTCTCTCCATTGATCCAGCAATTTGCCATCGAATCGAATGGGCGTTTTCGACCTGGTTATTACGTATTCAGGATCGTAGAGGCCTTTTGTTTCCGCCTCGACGCGGGCCTGTGGCACACAAATCGACTGCTGCTCGCAGTGGTGTCGAGCCTGGCACTGTACGTGGCTACCCGCGTTGTTCTCCAGCCCTTTTTGGCTGGAGCCATCACGCTATTGTTTTTTTCAGGATCACAGAACGAGATTTGGATCCATCTCGGGCCCGCAGAATCATATGGAGTTCCGCTAACACTCATTGGAATTGCCTGGATCGCCGTGCAGCTGGGACGACAGCAGTGGCAGCCAGTGCGACTGCTGCCTGGGTTTGTGCTCCTTTGGATAGCTGGCTTTGTGAAAGAAAGTTTCATCCCGGTGCTTCCTGCGGCACTTCTGCTTACGTATGTCGTCATGCCGTTGGTTCTGTCGCCACTTATTCCACGCCGCTCGCATCTACGTCTCCGCGATGGTCTCGTCTTGCTCTGTCTATTGTTAGGTGTTGGCGTGCAGATCGGGCTCACTGCATGGGCGATCCAGGCTCATGGTCGTTACACGGGAGATGCTTCAATTACGGGAGAGGCTTCAATTGCGTCATTCCTCTATGCACTTAAACCTATGCTCGTGAGCTATTCAAGAAACACACTCTGGTTTCTGCCTCTTCTGGCGGGCTTCGTGACACTTCTGCCCAGGCATCCGCAGCAATGGCTCGGGCGAGGTTGGCATAGGGATCTGGTGAAGGTGGCTGTGCTCTCGACAGCGGGTGGCATCTTGATCCTCGGCCCTCAAGCGGTGATCTACGTGGGGAACACATCGCCGGCCGGACGGTATCTCACTCCAGGCAATCTGTTCGTGACTTTTGCAGCGTCGCTCGGGTTTTACTTGTTATCCAGCAATGTTATTGCACGAAGTTACCTGGAGTTACGGGGTGTCGTCGCCGGAATGCTCATCGGCGTCGCGCTTCTGGGCATCCTTGGCAGCTACAGAGAAGCCGATGCCGCGGCGCTATCCACACAGAAGTTTCAGACAAAACTCGCCGAGATCGTTCACCTCAAATCACAACATCCTGAACTGCCACTGCTCTTTTACTCAACTGACGTCTCTGATCGCGAGCCGCTCGTGTCCGTGGCGAGCTATTTGGCCGTAGAACTTCCGACTCCTAATCGTCCCTTTCTCAACACTTATGACTGGGAGGCAGGCGCGGAGACCCCGCTGGAAATAGCCCTGGCAAACCTTATAAGAGAACAATCTGTGCAAGGCGACAAATTGTTCGACAAAATCGCCGACTTCCCGGGCAGCAATGGGCACTGCATCGCCGTGATCTTTTCTGGTCCACGGGATGGTTCACGATGTGCATACTCAATTCATATGCGTGATCAGCGATAGTTGGACACGGTGCGCTTTCTACTCCTCAGCACCGACTATCCGGACTTTCTGACTTCGCTCTATCGTCAGCACCCTGGGCTGGACACGCAGACCTACGAAGAGCAGGTTCGGGCACGTACCGACAGTCTGTTCGGCCTGGCGGACTTCTATTCGCGAAACCTGAAACAACTGGGACACGAAGCCTGGGATATCGACGTCAACAACGAGTTCATGCAGAAGGCCTGGGGTCGACAGCACGCCCCGGGCTTGAACGGCAGCCGGCGATGGCAGTTTCGTCTGAGACGCGGGTTCGTGCCGTGGCTGTCTCGCATGGAGCGTGACTGGTTCTACGACATTCTGCGGGCCCAGATCAAGTTCTACAGGCCCGACGTGCTGCTCACACACACGATTGACATCGACGACACATTTCTCCGCGAGATGAAGCCGTACGTGCGCCTGCTGGTCGGAAGCCACGCGTCTCCCGTGGAGGGAACACGGGACTTTGGCATCTACGACCTGATGCTTTCCTGCGTCGACAATTTCGTCGATTATTTTCGCCGGCAAGGCGTCAAGAGCGAACGTCTTCGCTTCGGCTTCGAGCCCGGCGTGTTGTCACGGTTCAGCGCGTCTGAACGGCCCATTCCGGTGTCCTTTGTCGGCAATGTGTTTTCGGGGCACGCATCCAGGCTGCGCTGGCTGGATCATGTCTGTCAGAGTCTTTCCCCCCAGCTTTGGGTGCCGTCGTTGCGCGGCCTCCCGGATACCTCACCGATCATGCGTCGCCATCGGGGCGCTGCGTGGGGCGCGGAGATGTTTCGTGTCTTGCACCAATCGCGTATCACGTTGAACCACCATATCGATGTGGCTGAGGATTACGCCGGTAACATCCGTCTCTTCGAGGCCACAGGAATGGGCAGCCTGCTCGTCACCGACTGGAAGAAGAACCTGCACGAAATGTTCGAGCCTGATAAGGAAGTCGTCGCCTACCGTACGCAGGAGGAGTGCGTTGAGAAGGTTGAATATTATCTGGCGCACGACGACGAACGGGAGGCTATTGCCAGGGCGGGGCAGCAGCGGACGCTGCGCGACCATACGTTTCGTCAGCGCATGCTGGAGCTTGAAGGTATCGTTCTAAAATACTTGTGATGCCGAAGGACGTGCGGTGGACCCTAAAAAGCTGGCCCTGCTACTGTTGCCTCCATTTTTGATCGGTGCCGCTCGGCGGTTCTCCAGGAAGAGAGCGCCCGCTCCGCGCGCCTCTGAGCCGGTCAGACTGAAATATGGCGATTTCTTCCTGGAATGCGACGCCTCACATAATCTTCCTCGCATCCTCGAGGCCTTGCCCGATTATGGCCGCAACGTTGCGGTGGTAGCGAGCGCACTTGCCGTTCGCGAGCCTCTTGTCATCGATGTCGGGGCGAACATCGGCGACACCGCTCTCCTCCTCGCAGGTGCTGTCCCTGGCGTGCGAGTGCTCTGCGTCGAAGGCCATCCCCGGTTCATGCCTTTTCTCGAGTCCAACACCTCTCAGATTTCCGGTGTGACCATCGCGGCGGCCGTGCTCTCCGATCGAACGGCACTGATAAAGGGAAGCTTCGACGAGCACGGCGGGACCGCCCATCTCGTGGCCGGCGACGCGGGCGGGTCTGTCCAGACCCAGACGCTGGACGACCTCCTCCTGAGCTACCCGGCGTTTTCCCGTCCACACCTCATCAAGATCGATACGGACGGATTCGACGCGCCTATCCTGCGCGGCGCAATAGGGGTGCTGACATCCGCTCGGCCGGTCGTCTTTTACGAATGGGATCCCTATTCTTATTCCCTCGCTGGCGAGAACGATATCTGCCACGCAGAGTTCCTGACGGAGCTGGGATTCGAGCGGTTCCTCATCTTCGATAATCGGGGGGACCTGCTCCTCCACGTTCGGCGGCCTGGACGGGAGGTCTGGGAGAGTCTTGCGCAGTTCTCACGTCGCCGGCATGCGATTGACGGGTGGTACTATGACGTCGCCGCATTCACAGAGGAGCGCGGGGCCGCCTGCGAATCCGTCTGGCAGCACTACGCACAATCCGTGAAGGTGTAGAGCCGAGATGCGCATTGCCGTCCTGCCGAGTCTCGACCGACATACCGGCGGCATTTATCAATACAGCCTGACGATGCTGGAGGCGCTTGATGCGTGGCAGGAAACCGGGTGCGAGGACGAGTTTCTCGTGTTCGCCAAGCCCTCGCTTCGTGCCGCGCTGCCGCCGCTGAAAGGTCATTGGTCGGTTGAATGCCTGGACCGCTCCGAGCCTCCGCCGCCGCAACCTCTGCTGGATGCGCTGCGACGGGTGATCGGCGAGGGACCGCATCGAGAAGCATGGAGACGGCTGCGGACGTCGAAAGCGCAGCCGCAGCGGCCGGCCGCACCTCGCAATGTGGACAAGGTGGTGGCTCGGCCGCATCTTCGCGAACAGTTTCGTCGCTTCCACCTGGACCTTGCCGTCTATCCGTACGCGCAATCCATGGCCTTCGAAGCGGACATTCCGTACGTCATGGCGGTGCACGACCTGCAGCACCGGCTGCAACCGGAGTTTCCGGAGGTGTCGGCGGATGGCGAGTGGGACTGGCGAGAATATCTGTTTCGCAACGGCACGCGTTCGGCGACGCTGATTCTCGCGGATTCCGAGGTCGGACGAGAAGACATACTCAATTGTTACGGACCCTACGGCGTGACACCGGATCGCGTCAAGGTTCTGCCATTTCTGCCGGCGTCCTACCTGTCGGCCGATGTCTCCGAGGTTGAGCGGCAGCGCGTACGGACGAAGTATCATCTACCTGAACGCTATCTGTTCTATCCCGCTCAGTTCTGGCCTCACAAGAACCACACGCGCATCGTGCAGGCGCTTGGCCTGCTCAAGGAGGCGCACGGCGCTGACATCCCAATCCTGTTCAGCGGCTCGCACGCCGGCGAAATCCGTGAGCGCACGTTCGGCGACGTCATGACGACCGCGTCGAGCCTCGGCCTCGAGTCTCAGATCCTCTACGGCGGATACGTGCCGGACGAAGACATGTCGGGGCTCTATGCTGGCGCCGTCGCCTTGACGATGCCGACGTTCTTCGGCCCCACGAACATTCCCGTCCTGGAGGCGTGGGCGTATGGTTGTCCGGTGTTGACGTCGGACATTCGGGGTATCCGTGAGCAGGTCGGCGATGCTGGCGTGTTAGTGGATCCGCGGTCGATCGAATCCATCGCAGACGGCATCTACAAGCTGTGGAGCAGTGACACTGTAGCGGCCACGCTCGTCCGGCGTGGACATCAACGCCTGGGCGAGTACACCACGGCAGACTATCAACGACGCCTCGTGCAGATTCTTGAAGAGGCGAAGGCACGGGCACGGCCGCTGAGTACTCTCAAGCGTTAGGGAGTGGAGTCCGCCAGATGGAACATGTCGAACACATCACCTCGCGCGGTCAATCGCTGGCGTACATCATCCGCGGCGACCTTGATCCGAAGCAGACAACGTTTCTGACACCGCCTGACCTGAAACAGCAAGTCGGCTTCGTGGTCTATCCTGCGGGAGGCGAAGTCAAGCGTCACGTGCATGTGGCTCTCGAGAGACACCTCGTCGGCACGTCGGAGGTGATCGTCGTCCGGCGTGGACGCTGCGAAATCGATATCTACGACAACGACCGGACGTTAATCGCCAGCCGAGAGCTCCGTGCTGGAGACATCATGCTGATGACGGGCGGTGGACACGGCTTCCGGATGCTGGAGGACACCGTTCTCCTGGAAGTGAAACAAGGACCGTACACCGGGCTTGATGAGAAGGAGCATTTCTGACCGTGATACCTGTCAACGAGCCCGCGCTGGGCGACAAAGAGTTGGAGTACGTATCCGACTGCGTCCGGACCGGTTGGGTCTCCTCTGCGGGCCGATACATCGACGAGTTCGAGAAGAAGTGGGCCGCCTACTGCGGAAGGCGGCACGGCATTGCCGTCAGCAACGGCACCACCGCGCTCCAGCTGGCGGTCAGTTGCCTGGAGCTCGAGCCGGGGGATGAGGTGATCATGCCGACGTTTACGATCATCTCCTGTGCCTTGGCAGTCATCTACAACGGGGGAATCCCCGTCCTGGTAGACAGCGACCCGACGACGTGGTGCATGGATGTCGATGCGATAAAGAAGCGGATCACTCCGCGGACGCGCGCCATCATGCCCGTGCACATTTACGGGCATCCGGTCGACATGGACGCCGTGACGCGCCTCGCCGAGCAACACGGTCTGGCGATCGTCGAAGATGCGGCGGAAGTTCACGGCGCAGAGTATCTTTCCGGGAGAGCTGGCGCACATCCCACCTGGAAGCGTTGTGGGAGTTTCGGATCAATCAGCTGTTTCAGCTTTTACGCCAACAAGCTGATCACAACCGGGGAAGGGGGCATGCTGCTGACCGACGATGATGACATCGCCGAGCAGGCGCGCTCACTTCGAAATCTCTGTTTTCAACCCGGCCGTCGGTTTTTTCACGAGCGTTTGGGTTTCAACTTCCGGATCACCAACCTTCAAGCAGCCCTTGGCCTTGCTCAGGTCGGGCGGATCGACGAGATTGTTGCCCGAAAGCGTTGGATGGGCGCCGAGTACACGCGCGGCCTGAAGGGTCTTTCAGGTCTGCAACTGCCCGTGGAGGAACCCTGGGCGCGAAATGTCTATTGGATGTATGGCGTCGTTCTCAACGAGAGTACCGGGCTTGATGCCCTTCAGTTCGGGCAGGCGCTCAAAGAACGTGGCGTGGAGACCCGTCCTTTCTTTCTCGGTATGCACGAGCAGCCCGCATTTCATCAGCGAGGCCTTTTTCTGAACGAACGTTATCCTGTGGCTGAAACCCTCGCCCGCCGGGGACTGTATCTGCCGTCCGGGTTGGCCTTGACAGAAGCGCAGCTTACGCGCACGTGCGAAGCGGTGCGGGAAGTACTCTCATGAGGGCCGTTTTTGGCTCAACGTACGCCGGCGTGTACAACGAGCTCTACAACGACAAAGACTACGCTGCTGAATGCGATGTCATCGAGGAGCTCTTCCGTCGATACGCCTCGACCCCTGTTTCGAGCGTGCTTGATCTGGGGTGCGGAACCGGTAACCACGTCTTCCCCTTGGCCGGCCGGGGCTATGACGTGGTCGGAGTAGACCGGGCCGAAAGCATGCTCGCCATGGCACGGAAGCGGCTTGCCGACAATGGGCACACGGGGAAGGTACACTTTCAGCAGGGAGACATCAGGAGCGTGGACCTGGCGAGAAGGTTCGATGCGGCGCTGATGATGTTCGCTGTGCTCGGCTACCAGATCGAGAACGACGACGTGCTGGCCGCCCTCAGGACCGTTCGCCGGCACCTCGACCCAGGTGCACTCTTCATCGCCGATTTCTGGTATGGGCCCGCGGTGCTGCATCAGCGGCCGTCTGAGCGGATCAAGATCATTCCCATGAGAGACGGCTCGATGCTTCGGGCCGCTTCAGGGGAACTCGATACGGCCCAAAATACGGTTGCCGTGCGGTTTCACGTCTGGCAACTGAATAACGACCGCCTGGTCGCGGAGACTGATGAAACGCACTTGATGCGCTATTTCTTCCTCAAGGAATTTCGGCTTCTGCTCGAATGCTCCGGGTTGAGCCTCCTGGGCCTCGGCGCGTTTCCCGACTTCGACAGGCAACCAGACGAAACGACCTGGAATGTCCTGGCGGTCGCGCGCGCTGTCTGACCGCAGCCACATCCGACGTTCTTCTCTCTCCCGCGTATCCAGCTCCCCAGCGACAAAGACAACGATTCGACTGACGGGGCGGAGCTGCGTCCACCGTGACTCGAAAGGGTCTGGCGTAGCTCCTGAGAGGCTCACCACCTGAACGTGAAAATGCTGCCCGTCGACCGTGCCGGGTCCGGGTGCTGAGAGTCGTAACCCTTGTACGTCTGTGGCACCGTCGCCCAATCGGTGTAAATGGTGCCGCCCAGGTAGAAACGGCGCTCGCCGTCGCCGGACTGCGGTTTCGGCTGTGTGGTGGAAAACAGCGCGTATGCGCGTTGAGGTTCCTGGGGTCCGGCGCGGTCGCTATACGGTACGTACTCAGCCCGCCCATCGCTGTCTATATCCGCCTCGATCCACGAGACGTGCAGCAGCTGATGATAGGTCCGGTCGGCGATCATGCCTCGCAGCTGGGCGTTGAATCGATTGATGATCGCTTGCGCATCGGGACGCGTTCGCCTGACGGCGAAATACAGCGGACGCGTGACGAGCGGCTTCGAACCGAGCGCCAGCCTCGTCTGCGCCTCCTTCGCATAGTTGTCGACGATATACTGCACGACGAGATCGTCCATGAGCGTGTAATCCACGCTGCCGCCGAGCAACAACGCGAGACTGTCCTCTTCGCTGCGCGATCGGACAAAGGTCGGCCCCGCGCGGTCTACGGCTTCCCCGTACGAATAGCCCTCGACGATCGCAATCCGTTTGCCCTTGAGATCGCCCAACGCAGCCGCCGAGACATCCGCGCCCGTTCGCCCGACGAGTATCAGACGATTTTCGAGATAGGGTTGCGAGAAGAGCAGGACGCGTTCGCGTTCGTCGTCTCTCCAGACCGCGCCGCTGCCGTCGAAGTCGTTGAGCAGCGAAGACGTGAACCGCGCGGCTTCGACGATCGTCGTGCTCGTGCGGAGCCCGATTCGATGGAGAGCCGCCTCGACGAGGTCGAGCGCGAAACGCGGCCTTCCGGGTTCGTTCGTGAACGGAGGCCATGCGGTCGAGACCAGGCGCAGCTGATCGGTCTGGGCGGACACGATGAGCGAGGCCGCTGCTATCGACAGGAGGAAAAGTCCGAAGGCTGGCCGATAGCCGCCGCGACGCGGGCGGCCCAGGAAACGTCGCATGGTGAGCTCCTCCGCTCCAAGGCTAACCGAATTCGGCTCGTGAATCGAGTGCGTGTGAATGCGGTGCGCTGAGGAAGGTCGCGTTTAAGGGCGGGCAGCGGTGGCAGTCGGCGCCAACGCCTCGTTACTGAGGACGGCGACCTGGGCCTCACCCTGGCGCAGCATCTGGATGAAGGCGTTGACGAGATCGGGGTCGAACTCCGTTCCGGCACGTTCGAGCAGGTAGGCGGTCACCTTCTCGGACTCCCATGCGTCGCGATATGGGCGCTTGGTTCTGAGCGCATCGAACACGTCGCAGACGTGCACCAGGCGGCTCGCCAGCGCACACGCGCGGCCGTAATGCATCGCGGGATACCCGCCGCCGTTCAGCATGATGTGGTGCTCGTATGCGACCACCGCGGCCAGATCCAGCTCCTCGTCGCTCTGGAGAATGATCCGGGCGCCGTCGACCGGATGCCGATTCATGATCGTGCGCTCTTCGTCGGTCAGCTTCCCCGGCTTGGTGAGGACCTCCAGCGGAATCCGGGTCTTGCCGATGTCGTGGAGCAACCCAGCGACCCCATACCCGCGAACCTCGACCGGGGCACATCCCAAGTGTTCCGCCAGGCCCATTGCCAGCACTGCCACGTTCAATGAATGCGTGGTCGTGTACTGATCGAACTCCTTGAGTTGCAGAAGCGGAAGGACCATGCGGCGATCGCTGTGCATGGCCACCGACAGCGATCGCACGACGGCTTCGGCTTCGATCAACGGGACCGCGCCGCCCGATTGAACCTCGTGTTGAAGCCAGCGGACCGTCTCGACCTCTTCTCCGAGCGTCAGGTTCAGGTTGAGCGTCGCGAGTTGGGACGGTTCTGCGGGAGCCTGCTTGTCGGCCTGGCCCTCGACTCCCACCGCGCCGAAGCGAACACCGAGCGACCGCATCTGGCGGCTCTCGCTCGTGTCGATCGCCGACAGCATGAGCCGCGCCAGAATCTCCTGAAGGAAACTCTCGAACTCGTCCCTGCTCACCTTTCGCTCGAACTCGAGACGTTGGATGCCCGCCTCCACGAGCCGGCGTCCCCAGTCCCACTCTTTGAGGTCCCGCAGCGGATCGCAGCCGTAGATGACCTCCTCGTCGAGGAACGTGAACGCCGGAGACGCGTTCGTGAGCGAGAGCCCATCGAGCAGCTGATACGCGGCATCAATCGCCTTTTCCCGAGAAGGATGTCCTTCGGGATACAAGGTCATGATCGCCAGTGCCTGTGCCAGGCACTTGAGGAAGCCGGCTGGATCGCTCATGAAGCCTCGACGAGCACCGCCTGGCGGAGCTCTGGATCGGAAGACGCAAGCGCGAGGGCGATTATCGGTGCCGCCACTGGATCCTTCGGCCACCCCTCCGCCAGCGCACGCAGGCCGGCCACGCAGATCGGCGTCGGCGCCGCCAGTTTGGGGCGCCCGAGCAACGTGCGCCCTCCATCGACCAGCTCCAGAAGCGCGTCGCGGGCTCTGGGATCGCGAGATCGACCGAGCGCGCGAGTCGCGAGCATACGCAGCTCTTCGATCATCTTCTCGTTGAGCGCCAGGCCGGCCACGAGCGAGACCGCAGGGCGCGGACACTCCTGCTGAACCGCCGTCAGGCCCACGCGCACGATTCGAAGATCGCGGTCCTCCAGAGCTGTCCTCAGCGCCAGGCCCCGCTCCGACGGTAGCGTGAGCTGCAGCAGGATGGCTTCGTGCCGCACCCGCGGGTCCGGATGCTGCGCCCACGGCACCATTGAGAATCCGGGAGGGAGCTTCAGGCTGCGGAGCAGCATGAGCATGTTCCGGATGACGTACCAGTGCTCGTCTTCGAGGTAGGCCGTGATGAGCGGCCCCACGTCGAGTTCCGTTTGCGCGAGCCGATCGAGTAACTTCCTCCTGGTCGACCGACTCCTCGACGTGACGAGCGTGTCGAGCAGAACCTTGTACCCGTCGATGGAGATCGCCGGAAACAGCTGTTCGAGGGTGTCCGAATCGAAAGGGTCTTGCGCGGCCAGCACCGAGAGCGACGAGGGCGCCGCCATCTTGGCCATCAGCTGTCTGGCGACCGGACCACTCGCGGCTGGCGACGAGGCAAGCAGGTGAAGGACGGCTCCGAACCGGCCGTCGCCGATGACCTGATCCATCGCTCGGTCGACAAGCGGCCCGAACTCTCCGAGCTCGAGACTCATTTGCACGATGCGGAGCGGGTCTTGCTCGCCGCCCCGGTTACCGGCTCTGGCACGCGTCCGCGCGGGCGCAGCCGTCGCAAGGTGCTGCAGAACCTTGCCGTATGCATCTGGATTGGGATCGGCAAGCTGCCATCCGGAAAGGAGACTATTCACCTGCTCGCGCAGTGCGCCATCGGCCAGCGGTCGCACCTGTTCGGGCCCGACCTCCGCGTGTTCGGCCAGCTTGGACAGCATCCTTACCAGCCCGTGCGAGATCGTCTGGCCGCTCGCGTCTGCGGCGGCCTTGAGAATCTCCACAACCGCGTCCACGGCCATCCCGCTCGTGGCATTGAGGACGAACTCGCGCCGCTGGGCCACATCGCCGCCCATGGCGACCAGTCGCCGTAACGTATCGGGTTTCAAGGCCCCGATCAGTCGCGCCGTCCGCCGGCGCAGGGCAGCCGCCTCGGCTCCCGTCGCGCTCTTCAGCTCGTTGGCAATCTGCAGCAGGTAGCCGACAATCACCTGATCGTAGGCTTCCGCGCCATGATGCTCGTCGATCGCTTTTGCGACGGTCGATGGCTCGGTCGATATCGTCTCGACGGGCTCGCTAGACCGATCCGTGGCCATCGCCGCTCGCGCAAGGCCGATCCAGAGCTCGGCGGCTCGGGCATTAGCTTTCGCGTCGGCGCCGCGATCGCTCGACGGCACCCCCACGAGCTCGAGTCGATCGAACGTCAGCGGATGAAGCCGGACGTGAGGCCATTCCAGCAGCCGGCCCGCCGGCGCCAGCCCGAGCGGACCATCTTGCTCGACCTCCGCCGACAAGGCGCGCAAGGCCAGACCTATTTCGTTGGGCTCCAGACCGCGCGACAAGCTGACCGCGCCGAGGTGATGCCGGTGCAGCCCTTCGGCCAGACGCCGCAAGACCGGTTGGTCGGGGTCGGTCGCAACACCATCGATAATCAGCTGGCGCCGCGCCACGCCGAATACCAGCGTCGGTCGATGCTCGAGCAGCCGCTCCGCGCGCTCGGTCACACCTGCCGTGGCGGCCCACAGCGAAGGGTGGCCACCCGGGTACATTGCATGCTTTTGCAGAGCGATCGAAAGCTCCACCAGGAATTCGCTCAAGTCGCGGGACAGCGAGACACGTTCAGGCTTGAGGACCGCGTCCATGAATAGTCGCCCCGTTATGTATCGGAGCGACGCCTTGAAAGCTTTGTCCGGGGACGCGTCTTTTGTCGTCTCAGGGTGAAACTTGTTAGAGATCTCCGAGCCAGCCGCCTGAGCGCAATCGTTGTAAGCGCTTCATCCGACGGTCTTAATCGGAATCCGGGCGCATCCGGCTTCGCGCTTGCACGACCCGGCAGGTGGCATTTGTGGCCGGTGGTCACCGGAGGATGAAGATGGTGTATTCGGGTCGGCTCATGAAGGTGGTCGTCGCCGTGGCTGCCGTTGGCGTCAGCGTGGGTCAGGGGACGGTCGTTTCGGCCAACCATGCCTGGGGCTATCACTGGGCGCGCACGGCATCGCCATTCAGCCTGATTGTCGTCAACAGCACGACGAGCGCCTGGGATCCGTTCGTGGTGGCCGCGGTCGCGGACTGGTCACAGTCGGCTGTGCTCGACATGGTCGAGGACCCTCAAGGCGCGACGTCCGACAAGGTCCGTCGTCAATGCAAGGCTCCGGTCGGCCAGGTCCGCATCTGCAATCTGGCGTACGGATACAACGGATGGCTCGGAATCGCGGGAATCTCCATCGATACCAGCGGCCACATCGTCAGCGGCTACACGAAACTGAACGACTCGTATTTCGCCACCGACTACTACAATACGGATGACTGGAAGCAGACCGTGACTTGCCAGGAACTTGGTCACGACATCGGCCTCGATCATCAGGACGAAGATTTCGACAACACCTCGCTTCACTCGTGTATGGACTACCAGGATCCTCCCTATGCCTGGGCCAACACTCACGACTTCGACGAGCTCGCGACGATCTACGCGCATCTCGACTCGTACAATTCGTATGACGATGGCACAGCCGGGGGCGGCGGCGGCACCTGCAATGCTCCGTCTGGAAAAGGGTGCAACCAAGCGGGTGTGGGGCAGAACCGTCCCGACGATGAATGGGGCGTTTCGCTGGGTCGGCGAGGCGCGCACGAGAAGTTCATTCGGATCGACGCGGATGGGTCGCGCCACATCACGTTTGTGACCTGGGCCATGGGCCGCTGACGTTCGGCCGATCACGGCCCAGGCCGGCACCGCGTGGAGAAACAAGGAGCGCAGGCCACCACCTTCAGTATTGAGCCTGCGATTACCACGTTGTCCGCGACGGCTCCCGAGGGCGGCCCACCGGCGTCAATTGTGCACGGCGTCGCGTCGATTTTCGGCCCCTTCTCACACGCTCACCTGGCGTTGTTGTTGCTCTGTAAAGCCTCATGCCGGCAACGTGGATGCCGATGATCGTCGTCTCCGTCGTGCTGCTGGGGCTGGTGTGGACGTTCAGCCGCTACAACGCACTCGTCCGATCGAAAAAGCGCGTGGAAGAGGCGTGGTCGGGAATCGACGTGCAACTTCGACGAAGGGCGAGCCTCCTGCCGAACCTGATGGAGATCGTCAAGGGTTACGCCTCACACGAGCGCGAGGTGTTCCAGGAGGTGGCCCGCGCTCGCGGCGCGCTCCAGCAGGCGTCCGGGGCAGGCCAGGCATCGGAGGCGAACACGATGCTCAGTCAGGCGCTCGTGCGGGTGTTCGCTGTCGTTGAAAACTATCCTCAGCTGCGCGCGTCGGAGAACTTCATGAGCCTGCGAAGCGACCTGGGCGACGTTGAAGACAAGGTGTCGTTCGCCCGGCAGTTCTACAATCGCACGGTGCTCGACTACAACACGCGGCTCGAGACCTACCCCGATGCGATTCTCGCGAAGACATTCGAGTTCGCGCCGGCGGAGTTCTTCGAAGCCGACGAGCATGCGCGGGCCGAAATCAGCATGAGTTTTGCGCGCGACCACGTCCCCCCCCAACAGCCTGCCACCCCGCCAGTGGCCTGATCGCCCGAACGATGGAGGGAACGATGTCCAGGCGAGTGCTCACCTTCGGCGCGATCGCGGCGGTGTTGCTGGCCGCCGTCCTCGTGAATCTTTCGGTTCTCGATGTGCTCAGCACTGCTGAATTGAAGGAGACGCTCGGCAGGAGTCTTCTCGTGCTTGGCATCAGCACGCTGGCCCTTGTACTCACGATCACCATCGTCAAGATGGGCCGGCACGCGGAAGAGCAGAAGCAGCCGTCGAAGAAGTAGCCGACCTGGGCTGCGACTCATGCCCGACAACACGACGCCGGTTCTGGTCTACAACCGGATTGAAACCAACATCCGGAAGACTCGCGTCCTGCTGGCCGCGTTCGCGCTGGTGCTTCTCCCCGTCGTGTCGGCAGGCGCCGTGATCGTCCTCCCGGGAGTGGCGCTGGCCGGCGGCGTGATTGCGTTCGCGGTGTACGGACCGGCGCTGCAGGCCAGGCTCGAGTCGCTGGACGCGTCGATTGCCGTGGGCCCATCTTCCCAGATGCCGGGCCTTCTGGATCTGCCACGTCCCGTCTTGCTGATCATCGGCGGAGCCCTGCTCGTCGCGCTGGCCCTCGCCGTGCTCGCGCTGATCTCGGTGAGCGCCTTTCTGATTTCGCGCTACGGCGCTCGCGTTGTCCTGAGACTGGCCCACGCCCGACCCGTCGGGGCAGAGGATGAGCCAGAGCTGTTCCGCGCGGTCGAAAACCTCTGCATCGGCTCCGGCCTGGCGATGCCTCGCCTGCACGTCGTCGACGCCGACGCGCCGAACGCCTTTGCCACGGGACTCGAGGCTCGAGACGCGTCGCTGGTGGTGACTCGTGGGCTTTTGACGATCATGAACCGGCGCGAGCTCGAAGGAGTGATCGCGCACGAGCTCTCTCACATCGGGAACAACGACATCCGCCTGAGCACCACGCTGAGCGCACTCGTTGGCACGTTGAGCCTGCCGTGGAGAATCGGCGCCGCGCCGTTCACCTTCGCGTTCAGCATCCACCAGATGTTCGGCTGGGCCGCGCTCGTCGTTGGCCTCATGTTCTCTCTCTCGTTCGTCGAAGGGCTGTGGAACGAAATCGGCGTGCTTCTGTCCGACGACGTTGCTCAGGAGCTTCCGGTCTTTCTTCGATGGTGGGCGGCCCACGCGATGCTCACACCTGTGTATGCCGTGCTCGTTGCGCCGATGGTGGGGCTCGTGATCCGGCAGGCTGTATCACGGCAACGTGAGTTCCTTGCCGACGCGGACGCTGCCCTTCTGACGCGCGATCCCGAGGGGCTGGCGTCGGCGCTCGTCAAGATCGGCATCTCCCACGGCCATCTGGCGGTCGGCGAAGGGAGTGCCCACCTGTACTTCGCGGATCCTTACTCCGACAGGTCGCTCCTGCACCGGGTGTTTCCATCCCACCCGCCGGTCGAAGCGCGGATCGCGATGCTGGCGCGAATGGGCAGCGGCATCGAGAATCGGTCTCTGGCGCTGGCGCACAAGCCGCCTCTTTAGTCGAACTTTTTCTGCCCTTCAGAGGAAGCGACGTGGAACCCCCGACGGTCCGCACCTCGAGGGCCGAGTGAATTGCTCAGCAATTGGCGATACCGGCGCTCGGGGCCGTATCGCGCAGTCGTGGCACGGAGCGTGCGTAATTAGACCGACCGCTTCTACCATAGGTGGAGGCCAGACAGTGTTTGACACGACGAGCGCTGCGTGCACTCCACCCTTGGGTTTAGGCGACGAGCGTCTTCCTTCCTACAGAAGGCGATCATCCTGGTCGCCGTGTATCTCGCCCCAGTTCCCTCTGAGGCGCAGCTCGTAACCGATCCGACGAAAGCCGAGTTCAACGCTTCGCCAGACCATGATGCGACCGCCAGCGGAACGCCGCTCGTCTCGTCGTATCAACTCGAGCTGTATCCGGTTGGCGATTCGGAGCCTTTGCTGACGCTCGACCTCGGCAAACCCGATGTGGATCCTGACGGGGTGATCCGCGTCGACCTCGTCTCGCTCCTGGTTCCTCTCCTGTCTGGCACCAACTACGTCGCCAGAGTTGCTGCCGTGGGTCCTGGCGGAATCACCAGAAGCGCTCTGTCGAACCCCTTCACGTGGTCCGTTCCACCACCATGGTCTCCGCCCTCGGAACCGCCCGCCGCGGCGCTCTCGGAGCCGCCACCTCCGGAGCCGGTCGTGCCGCCTCCATGCACCTACTCGCTGTCCCAGTCGGCCCAGTCGCTGTCGGCCTCGGCCGGAACGGCGACCGTGACCGTCACGACAGGAAGCGGTTGTTCCTGGACGGTCACCGACAACAGCAGTTGGATCACGATTACATCGGCGGCCAGCGGGACAGGGACGGGAACCGTGACCTACGCGGTGACGACGAATACCGGCACGTCGTCCCGCTCCGGAACCTTAGCTATTGGAGGAGTCATCCTGACCGTCACGCAAGAGGCAGGCTCCGCCGTTCCGCCTGCCCCCGGTAACCTCCGCATCGTTTCGTAAGACGCGAGCTACCCCGCGTCTCATCAGAATCGCGTCGACCTGTCGATCCGGCTGCCCCTCGTTCGACGTCAGGAATGAAGGCGATCAACTCGAAGACGAGGGAGGACAAAAACGATGCGATTTCTATCGATCTACAAAAGTGTCGAAACGGGGCAGCCGCCGACGCCGGAACACATGGCAGAGATGGGTCAGCTCATCGAGAAACACATGAAGACGGGCGCGTTGGTCGGCACCGAAGGGTGTCTGCCCACGGCGTTAGGCGCACGCGTGCGTCGGGATGGCGCCAAGGTGACGGTCACCGACGGGCCTTTCACTGAAACGAAGGAAGTGATTGGCGGGTTCGCCATCCTCGAGGCGCCGTCCAGGGAAGGGGCGATCGAGCTGGCCAGGGAGTTTCTTCAGGTGGCCGGCGACGGCGAATGCGAGATTCGCCAGATTTTCGAAGCGCCGCAGCCCGTGTAGCGGAGACAGGCTCCCCCGGTCCGACGAACGCCTTCGCGTATAATCGGGCATTCTACCGGGGGAGCTCGACTGAGCTCCGCGAGCCTGGGGGCCTGTCGGTCAGGTATGAGGAAAGAGACGCGTCCCGTGTCTTCAGACGCGCGATGGAGGTTTCGATGACGATTCGGAGAGTTCTTGGCGCGGCTGTCGTGACCTGTGGTCTGCTCCTGCTGGCGGCGCCGTCATTCGCACATCACTCCTTTGCTGCCGAGTTCGACGGCAAGAACTGCAGAGATTTTACGGGGACGCTGACAAAACTCGATTGGCAGAGCCCGCACGCGTACTTCTACATGGACGTCAAGGATCCGGATGGCAAGGTGCACAACTGGTCGTTCCAGACGTATGCGCTGATCACGCTGCGCCGAAACGGTACGGAGCGGCAGATGTTCATCGAGAACATGGGGAAGGAAGTCTGGGTCAGGGGCTGTCTCGCAAGGAATGGCAAAGAGCATTACGCGGCGGCGGGAACGATGAAGTTCCCGGACGGCGTCCTGCGCCAGGTCGGCCAACTTCAGGACTAGCTGCGGAGCGGATCATGAAGCTTCTCCTTCGATACAGCGTCGCCTGTACGACGGCGCTGATGCTCGTATATGCGTTCACCCTTCCGGCTGGCGCCCAGGATGCCAAAGAGGGTGAGTACACAATCAAGGTCCTCCCGCCAGGCGGGCCGGCTCCACGGCTGCCGGACGGCCATCCGGATCTGACCGGCCACTGGTTTCCCAATGGCGCCGGCCAGGGCGTCAGCGGGCGGTTTGGTGTCGATCCGGCCGCGACGGGCACGTTCGATCCGAAGGTCACGCCGGAGGAACGGCCCGTGCTGCAGGCCTGGGCGCTCGAGAAAATCAAGTCGATGACACCGACCGAGCTCGAACTCTCGAAGTCGTCGGTGAACTGCATGCCGCGCGGCGTTCCCGCGATCTGGCTCCAGAACCCCTATACGACCCTGATGGTCCACAAGCCGGGCCTGCTCGTGCAGCTCTACGAGGTCCTCAACAACTGGCGCGTCATCCACCTCGATGGTCGGCCGCTCCCCAAGTATCCCGAGCCGCTGTTTCATGGCAACAGTACAGCCCGCTGGGACGGCGACACGCTCGTCGTCGAATCGATCGGCTTCGACGACCGGACCTACATTCAGCCAAACGGGTGGTTTCACAGCGACGAACTGAAGATCACCGAGCGCTACACCCGGCCCTCGATGAACTACCTGATCGTCGAAATCACCGTCGAGGATCCAAAAGTTCTGGTCAAGCCGTGGAAGTCGGCGCCGCGCCGTTGGACGTTGGGCGACGGCAACGTCTACGAGTTCTACTGCACGAACAACAAGGAACTCGAGGAGCTCGAACACTTGCGTGAACTCGAATTGAAACAGGCTCAGTAAGAACTCCGTAAGTTTCGGCGGCGAGTCCTCACGCGATGGCGTCGGCTCGGTGCCGGACATCGCCTGACATTTTCGTTGTCTCTCTGCGAACGACCGACAAGAGTGTCGGCAGCCAACACGAACCCGAGAGCCGGATCAGCAGTTTTCTTCAGCATTTCGCCGCAGTTCGATCAGGCTCGCTGGTCTGTGTTTTGCTCAGTTGTCCTGCGTGCTGCAATCATCCACCGTCGAAGCCGCGACCGACCAGCTGCACGCACGGGAACGCCTCGGATGGTCTGCATCGCCGCCGACCGGCCTGCGAATCGAGCCGGGCGAATGGCGGGTCTTCACCGCCACGAAGGCCAACACGTTGATGCTCGGCGAGCCTCTCGCGGTCACTCGGATGCTCAACGCGGCGTGGCTGACGCTCGGCCGGCCCGTGTTCTGGTGCGACGGCCCTCGGCTCACGCTTCCGGAAGGCCAGACGGGGACGTTCGTCCTGTGGCGCGTTGACGAGCTCCGTGCCGAGGATCAGCAGCAGCTCTTCGGCTGGCTGGATCGTCGCGGGGCGACGCGCGTTCTGGCCAGAGCGCCGCGCAGCGTGTTCCCGCTCGTGCAGCAGGGGCAGTTCCTCCCGG
>DATLLJ010000112.1:0-36914 GCA_035537875.1 Vicinamibacterales bacterium | reverse complement strand
TGGTGCGGAAGAGAGGATTTGAACCTCCACCCGGTTTCCCGGACTAGCTCCTGAGGCTAGCGCGTCTGCCGTTCCGCCACTTCCGCAGTGGGGGGATGCCGTCTCCGCGGCCGAAAAACCAGTATAACGCACCCGGTCGCGGCTATTGCGTCTGGGCAACCGTGGCGGCCCGCCACTGCACCACCACCGACGCCGTTGTCGTCGAGTCGTTCTTCTCGAAGCCGGCCACCGGAACGTTCGAGCGACGCAGCAGGTAGGCGAACTTCAGCGCGAATCGCTCGGTCATCGCGGCCTGCGCCGCCAGCTCGAACTCCAGGCGATAGGCTTCGCTGTCTTCGAAATCCGGGTAGTACGTAAAACGTTGCGTCGTCGCGCCCGATTCGGCGAACGGGATTCGGCTCATCAGCTCGAACAATCCGACGGGATGGTTGATGTCGAGTCCATCGATAGGCCGCTCCTGGTTGACGGCCATGGCCGTGACACCATCGAGCGTCCACGTCGGCCTCCTGACGAGGGCCCACGTCAAGCCCGCGTCCGTAATGGCACGAAAATCGATGCCCGCAAATCGATCGCGTTCGAGCTTGGTGCCGGCCGTGAACCCGATCCTCGGCTTCAGCCGGCGGCGCACGCGAAACGCACCGACGTAGCGTTCCGCCGTCTGGACTTCTTCGGCGCTGGCCCGCACCGCCAACGCCGTCGCCTCGACTTGCCACAAGGGCCACCGCCGATTCAGGCCGAAATCACCGCCGACCGACGATGTGTCCGAGTTGCCGTTGGTACCGATGAAGGAAGCCCCAAACTGCACGTCCCAGATGCGGGGCGGCGGCGGCTCGGCAGGCGGTGGCCCTTGCGCCGCCGCCACCGCCGGGACGGCAAGCGGGGAAACACATGCCAGGGCCAGATACACCATGAGTCGACCGACGATTCCACCACGCATCAGCAGCACCTCAACTTGAGTTTATGTTAGAGGCTAGAGGCTAGAGGCTAGAGGCTAGAGGCCTCTACTCCTCCTTCTCCAAGCCCCGCGTCAACTCGATGTAGTCGGCAAGCGCCGTCAGCAGCGGACCCATCTTCGGGTCGGCTGGCTGTACGTCTGGCGTCACCCCGACCGCCTTGAGTGCGTCGGCGCAGACGGGACCGACTGCTGCGACGATCACGTCGTCGCTGAGCGCGGCGGCGAGCGCGTCTGTCAGCCCCATGTCGGCAGCCACCGCGAACAGGTTGCGCACCTGCACCTGGCTGGTAAAGGCGATCGCATCGAACTGTGACGCGGGATCTCGAACGATGGCCCGCAGCGGTTCGAGGTCCTCGGGCAAAGCCCACTCATAAGGGCACACTTCCGCAAGCTGCGCGCCCCGCGCGCGCAAGGCATCCGCCAACGTGGTATTCCGCTCCCCGTAGTGCACGAGGGCGACATGCTTGCCCGTCAGTTCCACCGCGGTCAGGGCCTCGAGCACTTCCTTCGTCGTGAACGGCTTCACCGGGACGATGGTCGGTTCCAGCCCATACCGCCGCACGACGGCCGTGGGCTTGGGCCCCCGGCACACCAGCGTCGTCTGTCTCAGGGCGCCCAGTACCTCGGCGAGCCGCTGCTGGCGTTCGGCCTCCCTGAGCAGAGCCGCCGCGCCAACGCCAGTCTGAAACAGCACCACCGCGAACCGGCCGGCCGCCAGACCATCGATGAACGCGGCTGTTTCCGCCTGTCTGGGAACTTCGCGAACGGACGGGGCCGACACGGGCGTTCCCCCCATTCGACGGACGAGCTCGGCCAGTTCGGCGCTGAGGCGGGTCTCGAGCAGGGCGACGCGCGCTCCGTGAAGTGCGGGCATGCTAGCCTGTTGATTATGCATCTGTCTCATCTGGACCCGATCGGTACCGCGATTCCCTTCTTGCATGTAAGGCAGGTCTCTCATGGCTAAACGGCGATTCGCCATCCTGTTCACCGTGCTCGGCGTGGCTTTCTTCATATCCATTGCCGGCTTTGCGCTCTTGTACTTCGCCTTCACGCGTGGGCCCCGGGTGCCGGAGAATGCCACGCTCGTCATGCGGGTAGGCGGCAACCTCTCCGAGGTCGCACCCGACGATGTCGTCGGCTATCTCAGGGGGGTGCGGACGCCGACGGTGCGCTCTTTCGTCGAAAGCCTCCGCAAGGCAAAGGTCGATTCGCGGATCCGCGCCGTGCTCATCAAGCCGACGGGGTTCGAATCGCCCTTCTGGGGCAAGGTCCAGGAGGTTCGCGACGCGATGCTCGACTTCAGGGAATCGGGCAAGCCGATCTATGCGTACCTCGAATACGGTGGCGATCGCGAGTACTACCTCGCCACGGCCGCCGACAAGATCTACCTGATGCCGTCCACCTCGCTCGACTTGACTGGCGTGGCGACGTACGAACTGTTCTTGAAGGGCACGCTGGACAAGATTGGGGCGTATCCCGATCTGCATCGGATTGGCGATTACAAAACGGCCGTGAACACCTTTACCGAGACCGGGTACACCGCGCCTCACAAAGAGATGGATGCGGCCCTCAACGGGGATCTCTTCGAACAGATAGTCGGCGGAATCGCCGCCGGGCGCAGCAAGGACGAAGGCGAGGTCCGGCGTCTGATCGACCAGGGGCCGTTCCTGCCGGAGGAAGCGCTCCGCGCGGGCCTCGTGGACGATGTGCAGTACGAGGATCAGGTGCGCGACCTGCTCAAGGGAGACGACGAAGGTGAGCCACGGGTGATCGACGCGGAGCAGTACGCCGGCATCAGCAGCGAAGCCCTCGGCCTCAACAGAGGTCCCCGACTTGCCGTCATTTATGCCGCTGGGACGATCAACAGCGGGAAGAGCGGGTTCGACGTCGTCAACGGCGCCGTGCTCGGGTCGGAGACGCTGATCGAGTACATCCGCAGCGCGCGGCGTGATTCCTCCGTGCGCGGGATCGTACTCCGCATCGACAGCCCGGGCGGTTCCGCGACGGCGTCCGACGCGGTGTGGCGTGAGCTGATGATTGCCAGAAACGAACGCGCCGACCGGCCGATCGTTGCGTCGATGTCCGACTTGGCGGCCTCGGGCGGCTATTACATTGCGATGCCGGCCCAGGTGATCGTGGCCCAGCCGTCCACGCTGACCGGGTCCATTGGCATCTTCGGCGGCAAGATCGTCACAGGCGGCGTGTACGAGAAACTCGGTGCGCGGATCGAGTCGACGAGTGTGGGTCGACACGCCGAGATTGAGTCGCCGGTCCGGCCATACAATCCCGAGGAAGTCAAGAAGCTCAACGAGCAGCTGCAGGCCTTCTACGATCAGTTCGTCGAAAAAGCGGCAGCATCGCGCGGTAGCACCCCCGAGCGCATCGACGCGCTCGCGCAGGGGCGCGTCTGGACCGGGCGACAGGCGAAAGATCGCGGGCTGGTGGATGCGCTGGGAGGGCTCGACGAGGCCATCGCGCTCACCAAGCAGCGGGCCAATATCCCGGCGGATAGCAACGTGGAGGTGGTCGTCTATCCGCCCCGCAAGAGTTTCTACGAAATCCTCAGTGAACAGCTGAACGGAACGAATCAGTCGCAGGTGGCCCGATGGCTGGCGGCGAGCTTTTCGAAAGGGGAGCTCGAGCTGTTGCGCGCCGTTCGCAGCCCGATTGCGATGTTCCGGCGTGGGGAACCGCTGGCGTTGATGCCGTTCACCTACTTACGGTGACGGAGGTTAGAGGCTGGAGGTTAGAGGTTAGGGGCTGGAGGTTAGGGGTTAGGGAACCTTTCCTACAACAAGGCCCGCTGTATCGTTTCGCGATTGAGCTGAATCGTCATCTTCTGCTTGGCCTTCGTCATGTAGGACGCGAAGAAACGATTGCGCTTGTCGGCCAGCAGCTCGTTGCGGAACATGTCCCGGTTGGACGCCCATTCCGCGGGTGTCACTTCCTGCTTCTCGATCACCTTGACCAGAGCTGTGCCGGTGTCGGTCGCGATGGGATCGCTCAGCGCTCCGACCGGCAGGGCGAAGGCCGCGTCGGTCACCGTCGGCGCCAGCCCGAGATCGGAGATGGGGCTGTCGCGGGTGATGAGCTCGGTCGTCTTCGATGTGACGCCGGCGGCTGTTGCCGCGCGGTCGAAATCAGCGGCGCCCTTGAGTCGCGCGGCAACTTCGGTGGCTTTCTGCCGGCTCAGCTCCTGCGTCTTCTGCTTGAGGACGGCTTCGCGGACGCGATCCTTCGCCTCGTCGAGGCCCGGCATGGTTGGCGGCTGGATCGCCGTCACCGTCAAGAACGCCAGGCCTCGCGCCGATCTCAGCGCGCCGCTGACCTGGCCCTGCTGCAACTCGAAGGCTCGCGCGACGGCCTCTGGCGAGGATCCGAGCGTCAGGATCTGCTCGTCGCGCGCGAAGAACCCTGATTCCTGAACGGTCAACCCGTGCCTCGCGGCGGCTCGATCGAGATCCTCGGGCCTCGTGATCTCCGCCGCCATCGTCTGCGCGAGGTCGCCAGCCTGCGCCTGCGCTGTTTCGTACGCCAGCTGATCGACGAGCTGCTGCCGCACTTCGGCCAGCGGGCGCATCGTGCCAGGCTTCTTGTCGACGAGCTTGATCACGTGGAAGCCGAACTGTGTCTTCACGGGCTCGCTGACCTGTCCCGGTTCCATCGTGAAGACGACTTGATCGAACTCCGGCACCATTCGACCGCGTCCGAAGAAGTCGAGATCGCCGCCGTTTTTCGCGCTGCCTTCATCCTCGGAGTTGGCTCTGGCCAGAGCCGCGAAGTCGGCGCCAGCCCGGGCCTGCTTGACGAGGTCGTCGGCCTTCGCCTTGACGGCTGCCTCGTCCTTGCCTTCGATCCGCAGGAGGATGTGGCTCGCGCGCACTTGCTCCGGCGTCGAGTACTGCGCGATGTTTTCGTTGTAGGCGCGCTCGACGTTCGCTTCGGGCACGGTAACCTTGGCGCGAATCGCCTCGAGGTCGATCGACACGAAGCGGACTTTCCGCTTTTCGGGGATCAGGAATTCAGCCTGATGGGCGTTGAAGTAGGCGCCGATCTCCTCGTCGCTGGCCGTCGCCGCCGCGCGAAAGCTTTCCGCCATGAAGGGAATGACGGCCAGCTTCACCTTGTCGTTGCGAACCCGGTACTCCCGCTCCACTTCCGCATCGGTGATCGACAACCAGTCGGTCAGCAGCGCGTGCAGCTTGTCAACGACGATCTCGTCGCGCACCGCGCTCTCGAACGTGGCGGGAGTCATTGGCGGCCGCTGCGATCGGAGCAGCTGCTGGTACCGCTGTTCCCCGATGAAGGCGCCATTCTCCTGGAACGCCGGCGTCGCAAAGATCCGCTGACGCACCTCTTCGTCGCTCGCGGCGATACCGAGCCGTTCGGCTTCGACCAGCGCGACCTGCTGGTCGACCAGCTGTGCGAGGATCTGCTGATCGATGCCGAGCTGCTTCAGCAGCTGTTCGCTGATGTTCCCGCCGTAGGCGTTCCGATAGGCCTGCAGCTGCACATCGTAGGTCCGCCGGAAGTCGGCGGCGGTGATTTCACGGCCCTCGATGGTCGCAACCGTATCCCCCGCCACGGCGCCGGCCCCGTCCTGACGAAGAAAGTCCGGGATATAAAAGATCACGAAGGCCAGCACTACGAGGCCGAGACTCCACTTGAGCCAGCCCTTGTGCCGGCGCATCTGGTCGAGCATGGTCATCGATGCACCCTTGTTGAACACCCATCGTATAACGTGAACTTACGGCGTGGCAAGCAGTTACGCCCGGTCGTATGGTATATTTGCAGGACAGAGAAGCAGTTACGTCCGGATGCCCGTTGCCTTCTACCGATCTGTCGGAACCGCCGGGAAGCGGGGTTCGAAACCTCGACGGGCCAGCGAAATCTCGCTGACCGTGCCAGGTCTCGACCTGGCGACCAAGCTGCGGGTGTTTCAGCGTACTCTGCGCAGCCGCGTCGAGCGCCGGGACGCGCTGCTCGATATCGTCCGGGCTGTCAACACGACACTCGAGCCCGCCAAGATCGCCGAGCTCATCGTCGAGCGGGCCGCCACGTGGGTTCCTGCCCCATGCTGGGCGGTTGTCGGGTCCGATCTGTCCGGGCAGTCCTCGGTGTTGAGCGATCGCGGCCTGACGCCCGACATGGGGCCGGCCGTCTACAGTATCGCCTCGTGGGTCATGCAGCGCGGCGAGGACTTCATTACCGCGGATCTGAAAAGCGACTCTCGGGTGAAGGACGCCGTCGTCGGATCGGTGGTGGCGTTCCCGCTCAGTTGTCGCGGTCGCCGTGTCGGCGCGCTTATCGGTCTCGACCGCGTCGCGTCGGCCCGCGAGCCCCGGATTTCCCGGGCCAATCTTCGGGCCGTGAGGGTGCTGCTCGAACCAGCGGCCGTGGCGCTGGACAACGCCATGCTCCTCAAGCGGGCCGAAGACCTGTCCGTGACCGACGATCTCACGCATTTGTACAATTCCCGCTACCTCGATTCCGTGCTGCACCGCGAAACCAAGCGGGCATCCCGAAGCGGCCGCCCTCTGTCGCTGCTCTTCATCGATCTCGACGGGTTCAAGAGCATCAACGACACGTACGGCCACCTGTTCGGCAGCAGAGCGCTCGTCGAAGCGGCGGCCGTGATTCGCTCGAGCGCCCGTGAAACAGACGTCGTGGCGCGTTTCGGCGGGGACGAGTTCGCGCTGGTCCTCCCCGATACCGGCGGGGAAGGGGCCTTCGCGGTCGGCGAGCGTATCCGGGAGCGTCTGGCCGCGCACGTCTTTCTGGTCGGTGCTGGACTGGGCGTGCGACTGACCTGTTCGGTCGGCGTGGCGACCCTCCCGGACGTCGCCAACTCGTCGGACGAACTCATACAGGCGGCGGACAAGGCGATGTACCTGGTTAAAGATCGAGGTAAGAACGGTATTCTGGCCGCCCTCGCTCCTGCCGATACCTAAGCTAGTCAGCAGTCTGCATTCGCCGGCTGCGGAGAGACCAACGTTTCACAGATGTGCTCGATCTTTCACTCGTGACAGCTCAGCTCCGACAGAGCCGATCGCGCCGCCCCCCGCTTCGCGCCGGCCGAGTGCCGACCGATAGGAGTCCCCGTTGAGTTTCCGTTCGATGCTGTCGCTGTTCTCCAGTGATCTGGCGATCGATCTCGGCACGGCGAATACCTGCGTCTACGCCCGTGGCAAGGGGATCGTGGTCAACGAACCTTCGATTGTCGCCATCAACAAAGTCAACGGGCGTGTCGAGGCCGTGGGGAAGGACGCCAAGGACATGCTCGGGCGGACTCCGGGAAACATCGTCGCCATCAAGCCGATGAAGGACGGCGTCATCGCCGATTTCGAGGTCACCGAGAAGATGCTGACCTACTTCATCAAGAAGGCGCACAACCGGAACGTCTGGGTGCGGCCCCGCATCGTCATTGGCGTGCCGTCCGAGATTACCCAGGTCGAGAAACGCGCGGTCAAGGACAGCGCGTACCGCGCCAAGGCGAGCGAGGTACACCTGGTGGAAGAGGCGATGGCCGCGGCAATCGGGGCCGGCATGCCGATCACCGAGCCGTCGGGCAACATGATCGTCGACATCGGCGGCGGCACGACGGACATCGCCGTCATCTCGCTGGCGGGCATCGTCTACAGCAAGGCGGTGCGCGTGGCCGGCAACGAGATGGACGAGGCCATCATTCAATACGTCAAGAAGACGTACAACCTGCTCATCGGAGAGCGCACGGCCGAGCAGATCAAGATCGAGATCGGGTCGGCCTTCCCCCTCGAAGAGCGAATGACGATGGAAATCAAGGGACGGCATCTCATCGAGGGAGTGCCCAAGACGATTACCGTGACCGACGAGGAGATACGCGAGGCGCTGGCCGAAACGGTGAACGTGATCGTCGACGCGGTTCGGGTCGCGCTCGAGCGCACCCCGCCCGAGCTCTCGGCAGATATCGTGGATCGCGGCATCGTGTTGACCGGCGGCGGCTCCATGCTGAGAAATCTGGACAAGCGGTTGCGCGAAGAGACAGGGCTGCCGCTCGCGATGGCTGAGGATCCGCTGTCGTCCGTGGTGCTGGGCGCCGGAAAGATGCTGTCGGATTTCAATCTGCTTCGGAAGATATCAATCGATTGAGACCTCTGTGCATCCGGATAACACGAAGATCACGAGAACCACGAGGGTCGCCGTGTGCTTCGTGTCTTGGTGACGGGCGGGCGGTGCAATAGTGGCGCTGCTCGATATCCGTCAGCGCGCGGGCTACCTGTTCCTGGCCGTGACGCTGGGCCACATCCTGCTCATTTCAGCCCAGGTGAACTCACGCGGCGGCGTGCCCCTGCTCGAGGCGGTCACTTTCGGCGTCCTGGCAGAAGTTCAGCGTGGCGCCTCCGCTGCGCTCTCATCGGTTCGGAGCGTGTGGAGCGGATACATCGGGTTGCGGCAGGTGCACAGCGAGAACGCTCGGCTCGTGCGAGAGCTCGAGGAGGCACAGGTTGCCCTGCAACAGCAGCGCGCCCTGGCCGACCGCACTCGTAGTCTCGAGCGTCTCCTCGAGCTGCGCGATCGGTCGAAGCTCACGACCACGGCTGCCGAGATCATCGCGGCCGGCGCCTCACCCGACTTCAGAACGCTCACGATCGACAAGGGGTCTGGCGACGGCGTCAACGCCGACATGGCCGTCATCGCCCCGGCCGGCGTCGTCGGCCGCGTGGTGATGCCGAGCGTGCGTGCCGCCAAGATCCAGCTGCTGATCGACCGCAATGCCGCCGCCGGGGCGCTGGTCGAGCGATCGCGTGCCCAGGGGGTGGTGGCCGGCTCAGGGGACGAATTGCTCAGTCTGCAATACGTGCCGGAGGTCGCCGATGTCATGGTCGGCGACCTGGTGGTCACCTCCGGCATCGACGGGATTTACCCCAAGGGATACGTGATCGGACGGATCGAATCGGTGGAGAAGAGCGGCGGGTCGTTCAAGAACATCGCCGTCAGGCCTGCCGTCGACTTCACGAGCATCGAGGAAGTCCTCGTCGTGCTGACGCCAACCCCGGCGCACGAAGCGACCGAGGGGAGCGTGGAGTGAGGGCCGCTGCGATTCTGCTCGCGGTTGCGGCGGCGCTTGCACTCCAGACGACGCTGGCGCGGTATGTGAGGGGAACGGCGGCGGTGGATCTCGTGCTCGTGGTCGTGGTGTATGTGGCGCTGGCACTGGGGCCCGTCTCGGGTCTGCTGACGGGCACGTTCGCCGGTCTCCTTCAGGATGCGTTGTCGACCGGCGTCGTCGGCATCGGAGGTCTGGCCAAGACGGTGGTCGGCTTCCTGTCGGGCATCGTTGGCACCCAGTTCATCGTCGCGCAGCCGCTGCCCCGATTTCTGGTCTTTTTCGCCGCAACGATTCTGCACGCCGTTGTGTTCATGGGCCTGTACGTGCTGCTCGACCTGCGTCAGTTCGAGCCGCCATACACCGCCGTGGCTGGCCAGGCGGCCAGCAACGCCGTCGTGGGCGTCGTCACGTTTCAGTTGGTCGAACGGCTGCCCGGCGCCATCGAACGCCGCCGGGCCTCAAAAGGCCGGCTCCGCCGGTAGAATGGGTGAAGATGGCACTGCCTGAAGATCGTCGCGCGCTGTCGAGCCGCCTGGGGACGCTCCAGTATCTGATCGCGGTGGTGTTCTCGGTCCTCGCCGTCAGCTTCTGGGTCCTGCAAGTGGCGCAGCACGAGAAGTACGCCGAGCTTGCGGAGAACAACAACCAGCGGACGCTCGCGCTGCGCGCACCCCGCGGGGTCGTGTTCGACCGCAACGGCCAGGTGCTGGTCGAGAACCGCCACTCTTACAGCATCTCCATTCTGCGCGAGCACACCAAAGATCTGAACCGCACGGTTCAGCTGCTGGCCACGCTCCTCGGCTTCGAGGAGCGCAGCGTGCGCGAGATCGTCGACCGACACCGGCGCGAGCCGTCCTACCGGCCGATTGTGATCGTGCAGGACGCCACGCTTCACCAGGTGGCTGCGGTGACGGCGCGCCGGCTTGAATTGCCCGACGTGGTGATCGAACAGGTTCCAACCCGGCAGTATCCCGACAGGATGGCCGCTCATCTCTTCGGCTATGTGGGCGAGGTGAACGACGCGCAAATCGCCGGCAACGACGAGCTGAAGAGCGGCGACGTCGTGGGCCAGTCCGGCATCGAGAAGATCTACAACGACCTGCTGATGGGCGACGATGGCGCTCGCGTCGTCGTGGTGAACAGCGTGGGACGCGAAATCCGGACTTTGGAGGAACAGCCGCCTACTGAAGGCAAACGCCTTCAGCTGACGATCGACTACGACGTGCAGAAAGCCGTCGAAGACGGCTTCAAGGCACTCGGCTACAACGGCGCCGCCGTGCTTCTCGATCCGAGGAGCGGCGACGTGCTCGCCTTCACCAGCATTCCCGCCTACGACCCGAACGCCTTCGCGTCCGGGATAGACCGGGCGACGTGGGCGGCCCTCAACACCGATGAGGATCGGCCGCTGAACGATCGCGCCATTCAGGGGCGGTATTCGCCCGGCTCGACGTTCAAGATGGCGGTGGCGACCGCCGCGCTCGAAGAAGGGGTCATCACGCCGGACTTCAAGGTGCACTGCGGCGGAAGCGCCACGTTCTACGGCAACTCGTTCAAATGCTGGAAGGCCGGAGGCCACGGCACGATGGATCTGCGCCATGCCATCGAACAGTCGTGCAACGTCTACTTCTACACGGTCGGCAACATGACCGGGATCGACCGGATCCACAAATGGGCGTCTCTGCTCGGGCTCGGTGAGAAGAGCTTCATCGATCTGCCCAATGAGATTCAGGGGCTCGTCCCGTCGACCGCATGGAAGCGCGAGAAGTTGAACGAACGATGGTACCCGGGCGAAACGATCTCGGTGGCCATCGGCCAGGGTCAGGTGTCGGTCACGCCCGTCTCCATGGCGGTCTACATGGCGACGCTCGCCAACGGCGGCACGCGTGTCACGCCACGTCTTCTCAAGGCGGTAGACGACGGAACCGGATGGAAGGAGGTGCCGGCGCCAGCTCCGCAGTCGAAAGTGGAGATTCACGAGACGACGCTGCAAGCCATCCGCGACGGGTTGTGGATGGTCGTCAACCAGGCAGGCACGGGACGCAACGCGCTGCTGAAGGGGTACGACGTAGGCGGGAAGACCGGCACGGCACAGGTCATCTCGCTCGAAGGCCTGAGAGCGGCCAAAGGGAAGACGACGAGAAACCTGGCCGATCACGGCTGGTTCGTGTTTCTCGCGCCGCGCGATAACCCGCAGGTGGCCGGCGTGATCTTCGCCGAGCACGGTGAGCACGGGTCGACGGCCGCCATCGTGGCCCGACACGCGCTCGACACGTTTTTTGCCAAGAAGGAAGGACGGCCGCTCCCGCCGCCTCCCCCGAAACGGGGCGAGCCGGGTGCTCCCGCCGCTCCCGCGGTCCCCCTCGAAGGGGACGATCCGCCGCCGACGCGCATCGCGGAAAACGCGGTGAGCTCGCAGCCGCGACCCTAGGATCATGCTCGAACGTCGTCTGTACTTCCACATCGACTGGGCGCTGCTGCTGGCGGTCCTGACCCTGTGCGGGCTGGGCGTCGCGATGATTTACAGCACGACGAGCGATCCGACCCGCGGTGTCTCGCGCCTCCATATCACGCAGATCTACGCCATCATCATCGGTCTCGGAGCGATGGTGGTGACGCTGTCGCTCGACTACCGCACGTTCACCGACAAGTCGCATCTCGTCTACATCACGCTGGTTGGACTGCTGCTGTACGTGATCTTCTTCGGCACGGTGCAAATGGGCGCGCGCCGCTGGATCGCGCTGGGGAGCTACAACCTCCAGCCATCCGAATTCGCCAAGATTGGCGTGGCGCTCGTGCTGGCCAAGTACTTCGGCGAAAACCGCGGCGTACCGGCCTGGGGCGATCTCATCCTCGCCGGCGTGCTCACGTTGATTCCGCTCGCGCTCATCGCCAAGGAACCCGACCTCGGCACGGCGGTCACGCTGCTGCCGGTGCTGGCCGCCGTGGCGTTCGTCGCCGGGATGCGTACGCGCATCCTCGGCATTCTGGCGGTGTGCGTGCTGGTGGCGGCGCCCATCGCCTGGAAGTTCGCACTCAAGGATTACCAGAAATCTCGAATCTCGACGTTCCTCGACCCGTCCCAGGATCCGAAAGGCGCCGGGTACCAGCAGATACAGGCGCAGATCACGGTGGGGTCGGGGGGCCTGACGGGTAAGGGCTTCCGGCGTGGAACACAGGGCCAGCTTCGGTTTCTCCCGGTCGCCCACAACGACTTTATTTTTTCGGTGCTTGCCGAAGAACAGGGGTTTGCCGGCGTCCTGGTGGCGCTCGGCTTGTATTTATTCGTGATTCTGCGCGCGCTCGAGGCCGCCCGTCTGTCCAAGGACCGGCTCGGCTCGTACCTCGTGCTCGGCGTGCTTGCCAGCTTCACCTTCCAGGTGATTTACAACATCACCATGTCGGCCGGACTGGCGCCCGTCAAAGGGCTCACGCTGCCGCTCATGAGCTACGGGGGGTCGTCGATGATAGCGACGCTCGCCGGATTCGGGCTCATTCTGAACGTACGCATGCGCAGATTCACGAACTAATCGGGCTCAGGGCTCCGGACTCAGGGCTCAAGTCGGCTTAAGCCGGCCTGAGCCTTGAGCCCTAAGCCTTAAGCCTGGGGAGTTCAGTGATGACCAAGGAGATGATCATCTCCTCCACCGGCCACGAAACCATGGTGGCCATTCTCGAGGACGATCTCGTCGCCGAGATCTTCGTCGAGCGGGAGCGGCAGCGGGGAGTCGTCGGGAACGTCTACAAAGGCCGGGTCAGCAAAGTCCTCCCCGGAATGCAGTCTTCTTTCATCGACATCGGACTCGAGCGCGACGGCTTCCTCTACGTCGCCGACGTCGTCGACACGCTGGAGGAGTTCGACAAGCTCGAGTCGGGCGAAGACGAGAGCGGGACCGGGAACGGCAAGGGCGCCGAAGGACGCGTTCAGCCCAAAATCGAAGATCTCCTCAAGGAAGGCGAAGAGATCCTCGTTCAAGTCGTCAAGGAGCCGCTCGGCACCAAGGGTGCGCGCCTGACCTCGCACGTCACGATGGCGGGTCGCTTCCTGGTGTTCATGCCCACGGTGGACCACGTCGGCGTGTCCCGCAAAATCGAGTCGCGCGAGGAACGGGGCCGGCTTCGAGCCATCGTGCGCGAGTTCCGCGAGGCGCACGGCTTCACCGGCGGCGTCATCATCCGGACTGCTGCCGGCGGGCGTCCGAAGGAGGACATCGTCAGCGATCTCGAGGCCTTCCATACCATCTGGCTGGGTATCCGCCAGCGGATGGAATCGTCGCGCGCGCCCGCGGTCGTCTACCAGGAGCAGAGCCTGGTCGGGAAGCTGCTCCGCGATCTGCTCACCGACGAATTCCAGGCCATCCGCATCGACAACCCTCAGGAACATCAGCGCGTCTTCGAGCTCGTCCAACGCATCATGCCCGGGCTGGCGCCCCGCGTGAAGCTCTACACGAAGCCGTATCCGATCTTCGAGGAATATGGCGTGCAGGCCGAGATCGACAAAGCGCTCAAGAGCAAGGTCTGGTTGAAGTCCGGCGGGTCGATCGTGATCAATCAGACCGAGGCCCTCGTCGCCATCGACGTCAACACAGGACGTTACGTCGGGAAGAAGACGACCGGCCGGCTCGAGGACACGATCGTCAAGACCAATCTCGAGGCGGTCAAGGAGATCGTCCGCCAGCTGAGGCTCCGCGATCTGGGCGGCATCATCGTGCTCGACTTCATCGACATGGAGGAGAAGAAGAACCGTCAGAAGGTCCTTCAGGCCGTCGAGCAGGAGCTGAAAAAAGACCGGTCGCCCTCGAAGGCGCTGGCGGTCTCCGACTTCGGTCTGGTGATCATCACGCGCAAGCGGGTGAAGCAGAGCCTCGAGCGGGTGCTCACCGAGCCGTGCCCATACTGCTCCGGATCGGGGGTCATCAAGTCGAGCTCGACGATTTGCTACGAGATCTTGAACGAGGTGAAGAAGATCAGCGCCGACCTGAACGGCCATCGGGTACTGCTTCGAGTGAACCCCGACATCGCCCGGGCGCTCAAGGAAGAGGAAAGCGGCGTGCTGAAGGACCTGCGGCAGTCAATCGGAAAGGACATCACTGTCAGAGCTGACGCCCAGATGCACCATGAGCAGTTCGATCTCATGGCAGTGTGACAGGGCTTAGGGCTTAAGACTCAGGGCTTGGGCCGGCTCAAGCCCTAAGCCCTAAGCCCTAAGCCCTAAGCCCTAAGCCCTAAACCCTAAACTAAGCCCTGAGCCTTAAGCCTTTCTACGCCGCTTCGACCGGCAGATGAATCAGGTAGTGATTGCCGTTGCGATTGATCCAGACGCGCACGTAATCGCCACCCTTGAGCGTTTCGACTTTCGCTCCGTTGCGGGCCGGCGGCGTATCTTTCTGGACGAGACCGATCTCCGACTGGGGAACGATCGTGACCACTTCGCGGCCGAGGACTTTCCCCCCGCGGACGAACTCGACCCAGCGTTCCGACGAGGGTGATTCGCCCTTGGCTTCCGGGGTCGCATTCTGCGAGGTGAGTCGCAGTTGATACGTCCCCTGGGCCAGCGGCTTGCCGTCCGCCTTGACCGCTCGTCCCAGGCTGATCGATCCGAGCGCCAACTCGCCGGCGGGCACCGCCGCTGGCGCAGCGGTCGTCGGCTGCTGCTTGGGTGTTCGTTCCGGCGCCTGTGCCCAAGCGACGTTCGTACCGAGGAGCATGACGAGCGTGCATATAAGAACGACGTACTTCATCATCGGTTTTACCTCCGGAGACAGCGCAGTCTGAGAATCGTCCAATTATAGCCAATATGGCGACGCTCGAAGCAAACCAGATGCCGAGGCCGGTCTTCAGCCCACCCACCGGATCCGCTGGTGATCAGGGATTCGGCTGCCGACGACCCTCACGCCCTCGGCTCGCAGCAGCGCGGCTTTGAGGGATTGATGTCCGCCATACCCGCCCAGGCGCCCACCTGCGGCGATTACCCGGTGACATGGCACGTCGCGAGCGGTGCAAGCGCGCATGATGTTCCCCACGGCTCTCCACGCACGCGGGCGCCCAGCCAGATGTGCGACGTCTCCATATGTCGCCACACGCCCGGGGGGGATACGACGGACGACCGAACGCACACGTCGAGAGAACTGGACAGCCGGCGTGGTCACGTCAGATGAGCGCCAAGGGATCGATCTGATAGTCCGTCGAATCGACGGGTGCGACGATCGACGTCTGGTGACCCTCTTCGGTTTCCCACAGATTGATGTCCCGTGAAGACGTCAACCGCTTCCCCTCCCGATCGAAGAGCACGCGGACCTGAGGGCGATAGGGGTCCGGAGCGTAGACCTTCAGGACCACGGCGACATCGCCGGTGTCGAGGCGAACGAGGTTGCCAACCGGGTAGACGCCGACCAGCTGGGCGAACCGGCGCACCAGATGTCGATCGAACTGCTCGTTGTTGTTGCGCTTCAGGACTTCCAGAATGCGATCGGTCGGGAACGCCTCCTGGTACTGCCGCTGCGAGCGCATCGCATCGTACACGTCGGCGATGCTGCACAACATCGTGCCGACGTTGAGCGACGCGCGGTGGACTGGCGGGTACCCGGTACCATCCAGCCGAAGATGGTGCTCGAAGGCGATCACGGGGGCGAGGGCGGGCATGTCGGGCGTCTTGCGCAGAATCTCCGCGCCTTCGATCGTGTGGCGCTTCATGATGGCGAATTCGGCGTCGGTCAGTTTGTCGGGCTTATGGAGGATGTCGAGCGGCGTGCGCACCTTGCCGATGTCGTGCATGAGCGCCGAGAGCCCGAATTCGCGCAGCAGTGGACCGTCGAGACCGAGGCCACGGGCCTGTCCCATTGTCAGAATCGACACGTTCACCATGTGCGTGAACGTGTAGTTGTCGTAGTTCTTGAGCGTGGTCAGCGCCAGCAGCGCGGTGCGGTTCTGCGCCACTGCCTGCGCGAGACCGTCCACCATCGTCCGCGCCATGGTGGCGTCGGGCTTGCCTTCTGTCGACGCGCTCTCCCAGAGGTCGCTGGCCACCGACACGGCGTCGTTGTACATCCGTCGAATCGTCGCCATATCCGACAGGTCTTCCTCGACGCGTTGTTCGATCGTGACCCGGCCCACCCGGATGTGCGGGAGGGACAGCGCTGCGACTGGCGATTGGGCGCCCTCGCGCAGGCCCAGGACCGACACCGCCTCCACGAACGCCATGATTTCTTCTCGCGTGACGCCTCGGTCGATGACGATTCGTTCGACGCCGGTCTGCTGGAGATGACGGATCAGCGGGCCGACGGCATCCGCTTTGGCCATTGGCGTCTCGTCGACCACCACTTCATCACCGATGATCCCGATGACGACCGTGGGATCCAGGCCGTGGAGCAGCTGAATGGCCGCCGAGAGGGCCTCGAGATTGCGGGCGATGATGGGATGGCCGCGCGAATACAGCTGTCCGGACCTGAGCGTGGCGGCGAGGCGACGGAGCAGCTCGTCGGCAAGCTGCAGACGGGGGGTTGTCATGATCGCTCCCTTTGCTCACGCGTCCGCGGCCGCGCGGCGTTCAGATGGGGGCGAACGGCCGTTCGCACACCTCGCGGTCCGGTTGCCGCGGCCTCCATCAGCACCGCCTGAGCCTCGGCGGTTCCAATCCTCGCGAGCGCTGCCGCCGCCGCGGACCGGAGAATGCCGTTCCGCCGAGGGGCCCACCACTCACCTCGATAGAGCGCCTCCTTCAGCGGTGTCACCGCTTCGGGATCGCGAAGGGTTCCGAGCGATTCGATGGCGCGCAGGTAGACTTCTCCGAGCGGACCCCGATGGCTCACATGGCGGACGATATACGCGAACAGCGGGGTGGCGCGCTCGTCGCGCACGCCGCTGACGGCCTCCATGATCGTCTGGCGGGATCGCTCAGTCCCGCTGGCGAGAGCCCGTTCGAGCACCTCATAGGATTGCTCAGTACCGATGTTCAAGATCGCCCGCACCGCCTCCCGTTGCACCTGCGCCTCGCTGTCGTCGAGCAGTTCGGTCAGCTCCGGCAGAGCCTCGCTGCCTCCAAACTCGCGGAGCAGATAGATGGCCGTCTTCCGGACGACAGGGTTCGGCGAGGCTTTCAGCCGCTCAACCGTCCGCTTCCCGACCACGCCGAAGGCGACCAGGATCGACGTCAACCGCTGGCGGGGGCGCGCCCGCTCTTCTCCGGCGAGCGCTTCCGCCAGCGGCTTGACGACGACCTCTCCAAGCGACAGGCACATGGCCTTCACCTGTTCGAACTGCGTCTCGCTTATGGTGGACAGGTGGGCGACGATGTGCCGCATCATTGGGCCGGCGACGACAAGATCGACGGCGGTCACCGCGTATTGACGGCGGCTGGTGGAGCCCCCGCTCGCGGCCTCGCGCCTCAGCGCCTCGACGAGCTGCGCCGCGGCGGCAAAATCGCCGACGAGGAGCAGGTCTTCGATCAAGGCGACGACCGGCGTCATCATGTCGCCCCATCGGTCGTCGTCGGTCTCGACGTTCAGGATGTCCAGCACGAGCGCCAAGTCGAGCGCTCGCAGCGCGGTGGTGGAGACCGTCGACAGCCACGCGGCAATCCGTTCCGGCGGATCGTCGCCGGTCTGCTCGACGCTGATAGCGCGAGTGCGCGCACCGGACAGCTCGCGTCCGTACGCGTCCGATACATAGGACGTGTCGCTGTAGGACGTGAGCAGTTTCTCGGCAATCTGATTCCAGACACCCTCGAACCCGTCGGTGTTGCCGAGCGGCGAGCTGGCCACGGCCTCTTGAGCCAGCGCGAGCAGGCGTTCGCGGTCCTCGCTGTCCTTGACGAGCGCCTGAAAGGCCTCCGCCAGTCGATCGGTCGAAGTGGTGGCGTCGATGACGTTGCGAGCCACGAACTGCGCGATGGTGACGTCCGACATGCGGCGAACGACATCGGTCACCGTGGCCGGTCGTTCCCCGCGGTCGCCTCGATGAGAGAGCAGGCCCAGCACGGTGTCGGGTGCCAGCCGACCGACAGCGTTCGCCAGGTTCTGCAGCACCGGCTCGGTCCCTTCGGGATCGGTCTTGGACGCCGCGTCCACGATTTGTCGAAACATCCGCAGCAGGGCGGCGGTGAGAACGCCCACCTGCCCCTCGGAGGCCGCCCGGCTCTCGAGCTCGGTGAGGAGCTCGGACAACTGCTCCTGGTTCCTGGCCACCTCCATCAGTTCCCGCATGGCATGTTCATCGAGCTCGAACATGTCGCCCTGCAGGCAGTTGGCGATGACATGCTCCCAGATTGCCGGCTTCCCTCCTTTCCGGTCGCGCATCACTTGCGAGTAGTCGATTTCACGCAGTTCCAGATGCTGGCCGGCGCTCGTCGCCCAGACACGAGCGATGCCGCCTTCGGATCGCAAGGTATCGGGTGACCGGCCTAGAAGGAGGAGGAAATTGCGCCACGCCTCGACATCGCCGCCGGCGTTGACCGTGAAGGACCCGATGACGTGACTGTGCAGCAGCTCGGCCAGCTCGCCAACCGCCGCATCGGCTCGGGCGGGTGCCCGTTCGTTGATCAGCAGGTTGTCGGGCAGAACCGTTATCTGGAGTGGAGCCGTCAGACGTGCGCTGGAGGTCATGTCTGCCATCCGCTCGAGCGTCGTGGCGATGGCCGGGTGGCCGGCCGGGTACATCTGCACGGCGCGAGCAGCCGCCTTGAACGCGCGTGCGAATTCGATGAGCCGGGCCGATTCCTCGGACGACAGCTGCGGGGATGTCTCTTCCACTGGAGCACGCTGATTATGCAAGAGGCTGGAGGCTGGAGGCTAGGGGTTAGAGACTGGAGGTTAGAGGTTAGAGGTTAGAGGTTAGGGCGTAGAGACCGATATACTGCCGCATCCGATGGACGTCCGCATCGACTCCTCGCCGCGCGCCGTCAAGCCTTCCAACGTGGCCATCGCTTCCGCTGCGCTGGGCGTCGCGGTGACCGCGGCCATCGCGGCGCAAATGGGTGTGGCCCGGGCTCAACCGCTCGTGGGCGCGGTCGTGATTCTCGGTCTCGCCTTCGCGTTTTCAACTGACCGTCAGGCCATCTCGTTTCGAATGGTCGCACTCGGGCTGGGCTTTCAGCTCCTGTTCGCGGTGCTCGTGCTGAATACAGCCGCGGGCGCCGCCTTGTTCACGGCATTGGGGAATGGGTTCAATCGCGTCGTGGGATTCGGCGGGGTCGGCGCGACGTTCGTCTTCGGTCCACTCGCCGACACCAATGCGTGGGGTCAGATTGCCGCAGTGCTCGGCCCGGGCGCGTCTGGTGTGCTCATCGCCTTTCAGGTGCTGCCGATCATCATTTTTGTCGCCGCCCTGATGGCCATCTTGTACCACCTCGGCGTCATGCAGGTCGTCGTGCGACTGTTCGCGGTCCTCATGCACCGGTTGATGCGCGCAAGCGGAGCCGAGTCCCTCAACGTCGCCGCGAGCATCTTTCTCAGTATGGTCGAAGCCCCGCTGACCATCCGACCATACCTGCCGCGGCTGACCGAATCGGAGCTGATGACGATCATGACGTGCGGTATGGCGCACGTCTCGGGCGGCATGATGGCCGCGTACCTCCTGTTCGGCGTCGAAGCGCGTCACCTGCTGGCGGCGGTCATCATGACGGCACCAGGGACGCTCGTGATTGCCAAGATGTTCGTCCCCGAAACGGGGGTGCCCGAGACGATGGGATCGGTTCGCCTCGAAGCCGATCGCACCGACGTGAACATCATCGACGCGGCCGCCCGTGGAACGAGCGAAGGGCTCATGCTCGCGCTGAACGTCGGCGCGATGCTGGTATCGTTCATCGCGCTGGTGGCGATGGTGAACGCGTTCCTCGGAGTCGCTGGCCTCAGCCTTCAACAGGTGTTTGGCTGGGCTCTCGCACCCATCGCCTGGAGCCTCGGCGTCCCATGGCGGGACGCCCCCACGATCGGGAATCTGCTCGGCACCCGCATGGTGCTCAACGAATTCGTCGCCTATTCCCAGCTGGGACCGCTCAAAGACTCGATTGACCCGAAGTCGTTCACGATTGCGACCTTCGCCTTGTGCGGTTTTGCCAACCTCGGATCGATCGGCATCCAGGTCGGGGGGATCGGTGCGCTCGCGCCGAACCGGCGGCACGATCTGGCACGCCTTGGTCTCAGAGCGATGCTGGCCGGCACCCTCGCGAACTTCATGACCGCGGCAATTGCCGGGTTTCTGCTGTAGTGAACGACTACAACCGTGCTCGCGACGCCGCTGACGGTCTTCGGACGCTCGCCGGCGGTGAAGCTCCATCGATCGGGCTCATCTTGGGCTCTGGCCTCGGCGGCGTCACGGAAGCCCTGCGCGACGCGGTCGTGACGCCGTACGACCGATTGCCCCACTGGCCCGTCTCGGGCGTTGCGGGTCACGACAGTCGCGCGGTCGTCGGCAGGCTGCGGGGACGAATGGTTGTGGCGCTGTCGGGCCGGTCTCATGTCTACGAGGGCCAGAGCCTTTCCGCGGTCACCTTCGCGGTCAGGGCCCTGGGCCTTCTCGGCGTGCCGCTCCTCGTCCTGACGAACTCGGCGGGTAGCGTTCGCCCGGGCTTGCCGCTCGGAACGCTGATGATCATCGACGATCACGTCAATCTCATGGGGATGAATCCGCTCTGCGGGCCGAACGACGAACGGTTCGGCCCGCGATTTCCTGACATGTCCGATGTCTACTCCGCCAGACTCCGCGCCATCGCCGAGCGGGCGGCGCGGGCCGCCGGCGTGCCGGTGGTGCACGGTGTGTACGCGGCTCTGACGGGTCCGAGCTACGAAACCCCCGCCGAAATCCGATATTTGCGAACGATCGGGGTGGACGCTGTCGGCATGTCGACCGTTCCCGAAGCCATCGTCGCGCGTCATATGGGCCTCGAAGTGCTCGGAATATCGTGCCTCACCAACGTCGCCGCCGGGGCCGGCCCCGGCTCGGGCCCGCTCGATCACCGCGACGTCATCGAAGTGACCCGCGGCGCGCTCGGCTCGCTCACGGCCGTGCTCGAGGGGGTCGTCGAACAGCTTTGAGCAAAGCGTCCGTCTGGCACCGCGCCCCCGGCACCCGGTAAGATCGCAGCATGCTCCCGACGATCGCAAGGGAAGACGATGTAGTGGTCATGGTCGACCAGCGCAAGCTGCCGGCTCGTGAAATCTACGTACGGTGTCGAACGGCAGGCGAGGTCGCCAGGGCGATCCGAACCATGGTCATTCGCGGCGCACCGGCGATTGGGGTTGCGGCTGCTTTCGGGATTGCGCTCGGCATGCGCAAGAGCACGGCCACGGGCACCCAGAGATTGGCCGCCGAGTTTTTCAAGACCTGTGAACAGATGGCTGCGACGCGACCGACCGCCGTCAACCTGTTCTGGGCGATCGAACGGATGAAACGGGTTTTCGCCGCCGCTGCCGCCGCCGGCGCCTCCGTCGAACAGATACAGCAGCGTCTCGATCGCGAAGCGGAACTGATTCACGACGAAGACGTCGCCGGTTGCCGGGCCATGGGCGCATTCGGGGCGGAAGTCGTGCCAGCGGATGCGAAGATCCTCACGCACTGCAATGCCGGCGCTCTGGCGACGGCGGGGTACGGGACGGCTCTTGGCGTCATTCGAGGCGCCGTCGAGGCAGGCAAGCATGTCACCGTTTTCGCCGACGAAACGCGTCCCTTTCTCCAAGGCGCGCGGCTGACCGCCTGGGAGCTCGTGCGCGACGGTATCGAGACGACCGTCATCACCGACAACATGGCCGGTTCGCTGATGCGTCAGGGAGGAGTCAATTTCGTCGTGGTCGGGGCCGACCGCATCGCCGCAAATGGCGACACTGCCAACAAGATCGGCACCTACGGCGTTGCGGTGCTCGCGCGCGAGCACGGCATTCCGTTCTACGTCGCGGCGCCACTGTCCACGATCGATCTGAATACCGCAGACGGCTCCATGATTCCGATTGAAGAACGCAGCGCCAGAGAAGTCACGCATGTCGGCGGCACGCAGCTTGCCGCCTCGGGAGCGCGCGTGTGGAACCCGGCGTTCGACGTCACGCCGCATCAGCTCATCACCGGCATCATCACGGAGCGCGGAATCTTCCGCGCACCGTACGTCGAGTCGCTGGCTCGCGCCTTCGAGGGTGAGACGGCCCTCCGTTCCTGACTCCTCCACGCGGGCGGCGTACATGCTGATTCTCGGAATCGAAACGTCTTGCGATGAGACCTCGGCCGCTGTCGTGGAAGAGACCAACGACAGCGAGCGACCCTGGATCATTCGGTCGAACGTGATTGCCTCGCAGGTGCCGATTCATCGCGAGTGGGGTGGCGTCGTTCCCGAGCTCGCCTCCCGTCAGCACATCCGCGACATCTGCGGCGTCGTCGAACGGGCGCTGACGGACGCGGGGACCGCGTGGGGGGAGCTGGGAGCGGTTGCCGTGACACAAGGCCCCGGCTTGGTTGGCTCACTCTTGGTAGGCGTGGCGTTCGCGAAGGCGGCTGCCGCCGCGGCTGGGCTCCCACTCGTGGCAGTCCACCATCTGGCCGGTCATATCGAATCGCTCGTTCTTCAGAACGGGGAGCTGAAGCTTCCCGCCGTCGTCCTCGTTGTGTCGGGCGGACACACGAGCCTGTATCTCGTCCCGGAGCGCGGCCATTACCAGCTGCTCAGCCGGACGCGTGACGACGCCGCGGGCGAGGCCTACGACAAGGTCGCGAAACTGCTTGGCCTCGGGTATCCGGGCGGCCCGATCGTGGACCGGCTTGCGCGGAACGGTAACGACCGTGCCGTCCGGCTGCCGACGACGCGGCTGACGCACGCCGATCGGAATGCGCCGGATCTGAAAGGCGATCTCGATTTCAGCTTCAGCGGCCTGAAGACGGCCGTGCTACGTCACGTTCGTGCTCGAGAGGCCGCCGGCCAGGCTTTGACAGACGTTGATATCGCCGATGTTTGTGCCAGCTTTCAACGCGTCGTGGTTGCCGCGCTCATCGATCGGCTGTTCGACGCGGCCCGACGGTATCAGGCCAGGAGCATCGGCGTGGCAGGCGGCGTCTCGGCCAACAGCCGGCTGCGCGCCGAGCTCGAGGAGCATGGCCGATTGCGCGAGATGCCGACGTTTCTTCCGAGCCTCGCGCTCTCAACCGACAACGCGGCGATGATTGCGGCGGCGGGTCTGCGACGGCTCCGCGGGGGGGCGCTCGCCGCGCCAGATCTCAACGCCGACGCGGCGCTCGCTCTCTGAATCGGGTCATCTGGTCATCTGGTCGTTGGGTCATTGATTTGAAGATTGACCGATTGGGCGGATTGATTGGTTGGATTTTATTGATTGGATGGATCAACGATGGCCAGAATATTCAATTCCTCAATCATTGACCAGATGACTCAATGACCAGATGACCCAATTCAGGATGTACCCCGAACGGCCGATCATCGGGGTGGGCGCCGTAGTCCTCGATGGAAACCGAGTGCTGCTGGTCAAACGTGCGAACGAGCCGCTCAAGGGCGAGTGGAGTCTGCCCGGCGGCGCCGTCGATGTGGGTGAGTCGCTCGGAGACGCCGTGAAGCGCGAAGTTCGCGAGGAGACGTGTCTCGAAATCGAGGTTGGACCAATCGTGGAAGTCCTTGACCGGATCCGGCGCGAGCCGGATGGCCGGGTCCGGTTCCACTACGTGCTCGTCGACTTTCTCTGCAGGCCGATAGGTGGAAGCGCGCATGCCGCATCGGACGCGGCCGAGGTCGCCTGGGCCGACCGTGCGGCCCTTGGCCGTTACCGCGTTGCCGATCTCACCGTGGCGGTCATCGACAAGGGTGCTGCGCTCGCCGCGACAGCCTGGCTGCCACCGAGTGCCGGTCTACGCGACACGGAGTAAGCTAGCAGCGTGGAGCCCTTCCTCAACCGCGACGCGGCGTGGCTGCTGCTGACGGAGTACACGAAGAGCGAAAGCCTGCTCAAGCACGCATTGGCCGTAGAGGCCGCGGTCAGTGGATACGCGCGGAAGTTCGACCAGCCCGACGTTGACTGGGGCATCGTTGGCCTGCTGCACGACTTCGACTACGAGCGGTGGCCGACGCCCGATGACCACCCGTTTCGCGGTTGCGAGATTCTCGAGACGCACGGCTATCCCGATTGGGTCAGGCGGGCGATCCTGTCACACGCCGATTACAGCGGAGTTCCGCGTGAAAGCCTGCTCGAGAAGACGTTGTTCGCCTGCGATGAGATGGCCGGCTTCGTCACCGCGGCGACGCTCGTCCGGCCAAGCAGGAGCGTGCTCGATCTCGAGGCGAGCTCGGTCGTCAAACGGATGAAGGACAAGGCGTTCGCGCGCGGTGTCAAGCGCGAGGATCTGCGGAGCGGCGCCGAACTGCTCGGCCTGCCCCTCGACGAACATATCTCGAACGTGATCACGTTCATGCGAGAGCGGGCCGACGTTCTCGGCCTCAGGGGAACGTTGTAGGCCGAAGGGCGTGACTGAAACCTCCTCACCCGGCGCCAGCGAGGTCGTGGCGCTCGACGACGTCACCGTCGTGTACGGGACGCAGGCCGCCCTCACGAACGTGACGGCGTCGTTTCCTCCAGGGGCGGTCGGATTGCTCGGGCCCAACGGCGCCGGCAAGAGCACGCTCATCAAGACGCTGCTGGGGTTTCTCGTGCCAGACCGGGGGCGCCTGCGCGTTCTGGGATACGACGTCTCGCGCGCCCCGTTGGATATCCGGGCCCGTATCGGATACGTGCCGGAAAGCGACGCCCATATACCTGGCATGAACGCGGTGTCGTTCGTGGCGTACTGCGGAGAGCTGGGAGGGCTGCCGCGCAAGGATGCCATGCAGCGGGCTCATGAAGTCCTGTTTTACGTTGGACTCGGCGAGGCGCGCTACAGGAACGTGGAAACGTACTCCACCGGCATGAAGCAGCGGATCAAACTGGCGCAGGCCCTCGTGCACGATCCCGACCTGCTGTTTCTCGACGAGCCCACCAACGGCATGGATCCGAAGGGGCGCGACGAGATGCTGGCGTTGGTTCACGATCTCGGTCACAACAAGGGCGTCAACCTGATCCTGTCGTCTCACCTTCTGCCCGACGTCGAGTACGCCTGCGAACATGTGGTCGTCATGGACAAAGGTAAGGTCGTGGCGGCGGGGCCGATCGCGTCCCTCAAGCAGCCCCACGGGCGGGTCTTCGAGCTCCGTGTCAAGCCATCACCGGACGGCCTCGAACCTTTCCTTATGCGGCTGCTCGCCGCCGGGCTCGAGTGCCACGCCACCGATGAAGACGTCATGCGGGTGTTTGTCCCGGGGGACCGTGGAGCCCGAGAGCTGTTTGCCCTCGCGGCCGAGGCGGGCGCTCAGGTCCGGCATCTCCGGCCGAGCGTGCCGACGCTGGAGGATGTGTTCGCGCAGGCGGTCGGAGAGCCGTAGCGGTGCCGATTCACGACCAGGGATATCGGCGGTACCTGGGGACGAGGACGCCTCGCGGTCGGGCCTGGGCCGTCATCATGGCAGCCGGACTCCGCGGCTTTCTGCACCGGCGCGCCTTTGTGGCCGTGCTGCTGCTGTCCTGGCTGCCGTTCGGCGTCCGCACCGTTCAGTTCTACGCAGCGGCCAACTTCCCGCAGATGGCCTTCATCGCGCCGACCGCCGCGACGTTCAGGCAGTTTCTCGATCAGCAGGCCGTCTTCGTGTTCTTCGTCACCGTCTATGTCGGCGCGGGACTCATCGCGAACGATCGACGCGCCAACGCCCTGCAAATCTACCTGTCGAAACCGCTCACGCGCGCGGAGTACATTTTCGGCAAGATGGCCGTCCTGATGACGTTCCTGCTGATGGTCACGTGGGTTCCAGCCGTTCTCCTGCTGTTCGTTCAGGTGTCGTTCGACGGCAGCTTCGAGTTCCTCGGCAGCCATCTCTACCTGTTCCCGGCGATTACGCTGTTCTCGTTCGTCGAGGCAGCCATGGTGTCGACGTCGATGCTGGCGCTGTCGTCCCTGTCCAACAACAGCCGGTTCGTGGGCATCATCTACGCCGCGCTGATTTTCTTCAGCGACGCGCTGTTCGGGGTGCTTCGGGTCGTCACCGGTGAATCACGCCTGTCGTGGGTGTCGTTCGGCAACAACCTCGCTCAGCTGGGCGATCTCCTGTTCAGGCTGCCGCTGCGCTATTCGACGCCGTGGGCCGTGTCGGTTCTGATGATCATCGTGCTCGTCGCCGTGTCCGCCTGGGTCCTCGAACGGCGCGTCCGTGGCGTGGAAGTGGTCGCGTGATGGCGATCGTCGCGACGGAACATCTGTCGAAGTGGTACGGCCAGGTGATCGGTCTCAACGACGTCACGACCGCGATTCCGCGTGGGATTACCGGGCTGCTCGGCCCCAACGGGGCCGGCAAATCCACCTTCATGAAGCTTGTGACCGGTCAGCTGAAGCCCAGCCAGGGCAGCATGACGGTGCTCGGAGAGCCGATCTGGGGAAATCCCGCGTTGTACTTCCGCATCGGATTCTGCCCCGAACAAGATGCCTTCTACGAGCGCATGACCGGTCTCGAATGGGTCAGCGCGCTGATGCGGCTCAACGGGGCGGACGAAGCGGAATCGGTGCGCCTTGCCGGCCGGGCACTCGAACTCGTCGAGCTGACGGGGGCAGCGGACAAGAAGATTGGGGCTTACAGCAAGGGGATGCGGCAGCGGGTCAAGATGGCTCAGGCCATCGTCCACGACCCTGAACTCATCGTGCTCGACGAGCCGCTGTCCGGTATGGATCCGCTCGTGCGACGCAAGACCATCCGCATGATCAGGGAGTGGGGCCGGCAGGGCAAGAGCATCATCGTGTCGAGTCATATCCTCCACGAGATCGAAGCGATGACCGCCAACGTGCTGCTGATCAACCAGGGCCGCATCGTCGCAGAAGGGGACATTCACCACATCCGCGACCTCATCGACGAGCACCCACACATGGTTCACATCCGGGCGGAGCAGCCCCGCTTTCTTGCCCGTGAGTTTCTGACGCATGACGACGTGCTGAGCCTCAAGTTCGAGAAGGACGCGATGGTGGTCGAGACGGCTCGCCCCGATTCGTTCTATGCGCGCCTGACCGAACTGGCGGCATCGGGCCAGTTTGGCGCCATTCATGAGGTCACGTCTCCGGATGACAATCTGCAGGCCGTCTTTCAGTATCTGGTGAAACCGTGACGGCCCGGGATGCCGGCCCGAAGCCGGGCGTGGTCGCTTCCGCCCTCCGCATCTTCGACCTTTCGTTCGGTCAGATGCTGTGGTCCCGCCGCTCGATCTTTCTCGCGCTCGTTGTCGGCGGTCCCATCGTGCTTGGCGCCGGGCTGCGACTGGCCGAGGCCTCGCGGGTCATGTTCACGTTCGACGCGCCGCGGCCTGCGGGCGCCCTCATCTACGGCGTGATGATATGGCTCATCTACGTCAGGTTTCTCGTGCCTGTTCTGGGAGCCTTCTACGGCACCTCTTTAATCGCAGACGAGGTGGACGACAAAACGCTGACGTATCTCTTCACGCGGCCGATTCGGCGAAGTGCGGTCATCCTTGGAAAATACCTGGCGTACCTCGTCTGCACCGTCCTGCTGCTGCTGCCGTCGGTCGTCGTTGTCTTCTTTCTCGTCGTGCCGATTGGGCGCGGGCGCACGGTGGGCGAGATGTTCCCGGTACTGCTCACCGATTTGGGTATGCTCGCGCTGGGACTGGCCGCGTACGGAGCCCTATTCGCGTTCATCGGCGCGCGCCTCAAGCGACCGCTGCTGGTCGGGCTGCTTTTCGCGCTCGGCTGGGAGCCGGCTGTGGGAATGGCGCCAGGATATTTGAAGCGGCTGACCGTTGCCTATTACCTTCAGGCGCTCGTGAGACATGACATGCCTCAACCGGAGTTCCGCCCGGCGGCGGCTCTTCTGCAGGCGTTCCGGGAAGTACCGTCGGTCGGCGTGGGGCTGCTTGGGCTGAGCGTGATCATCGGCGCGGGCCTGTGGCTGGCCGCGCAGGCGACAGAGCATCGCGAATACGTGCTCGAACAATAGCGGCCGATATCTCGTATAGGCTTATGGGGCGTTTCAGATGACCACGAGGACCCGGTATTTCGTCATAACTTCGCTTCTTGTGCTTGCAGTCGGTCTCGGAACCGGGCTTGTCGCGTTCTACGTGGGGCTTCCGGTAGTTGGAGGGGGCAGCTCGAATCCGTCCGAGCTGGACTATGTGCCGCGTACCGCTGCGGTCGTCGCATACGCCGAGGTCCGCGAGATCATGGTCTCGGATGTTCGTCAGCGGATCCGCCGAGTCGTGCCGATCCCGGAGGACGGTCAACGCGCCTTCAAGGAGCAAACCGGCATCGACATCGAGTCCGACATCGACCACGTCGTGGCGTCGCTCGAGCCACAGGCGGACGGCAAGACCGCCGGCCTGGTGCTGGCGCGAGGACGCTTCAACGAGGCCACGATTGAGACCTTGATGCGCCAGCACGGTGCCGAGGTGGAGGAGTATCAGGGCAAGCGCGTGATGATTCGAACGAGCCCGTCGGGGACGGCCGGTGAGACATTTGCGCTGTCGTTCATCGAGCCTGGTCTGATTGCCATCGGCAATCCTCCGATGGTGCGTACGGCGATCGATCTGCAGAAGACCGGCGAAAACGTCAGGATGAACAGCGAGCTCATGGGACTGCTCGGGTCCATCGACGCCGGTCAAGCCTGGGTCGTCGGGCGCGTCGACGCTTTGCAGTCCGGGCGAAGCCTGCCCGCGGGCATCGCGGAGAGGCTGCCCGCCATCACGTGGTTCTCTGTCAGCGGGCAAGTCGACAGCCAGGTCAGCGGCACCGTCCGCGCCGACACACGGGACGAGCAGGCGGCGAACGATCTTCGCGACGTCGTGCGGGGGTTCCTGGCCCTCGCTAAGCTTCAGGCTGGCAGCCGCCCCGAGATGCAGGCGATGGTCCAGTCGCTCGAGCTTGGCGGAACAGGCAACAGCGTCGCCCTCTCATTCTCCATTCCCGGTGAGGTCTTCGACACGCTGCCGTCCCGTCAGCAGTGACCGATCTCGTCTTCTTCTATGGCACGCTCATGGCCGCCTTCAGGCGCCAGCGCGGCTTGAGTGTCGATCCCCGTCTCACCTCATGCGGTCGTGGCTCAATTTCGGCCATGCTGTTCGATCTTGGAACATACCCGGCGGCCGTCCCGGCAGCCGACAGCCGCGTGATGGGCGAAGTTCATCGAATGGCCAGGCCCGACGACCTGCTCCGTGCCTTTGACGAATTCGAAGACGTCGATCCCTCGAAGCCCGACGACAGCCTCTACGTCCGGGTGGAGGTCCCGGTCACGTTCGAAGACGGCCGCGTCGATTGCGCGTGGGTGTACTTCTACAACGCGCCGCTCGAACGCGCTGAGCGGATTGCATCAGGGGATTATCTCGAATATCTCACGCGGCGGTAATTGCAGGATTGCAGAATTGCAGGATTGCAGAAAGTGAAGAAAGTCAGAAAGTGCAGAAAGTGCAGAAAGTGAAGAAAGTGAAGAAGGGGAAAAGTGGAAGAGTGCGAGCGTTTCAGAGCGCTCTGCGTCCATCCTGGATGGCGGTGATGAAGTCGCTGATGGCCGCGTAGACCCGCTCGGACGGCGCGACGAACTCGATGCCCGACCGGTACAGAACGATCTCCTGCTCGACGTCACTGATGCTGCAGTGAACGATCCGTCCCTTGACGACGACCGAACGATCGCCGAGCGTCAGGCGGAACTCGTGCAGGGAGTCGAGATGAAGAGGAAACGCCGTTTCGACCAGCGCGCCGCCACGGGCGATTTCCTTGATCGTCATCGGCTGGAAGACCATGACCTCGCCGTGCAGCTCGCCGAGAATCTGGATGCGATCGGTATCGCGCTTGTTTGACTCACCCGTGGCCATCGGCCGCCGACTATACCATTTCTCAGTTCATCGGCAGGGCAAGCTTGGCCACCGGAAAAATGTCCGCGTCAGAGGTGTCGGCCGTATCCTCGTCAGGCTCATGGCCGTCGAATTCGGTTGCGTACGTCAGCACCGGAATGCGGCGCGTCTCCTCATCCAGTTTGAGCATCGACAGCACCTGGAACCCGTCGGGCTCGTTGAGCCGCGTGCAAAGGATCACCAATTGAGGTTGGACGCGTTTGATGTGTGAATACGCGCGGTCCGTGGATTCGACCACCACAATGTCGTAGTGGCCCGCCTCCAGCACCGTTTCGAGCAGCGCCATCATGTCGGTGCCGCCGTTGATGACCACAACCTTCTGCGCAGGCGACCCTGTCGTCGAGGCCTGCTGATCGGAGGTGAAGATGCTCGGCGTCGTATTCGTCATCATCAGTCCGCTCCCCGGACGCTTTCCATTACTTCAGGAATCGTGCCATTGCGGTTGCGACGAATCATGGGCATTTGTGATTGTTTCGTGATCCCTCCGTCTCGTGTCGTTGCGCATGACGCCGCGAGGGGCCAATGCGAGTGGGCAGCGCAACCTGTTGCCAGAGTGGATCTTCGGCCGTTGCGTCCGCGTTGGCAGTACGGCACTCTCACGCTATGGCTTCCACAACCAGCAAGGTCTCGGCGACTTATTACAACCTGATTGACGGCGACTGGGTCCCGTCCCGCTCAGGCGGCACATTCGAAAACCGAAACCCTGCACGGTCCGACGAGGTCGTTGGTCTGTTTCAACAATCGACCGCCGAAGACGTCCAGGCGGCGATTGGTGCCGCCGAGCACGCGTATCGAAGCTGGCGGCTCGTTCCGGCGCCGCGTCGTGCTGAGCTGCTGTTCCGCGCCGCTCAACTGATTGCCGAGCGAAAGGAGGTTCTCGCGCGCGATATGACGCGTGAGATGGGTAAGGTGCTGGACGAAACCGGCGGCGACGTGCAGGAGGCCGTGGACATGTCGTTCTTCATCGCCGGCGAAGGCCGTCGACAGTCCGGGCACACCGTTCCATCCGAGCTCCGCGACAAGTTCGCCATGTCGATCCGGCAACCGCTGGGAGTGTGCGGGCTGATCACGCCGTGGAACTTCCCCATGGCGATCCCCTCGTGGAAGATCGCCCCGGCACTGGTCTGCGGCAATACTGTCGTGGTGAAGCCAGCCTCGCTGACCCCGTTGTCGGCGGTGCATTTCGTCCGGATTCTTCAGGAAGCCGGAATACCGCCAGGGGTCGTCAACGTGGTCACCGGAGCAGGAGCCGACATCGGCCACGCGCTCCTCGTCGACGAGCGGGTCCAGGTGGTGTCGTTCACCGGATCGACCGACATCGGCCGCGTCGTGTCGCAGGCCGCCGCACCGTCCTTCAAGAAAACACACCTCGAGATGGGTGGCAAGAACGTCATCATGATCATGGACGACGCAGACCTCGATCTGGCGGTGGAGGGATGCCTCTGGGGCGGGTTCGGCACCACGGGCCAGCGCTGCACCGCCGCGAGCCGCGTCGTCGTGCACGAGAAGGTGCTGCGCTCTTTTCTGGAGCAGTTCGTCACCAGGGCGCAGGCGCTCCGCGTTGGAGACGGATTGGATCGGCGGAACCAGATGGGACCGCTCGTCAGCGAAGGTCAGCTGCAGACGGTCATGAAGTACGTCGAAATCGGCAAACGAGAGGGGGCCACGCTCGCCTGTGGTGGGCATCGCCTGAGCCAGGGTGAGCACGCGAGGGGATTCTTTCACGAGCCGACGATCTTCAGCGATGTCGTGCCAGGGATGCGCATTGCGCAGGAAGAGATTTTCGGCCCGGTGGTGTCCGTGATGCCATGTCGGTCCTTCGAGGAGGCGGTGTCGATCGCCAACGGCGTACAGTACGGCCTGTCGGCGTCGATCTATACGCGGGATGTGAACCGGGCGTTTGCCGCGATGCGGGATGTCTACACGGGCATCTTCTATGTCAACGCGCCGACGATCGGCGCCGAAGTGCATCTGCCATTCGGCGGCACCAAGGCCACCGGCAACGGACATCGTGAAGCCGGGGTCGCGGCGCTCGACGTATTTTCGGAATGGAAGTCTGTCTATGTGGACTTCAGCGGCCGGCTGCAGCGCGCCCAGATTGACACCGAGCAGCAGTAGGAACCCTTTCGCGCGGCGCCGAACGCTACAATAGTCGGATGCAGGATCTGATCAGGCATCTGTTGAAGGAGCTCGGCGAGGATCCCGATCGAGAAGGGCTTCTGAACACGCCCAGGCGCGTCGAGCAGGCGCTCATGTTTCTCACGAGCGGATATCGCGCTGACGTCGACCAGGTGATCAACAACGCGCTGTTCACGGTCGACTACAGCGAGATGGTCATCGTCAAGGACATCGACTTCTACAGTCTGTGCGAGCATCATCTGCTGCCGTTTTTCGGCAAGTGCCATATTGCCTATATTCCCTCCGATAAGGTCATCGGCCTGAGCAAGATTCCGCGGCTGGTTGATGTGTTCAGCCGCCGTCTGCAGGTCCAGGAACGCCTCACGAACCAGATTGCCGACACGATTCTCGACAAAATCGCTCCGCGTGGGGTCGCGGTGGTGATGGAAGGCACGCACTTGTGCATGTCGATGCGTGGCGTCGAGAAGCAGAATTCGTTTGCCGTGACGAGCGCGATGCACGGCATCTTCCGCGACAAGGCCCGAACCCGAATGGAATTCCTGGAGCTGATCAGACTGCGGAGCGGTGTTCCCGGGTCAAGCTCAGCCGCGAGCCTTGCGTGCGCCGACGAAGAGGGACAGGCCGGCTAGCAGGAAGGGGTCTCCTACGGTCGTGGCGCACCGTACTATACTGATGCCCATGCTGCCCATGCCCAACCTGCTCGCCACAGGACTGGTGCTGCTCCTGGCGATGCCCGCGGCGTCGCAGACCAAGCCGGCTGCCCGCGCGCCAGCCCCTCCGGCTTCCGGCGCACGGAAAATGGTGCCGGAGGTGACGTGCCCGGCCTCGCTCGGCCAGGGCGTGACCAGCGTGAGGAACTACTGCGACGTGATCGCCGGTCGCGATCCGATGGCCGGCATCCTCATCAAGCTGCCGCCGCATCGTGGTCCGGTGACCTTGACCTTCGATCTGCACAACCGTCACACCTATTCCGAGGAACAGGTCAAGGCAGGCCGGGCCTTCTCCCAGTACACGGCGACCATCGGGGTGCTGACGATGGACAACACGCTCATCAGCCGGGCGGTGGTGCAAAGCGAGTTCCGGACGGCGGCGGATCTGCTCGAGCGGGTGGCCGGGGGCGCGGGTCCGGGCGGCGTCAAGGCGGTGGCCCCGACCGGCACCGAGTCGATCACGATCGTCATTCCCGATCGGGAGGACGCGGTCAGCATCCTGGGAGAGAAGTTGACCGTCGAACGGCTCGACGGCAGCGCGACCTACACGCAGGAAGGCCGGCCCATCGCGACGATCAGCAACGTGATGATTGAGTATCGGCCGGGACCGGCCCGTCCGGCCCCACGCGCGGGCACAGCAAAGCCAACGACGAAGCCGACGACTCAACAGTAACGGACAGTCTCAGTCCACCTCTTCACTTTCTGCAATCCTGCAATTCTGCAATCCTGCAATTACAGCGTGGGTTTGTGCAGCACTTCCTGGACGTCCTGCTGCTTCTTCCTCGGCCCGCCGAGTCCTTGAATCGAGAGGGTCGGCGGCTGCTTGAGGACGTGCTGGGCGTAGAGCTTCGCCATTTCCTGATGGTAGCGCTCGTCCTTGATTACTCCAGGGGCCCCTGCCCCCTGGTCGACTGCACCGGCCCCGGCGCCCTGGTGTTCGTCCTTGTGCTTCCGCGCGGCGAGCTTCTCCTCGCGCGCATTCTTGGCGATCCCCAGCTCGTCCAGATCGGTCTGCGCGCCTTTGCGGACTGCTTCTTCGTTGAGCTTCAGCGAGTGGGCGGTCGAATTCAGCTCGACTTTCTTTCCGCCCGCGAAGATCTCGTGCCGGCCGTGCTCCTCGTACCACTTCGTGAGCGTCGCCGTCATGTGCATCTTCTCGATGATGTTGCGCCACCCGATGCCCGTGTTGTAGGCGCAGAAGGAGATTTCGCCCTGCTGCGTCGCATAGGGGATGATGCACATCTCCGTCCGCCGGAAGTCGTAGTTGAAGAGATCCTGGAACCACATTCCGGCGACGAACAGGAAATTCCATCGATCGGCCCGCCGCTTCTCGATGTCCGCCACCGTCCGATCGCCTTCCACCCTTCCGTATTTGCCCTTCTCGGCGGATTTCGTCGCGCCGAAGGTCTTGTCGAACTTCTTCAGGAGGTCCGTCAGCTTGAAGTGCGTCGGCGACTTGAACGAGTCGTAGTTGCGGACCAGCGCGAGCGCCATGCCGGCGATGGAGAGGAATCGGCTGCGGCCGGCGTCGCTGACCGAGGCGACGTCCTTCGCGAGCTGCTCGGCGTTGAGAAACGCCGTCACCGGCACCGCTTCTTTGGTCTCCTTGTCGATCATGATGGCCATGCCGACGCCGCAGTTCGGGTGGCAGCCGCAGGTCAGCTGTCCGAATTCCTTCTCCGCGCCGTGCGTGACGTCGGCCCAGTCGGTGAAGCTGCCCATGAACGAGATCGGGAACCAGTCGCGCGTCGGCTCGCCGAGGCCCGTCTGGTTCTTCACGTCGTGGGCCAGGTGCGACAGCGTGTAGCGCTGCGCAGCGCGACGTTCCGGGGTCACCTCCTCGTCACGGCCCGTAAAGGACACCGGCTGGAACGACAGGAAGTTGATCTTCTTCGGGTTGTCGAGCGCGAACTCGATGATGCGCCCCACCTGCTCGTTGTTCACGCCGTTGACGATCGTGACGACCGGCACGATGTCCACGCCCGCGTTGTAGAGGTTCTCGATCGCGCGCAGCTTGACATCGAAGAGGTTGCCGACGCGGCGGTGAGCGTTCGCGGCGTTGCCGATGCCGTCGAACTGCAGATACGCGTAGCGCAGGCCGGCCTCGGCGGCTGCTTTGGCGAACTCGGGATTCTTGGCGAACTCGATGCCGTTGGTCGCCGCCTGCACGCTGTTGTAGCCGACCTTGCGCGCATAGCGCACGGCGTCGAGGAAGTACGGCGAGATAGTCGGCTCGCCGCCTGAGAACTGCACCGACATCTGGCGTCGCGGCTTGATGCTGATGGCGTTGTCCAGCACCATCTTGATGTCGTCCCAGGACAGCTCGTGCACGAACCCGACCTGGTTTGCGTCCATGAAGCAGGGGTCGCACATCATGTTGCACCGGTTCGTCAGGTCCACAGTGAGGACCGAGCCGCGGCCGTGCTGGATGGTGCTGCTCCCGTGGTTGTGCAGCTTCTCGTCGTTGTGCGCGCGGATGTCGCGGCCGGGAAAGACGTCTTCGAGGTGCTTGAAGAAAGCGGTGTCGATCGCCATCACGTCCTCGAAATGGCCGTGAAGCGGACAATCCTTCACCATCAGGATCTTGCCGTCGCGCTCGAGAATCGTCGCCTTGATCTCGCCGACCTTCTCGGTCAGCAGCGTGCTGACGTCTTTCTTGCCGTCGAGGATCGCCTGCCGCGCTTCGCGCGTGCAGGTCGGGCAGAGCGAGTCGGTCTCACGCGGCCAGCCGAGCGGCGGCTTTGTTTTCTCCCACGACTTCAGCAAAGGCTTGTCCGACCACTTGGGGATCAACGACGGGCGCTGGTTGATCTTGTTCACGTTGCTGAACACGACCCAGGCGCCGTTGGCGGCAATCGAAAGCCCCTTCTCGAAGTACTTGATGGGCGCGTGCATGCGATTCTCCTTCGGGAGGCAGACAAACCAGACCAGGCCACCGGCCCTCCCGGTGCGCTAAATGATAGAAGGAGAAAGGGTTGACTGAAATAACAATGCAGCGAACGGGCCCAGACGTCGGCTGAACGGGCAGGAGACGCGGGCGAATGGCACAGTCGGATGCGCGGGCGGCGCGTCCGGGGCGGTGGCTCTTGACAGCGACAGCGCACTAGCTCTATAAAATAGAGAACTCTAAGAATGGAGTGTCTCCGATGACCGATCTCACCCGCCTTCGTGAAGACCTCGATTTCGTCCGCGCCTCGGTCGAAGACGCGCCTGTCGGCTCGCCGCCCGCCATCTACTTTCTCTGGGGAGTCCTGGTGCTGGTCGGGTTCGGTTTGCACGACGTCAGCCTCGACTCGGTCCCGATCTACTGGGCAGTCGCCGGCCCCGCCGGCGGACTGCTCAGCGCGTACCTCGGCTGGCGGCATCAGCAGCGCAGCGGCTATCTCAACGCCTCGCGCGGCATCCGGTACGCGCTGCACTGGGGCGCGTTGCTCGCCGCAGTCTTCCTCGGGACCTTCATGGTGCGCCAGCGCATCGTGGCCGCCGAGGCATTCGGACCGGTCGTGCTTCTGCTGGTCGCACAAGCGTATTTTCACGCGGGCCTGCACCTCGACGGACCGTTGCGTTGGGTGGGCCTGCTGATAGCCGCGGCCTATCTCGTCGTGCTGTCGATGTCGACTTACGTCTGGACCCTGGCAGGCGTCGTCGTCGCCGCGGCGTTGATGATCAGCGGCGTACGAGCCTCGCGTGGACGCATCGTTGCCGCCTGACAGCGCAGAGGCAGAGGTGTCTGCGGGCCTCGCCGGCCTCGATAGCCTCCTCGAGCACCGCTCGCGGCTCGCAACCTGCGTGCTGCTGTCGAGAGCCGATCAGCTCTCGTTCAGCCGCCTGAGGCAGCTGCTCGGTGAATCGGATGGCAACCTCGGCGCGCAGCTGCGAAAGCTGGAGGACGCCGGGTTGATCAGCGTTCGCAAGGCGTACCAGGATCGACGCCCCGTCAGCTGGTATCGCCTGACCGCAGCCGGTCGGAGAGCGCTCGTGGCGCACCTCGAGGCGCTGACGCGCCTCATCGCGCCGGCCGGCCGGTGACGCGGAGGTCAAATTACAATAGACCTCATGCCGGTTCGGGATCTGATCATCGTCGGCGCAGGACCCTCGGGGCTGTCCGCCGCGATCGC
>DATLLJ010000111.1:0-3808 GCA_035537875.1 Vicinamibacterales bacterium | reverse complement strand
GATGGGGAAGACAACGCTTTTTGAATCAGCGCACCTGCTGGTGGGCCTCAACGCGTTCGAACCGGGCCAGATGCACGCGCTTCACGCCCACCAGGGGATGGATAAGGTCTATCAGGTCCTCGAGGGGGAAGGCGTGTTCCTCCTCGAAGGCCGCGAGCTGCCGATGAAGACCGGCGATCTGCTCGTGGCGCCCGATGGCGTTCCGCACGGCGTCCACAATACGGGAGGCGGACGCCTGCTGGTCCTGGCCATCCTCGCCCGAGGGTGAAGCAAATCATCTAGTCAATGACCAGATGACCCAAATTCCGCTGTCTAGACCCGCGCCGCCCGGAGCGCCGCGCGGACCCGCTCATCCCTGAAGGGCACCCGCCGGATACGAACACCGGTGGCATCGTAGATCGCGTTCCCAATCGCCGCGAACGTCGGCTTGCAGACTGTTTCGCCCGCGCCGTAGTGCGGCAGATCGGGCCGGTTCGGATTCGGATCGCCGTTCACCAGGACGATGTCGATCGAAGCGGGCGTGTCGGCGTGCGTCATCGTGGGGTACGACCTCCAATCCACGCTGACCACTTTCTCGGTGTCGAACCGCACCTCCTCGTACAGCGCGCGGCTCAGCGAATGAAGCATCCCGCCTTCGAGCGTCCGGCGCAGCGCCTCGGGATTGATGATGAGGCCGCAGTCGTGGGCGCAGACGAACCGCTTCACCCAGACGTGACCGGTCCGCCGGTTGACTTCGACCTCGGCGATCTGAGCGACGACGGTCTGGCTCCGATAGGCGTAGGCGATGCCGCGACCGGTCAGAATGTCTCCGCTGCCAATCGATCTCGGCGACGGACGCGCGTCCCACTTGTACGCCTCCGCGGCCGCCTTGATGACCGCAATGGACCGCGCCCGTTTGAAGCCGCTGTCATCGTCGGTAGCGGCGGTCAGGAGTCGGAGGCGGAACTCCACCGGGTCGGCGTTTGCGGCCGCCGCAAGCTCGTCGACGAACGATTCGGAAGCGAACGTGACCTGCGGACCGTTCGGATCCCGCAGGTTGCCGGTGCGAAGCGGAGTCTCCCAGACGAGCGGCAGGCTGACGACGCTGGTCGTCATCCGGCGGTTGGGGATCGCGTACATCTCTGACGGCGTGGCTGCCCCGCCCGAGGCTGGCGTCGCGCGCCTCATACCGGTGAGCTGAGCGATGAGCACAGTGTCGTGCTCGTTGTAGCCAAGGTGGTTGTAGTCGGCAGCCCGGGCGTCGTAATCGAACGCGACGAGATTGCCTTGAGCGTCCAGCCCGCCGCGCATCTTCACGGCGTAGGCCGGACCCTTGGTGTCCCAGGCCGTTTCTTCCTGCCTCATCCACTGCACTCGAACGGGCCGCCCGATTTCCTTGGCAAGAAACGCGGCTTCGAAGCCCGCATCGTCGGCCGCCGTGCGGCCGTACGCCTGGGGACCCTCCATCCAGACCACGCGCACGCGGTCGCGAGGCATCTCGAGGAACTGGGCCACGCCGTTTCGCAAGCCGTACGACTTCATGTCGTTGGAATAGATCGTCAGCTGATCGTTCGAGGGGTCGGCCATCGCGTGGGCCGGGCCGATCGAGTTGTGCCCTTGAAAGGGCACCTCGTAGTCGGCTTCGACCATTCTTGCCGCGCCTGCCAGAGCCGCATCAGGGTTTCCGACGATGACGGGTTTGCCGCTCGAAGTCGGTGTTGCGGCACGTATGTACTTATGCAGGTCGTCCGATGCCGGAAACGGCGCGCTTGCCGGTTTCTGCCAGTTGACCTTGAGTTGCCGCGCCGCCTGAATGGCCTGCTCCTCCCGCTCGCACACGACGGCGACGTAGTTGCCCTTGGAGACGACTTTGACGAACCCGGGGACGCCGCGCACGGACGATTCGTCGATGCTCACGAGCTTTGCGCCCGCTACCGGCGGTTTCACGTTGCGGGCGTGGACCATGCCGGGCATCCGAGCATCGACGGCCCACTTGAGCGAACCGTTCACCTTGGGAGGGATATCGTCACGTCGGGGCGACTGGCCGGTCATCTTGAGCTGCTGGACCGGCTTCAGCTTGGCGATGCCGGTGGTCGCATCGATGTTGTTACCGGTCAGCGTGACGTTGAAGCGCCTGCCGCCGATCAATTCGCCGTACGTGACCCGTCTCGATGCGTCGGCCGCCACCGAGACGACGCCGTCGCTGACGTTGAGCTGATCGACCGGAACCGCCAGCCGCGACGACGCCAGTTCGAGCAGCACCCGTCGCGCTTCGGCGGCGACGCGCCGCATCGGCCAGCCGTCCGTCTGAAGCGCGTCCGATCCGCCCGATCCTCCCTGATCGACCGTTACGTCGGTGCTGCCCATGACGACGCTGGTTCTGTCGTAGGCGATGTCGAGCTCGTCGGACATGATCTGGCGGAAGGCCGTCCCGGTCCCCTGGCCGCAGTCAGTCTTGCCGACGTGGAACGTCGCGGTGTTGTCCTCGCGGATGACAATCCACGAATCGAGCTGTCTGAAATCGGGATCGGGATAGGGACCGGCTGTCGCGCCTTGCGCGGCGGCCGCGCTGATCGCGTCGCCCTGAATCAGGGGAGCGACACCGAAGCTGACGACGAGAAGGCCTGACGTTCTGAGGAAGTCGCGGCGCGACGTCGTCGCGCTCGATTTCTCCACAGCCTCTTCGATGTGTCTTGGAATCTGGGTGAAGGGGGTCATGCAGTCACCTTCGCCGCGCGCTTGATGGCGGCCTGGATACGGTAATACGTCATGCAGCGGCAGAGCGTCCCCGCCATGCCGTCCCGAATCTGGGCGTCGGTCGGAGTGGGGTTCCTGTCGAGCAACGCTTTCGCGGTCATGATTTGCCCGTTCTGACAGAAGCCGCACGCCGGGACCTGTTCGTCGATCCATGCCTGCTGGAGCGGGTGCAGCACGCCGTTCCTGGACAATCCTTCGAGCGTGGTGACTTCGGCGCCTTGCACCGAAGAAACCGCTCTGGTACAGGAGCGAACGGCTTCACCCTTGATGATCACGGTGCAGGCTCCGCACTGGCCAAGACCGCATCCGAACCGTGGGCCTTGCAGTTCCAGATCGTTGCGGAGGACGTAGAGCAACGGCGTGGACGGATCGACGTCCACGGTACGGGCTGCGCCGTTCACGTTGAGAGTAATGTTGGCCATTGCATCAAGATACTTGAATTGGGTCATCTAGTCATCTGGTCATTAGATCGGTCAATCAATGACCAGATGCCTCAATTCTTCCGTGCGTATCGGGTGACACGAGAAAGGTCGACCCCTTTTGCCGACCGAAGGGCCGCCCACAGGTCGCCCACGCGGTTCAGTCGGTCCTTCATCGTCTTTATCGTGAAGTCCTCGCGCCGGACGCCCTGGTCGACTTCATCCCATGTGAGTGGGGTCGATACGCCCGCCCACGGGCTGGCTCTGGCGCTGTAGGCGGTTGCCAGCGTCTTGCCAAGAGCGTTCTGCAGGTAATCGATGTACACACGCGAGCCTCTGGCGCGCACGCTCCGTTCGACGGTCGCAATTTTCGGATACTTCTGGGCCACCACGGTGGCGACGATTCGGCAGAAGAGCAGGCCCGCGTCGTACGGCGTGCCCGGAGGAAGCGGGATATAGATGTGCAGCCCGTCGGCGCCTGAGGTCTTGGGAACAGCTGTCGCGCCGAGGGCGTCCAGCTCGTCGCGGATGGCGCGAGCCACCTCCAGCACCCGGTCGAACTTGGCGCCGTCTGGCGGATCCAGATCGAGCGCGGCGTAATCGGCATACTGAACCGTCTGCACCCGCGAGAACCAGGGATCCTGCGAGATGGC
>DATLLJ010000110.1:0-6686 GCA_035537875.1 Vicinamibacterales bacterium | reverse complement strand
CGAACGAGGGATCGTGCATCGCGACCTCAAGCCTTCGAACATTTTCATAACCCCGCACGGCGTCAAACTACTGGACTTCGGCCTGGCGCGCCCTGTGTTCCCTTGTGCAACCGACGCCACGCTCGCTGTGACACAGAAGGGTATTGCCGTGGGGACGCCCCTCTATGCCGCTCCGGAACAGCTGCTCGCCCGGCCGTTCGACGTCCGGGCCGACGTGTATTCGCTCGGCGTCATCTTGTTCGAGATGCTGACGGGGCGCCCGCCCTTCTCGGGTGCGACACTTGCGGAGTTGATCCATGCCGTCGTCTACGAGCCGCCCCCCATACTTGCAGGATCACCCGCCGTGTGGGCCCTCGATCGTGTGGTACGACGAGCGCTCGCGAAGGCGCCATCCGACCGATACCTAGACATCGCGTCCTTCGCTGACGCGTTGAGCCCGACGCGGGAGCTACTTGATGGCGGGGCGGTAACGGAAACCCGGGCCATGACACGGTTGGCGGTGCTGCCCTTCCGCTTGCTCAGACCCGATCCCGAGATCGAGTACTTGACCTTGAGCCTCGCCGACGTGATCGCTAATGCACTGTCGGGGCTGGAATCGCTCGTGGTGCGGTCGAGCCTCAGCACGGCCAAGTATGCGACCGGAGTCCCCGACCTCGGAGCCGCGGCAAGAGAACTCTCGGTAGATGTCGTGTTGACAGGCACGGTACTGCGATCTCACAACAGGCTGCGGGTCAGCGCGCAGCTGATGAGCGCGCCTTCCGGGGACATGCTCTGGTCCCATACGCTGCAAGTCGACATGGACACGATCTTCGAGCTGCACGACGAGTTGGCGCAGCGCGTCATCCAATCGCTGCCGCTGACCAGAGATGATGTTCGGCGCGGTCCTCGGCTCCGCCCCACGAGTGCCAAGGCTTTCGATTTGTACATGCGTGGGATGCAACTCCGGATGGAAGCCGCGACGTGGCGACGGGCCCGCGATCTGTTCGACCAGTGCCTCGAGATCGACGCGGGGTTTGCCCCGGCGTGGGCCGAGCGTGGGCGCCTCGATCGCGTGCTCGCCAAGTACCAAGACTCGACCCTCATCGCACAGGCCGAATCGGCCCTGCAGCGAGCACTCGAACTCGACCCCGACAGCGGACCCGCTCACTACTACCGCGCACAGCTCGAGATCGACACTGGCCGTTCCGACGAAGCGCTGATGCGGCTCGTGAAACGTGCCGCCGCCCGGCACGTCGAGCCCCAAGTGTATGCCGGCCTCGTTCACGCCTGTCGGTACTGTGGACTGCTGCGCGAGTCCGTGTCCGCTCATCAGCATGCACGGCGGCTCGATCCCACCGTCAGCACGAGTGTGCTCCACACGTATTACGTCCAGCGTGACTACGACCGCGCACTTGACGAAGCCGCCACGAGCAGCGACCCGTTGGAGGCACGAGTGCTGGGTGCGACAGGGCGGGAGACTGAAGCCGTCGAGGCCACGCGTCGCGAGGAGGCCAGGTTCGCGCAGTTTCCCCGGTTGGCGGCACACTGCGAAGCCCTACGAGCCGCCTTCGAAGGACGGCCATCCGACGTGTTGGCGATTGCCGAGCCCTATAACTCGTCGAGCGTCATCGACGGGGAAGCCTTGTTTTATTGGGGCGAGATCTGTTCGCGGGCGGGCCTGACGGGTGAGGCCTTGACCACGCTCGAGCGAGCAGCCGACCGCGGGTATATATGCTCCCCGGCCTATGAAGGCAGTCCCTACCTTGTGCCGCTCCAAGGAATTGCCAGGTTCGCGGGGCTGCTCGAGCGCGTTCGCGCTCGCCAGCGAGCGGTAGCCGAGCAGTTCACGGCTGCAGGCGGTCGGGCGTTGCTGTCCTAAGAACCTGCCTCGACTCCATCATTCCGCGGGAGGCGATGTCGAAAGAAGGGGTGCCGTATTGGGATGGGAACGCTCAGTCGGCTTGTGGCGAGTGATGCGACGACGTGACATCAATCGCTAGATCGCCGTTGATCGCTACTAACGACGGTGCCTCACTACCGGCGCTTCACAATCAAAGCGCCGTCTGGGCCATGTACGGCGAGACAGGTCAGGGCGTCGGCTTCACCCCGTACTCGCCCCAGGCTACGAGGTCGAAGAAGGCCTGCGTGAGCTCCTGGGGCGTGAAGGTGCAGTGGCCGTATCCGCCGGCGTATCCCGGGACCGAGCGCTGCACGAGCCAGTCGGCATCGCCGTTGGCCGCGACCTCCTGGCCGTAAATGGTGCGGTGGAAGCCCGGAATGACCGGATCGCGGAACGTCGAGAGTGTGAGCGCCGGAATCCGGAGCTCGCCCGTCGGCGTGTAGTTGCGCTCCAGGGAGTTCCGCCCGGCTGGCGTCCCCGAGAATCGCTGGACGTTCGCGTTGATGATTGCGAGCGTCGGCGAGGGGAGGGCGCCCGTGTACTGCGTCGCGGTGTTGTCGAAGTAAGCCTGACCGTGCGTCAGCCCGAGGATTTCCCGATAACCCGAGGCTCCGCCGAGCGCCGTCGCGATCGACTCGAGGAGCTCCGAGCTGCTCGCGAACTGGACGGGCGTCTGCGCGATGCTAGCGATCGCGAACGCCCCGGTGGGGTCGATCGTCATCTTGGCGACGGCCGGATTGACGATGTCCTGGATGATGTCGATCCCGGGCGGGACGTCGACCGCGGTCCCTGGGAGGACGCCGGGATAGAAGAAGTCGAAGAGGACGCGCACGTTCGCCAAGAAGTCCACGTGGCGAGCAAGGCCTCCTGCAACCGCGCACGCGGGAAGCACTCCCGCGAACTCGTAGGGCCAGGTCTCGACGAGGCGGATCGCGATGAGCCCGCCCATCGAAGCACCGGCGGTGTAGACGCGAGCCGGCTTGCCGAACTTCGAGGTAAAGAGTCCGAGGAGCTGGTGCGTGCGCTGCGTGCCGTCCTTCAGGACCCAGCCGTTCTCGGAGAAGCTCGACACCGCGACGGCGAAGCCTTGGTCCGCTAGCAGCGAGATGACGAGCTGATCGTCCGGCGTGATGCCCACTGGCACGTCCTTCGAGACGTAGCCGTGCGCATAGAGCAGCAGGATGCCGTTCCAGTTCGACGGCCGGACGAGGCGGTAGACGGAACCGGGGCCCGTGCTGCCGTCGACGACTTCGTCGGCGAGGGCCGGAGCGGCGAGCCCCAGAATCGTTGCAAGGGCGAATAACATCGAAAACATTCGTCGCTTCAGCACGAGGATCTCCTGTGTCTCTCCACTGTGTGATCGACGTAATCGCGTCGGGCGAAGGAACCCGACAGCCACGGGATGGTGATTATGCTCCGCTGCCTTCGAAGTCAAGTAGCAAACCGTAACACGCTCACCTCGTCCGGGAATGGTCTTCAGTTGGCGGGTGCTCGCACGGTGACGGTGACTGGCACTCTCGTCGTCATCGCCCGGTCGGTTGCCGAGAGGACGAACTGATAGGTACCCGGCGCGGTGAATGTGGCAGTCGTCACAGCCTGACCGTTCGTCACCGCGATGGGGCCTGCCGTCTCGAATCTGACTCTCGCTGGACCACCGTATTGCATCCAGCTCACCGTCAGGCCCGCGGGTCGCGGCGCACCGCCCGATGAATTCACCTGTCCACCAAACGAGCTGCTCGTTGTCGCTTTCGGAGCAGGCGCGGCGCGTGGCTTCGGCAGTCCATCGTCGACGACCGCCGCGGTCAGTGTGACCGGGCTGCCCGCGACCGCCCCCTGAATGGGCGCGACGGTGATCGACGGCGGCTTGTTCGGATCGTTGAGGCCGGGATCGTAGCCGCCGTTGGTGATGACCACGCGTTCGGTGATCTCCTGTTCGCGGATCAAGCTGCCGAAAGCGTGTTCGGTGCGGCCGTTGGCGGTGATCGACCAGACGACCTCCTTCTTGCCGAAGTCCTTCGGCACGCGCACGCGATACACGAATCGTTGGCGGCGCGGGAGGAAGAACGTCGGCTGGCCGGCGTCGGGTCCGCCCAGTTCGACGGTGTTGTCCGCTCCGGCGGGGATGGCGAGCTCCTGCTGCCAGTTTCGATTGAAGTATCCGAACATCAGATCGAAGGTGCCGTCTGGATTCCTGATCCACCCTTCGAAGTACGGGACGACGCTCTGGCCCGAATTGAAATGGATGTTCGAGAGCTCGGTCGGTTTCGCCGGTGGGGCAGGAGCTTGAGCCTGCAGTGTCACCGTTCCTGCGGAGATCGCAATCAGCAACCCTCGTCGAAGGAGCTTACGAGTCCCGAATCCCGAATCCCGAGTCCCGAGTCTTGGATTCATCGCTGTTCGCGGCGTGAGGCCACTCGCCGGTCGAAATCATCCTGATCGAGGTAGGTGAGCGTTACCCAGGCGAAGCTCATCTCGTCGATCGATCGTTGGCCGTAGCCGACCCAGTTTTTCGGGTTCGGGTTCCACTTGTTCGCAGAGGTATTGTCGTGCCACGAGATGACGTGGACGATCGTGCCCACTGGCAGCAGCGGCGCCACGTCGTCCGCGTACGGATAGGTGATGTGCCACCCGAACTGGTAGTTGCTGACACACGAAATCGTCTCGACGCGGGCAGGACCGGGCCGAGCCGAGTCCGGCCGGAGGTCGGGGTAGATCGCTTCGATGCACTGCGCCTTGCCGCGGTTGTGCATGTGTGGTTGAAAAGACGCCAGGAGGGCTGGCTTCGACAATCGGAAGTAGCCGTCGTGGCGCGCGAGCTGTCCTGCCGGGATGTCGAGGTCCGATGCATCGCCCATGTGCTGCGTGAAGGCGACGTACTTCGGCACACGGCCTTTGGGGTAGACCTTCAGCCCGAGCTTGACCGACACCGCTGTCTCCTCGCCGCGCGTGTTGAGATGCAGATTGAAGTTGATCTTGGTGCCGGCCTTGATCAGGCGTCCCGCGTCCGGAGGAAAGACGTCGCCGTTCTTGCCGAGCGCGTACTCGTTGAGGAAGAGTCCGACGGGATCTTCTTCCGGATCCTCGACGAGGTTCGTCGTGAAGTGATGCACGACCTTGAAGCTCTTTGGATCGGCCGGCTTGCTCTCGATCGCCATCACGTACATGTCTTCGGTGAAGCCCGGGTCGACGAGCACGTCCACGATGTTGTCGGGCCCATCTTTCGGAAGGATGTACGGCTTGTCCAGCGTGACGACGATGTCGGGCTTGCCGATGAACCAGGAATCGAGATCGCTGAACTGGCGAGGTTCGGGCATGTCGGCGGGGTTGCCCATGGGTGCTCCAGCGTCCACCCATGACGAAATGGTGGCAACCTCTGAATCGCTGAGCGATGGATCGTCTTTGAACTTGGTGATGCCGATGGTGCGATCGATGTGCCACGGCGGCATCTCACGCGCGACGACCTTCTGCTTGATCGAGCGCGCCCACGGCCTCGCGTCCTGGTAGGTGAGGAGCGACATCGGCGCGATTGAGCCGGGGCGATGGCACTGTTGGCAGTTGCGCTGCAGGATGGGAGCGACATCTTTCGTGAAGGTAACCTGCGGTGCGCGCGCGGTGGGCGTCGAGCTCTGCTGGGCGCCGACGGTCGTGATAGTTGCGACGGCGACCAGAATGGCGGCGAGCCGTTTCATCGGAACCTCCTCGCTGGAGCGGAGGGGCGAGGACAGGGCTGTTTCCTGTCGTGCCCGACATACTGAGCCGCGCAGGGGCCGATGTCAACGTGGTTCGCTCATTGTGCATGGAACTGCTCGCCCATTGCGTCCCTTCCTAAGGAGTAATTCAGCAACTGCCGATTACACGTGAGAGACGCGGCCCTCATCGAGCTGCGTGGCATTGAGGGGTGATCTGATGTTTGCCGTTCTGCTTCTCACGACATTGCTTGCCGCCGCTGACCCACAAGCGGATCAAGCCCCGACCCCACAACCGGAGGGCTTGGCACAGGCGGGCCACTATAAAGCGGCGCTGGAGGGGTTTCGCCGGCGGGTGGCGGCCGACCCAGACGACCTTGATGCACGCGTGTGGATCGCGTGGCTGCACGAGCGGATGGGCAGACCGGATCTTGCCGAACCGGTATACCGCGGCGTCGTGATGGAGGCCCCAGGGCACGTCGACGCGGCAATCGGGTTGGCAACCCTTCTCGCGAAGCAGCGGCACGATGACGAGGCGGTGCGCGTGTTGGAGCGCGCAAAGGGTGCCGAGCCCAGGAATCCGGATCTGCTTGCGGCGCTCGGCAGCGCATACCTGCGGGTGTCGAACGCCAAGCTGGCGCTTGCCTATCTCGAACTGGCGGCCGCTCTGTCACCCACACCAGAGAACGTCAACGCGCTCAAGCGTGCGCGACGCGCGCACCGGAGCTCGCCGCCACGTTCCGCAGACGTCATCAGCGCGGGCATCTGAGACTCGGCACGCTCGGCGAGGGCACGGGGCGGCCGCTGCTCCTTTCGGACCCGGTCAATGCTACGGACGAGCGTACAAGTCGATCACGCGCTCGATGGCGCGCCGGCAGACGCGGCAGAATCCGACCGGATCGCGCGTGAACATGATGCAGTCGGCTTCGGGCCGGTAAAGCCCTTTGGCCTCGTACGACGCGCCCTCGAAGGCGCCGACCTTGCCCGAGAACTTCATCCCGCCCAGCAGCTTCGTGGACCAGCCTTCCTCTTCCCGAAACAGCTTGTCGATCTCCGACTGCGGTGCGCCGGACGCCAGCAGCTTGCGCCGGCGTGCCTGTGAGTCCCGGCTTTGTTTCTCG
>DATLLJ010000109.1:0-7963 GCA_035537875.1 Vicinamibacterales bacterium | reverse complement strand
CTCGCTGCAGACGCGACCGCCGTCGCATCGAGGGCCGCGCCCGCACGACGGGCCAGCGCTCGCCGTGCAAGCCCTCGTCTCCTCGCCTCGCGTTCAGGATCCGTCATGCCAAATTCGCGCGCCGGTGTCGTCTAAGCGTCTCAGCGACTCTTAAAGTGGTCCTTCACCTTCGCCACGATCTGGGGGTCGGTCAATTTGTCGGCGGTCTCGATGTCGACGATCAGGTGAGAGAGCGCCCTGGATCGGTGGAGCCGCTCCTTGAGCTCCAGCTTCGCCTCACCCGGTCCGAAGATCAGCAGTGCCTCCGGCTCCCCCACGTGACTGAGAACCTCGTCGTAGTAGCGCTCGAGGCTCTGTTGGTGCCGTTCCTCGTATTTCTTCTCGCCCCCGCCATCCTGCTGGCCGCCGAAGTGAGGATGTGCGTCGACGTCAGATTCGAGCGTCTTTGTCGTGACGCGACCCTCTGACGCCGACACGATAACGGCTTTCTTGTGATCAATCCAGACGCCTGCCGTCAGGTTCATACACTCCCTCGCCTAGTGTGTGCGCTCTCTGGCTGAAGTACGGTCACGATCTCGCGGTTCTCCAGCTTCTTCCCATACAGCGCCGCATTGTCATCAGTTCCTGCCGAGGTGCGCCCCACGGGACCAGCCGCCACCGAGGCTTCAGCGTCCTGACGTCCCGGAGGACGCCACGGGTGGAAAGCGGCAATTCACGTCCTGGCGGCAGCTACTTCTCCACACCGATCCTAGGCAGCCGCACCGGCGGAGGTCTGTCCACTAGGGCACAGTCCGATCGGTCGTGCCCGCGCGACGGGGGAATGTCACGCCCATGGCCCGGTCAAACGGCGGCCCGCTCGGCCTCCGGCGACCCGAAGAGGGTTTGGGAATCCCTCCGGTCCAGGCGGCCGGTCAACGCTGCGATCGCGGCAATCAGGGTGGCCGGTTCAACTGGTTTCGGGACGTGCAGCTGGAATCCAGAGGCCAACGCGCGACCGCGATCTTCGACCCGTGCGTGACTGGTCAGGGCCACCGCGGGAAGAAAACCGCCATGCACCGTTTCCAGCTGCCGAATCCGCCGGATGAGCGCATATCCGTCCTCACCCGGCAGGTCGATGCCGCTCACGATCACGTCGGGACGCTCCCTCTCGATTAGCTGAAGCGCTTCACCAACCGACGGCACCACCCACGTGCTGCCACCCGCTTCGGTCACCACCACAGATGTCAACAGGCGACCTTCGGCGTCGTCGTCAACGATCAGGATGCGCAACCCATCGAGCCTCGTGAGACCCGATGACGCGGTGGCAGTGGTCGACGGCACGACACGTGGCGTTGAAAGCGGCTCCGCGTCCGCTACGGCGTCGTCTGATGACACCGGCAGACGAACGGTGAGTGTCGTCCCCTGTCCGGCGCCGGGACTCTCCGCGCGCACGGTGCCGCCGTGCAATTCCACGAGCTGGCGGACGATGTGCAGCCCGAGACCGAGTCCGGTGTGGCGCTGCGTGGTCGCATTGTCGGCCTGCCGGAAGCGCTCGAACAGGTGCGGCAGAAAGTCTGGACTGATGCCCTGACCGGAATCGGCGACTCTGATCTCCACGTGGTCTGGAGACGAATCGATGGCGACGCTGATACGTCCGCCATCGGGTGTGAACTTGATCGCATTCGCCAGCAGATTCCCTATCACCTGCTGCAGGCGACCGGCGTCTCCAACGACTGCGTGATGGCCGGCCACATCGAACTCCAGTTGCAGGTTCCTGGCTGCCGCCAGAGGGCGCACGGCCTCCAGCGCCGTCTGCACGACGGCACGGAGATCGACAGGCTCCGGCGACAGACGCAGGGCGCCGTTGACGATTCGGGCGACATCCAGGAGATCGTCGACCATATGCGCCAGCGTCGCCGCGCTGCGCTCGATGGCCGCGGTCGCATGCTCGGCGCGCTCGGGCGACAGGCGCTTCGACCCCAGCATGCGGGCCCATCCGAGGATGGCATTCAAAGGCGTCCGGAGTTCGTGCGACATCGTCGCGAGAAACTCGTCCTTCAGGTGGCTGTCCTGCTCGGCCTCTTCGGCGACGACTTGAGCGCGAACGGTCTGCGTGACCAGGTGCTCATTGGCTTCGCGCACGTCTGCCATCGCGGCACGTTCAGCTGCACGCTGCGCTCTTCGCTGGAGGGTGACATCACGAATGGCGCAGATGACCAGCGCGCCCATCCGTGTGTCGAGCGGGCTCAGGCTGATTTCGACCGGGAACTCCTGTCCGTCCCGCCGCACGGCAGAGAGGTCCATGCCCGACCCCATCGGGCGCAGACTCGCAGCCCGGAAATAGCCAGCCCGGTGGGTGCCGTGAGCGCTCCGGAAGCGTTCCGGCACGAGGATGTCGACCGGTTGGCCGAGCAGCTCCTGGCGGCGGTACGCAAACAACCGCTCGGTCTGGTCGTTGATCAGCACGATGGTGCTCGTCTCGTCCACGACAACGATTGCATCCGGCATCGCGTCGATCAGGGCGCCGAACAGTTCGAGTGCATCGCCGCGCGGATCGACAGGGACCTCGTCACGGTGCGTCGCGCGCCGGCACGTCCGCGTCGCTGGTCGCGACGTCACGGACTTCGTGCGGGGAGGGGCTGTTGGAGCGCGCACTGGATTGAGTGTGATGAGCATACGAGCCCAGCCGGTACGGGCCTATACGGTAGATCCCGTATGCTGTCCACCCATTCGTCGCGGGGGCGTCGTGATTCGCTCCTCCACGCTCAGCGAAAACGAGAACTACGACTGGGCGATTGTGCCGTTCGAGGATTACATGCACGGCTTTGGATCGCTCGATCTCGCGCCGCTGTTTGCAACGCCACGCGATTCGACCGAAGCATCCATACGGTGGATTCCGTAGGCATTAGTCCGCGCCTCTCCGCGAAAAAACGCGCTCGCAGCAGTCCCGCCGTGCGGCCGATCACAGCAGGCCGGATGCGGATGCGTGGCTCCCGTGTTGCACAGTTCAGCAGCAGTGAAAGGAGGACGCCATGCTGTACACCATTGCCGTGATTCTGCTGATCCTGTGGCTGCTCGGCTTTGTCAGCGGTTACACGATCGGCGCGTTCATCCATGTGCTCCTGGTCGTGGCGATCGTGTTGTTCCTGGCCGGGGTGTTGAGCGGCCGGCGCCGCCTCGTCTGACGGTCCTTCCCGAGTACCGAGGGCTTTGCCGGAGAGCAGGACTGTCGTTCGAGCGAGAGGAGGGAGTGATGACACACATTGAAACGAGTTCGTCGATACATCGCGGCGTGTGGTTCGCGGCGGTGACTGTGCTTGCGGGTCTCCTCGCGAGCAGCAGTCTCGTGGCGGCCCAGGGTTCGACGGATCGAGCGATCGATCAGGCCCAGCGCGCGGTGCAGGAACGGATCATCAGCCAGCAGGGTGGCCGGGATCTGACGGTGCAATATGCGCGCGATGCCCAGACCGAATTTCCGTCGAACGCGCAGGTTCTGGTGCGGGGCACCGGCACCGTGACGCGCGCCACGGACGGGAGACTGCGGCCCTTCTCGTATGAAGCGGTTGTCAATACCCGCAGCAACAGGGTGATCAAGACCCAGTACTCCTGGCGTGGCGAGTGGTACAGCAGCGGCCGTAGCGCGGTGACCAATCGTCTGACGGGCACCTACCGCCTCGATCCCGCCCGCAGCGACAATCCCGCCACGACGGCACGCACCGTGACGCGGAATCTGCCCGCGGGGGAACAGGAGCGCCTCCGCACGGCCGTCGAGCGGCGCCTGGAAGCGCCCGAGTCGCTGGCCATCGAGCGCGACGGACGGATTATCACCATCGCCTCGTCAGCGGCCCCGCGCGTCACGTTCGAGGCTGATGGGCGTGAACAGATCGAGCAGTCGCGCAATGCCCGGCAGGTGCGCACGACAGCCACGCTGTCCGGAGACCGACTGGTCGTCAGTACCGATGGGGACCGGGCCGTCGATTACCAGGTCACCTTCGAATCGATCGACAGCGGCCGCAGCCTTCGGGTCACGCGCCGCATCACCCACGAAGATCTGCGGCAGGCCGTCGTGGCGAGGAGCGTCTACGACAAGACGTCGGCCACGCCGCACTGGGACGTCTACGCTCGCGTCCGGCGCGGTGCCGGCGTTTCCGCTGCCGATGACGAAGGCGGCGGCTTCATCGTCCCGAATGGAACGGACATGGTGGCCGTGCTGAACGACGCGCTGAGCACCAGGCAGGCCCGTGACGGCGATCGGTTTGCGCTGACGGTACGCACGCCGTCGCAGTACGGCGGAGCCACCATCGAAGGGTCGCTCGTGCACGTCGCCCGTTCCGGCCAGGTCTCGGGCCGGGCCGAGATGTCGTTCGCGTTCGACGCCATCCGTCTGCGCAACGGGCGAGTCTACGACTTCACCGGCTACATCGAAAGCGTCCGTGCGCCGAACGATGACGCCGTGCGGGTCGATAACGAGGGGGTGGTCCAGGACGATACCGGCCAGGCCGGCCGCACCGTGACCCGCACCGGAATAGGTGCGGCAATCGGGGCGGTGATTGGAGCGGTGGCCGGCGGCGGCAAGGGTGCGGCGATCGGCGCGGCAATCGGCGCCGGAGCCGGCGCCGGGTCGGTGTTCATTCAGGGCCGCAGCGATCTCGATCTCCTGAGCGGAACGGAGTTCAGGATTCGAGCGAGTGCCCCTCGATGAGGGTTGACGGCCACCGGCGAACACGAGCCGGTGGCCGCCATGCAATCGAACGGCGCTTCGTCGACAGCGATTGCGATCGGGCAACGAGCTGCGGCTGCCGGGGTTACACAGCGGACTCGCCGAGCGGCACCACCTGGACCACCGCGTCGCGAACTTCCTCGAGAAAGCGGTTCAGGGTCGAGCCTTTCGTCAGGATTTCCCAACGCGACCGGGCGGTCTGACCGAACACGACATGGGTGATGCCCTCGCGATTCGCGAACGCGATGAGCCCGTCGGCAGGCTTATCCGCTTTCACGCGGACGATCGTCGCGCCGAGCTCCTCGGCCAGCGCGATGTTTCGTTGCAGCGCGGCGCGGTCCTCGGCTTTGATATGCCCGGGCGCTTCTCGCGGCGTCTCGACATACACCGCATACCACCGCGCGCCGAGCCGGCTGGCGATGCGCGCCCCGGCGCGGATGACCCGCGGCGCGTCTGCCGCTGAACTGGTACAGACCATCACCCGTTCGGGAATCAGTGCCGGCGCCAGTCCTTCGCGCTGCCGTTGCGATGCGGCCCGTTCGCCGATCTCGTCAGCGACCGCTCGGAGCGCCAGCTCCCGCAATGTCGAGATGTTCGTTTCGCGAAAGAAGTTGGAGAGAGCCTGTTCGACCTTTTCGGCTTTGTAGACCTTGCCTTGTCGCAGGCGGCTGTGCAGCTCCTCGACGGTGACGTCCACATTCACCACCTCGTCGGCGCGGTCGAGAAACGTGTCAGGCACGGTCTCGCGCACACGAACGCCGGTGACGCGGCTCACGGCGTCGTTGAGCGTCTCCAGATGCTGAATGTTCACGGCTGTTAGGACACCGATACCGGCATCGAGGATCTCCTGAACATCCTGGTACCGTTTTTCGTGCCGGCTGCCATGCGCATTCGTGTGGGCGAGCTCGTCCACGACGCACATGGCGGGGTGTCGCTTCAGGATCGCGTCGAGGTCCATCTCTTCGAGGACGACGCCGCGATAGTCGATCTGCCGCCGCGGTACCACCTCAAGATCGCGGATTCGAGCCGCTGTGTCCGCACGGCCGTGCGTTTCGATGAAGCCGACAACGACGTCGACGCCTTCACGACGGAGCGCATGCGCGTCGTCGATCATCGAGTACGTCTTGCCGACGCCAGGCGCCGCACCGATATAGATGCGCAGGCGCGCGCGCTGCGTCGATTGCAGCTTCGCGAGTACCTGTTCAGCCGTCGGCCGCTCGTTCTGTGACAAGGCGTTTCCATCCTAGTCCCGCGATTCGCGCCTGAATCGCCTCCTTATGAACTCTTTATGGCTTTTTGCCGGTCTCTTAAGGCCGTGCCGCCGTACGCTCGAACCATGGAACGAGACAGCCCTCACATCAACGCTCCAGTGTGGCCATGGTCGCTGGCGGGATGGGTTTTCGCTGCGGCCTCGCTGGTGATGTTCCTCGCCGCCTGGCTTCGTTCGTAGGAAGGTTCTGAGCCGGTTATGGCGACCGAATACGTCGCGGTCGGGTTCACGATTGTCGTCACCATCGCCACGAGCGCGGTGCTCGGCGGCTATTTGTTCCGCGTGTTCAGGGCACAGCGCACGTGGCTGGACCCCATCCTTGGTCCGATTGAGCGGCTGGTTCTACGGCTGACCGGCGTCGATCCCGGCCGCCAGCAGGACTGGAAGCAGTATTCGGTGTCGCTGCTTGTCTCGAACATGTGCATGTGGCTGGCGACATGGGCGGTCGTGACGCTCCAGCAGTATCTGCCGCTGAACCCGGACGGCATCGGCAACATGGAGCCGACGCTCGCGTTCAACACCATCTCGAGCTTCACCACCAACACGAACCTGCAGCACTACAGCGGGGAGACGGGCCTCTCGTACTTCTCGCAGATGTTCATGGTCACGTTCCTCCAGTTCGTGACCGCGGCGACCGGCGTGGCCGCGGCGGTGGCGACGATGCGCGGTCTCGCCGGCAGCCGGCTCACGTCCATCGGCAACTTCTACGTCGACCTCACGCGCGCGACCATTCGCGTGTTCCTGCCTTTGGCGGTACTCCTGTCGATCCTGATGATGTGGCAGGGCACACCGCAGACCTTCGAGGGCGCCGCCAGGGCGTTGACGATCGAAGGCGCCGAGCAGACGATCGCGCGCGGCGTCACGGCCGGCGTCGTCTCCATCAAGCAGCTCGGGACCAATGGCGGCGGCTACTTCGGCCCGAACTCGACGCATCCGTACGAGAACCCCACGCCGTCATCGAACTTCGTCGAGATGTGGGCGATCGCCGTCATCCCGATGGCGATGGTCGTGATGTTCGGCTACATGGTGGGCCGCCGGAAGCTCGCCGTCGTCATCTTTGCCACGATGCTGGCGATCTATCTGCCGATGGTTGCTGTCGCGGTCGCTCAGGAAGCCGGCGGCAATCCAGCGATCAGCGCCATGGGCGTCGACCAGTCCACAGGCTCGATGGAGGGGAAGGAGGTTCGCTTCGGCGCCGGACTGTCCGCCCTCTGGGCGGTGACCACGACGGTGACGTCGAACGGGTCGGTCAACGCGATGCACGACTCGATGACGCCGCTTGGCGGGTTGATGTCGCTCGCGGGCATGTGGCTGAACAACATCTTCGGCGGCGTCGGCGTCGGCTTCATCAACATGCTGATCTTCGTCATCGTCGCCGTGTTCGTCGCGGGCATGATGATCGGCCGGACGCCGGAGTTCCTGGGCAAGAAGGTCGAGGCCAGGGAGATGAAACTGGCCAGCGTCGCCCTGCTGTGGCACCCGCTCGCCATCCTCGTTGGCACCGCGGTCGCCTGTTACGTCTGGGCGACAACGGCCGATCCCGGAACCGCGCTGGGCTGGCTGAAGAATCCCGGCCCGCACGGCTTCTCCGAGATGCTCTACGAATTCACGTCCAGCGCGGCCAACAACGGTTCCGGGTTCGAGGGCCTCGGTGACAACACGGCGTTCTGGAATATCGGGACCGGCGTGGTGATGCTGCTCTCGCGATACATCCCAATCATCGCGCCGCTGACGCTGGCCGCGTCGCTGGGCGCAAAGCCGGCCGCGCCCGAAACGGCCGGCTCGCTCCGCGCGGACAGCGCGACGTTCGGCGTGACCCTCTGGGCGGTGATCGTGATCCTCGGCCTGTTGATGTTCATGCCGGTCGCGGTACTCGGTCCGATCGCCGAACACCTGGCGCTCAGATGAGGTCACCGATGTTCACAGAACTGAAGCAGGGCATTTCGTTCACGCTCGTGACGATGGTGCTGCTCGGCGGCGGCTATCACGTGGTG